>LJCV01000231.1 GCA_001298575.1 Actinobacteria bacterium OK074
CTCGCGGGCAACCGCCGGTACGCCGACCCACCCCCCGCCCCCAGGCGATCCACCGCGCTGCGCCGCCGACTGGCCGCCGGGCAGCACCCGGTCGCGGTGGGCGGGGGGTGCGTGGACGGGGGCGGTCGGAGGGCTGTGGGCTGGGGGTTTAGGGGCTCGTCGAAAGGTGTGGAGGGGCGGGGTGCGGGGGCGGACGCTGGGCGGTGACGCTCACTTGCCGCTCTGTACCTGCCACTCCGTACCTGTCGCTTCGTACTAGGGAGTCCCCTCGTGACGCACCCACTGACTCACTCACTGACTCGCCCACGCAAAACCCTCGCGGCCTGCGGGCTGCGGCTCGCCGCGACGGCGCTCGCCTGCGGTGGGGTCCTGCTCGGCCTCGGCGGTACGACGGCGTCGGCGGCGGTGTCGGACACCGCGGCACCCGCCGTGTCCACCAGCACCCTCGCGGACTGCCCGTCGGGCTTCTTGTGCATGGTGGATTCCGGTGGACAGCACGACATCTACGCCTGCCCCACACTGCGGACGTATTCCTTCCTGGGCTACGTCACGGTGATCAACAACACCCAGTACACGGTCGGCTTCTACGGCAGCCTCTCCGCCCCGCCGATCGTGACTGTCCCCCCGGGAACCGCGGGGACGTACGACCTGACGGGCGCACTGTATGTCCGCTGCTGAAGCCGGTCGTTGATCGAGAACAAGCGAGAACAAGCGAGAACAAGCGAGAACAAGACAGCGGCGGGGGTCTGCCGGGGTCCGCGAGCCGGGCTGCGAGCACGCAATGGATCAATAAGTTCCCCGGCCCGGGCGAACGCCGCCCAAGGCTGATCAGTTGACGATCGAGTCTGATCGGACACGCCTGGCGGACCCACCGGCCAGCCGCACCCCAGCAGCCAGTCGATAACTGTCCGTATTGGATCTAGTGCATAAAGTGACGATCGCCTTACGGTCAAAGTGAAGTCAACTTCACATTCCAGGAGGATTAGTGGCTCGCTTCCGTACCCGTCTGGCCCTGCTCGGATCGGCCGTGGCCCTCGCCGCGGGCGCCCCCGCGCCCGCCCAGCCCGCCGCCGCGGCACCGGCCTACGACTGGGTCGCGCTGGGCGACTCGTACACCGCCGGAGTCATCCCGGCCGCGGGCGACACCTTCGAGGTGCCCCGCGACGGCTGTGAACGCACCGACCGGTCCTACCCGCAGGTCATCGACCGCGACCTCGGCTCGCTCATCGAGCTGACGAACGTCAGCTGCGGCGCCGCCACCATCGCGGACGTCACCCACCAGGCCCAGAACCCGATCGGCCGCCACCTGCCGCCCTTCTCCGAGGACCCGGACTACCCCTTCCCGCCGGTGCCGCCGCAGTCCGAGGCGGTGGGGCCCGACACGGACGTGATCACCGTCGGCGTGGGCGGCAACACCCTCGGGTTCGCCGACATCCTCTTCCAGTGCCTGCAACTGGGCGACGGCACCGGTGGCGAGGGCACCCCCTGCCGGAACGCCCTCGCCGACGGCATCCCCGGCCGGCTGGCGGGGGTGAGCAGGGAGTACGGCGAGATGCTCGCCGTGCTGCACAACCGGGCCCCGCACGCGAAGATCCTGACCGTCGGCTACCCCACGGTCATCCCCCAGGACACCGCCAAGTGCCAGTACACCAACTGGGAGCAGTTCGCCACGATCACCCCGGGCGACCTGGACTGGCTGCGCACCGACGTCCTGGAACCCCTCAACCAGGTCATCAAGAAGTCGGCCGCAGCGCACGACGACAAATTCGTCGACCTCTACGGCTCCTCCCAGAACCACAGCGTCTGCGACACCAACAAGTGGGTGGAGGGCGTCTTCGCCCACTTCCCCACCGAGGTGGCCTTCGTCCACCCCAACGCCAAGGGGCACCAGAACGCGGCCGACCATGTCGCCCCGGCCATCCTGAATGCCGTCGGGGTGAACTGACCCGCGCACTGCGGCAGTTCACCGCGAACCGCCTTCGGTGCCTTGCGCCGGGGCGGTTCGTTCGGCATCTGTGGGCCGACGACCCGGGGGTGGCCGCAGCGGCGGAGTGGCGGATCGGGTCGTTGGGGGGAGTTGTTGGCCGTCGTCGCGGACTGACAGCCGCTCCCCCGGGCATGTAGTGACCTATGGGCGAGGCGATGGTGGACTGGGCCGGGCGGGTCGCGGCGGCCGAGCTCGGCGATGCTCTCCCTCGGCGGTGGGCGCACAGCCAGGGAGTCGCGGCCCGGGCGGCGGAGGTCGGGCGGATCCTGGGGAAGAATGCCGGATTGCTGGTCGCCGCCGCGACGCTGCATGACGTGGGGTACGCGCCCAGGCTGGCCACGACGGGGTTCCATCCGCTCGACGGCGCCCGGTTCCTCCGTGACGAGCACAGGGCCGACGAGCGGCTGGTGCGGTTGGTCGCGAACCACTCGTTCGCGTTGCTGGAGGCCGAGGAGCGCGGGCTGCGGGATGAGCTGGCGGCGGAGTTCCCGCTGTTGGAGGAGCCGCTGCTGGTGGACGCGCTGGTCTACTGCGATATGACGACGACGCCCGACGGCTTCCGGACCAGCGCGCGGGAGCGGGTCGCGGAGATCGTCGGCCGCTATGGTGCCGACAGCGTCGTCGGGCGGTTCATCCGTCGGGCGGCACCGGAGATCTTTGCCGCAGTGGAGCGGATGGCGGCGGCTCTGGTGGTTCAGCCCAGGTAGGGGTAGGTGCCGGCGAGGTAGTCGCCGATCTGCTGGCGCATGCTGGGGTGGATGTCGTACTGGTCGAGGTCGGGCGGCAGGACGAAACGGACGCCGTCGGCCTCGTCGTTGATGGTGGGCTCGCCGCCGACGGGACGGCCGATGTAGGTGTTCTCGTACTGCTGGCGGATCTCGCCGTCGGTGTAGGCGACGATGTGGTGCGGGTTGGTGTAGACGCCGAGGAAGCCGGTGATCTCGGCGACGATGCCGGTCTCCTCCAGGCATTCCCGCACCGCGCACCGCGCTGCCGTCTCGCCGATGTCCTGGGCGCCTCCCGGCAGGGCCCACTGGCCGGTGTCGCGGCGGCGCTGGAGCAGGATCGCGCCGCTGTCGTCGACGACGAGCAGGTTGCTGGCGGGGATGAGGGTGTTCGCCTTCGGAGCGGTGGGGTCGTTGTAGTACTCAGTCCTGCCCATGTGCGGCGGTCCCCTCCTGATCGGGTGTCCAGGGCCGTGCGTCGGCCCAGACGGCTTCGAAGCTCTGAGCGTAGTTGTCGAACCACCCGGTGCCGTCGGCCTGTTTGAGGTAGGCGACCATCCGGTCAACGACCTTTTTCGCGCCAAGGCGCCGGGGCTTCGTGCGGCTCGCATCCGGCGGGGGCCCTGGGGGCAGCTGTGGGCCGACGATCCGGAAGTGATCGCCGCGGCGGACCGGCGGATCGGGGCACTGGCTGAACTGGTGGCGATCGCCGCGGGCTGACGGCGGGGTCACGCCTGGCGCAGGTGCAGCAGCATCGCGTCGTACAGTGGGGCGTCCGGGAACGGCAGTACCTCGCCGAGCCGCTCGTAGCCCCACGATTCGTACCGCGCGCGTACCTTCGGGTGGTCCCGCTCGACGAGCAGCGTGGCCCGGTCTTCGGCGCGACCGCGCAGCAGTTCGTCGTGGATCTGGCGCGCGGCGCCGGTGCCTCGCACTTCATCGACGACCATCAGCTCCGACAGCGCGAAGGTTCGGCTGCCCGTCTCGATGAGCGCGTCGTCGGGTACGGGGGTACGGAGGCCGTTCCACCAGCGGGTGGTCGGCTGCAACGTGCAGCCGTAGGCGTAGCCCACCGGCCGGTCGGCGAGGTGGCCGATCACGGCGGCGAAGCCCGGTACCTCGGTGTTCCAGCCGAGCCGTTCGTCGAACCTCTCGACGTTGTGGAACTCCTCCGTGAGCCGGTCGGCGTAGATCTCGGCGTACACGCTCAGCAACTGGGGGCGGATGTCCTCCAGCCCGGCGGCGTCTCTCCGTTCCAGCCGGAGGGCGTCCACGTTCATGCTCCTGTCCGCCGTGTCTTTTCAAGGAACTCGGCTGCGGCGGGGATGCGCGTGTGATGCAGCATCTGTCGACGCAATCCGGTGAGCTTGTCCCGTACGCGTTCGCTCTGAACGTGCCCCGCGATGTCCACGGCCTGTTCGGCGGTCAGGGCGGCCTCTTCGACGTCACCGCCGTCGAGGAGTGCCTGTGCGCGTTGCGCGGTGTAGTAGATGCGGTTGCGTTCGAAGCGTGGTTCCAGCATGGCGAGTGCGTCGGCGGTGAGTTCTGCTGCTCGGCCGTACTGTCCCAAGGCGTGGTGGGCGGCCCCGGCGAGTCCGGTGATCTCGGCCGGGGTGAGGAACGACAGCCATGCGGCGGGCTCCCCGTGAGCGCGTTCATAGGTGCTTTCGGCGCGGGCGAGCGAGCGCTGTGCACGGCCCCGCTCGCCGGTGCGGGCGTGGCCGACGGCCTGGCGGCAGTGCAGGAGGGTCATCAGCCAGGGGTCCGTTTTGGCCTGGCGTGTCTCCACGGCCGCCCGGCCGATGCGTAGCGCCTCCTGGTCACGGTCGAGCAATCGGGCCTGCATAGCGAGGTTGGACCAGACGCGAGCCTGCAATATTCCGTCCTTGGCGAGCACGCCCGCTTGGAGAGCTTCGTTGTAGAGCGTGGCCGCCTCGCGCTGTCGGCCCGCGTCGTAGGCGAACCAGCCTGCCGAGGCGGCGAGGTCGCCCATGGCCGCGTACAGGAGACGTTCGACGCGTTCGCCGTAGCTGCATTGGTTCACGGCGTCCTGGACTCGCCGCAGCGCGTCGGCGGCCACGTCGTGGAGGGCGCCGCCGCCGAGTTGGTGATCGTGCTTGTACAGGGCGGGGACGAGGGCGCGGATACGCTCGACGTCGCTGGTGCCGATCCGTCCTGCTGAAGGGATGGTGTCCAGTCCGAGGGCGGCGGCCAGGCCGACTGCGATGAACTCGCGTCGTTTCACGGGATGGTGCTCCTTCGCGGCAGTCGGCCGCGGAGGTGGAGAGGGCACCCAAGAGGTCTTGCGTGGGACGAATCCCATAGCTTCCGGGCTGCGGCCGAAGATGTCCTGAAGGGGCAGAAGGTAGCGGGTCCAGGGCCACTGAACATCGCCCCGAACCCAGCGACGCACGTGTCTGTCCGTGCACTGGGCGGGTCTGCCGGAGAGCCGTTCGGCGACATCGTTGACCCTGTCGGCCAACTGCGCGTGGGTGTAGCCGTATTCCGCCAGCAGCTCTTCGAGCCGGATGTTCCTCCTGCCGCTCATGCTGCCCCCGCTGTGTCGGCGCCCTACGACAGTAGCCGTACCGAAACTCTCTGTTGAGTAAAACTGTCCGGTCGGCTGCGAGTAACTCCCCTTGTTCTGTCCTGATCTTCGGGGCGGCGCTTGAGGTTTCCTCGGATGACAAGCCGCGGCGACCGCTGACACGGTCCCGGGGCACGGCCGACCTGATCGGAACAGATCGACAATGCACCATGTATCACCAGCACTTGGAAGGGTGAGGGCGGTGCTTTCCCGGCCGCCCGGATCCAACCGTCCCGAACCGGATCCCGCTGCGCGCAGGCCCGGAACGAGTGCCTCTTCGGATGTCTCCTCGTTGCCGAGGGGGGTTCGGTGACGATGACCGAGTACGAGCCGAGGCTCGGCGACACCGTCGAGGACACCGGCCTCGCGAAGGTCGGCCGGGTGATGGGCTTTGTCGGCCCGTACGTTCAGTTGCGGCCCGTCGGGGGCGGGATCGAGTGGGATGCGCGCGTGGGCAGCCTCCGGCCCGTGCTCCTCACCGATGCGCTGCGGAACGGTGTTGCCGCGGCCAACGCGCGTTCCAGGGGCGAAGGGAGCACGGTGGCACAGGACTCCATTCCCGTCGATGCCGTCACCATGCGCCGGACGATCGCGCGGGTGTTCGCGGATGACGCCGTACCGCTCACGGCCGAGGAACTGCACGACCTGGTCCTGTTGTGCCGGGGACATCTGATGCTGTTGATCCCCGAAGTCGGGCGGGTCGGCCGGGGACTCCCGGAGGGCGACGTGCGCAGGACGGGTGCCCTGGCCGGAATCGCTGAGGCTCGCCGGCGGCTGGACCTCGTCCCCGATGAACAGCCGCGTGCTCGGGTGGCGCACGCGCGGCGTCTCGCGCGCTCGGTCGACTGCTTGCTTCGGCACGTGGAGGCTCTCGGCGGTGAGCTGTCGTGAAGCAGCTGGGCGTCGCCCTGTACGTCGTGTCCGTGGCCGCCTTCGTCCTCGCCCTGGTGCTGGCACGGACGCCGAACTGACCGTATGTACGCGCTCGTCCGCGCGGTTCGGGGCGAGCCGCAGGAACACTCCGAGTCTCGAAGTCTCGAACCAAGCGACGCGGACAAATGGCAACCTCCTTGTAACCCCCACCCCCTAGTGCGCTACGCGCGTTGACTTTAGGCTTCCTGGACATTCTCTTGGCCTGTGCTTTGCTCTTGTCGCGCATGCGGCCATGTCCATGCCCACGTCCACGCTCACCGCAGGGGGCCACATGCAGCCGTCGTATCCGTCGTATTCGCAGAGACCCAAGCCGCGCGATCGGCGTGCCCGACGCATGCTCGGGGCCGCGGCCGGGCTTGTCACCGTCGGGGCGCTGGTCGCGGCGATGCCGGCCGGGGCCAGTGCCAGCGGTTCGCGGCACGGCAAACTGCCCAGCCGTTACCAGGACGTCCAACTCCTCTCGTTCAACGACCTGCACGGGAACCTTGAGCCGCCCGCCGGGTCCTCCGGGCGGGTCACCGAGGCGCATGCGGACGGGACGACCGCGACCGTCGACGCCGGTGGGGTCGAGTACCTCGCCACCCATCTGCGCAACGCCCGCAAGGGCAACGGGTATTCGGTCACCGCCGCCGCCGGGGACATGGTCGGCGCCTCCCCGCTCGTCTCCGGGCTGTTCCACGACGAGCCGACCATCGAGGCCCTCAACAAGCTTGATCTGGACGTCACTTCCGTCGGGAACCATGAATTCGACGAAGGCGCCAAGGAGTTGGGGCGTCTTCAGAACGGCGGGTGCCACCCCGTCGACGGGTGCTACGACGACGGCGAGACCTTCTCCGGCGCCGACTTCCCCTACCTCGCCGCCAACGTCACCGACGAGAAGACCAACAAGCCGATCCTCAAGCCCTATTGGGTGTGGAAGAAGAAGGACGTCAAGATCGGTTTCATCGGCGTGACCCTCGAAGGCACGCCCGGGATCGTCTCCGCCGACGGCATCAAGGGGCTGGCCTTCGGCGACGAGGTCGAGACCATCAACAAGTACGCCAAAGTCCTTCAGCGGCAAGGGGTTCAGTCGATCGTCGCGCTCGTGCATGAAGGGGGTGCGCCTGCTTCTTCCGCTTACAACTACGACTGCGACAGCCCGGGCGCCGGTGACGGGATCTCCGGGCCCATCGTCGACATCGCCAAGAACGTCACGCCCGCCGTGGACGCCCTCGTCACCGGGCACACCCACCAGGCTTACGTCTGCACCGTCGACGACCCGGCCGGCCAGCCCCGCATGGTCACCTCCGCCGCCTCGTTCGGGCGGCTCTACACCGACACCACGCTGACCTACGACCGTCGTACCGGCGACATCGCGCGGACGGCCGTGACCTCGGCCAACCACGTCGTCACCCGGACCGTGCCCAAGGCCGCCGACATGACCGCGCTCATCGGCAAGTGGGGCGCGCTGGCCGCGCCCGTCGCCTCGCGGCCCATCGGGTACATCGCGGGGGAGATCGGCAACACGGGGACCGAGTCGCCGCTCGGCGACCTCGTCGCCGACGCGCAGCTCGCCTACGCCAAGTCCCTTGATCCGGAAGCCGACTTGGCCGTCATGAACCCCGGCGGGATACGGGCTCCCCTCGCCTATGCCTCCTCCGGCGGAGGAGAAGGGGACGGCGTCGTCACCTACGGCGAGGCGTACACCGTGCAGCCGTTCGCCAACACCGTCAACCTCGTCGACCTCACCGGGGCGCAGCTCATCACCGCGCTCCAGCAGCAGGTCAGCGGGGTCAACGAGGCCGCGCCGAAGGTTCTTCAGGTCAGTGACGGGCTTACCTACACCCTCGATCTGACGAAGACGGGGGCCGCTCGGGTGGTCGTCGGCTCCGTCGCGCTCAACGGCACTCCCCTTGATCCCGCCGCTACCTACCGCGTCGCCATGAACTCCTTCCTCGCCGGGGGCGGGGACGGGTTCGCCGAACTCGGCAAGGGGGCGAACGTGTTGGTCGGGGGCGACGACCTCGCCGCGTTCGAGCAGTACCTGACGGACCGGTCGTCCGCCGCCGCGCCCTATCCGGTGCCCGCGGCCGACCGGATCACCGTCCTTCAGTAACAGCAGTCGCGGTTCTGGTTGTTGACGCGTCGGCGCCTGTCGACGGGCACACCGGGTGGGGGGCGGGATGCTCCTATGGATGTCACTCCTCTATGGATGTCACTCCTCCCGCAGCCCCACCCGGTCGTGCAGCCGCCGCAGCGGGCGGGGGGCCCACCAGTTGGCGCGGCCCGCCAGGCGCATGAAGGACGGGACGAGGACGGCGCGGACGAGGGTCGCGTCCAGGACGACCGCGAGGGCGAGGCCGACTCCGAGGAGTTTCAGGAGGGTCACTCCGGAGAGGGCGAAGACGAAGAGGACGACGGCGACGAGGAGCGCGGCGGCCGTGATGATCCGGCCGGTGTGCTGGAGACCGTACGCCACCGACTCCGTGTTGTCGCCGGTGAGCAGGTGGCGTTCGCGGATGCGGGAGAGGAGGAACACCTCGTAGTCCATGGAGAGGCCGAAGGCCACGCAGAAGGTCAGGATCGGGATGGTCGCGTCCAGGGTGCCGGTGTGCAGGGGGTCGCCGACGAGGAACGACAGGTGGCCTTCCTGGAAGACGAACACCATCGCCCCGAACGTGGCGCTGAGACTGAGGGTGTTGAGCGCCAGCGCCTTCACCGGCATCAGGACGCTCCCGGTGAACAGGAACAGCAGGATCAGGGAGGAGCCGACCACGATGGCTATGGCCAGCGGGGTCGCCCGAGCGATGGCCGCCGTGCTGTCCGCGACCTCCGCGGCCTCTCCGCCCACCGACACCCGCGCGGCGTCCGGCGGTGGCACGTTCCGCAGCCGGGAGACGAGACGGGTCCCGGCCGAGGAGTCCTGCTCCACGTCCGAGACCACGGAGAGCAGCGCGCTGTCGCCGTTGACGAGCGCGGTGGCGGCCGGAGGCGGTCCCTGGACGCGGCGGCCCGCCGCGTAGGTGCCGCTCGCCGCTGTCACCCGGCGGACGTCGGGCACCTTCGACAGGGCCCGGGCGTAGGGCTCCAGGCTCTGGGGCCGGCCCTCCACCACGACCTGGACGGTGCGCAGCACGCCGTCGTCGAACCGTTCGCGCAGGAGCTGGGTGGCGCGGTGTGCCTGGGAGTCGGCGGGCAGTGAGCGGTCGTCGAACAGGCCGGGCGAGACCCGGGTGAAGGGGGACGCCAGGACGGCCAGGACCAGCACCACGCCGCCGCCGTAGAGCACCGGGCGGCGCATCACGGCCAGGGCGAACCGGTACCACCGGCCGCTTTCGGGTCTGCGCAGGCGGGCGAAGACGTCGTAGCGGTCGACCTTGTGGCCCAGGACGGCGAGCAGCGCGGGCAGGACGAGGACCGCCCCGGCGGCGGCGGAGAGGACCACCGCGATGCCGCCGTAGGCGAAGGAGCGCAGGAAGAACTGGGGAAAGACCAGGAGCGCGACCAGGGAGACGGCGACCGTCAGGCCGGAGAAGGCGACCGTCCGCCCGGCTCTGCGGACGGTCGGCACGAGCGCCTCCCGCACCGTGGCGCCGCCGCGCAGCTCTTCCCGGAACCGGGCGAGGATGAAGAGGCTGTAGTCGATGCCCAGGCCGAGGCCGAGCGCGGTGGTGGAGTTCATCGAGTACACCGAGATCGGCACCGCACCCGCCAGGGCGTTCAGCACGGCCCGGCTCATCAGCACCGACAGCAGTCCGACGACCAGCGGCAGCGCGGCGGCGACCGCGCCGCCGAAGACCAGCAGGAGCAGGACGAGGGTGATCGGCATGGCGATCACCTCGGCGAGCAGCAGGTCGTGTGCGGTGCGGTCGCCGATCTCCACCTGGACCTGCGCGGGTCCCGCGGCTCTGACCGTCAGCTGCGGTGCCTGCCGTCGAAGGTCCGGGACCAGCCGTTTCGCGGTCCTGGCGCGGTCGTCCTCGTCGCCGTTCAGGGAGATCGACACGAGCGCGAGGGTGCCGTCGCGTGAGCGCAGCGACGCCGGGCGGCCCGCCGTCCAGTACGAGGTGGCCGCCCGTACGCCCGGGGCCTGTTCGGCGTGCCGGGTCAGGGCGGTGCCCAGGGACGCCGACCGGGCCGAGTCGACGGGGCCCGTGCCGCTCAGCAGGAGCAGCAGGTCGCCGTCCGCGGTGGGGAACCGTTCGGACACGAGGCGGGCGGCGCGGGTGGACTGCGCGTGGGGGTCGGAGAAGCCGCCGTGCATCAGGCGGTGTTCCAGGCCCAGGCCGCCGAGCGCGGCGAGGACGACGACGCAGGCGCTCGCCCACAGCACGGCGACGCGCCGCCGGTACAGTGCCGCGCCGAAGCGGTCGGGCATGACGGGACCTTTCGGCAGAGTCGTCGTGCGCCTTCCCATGGTGATGGTTCGCACGCCCTGACGGAACCTCAACTCTGGGGTTTTCCAAGGCAGTTCGGTTGACACGGTGGCGGGCGGGAAGTGGTGTCAGCATGGACCGGGACCGTACGCTGCTGGAGCTGCTCGACCTCGATCCGCTGCCCGAGGAGGGCGACGGGGAGCGGTTCCGCGGCCGTCCGCCGCTGGAGCCGTCGGCCCCGGTGTACGGCGGGCATCTGGCCGCGCAGGCGCTGGCCGCCGCCGGGCGTACGGTGCCGGCCGGGCTGGACGCGCACTCGGTGCACTGCTTCTTCCTCCAGGCCGCGCTGCCGGGGACGCCGTTCGTGTACCGGGTCGAGCGGGTGCGGGACAGCGTGTCCTTCACGACCCGGCGGGTGTGCGCCCTCCAGCACGGTCAGGTGGTGTTCTCCCTGACCGCTTCCTTCCACCGCCCCGAGCCGGGGCTCGGCCATCAGGACCCGATGCCGTCCGTGCCGGATCCGGAGGCGCTGCCGACGTACGAGGAGCGGCTGAGCGAGGCGTTCGGCGCGGTGATGCAGCCGCTCGGCAAGCCGTACGAGCTGCGCTTCGCGGGGCCGTTGAGCTTCGACGTGGAGAAGGACCCGTCGCTGGTGTCCTCCCGGACCGAGGTGTGGGTACGGACCGAGGCCCGGCCGCCCGAGGACGCCCGCCTGCTCCACGCCTGCCTGCTGGTGTATGTCTGCGACGTCACCATGCTGGACACCGTCCTGGTCCGGCACGGGGTGTCGTGGCTGCACGCCAGCGGCTGGAGCGTCGACTACACGGTGTGGATCCACGGCACCTTCCGTGCGGACGACTGGCTGCTGTGCGCCCTTGAGACACCGGTGGCCTCCGGCGGACGGGGCCTGGTCCTGGGCCGGGTCTTCACCCGCGGGGGAACGCTGGTGGCGACCCTGGCCCAGGAGGGACTGATCCGGGTACGGAAGTCCTAGAGCACATACGAAAGCCCTAGACCACCAAACCGCCCGAGATCTCGATGGCCTGTCCCGTGATGTAGCGCGCCCGGTCGGAGGCGAGGAAGCAGACCAGGTGGGCCACGTCCTCGGGGGTGCCGAAGGCGTGCGAGGGGATCAGGGACTTGAGGAGTTCGGCCTTGTCGTCGGGGATCGCCGCCGTCATGTCCGTCTCGATCAGGCCGGGGGCGACGGCGTTGACGGTGACGCCCCGGGCCCCGACCTCCTTGGCCAGGGCCTTGGTGAAGCCGATGATCCCGGCCTTGGCCGCCGAGTAGGCGGTCTGGCCGGGAATGCCGTGCAGCCCGGACGACGAGGCGATGTTGACGATGGCGCCGCCGCGCTGTTTCACCAGGGGCATCAGCAGGGGCCTGGTCACGGTGTACATGCTGTCCAGGTTGGTGCCGATGACGTCGTGCCACTGCTGCGGGTTCATCCGGGCGAACAGCGTGTCCCGGGTGACGCCCGCGTTGTTGACCAGGACGTCGAACCGGTCCAGTGCGGCCAGGGCCGACGCGGCGAAGTGTTCGGCCTCCGCCGCGTCGGCGACCTGGCTGTACAGCGGGACGCAGGTCCGGCCGGGGTGGGCGGCGCGCAGTTCGTCGGCGAGGGCGTGGGCGCGTTTCTCGTCGCTGTGGTAGCCGAAGACGACGTCCGCGCCCTGGGCCAGCGCCAGCCGTACGACCGCGGCGCCGATGCCCCGCGAGCCGCCGGTGACGACGCAGCCGCGCCCCGCCAGGGGCAGGTCAGCCCCCACTGACGACCCCGGGCGTCGGCAGCGGCACGGCCTGGCGTGCCTCGCGTGTCTCCTTCTTGCGCCGCGCGGTCTCCTCGCGCAGTTCGCGGTAGCGGTCCTCGGCGAGCAGGGCGGAGAACATGGGGGCGTAGAACGCGCCGTCGCCGACGAGCTGGATGCGCTCCGGGGTGATCTCCGCGTAGCCCCGCTGGGCCAGCACGTCCCAGACGGTGGCGAACTTCTCGTAGACGTCGAGGCCGAAGGCGGCGCGGTACTGGGTGAGGTCCACCTGGGTGCTGATGAGGCTGCGGAACAGCAGCATCATCAGCCAGTCGTCCGGGGAGTGCCTGAAGCCCCGCTCGACCGGGAAGCGGCCCTCGTCGACGGCCGCCTTGTAGTGGGCGAGGCTGCGCTGGTTGATGAACGACCAGGAACGGCCCGCCGGGAGCGCCGGGTTGCCGAAGAAGGTGATCGCCGCGTAGCCGAGCCCGAGGGTGTCCATGTGCTCGAAGCGCGGGACGTAGCCCTCGCGGAAGTCCCGGGCCACGGGGTCGCCGGGGCGGCGGAAGTTGTACGTCGACAGCTGCTCGTAGCCCTGGTCGAGCAGGAAGTCGCGGCCCGCCCGGTACATCTCCAGGTTGACCAGGGTGCTGGGCAGTTCGTGGAAGCGGTTGAGCGCGAAGTCGGTCGGTCCGCCGACGTTCAGCTCGTAGTGGGTGATGTCGTACACGTCCCAGGAGACCAGGGTCGCCAGGTCCTCCAGCATGCTGTCGACGGTCTGCTGGGGCCAGCCGAAGATGATGTCGACGTTGGCGGACAGGCCGAGTTCGCGCGCCCACTGGAGGCTCTGGACGACGTGGTCGGTGGTCTGCCTGCGTCCGCTGAGGCTGTTGAGGTGCTCGTTGACCTGCTGGACGCCCATGCTGATCCGGTTCATCCCGGAGTCGCGGATGGCTTCCATCTTCTGCCGGGTGAACAGCTGGGGGATGCCCTCCAGGGTGAGGTCCGCGCTCGCCTCGATCTCCGGGAAGAGCCGGCGGACCATGTCCATCAGCCGGTGGTAGACGGGGGCTTTGTAGAGGTTCGAGGTGCCCCCGCCGAAGTAGGCTCCGGCGAGGACGGCGCCCTCCATCTGCTCGCGGTACATCTCGGCTTCGCGTTCGACGTAGCCGTAGTAGTTCTCCAGCGCGGCGTTGCCCTGGAACTCCTCGACGGGGAACAGGCAGTAGCCGCACTTGCCGGGGTCGGTCTTGATGCAGTACGGGACGCCGACGTACAGGAAGACCGGGGAGCGGCCGAGCTTCTCGTTCAGGAAGCGGCGGTCCTCGCCGATCTCGTCGAGCGGGACGGACAGTTCGTTCCAGTACCGCGGTGACGGAAAGCCGTGCTGGATCTTGTTGACCTGGCGCTCGGCTAAGTGGCTGTCCAGGTAGTCGTTGACGTAGTCGGTGCTCAGCATGGTTGTCGGCACTTCCCCTCTGGAATCTGCCGGGTGTG
This sequence comes from Actinobacteria bacterium OK074, assembly GCA_001298575.1. Taxonomy (GTDB): domain Bacteria; phylum Actinomycetota; class Actinomycetes; order Streptomycetales; family Streptomycetaceae; genus Streptomyces. The sequence goes on from LJCV01000231.1 coordinate 13,836, forward strand.
GTGGTGGTGGGGGGGGAGGAGGTTCAGGAGTCCGCGAGGATCACGCGTCGCAGGAGGTACTCCGCGAGTTCGTCGATGCTCTGGTACTCCAGCGCCTCCATCGCCTTGAAGCGGAAGTCGAGCTTTTCCTGGATGCGCCGCTGGAGTTCGGTGATGTTCAGGGAGTCCAGGCCGATCTCCAGCAGGGCCAGGGAGGGATCGAGGTCGTGCAGGTCGATCTCCAGCTCGCTCGACATGCGCCCGAGGGTGTCGGTGATCTCGTCGGTGAGCCAGTCGATGACGACCTGGCGGCGTGCTGCCTCCGGCCGGTCCCCGATGCGTTCGCGCAGTTCGCGCCGCATGTCGCCCGGTCGGCCCTCGGCCGGGGGCGCGGGGATGGCCGAGGTGTCGGTCAGCGAGGCGATGCGCCGGAACTCGACGTCGGTGAGGTCCGCGAGGACGGTGCCGGTGTCGTCGAGGACGCGCAGTTGGGCGGTGAGCGCGGTCCCGGAGTCGTTGGGCCGCAGCCGGACGTGGCCCCAGACCTGGTCGGGCAGCGGGCCGCGCAGCACCATCCGGCGGACGCCGACCGGGACGTAGGCGCCCCGGGCCGTGCCGGCCTGTGCGGCGGCGGCGGTCAGGTGCAGGCAGCCGTCGAGCATGGTGGCGAGCCGGTGGTCGTGGCCGACGCGGGCGGCGCCGTCCGGGGCGGCCGTGATCCGGCCCAGCGCCTGGCCGTTCTCCCCGTCGAGCCACAGCTCGCGGACGGTGGAGAAGCTCGCGCCGTACTCCAGGCCGTCCTCGCGCAGCAGGCCGTAGAGCCGTCCGGCGGCGAGTTGGTCGGGCAGCGCGGCGCGCAGTTCCGCGGGCGGGTTGCCCGAGGTGCCCTGCCGCGCGGCCGGTCCGACCTTTCCCTGGCAGTAGCGGGCCGGGCCGTCCCCTTCGCCGACGGTGAACCGGAAGCGGGCGCCGTCCTCCTCCAGGACGACGTCCACCCCGCTGGCCTTGGCGGGCGCCAGCAGGAGCGGTCGGACGAAGTCGACGTCGGTCAGCTCGACCGGCGCGGAGCCGTGGCCGTCGGCCGACGCGTAGGCGTTCACGGCGAGTTCGAGGTAGCCGGTGGCGGGGAAGACCGTGGAGCCGAGGATCCGGTGGTCCGCCCACGGCGTGCCGGGCCGGATGTCGTGCCGGTGGACGGTCCGGGCCGCGGGCCGGGGCGCGGCCGGTGCCGGTGCCGGTGCCGGGGCCGGGGTCGGCTGGTCCTGGCCGGTGTCCGGTGCGGGGGTCACCCAGTAGCGGTCCCGGCGGAAGGGGTACCGCGGTGCCGACGACGTACGACGGTGGCGCGGCCCCCGGTAGAGCGCGGGCAGGTCGACGGCGGCCCCCGCTGTGAACAGGGCGCCCGCCGTGGCGAGGAGGTTGCGTACGTCGCGCCCGTCGCGCAGCAGGGTGGGGATCACCGTGAACTCCGGCGGGACGTGCGCCCGCAGTGCGGGGTGCGGGCCGATCTCCACGACGACGGTGACGCCCCGGTCGGCCATCGCGCGCAGGGCGTCGTGGAAGCGGACCGGTGTGCGGGCCTGCCTGCTCCAGTACTCCGGGCCCTCCTCGCCGGTCAGGGCCTCGCCCGTGACGCCGGAGAGCACGGGTACGGCCGGGGCCTGCGGGCGGAGACCGGCCGCCGCCTTGGCCAGCTCGGGCAGGATCGGTTCGATCAGCGGCGAGTGGAAGGCGTGGGAGGTGCGCAGCCGGGTGGTGCGGCTGCCGTGGTCCCCGGCCAGGCGGGCGACCTCGTCGACGGCCTCGGCCCGGCCCGACACGACGACGGCGCGCGGCCCGTTGACCGCGGCGACCGACACGTCGTCCTCCCGCCCGGCCAGCCATCCCCGCACGGTTTCGAGGTCGGCCTCGACGGCCAGCATCACGCCGTCGCGCGGGAGTTCGCCCATGAGCCGGCCGCGCAGCGCGGTGAAGCGGGCGGCGTCCTCCAGGGGCAGGGCGCCCGCGACGCAGGCGGCGACGATCTCGCCGACGCTGTGCCCGGCCATCGCGTCGGGGACGACGCCCCAGGACCGGAGCTGGGCGGCGAGCGCGTACTCGACGGCGAACAGCGCGGGCTGGGCGAGACGGGTGTCGTCGAGCGCTCCCGGGGACTGCTCGTCGAAGAGCAGGCGGCGCAGCGCAAGGGGCAGTTCACCGTCGAGGACCTCGGCGCACCGGTCGATCGCGTCGGCGAACACCGCCTCGCTGTCGTACAGTTCGCGGGCCATGCCGGGGTACTGCACGCCCTGGCCGGTGAAGACGAAGGCGGTGCGGGCGCGTTTGGCCGGGTGGCCGCTGGTGGGGGGGGGGGGGGTGCGGCGGGTGCGCCACAGCCGCAGGTCGCCCGCGATCTCGATGCCGCTGCGCCCGGTCACCGCGAGGCGGTGGCGGTGTGCGGCGCGTCCGGCGGCGGCGGTGAAGACGGCCTGCGGCAGGCTCTCGCGGTCGGTGCGCGCGAGGTGGTCCGCCCAGCGGTCGGCCAGGGCGTCCAGGCTCGCGGCGGACTTGGCGGACAGCACCAGCAGTTCGGCGGGGCGCGACGCGGCTGCGTCGGCGCGGGGCGCCGGGCTGGGGGCCTCGCGCAGGATGGCGTGGGCGTTGGTGCCGCTGTAGCCGTAGGAGTTGACGGCGGCCAGCCGGGCGGTGGCGCCGCGCGGCCAGGGCACGGGCTCGGCGGGGATCTCCACCGGGGCGCCGGCCAGGTCGATGCGGGGGTTGAGCCGGTCGACGTGGATGCTCGGGTAGATGGTCTCGTGGTGCAGCGAGAGGGCCGCCTTGACCAGGCCGAGGAGTCCGGCGGCGGCCTCGGTGTGCCCGAAGTTGCTCTTCGCCGAGCCGACGTACAGCGGCCGGCCGGCGGTGCGGGAGCGGCCGTACGTGCTCACGATGGCGCCCATCTCGATGGGGTCGCCGACCGGGGTGCCGGTGCCGTGCGCCTCGACGTAGCCGACCTGGGCGGGGTCGACACCGGTGCGGGTGAGCACGGCGCGGATGACCTCTTCCTGGGTGCGGCGGCCGGGGGTGGTGAGCGCGGGGGTGTGGCCGTCGTGGTTGATCGCGGTGCCGACGACACTGGCGAGGACGGGGTCGCCGCGTTCCTCGGCGAGCGACTGGCGGCGCAGCAGGACGGCCACGCAGCCCTCGCTGCGGACGTAGCCGTCGGCCCGCGCGTCGAACGCGCGGCACTGCCCGCTGGGCGAGAACAGCCCCAACTTGCAGAAGGCGATGTGGACTTGCGGGTTGAGGATCAGGTTGACGCCGGCCACGATCGCGGAGTCGCACTCCCCGGTGAGGATGGACTGCCGGGCCAGGTGCAGGGCGACCAGCGACCCGGAGCAGGCGGTGTCGACGGTGAAGCAGGGTCCCCTGAGATCGAGGAAGTGGGCGATCCGGCCGGCGCTGATGCTCATGGCGTCGCTCATCGCGTCGTAGCCGGTGATGCCGGTCATGCCGACGGCGTCGTGCTTGACGATGAAGTAGCTGTTGCTGTTCATCAGCGCCAGGAAGACGCCGGTGTTGCTGCCCCTGAGATCATCGGGGTTCTGCCCCGCGTGTTCCAGGGCGTGCCACACGGTCTGGAGGAGCAGCCGCTGCTGGGGGTCCATCCGGACCGCCTCGGCGTCGGAGATCCCGAAGAACGCGGCGTCGAAGCGGTCGACGTCGTCGACGAACCCGCCGTGGCGGGTATAGGTCTTGCCGGGGGCCAGGGGGTCGGGGTCGTAGAACGCGTTCACGTCCCACCGGCTGAGCGGGATCTCCTCGACGCAGTCGCGTCCTTCCCGCAGAACGGTGTGGATGTCGTCTGTGCCATGGACTTGACCTGGGAGTGTGCACCCGATGCCTACTAAGGCGATGGGCTCAGCATCCATGCCGATTCTCCTTCGGCGGATGAGGGCGCTGCCGTGCGGCGCGGCCCGACACAGGGTCACGGTCCGGGACAGCCGCCACGGTGGTGGAGCGTCACAGGAATTTTCAGTGCCGGAGATAAGAGCCTTATGGTCACTTGCGGCTCTATGTGCGTAGGTGAAGCAAATGATCGCTTTGGTACGCCTTCGCAAGGCTAGGGGCGGGCCGTGGAAGGGCGCAAGGCGGTACAGGGGGAGCTGAACGGCGCTCTTCGGGCGCTCGGTGGGCGCGAAATTTTCCGCCGTGCGCCCCCGGGGTCCGCGGCGGGTCCGTGGCGAGTGCCGGTGGTGCCGGATCTGCTCCCGGGTGGCGGGTTCGATGTCTTCGCTGGTCGTTCGGGGTTGCCATGTGGCGGTTCCGTAAATACCCTAGGAATTACCTCGGTAATATCCGGGTGAGAATAGCGCGGGCGGCAATAGGCTATGTAAGTTCTATATAAGCCGCATAAAATCTGTGTAAGAGCCTTGTGGTTCCGCAGGTTCCCTGAATTTTGTTTCAGGCGCGTTTAACCGAGGTCTCAGCCAAAATGGTGTTCTCGGGCTTCCGGGTGCCGTAATGTTTTCCATGTCGAAAGCGAACAGCGCGAACGACAAAGGGAATTACCCGCACGGCAGTGCATTACCGAGGAGAACGACATGGCTTTCCACAAGATCGTCCCGGTCAAGAAGAACCACGCCAAGCCGGCCCCGAAGCCCGCACCGAAGAAGGCCGCCCCCAAGAAGGCCCCGCGTCGCCCCGTCGGCAACAAGTAGTCACGCGGTAACCCGCACGGCAATCGCAGTAATCACAGTAATTTCCCAGGGAGGGACTTAACCATGAGCTTCCACAAGATCGTTCCGGTCAAGAAGGCCAACAAGAAGCCGCTCGCCCCGAAGCCCGCGCCGAAGAAGGCCCCCAAGAAGGCGCCGCAGCGCCCCGTCGGCCACAAGTAAGCCCGCGGCACCGGTCATCAGAAGAAGACCCACACCCTTCATCACATCCCGAGAGGAAAACTCCCATGGCCTTCCACAAGATTGTCCCCGTGAAGAAGACCCGCAAGCCCGCCAAGAAGGTCGTCAAGCCGGCCCCCAAGAAGGTCGAGCGCAAGCGCCCGGTCGGCCACCAGGGCTGACGTGCCGCGAGGCGGGGCCGCCGGTGAACACCCCCGGTGGCCCCGCCTCGGCCGTATGAGCCGCCGTATGAGCAGCCGTATCGGCAGCCGTATCACCGCGCGGCTGCCCGCCCATCCCCTCAACCGCCTTGTCAGAACGGGAGTTGACGTCACATGCGCGAAGTCAAAGAGGCGTTCGCGCGCTTCTGGCCGCTGACGCGCGGCGACCGCAAATGGCTGGCGCTGATCATCACCTGCGTGATCGGTTCCGCGCTCGCCGAAACCGCGGCGATCCTCCTCTTCGCCGATCTCACCGACAACGCGCTGGAAGAGGGCTCCATCTCCGCCTTCTGGGGACCCGCCGGTGCCTGGCTCGGCGTCGCCGTGCTCGGTGCCGTCGTCGGCTACCTGGGCAACTCCCTCGCCGTGTGGACCGCCGAGAGATTCGTCATGCGGCTGCGCGCCGGGGTGTTCCGGCACGTCCAGGGGCTCCCCCCGCACTTCTTCCAGCGGCACCGCCAGGGCGACCTGGTGGAACGCCTCACCGGAGACGTCGAGGCCATCGAACAGATGGTCGTCTCCGGCGTCGTCGGCACCGTGTCCGCCGCGTTCTCCGCGGTGTTCTACGCGTGCGCCGCCTTCTACCTCCGCTGGGACCTGGCGCTGGTCACCTTCGTCCTCGCCCCGCTCTTCTGGATCGCCGCGCGCCGCTTCTCCGGCCGTATCAGGTCGGCGTCGCAGGACGAGCGGGCCGCGGACGGCGCGATCACCTCCGTCGTCGAGGAGTCGCTCGGCAACGTCGTCCTCACGCAGGCGTACAACCGCCGGCGCGACGAGGAGAAGCGGCTCGACAAGGAGGCGCGCAACTGGCTGCGCGCGTCCGTGCGCGGGGCGCGGGCCAGCGAGAAGTACGAGCAGCTCGTCGAGGTCGTCGAGACCCTGTGCGTGCTCGCCGTCATCGGCGTCGGCGCCTGGGAGATCTCCCAGGACCGTATGTCCCTGGGGCAGTTGCTCGCCTTCGCCGCGTTCATCGGCTACCTCTACCCGCCGGTGCGCAACCTCGGCCAGCTCGGTCTCACCCTCACGGCGGCCACCGCGGGCGCCGACCGCATCAACGAGATCCTCGACGCCCGCCCGTCCGTCGCCGACCCCGAACAGCCGGTCGGCGCGTGGCCGGTGCGCGGCTGGGTCTCCTTCCACAACGCGTCCTTCACCTACCCGGGCGCGGGCCGGCCCTCCCTCCAGGGCGTCACGTTCTCGGCGGGCCCCGGCGAACTGATCCTGGTCACCGGCCCCAGCGGCGCCGGCAAGTCCACGCTGTCCAAGCTGCTGACCCGGTTCTACGACCCCACCGGCGGCGTCGTCTGCCTCGACGGGGTGCCGCTGCCCGACCTGCCGCTCGAATTCCTGCGCGACAACGTGACGTTGCTGCCACAGGAGACGCTCATCCTCAGCGGCACCATCCACGAGAACATCGCGGCCGGCCGCCCCGGCGCCACCTTCGACGAGGTCCAGCGGGCCGCCGTCGACGCCGCCGCGCACGAGTTCATCGCCACGCTCCCGGACGGCTACGACACCGAGATCGCGCCCGGCACGGCCATCCTCTCCGGCGGCCAGCTCAAGCGGATCGCTATCGCCCGCGCCATGCTCCGCGCCGCCCCGGTCCTCGTCCTCGACGAGCCGACGGCCGGCCTGGACTCGGCGTCCGCCCGCAGGGTCGTACGACCGCTGCGACAGCTCATGTCCGGCCGCACGACGATCATGGTCACCCACGATCTGAGCCTCGCCCCCGACGCGGACCGCATCCTCGTCGTCGAGGACGGCCGGCTGGTGGAGACGGGCACGCACGCGGAGCTGGTCACCCGGCGCGGCACCTACGCCCGGCTCGCGGCACCGCTGCCGGAGGCGGTCACGGGGATGGCCGGGATGCCGGGGATGCTCGACGACAGCACGATGATCCTGCGGTTCTAGCCGCACGGCCGACAGGGGTGCGCCCCGTGGACCTTCCCCAGGTCCACGGGGCGCACGTGCGTGTCGCTCAGGCACCCGCGCGCAGCACGTACCCCAGCCCGCGCACGGTGTGGATCAGCCGGCCGCCGCCGGGGCCCTCCAACTTCCGCCGCAGGTACATGACGTAGACGTCGAGGGTGTTGGAGGACGGCTCGAAGTCGAAGCCCCAGACCTCCTTGAGGATCTGGGTGCGGCTGAGCACCTTGCCGGGGTGGCGCAACAGGTACTCCAGCAGCGAGTACTCGGTCTTGGTGAGGTCGAGCACCCGCCCGCCCCGCGCGACCCGGCGGCTGCGCAGGTCCATCTCGACGTCCCCGAAGGCCAGTTGCTGCGCCGCGGGCACCGCCGGGCGGGTCCGCTGCGGGCCCCGGCGCAGTAACGCCCGTACGCGCGCGAGGAGTTCCTCGGTGGCGAAGGGCTTCATCAGGTAGTCGTCGGCGCCGTTGTCGAGGGCGACGATACGGTCGCCGACGGCGTCGCGGCCGGTGAGCATGAGGATCGGGACGGTGGAGCCGGAGGCCCTGATCCGCCGGGTGGCGGCGAGGCCGTCGAGGAGGGGCATGGTGACGTCCATCAGGACCAGGTCGGGCCGGCCGGGCCGGTCACCGTGCGTGCTGTGCGTGCCGGAGGTGGGAGAACCACCCCCGACGATGGCGAGCGCCTCGCGCCCGTCGCCGGCGAGAACGGTGTCGTACCCCTCGAACCGCAGGAGCCGACCAAGTCCGTCACGTACGGCTGCGTCATCGTCTGCCAACAGGATCTTCCGCGCCATGCCGTCGACGGTGTAACGGGGGGCTGTGGATGTTCTTGGAGCGGCGTGTGGGGAGGCTGGGGGATAACGGCTGGGCCTGCGGTTTCAGGTGGTATTCAGCCATGTGTGAGTAAAGGTTCGGGGGTGCGTTCGTAGCCTGTTGGCCGACGTCTCCGGCGTCCCCCTCGCCCCTTCAACTCCCGTCCCCGGCCGTCTTTATATCGGGCATACGAGGTTCTGTCGGGCTTCTCAGCGGGGACTCAGGTGGCTCTCATGATCGGGCGGGAGTCTCAGTGTCATGACCGAGAGCTTCCGCCGCAGCGGCGAGTACGAGACCCCCCAGGGCGACCACCAGCAGGCTGCCGCGTACCCCCAGCAGCAGGCCGCCTCGCCCGAGAGCGACACCTCCCGGGCCGGTTACGGCTCCTCCCCGGTGAACCCGGAGTGGCCGCCCCCGCCCTCGTACGACCCGGCGAAGCCGGCGTCCGCCGAGGACGTCCACGCCTCCGACCCCTGGTCCACCCCGGCCGCCCCCGTCCCCACCCCGGCCCCCTACGCCGCGTACGCCGGTGGTGACGGCGACGGCAGCGGCGGCGGTACCGCCGTGCTCACCGCGGTGCCCGCCGAGCCCGGCGCCCCCGCGCCGAAGAAGCGCGCCAAGGGCCCCATCGCGCTGCTGGCGGCCGTGGCGATCGTCGCCGCGGCGATAGGCGGCGGTACGGCGTACGGCATCCAGGAGCTGACCGGCAAGACGACCGTCTCCACCAGCTCGACCAGCACGAGCGTGGTGCCGTCCAGCAAGAAGGGCTCGATCGCCGCCATCGCCGCCGCGGTCAGCCCGAGCGTCGTCGAGATCAGCGCGACCTCCAGCGCGGGCGAGTCCACCGGCTCCGGCGTGATCATCACCAGCGACGGCGAGATCGTCACCAACAACCACGTCATCACGGGCGCCACCTCGGTCAAGGTCACCACCAGCAACGGCAAGTCGTACACCGCGAAGGTCGTCGGCACCGACAGCAAGAAGGACCTGGCGCTGATCAAGCTGGAGAACGCCTCCGGTCTGACCGCCGCCACGCTCGGCAACTCCGACGGCGTCCAGGTCGGCGACGAGGTCGTGGCGATCGGCTCGCCCGAGGGCCTCAGCGGCACCGTCACCAGCGGCATCGTCTCCGCGCTCAACCGTGACGTGACCGTCTCCACCGAGGAGGAGAGCCAGGGCAGCCAGAGCGGCGGCGACGGCAGCTGGCCGTTCCAGTTCGGCGGAGAGCAGTTCAACGGCGACACCGGCTCGTCCACCACCACGTACAAGGCGATCCAGACCGACGCCTCGCTCAACCCGGGCAACTCCGGCGGCGCGCTGATCGACATGAACGGCAACATCATCGGCATCAACTCCGCGATGTACTCGTCGAGTTCGGACTCCTCGTCCTCGTCGTCCAGCGCGGGCAGCATCGGCCTCGGCTTCGCCATCCCGATCAACACCATCAAGTCCGACCTCGCGACCCTGCGGGCCGGCGGCTCCGACAGCTGATCCCCCGGCCCCTGGAAAAGGCTCAGGGGCAACCACCCCGGACCCAGGAGGTTCCCCATGAACACACAGATCGTTTCCCACGAGGCGCTCGTCCCCGCCTCCGTCACCGACCCGGCGGGTCTCTCCCTCGCGCTCACCGTGGCGCTGGAGCTGCACCCGCCGGTGTCCCGGGCCCCCGAGGTGGCGTCCACCACCACGTCCGCCGCGGCCCGTACGACGGCGGGGCGCCGGGCGACCGCGACCCGCACCCGGCGGCGCAGCGGCACGCGGGGCTGAAGCCCGACACCCCTCCGCGCGACCTGCGGTCAAAGCCCCCGGTATCGCCCGAGGACGGAACATGCGAGAACATGCGAGGCTGAAAGTGTCCGGACCCTGATCCGCACGTACCGACCGCAGACCCACCGCACCCGAGGAACTCGACTCCCATGAGCCCCGCCGAAGGCGACCGTGAACCCCAGCGCATCCTGATCGTCGACGACGAGCCCGCGGTGCGCGACGCACTCAAGCGCAGTCTCGCCTTCGAGGGCTACGACACCGAGGTGGCGGTCGACGGCGCCGACGCGCTGGAGAAGGCGACCGCGTACCAGCCCGACCTCGTCGTCCTCGACATCCAGATGCCCCGCATGGACGGCCTCACCGCCGCCCGCCGGATGCGCGGCGCGGGCACGACGACGCCGATCCTGATGCTGACGGCCCGCGACACGGTCGGCGACCGCGTCACCGGACTGGACGCGGGCGCGGACGACTACCTGGTCAAGCCCTTCGAACTCGACGAACTCTTCGCCCGCATCCGGGCGTTGCTGCGCCGCAGCTCGTACGCGGCGCAGGAACTCGGGGCGCAGGAGGACGAGGCGCTGACCTTCGGCGACCTGCGCATGGACCTCGCGACGCGCGAAGTCACGCGCGGCGGACGGCCGGTGGAGCTGACGCGGACGGAGTTCACCCTCCTGGAGATGTTCATGGCGCACCCGCGCCAGGTCCTCACCCGCGAGCAGATCCTCAAGGCCGTGTGGGGCTTCGACTTCGAGCCCTCCTCCAACTCCCTCGACGTGTACGTCATGTACCTGCGCCGCAAGACGGAGGCCGGCGGCGAGCCGCGCCTCGTGCACACGGTGCGGGGCGTGGGGTATGTGCTGCGCTCGGGCGGCGCGGAGTGACCAGACGGTACGGCTCCCTGCGCTACAGCGCCCTGCCGATCCGCTCGCGGCTCGCGCTGCTGGTGGCGGCGGCGGTGGCTTTCGCGGTGGCGGCGGTGTCGGTGACGTGCTGGTTCATCGTCCAGGGCAAGCTCTACGACCAGGTCGACGCCGACCTGAAGAAGGTGGCGAGCGGCCCGCAGCGCTACGACCAGATCGCCGCGGTCATCGCCAACTGCACCCAGAAGCCGTCCCAGACCGAGACCCGCGGCTTCGGCAGCCAGAACACCTACTACCTCCAGGTCGTCCAGTCCGACGGCACGGCCTGCGTCTCCTCGAACTCCGCGGGCCTGGTCAAGGTGACCGGCTCCGACAAGGACGTCATCAAGGACGCGGCCCTGGGCCGCCGCACCTACCGCAACGGCACCGACGGCGACGGCAACGCCGTCCGCGTCCTGACCGTGCCCCTGGTCGTCACCACACAGGGCGGCCTCACCTCCCCGGCCCAGCAGACGCAGCAACTGGTCCCGGACACGGCCCTGTTGGTCGCCGCGCCGCTGAAGAGCACCCAGTCCACCCTCAGCGACCTCGCCCTGATCCTGCTGCTGGTCTCCGGCGTGGGCGTCATGGGCGCCGGAGCCGCCGGCCTCGCCGTGGCCCGCGCGGGCCTGCGCCCCGTCGACAAGCTCACCGAGGCGGTCGAACACGTCGCCCGCACCGAGGACTTGAGCATCCGCATCCCCGTCGACGAGCGCAACGAGGACGAAATCGCCCGCCTGTCGCGGTCGTTCAACTCGATGACCGGCTCCCTGGCCAACTCCCGTGAACTGCAACAGCAGTTGATCGCGGACGCGGGCCACGAGCTGCGGACCCCGCTCACCTCGCTGCGGACGAACATCGAGCTGCTCACCCGCAGCGAGGAGACCGGCCGCCCGATCCCCGCCGAGGACCGCAAGGCGCTGCTGGCCTCGGTGAAGGCCCAGATGACCGAACTGGCCGCGCTGATCGGCGACTTGCAGGAGCTGTCCCGCCCGGACACCGGCCACCACACGGGCAAGCTGCACGTGCTGGCGTGGGAGGACGTCGTCGAATCGGCCCTGCGCCGGGCGCGCCTGCGCGGCCCGGAGCTGACGATCACGGCGGACCTCCAGCCCTGGTACGTCCGCGCCGAACCGTCGGCGCTGGAGCGCGCGGTGGTCAACATCCTCGACAACGCGGTGAAGTTCAGCCCCGAGGGCGGCACCGTCGACGTCCAGCTGGCCGACGGCGTACTGACCGTCCGCGACCACGGCCCCGGCATCGCCGAGGAAGAACTCCCGCACGTCTTCGACCGCTTCTGGCGCTCCCCGGACGCCCGCGCCCTCCCCGGCTCCGGCCTCGGCCTCTCCATCGTGGCCCGCACGGTCCAACAGGCGGGCGGCGAGGTCTCGTTGAAACCGGCCCGGGGCGGCGGCACGGTCGCGACGATCCGGCTGCCGGGCGCACCGACGGCCCCGCCGGAGCCGGAGAACGACGAGGCCGACGCCGACGAGGGCGCCGCTACGACCCGGAGCTGACCCGCTCCCGGTACCGCTGCGGCGCCGGAAGCGTCGGCGGCGCGGCCGGCTGCTCCGGCTTGCGGGAGTGCAGGAAGCGGCTCTCCAGGAAGTGCCAGGAGGCCGCCGCCAGGGCGAAGCTGAGGGCGAAGGTGGCCAGGACGTAGGCCGGGCGGGGCAGCCAGGGGAACAGCTGGCCGACCATGGTGGCCAGCGGCCAGTGGTACAGGTACAGGCCGTAGCTGATGCGGCCCGCGTAGCGCAGGGGGCGCAGCTTCAGCAGGCGGGTCAGGGTGCCGTGCTCCACCGCGAGTGTCGTCAGCAGGGCCAGGGCCGCCAGCGCCGCCGCCCACCGCACCGACTCGTCCTTGCGGAAGCCGTCGAAGTGCCATGCCAGGGTGAACGCGGCCAATAGGAGCGGGAGTTGGGCCGCGCCCGGGAGCGCGACCGGCCGCAGCCGCCACAGCAACGCCGTCGCGCACCCCAGCAGCAGCTCCGTCGCGCGGTTGAACGGGTCGAAGTAGCCCTGCCGGTGGGAGTGCGCCCACGCGCCCGGCGGGGTGTGCGGCACCAGGAGCAGCAGGGCGGCGATCACCGTCAGCGTCACCGCGAGCAGTGCCAGTACCCGCAGGGGCAGACGGAGGCGCGGGCGGATCCTTGGGCGGCGCAGCCGCAGCAGCCCCCACACCACCACCGGCCACAGCACGTAGAACTGCTCCTCCTCCGCCAGCGACCACGTCGGTGACAGTGCCCCCAGGACCGAGTCCCGGCCCGCCGCCACCACCCAGTTGTTGGCGAACAGCAGGGTGGTGAGGAGCTGGTGGCGCAGCGACCAGTGGCCGCCGAGCAGGTCCGTGCCGAGGCGGACGGCCGCGTACGCCGTCAGCAGGACCGCCAGCGCGGGGAGCAGGCGGCGGGCCCGGCGGGCGTAGAAGCGGCGCAGGTCGATGCGGCCGGAGCGGGCCCCTTCCTCGTACAGGAGGGTCGTGATGAGGAAGCCGGAGAGGACGAAGAAGACGTCGAGGCCGACGTAGCCCCACGGCAGGACCTTGGTGTGGGTCAGCATCACCAGGAGGACGGCCACGCCCCGCAGACCGTCCAGTTGGGGGCGGCGCCCGAGTGTGTACGAGGACATGCGGCCCATCGTGGTGTGCTCCCGTCATCCGTTCGAGGAATGGACGGGGGCACGCCTACCCGGTCTCGGTGAAGCGGACCAAGGTTCACACGTTCGGGGGAGCGGACGTCTCCTCGCAGCCGCACGAGCGCCGCACCACCAGCCGCGACGGGAACAGCTTCAGGCGCTCGCGGCGGGAGCCGGTGACGCGCACGCTGTCGTCCAGCACCAGGTCCACCGCCGCGCGGGCCATGCCCTTGCGGTCGGAGGCGATCGTGGTCAGGGGCGGGTCGGTGAGGGCGGCTTCCTTGACGTCGTCGAAGCCGGCCACCGCGAGTTCGCCGGGGACGTCGATGCGCAGTTCGCGGGCCGCGCGCAGCACGCCGATCGCCTGGTCGTCCGTCGAGCAGAAGATCGCCGGCGGTCGGTCGGGGCCGCCGAGCAGCTCCAGGCCGACCAGATAGGCGTCGTAGCGGTTGTAGGGCGCCTCGAACAGGCGGCCCTCCGTGGAGATCCCCGCGTCCGCCATCGCGCGCCGCCAGCCCTCCACGTGGTCCGACACGGGGTCGCCCACGGAGGGGGTGTCGGCGGTGCCGCCGAGGCAGGCCACGTACGGGTAGCCGTGCTCCAGGAGGTGCCGGACGATGAGCTGGGCGCCGCCGAGGTCGTCCGTGACGACCGCGACGTCGTCGATCGCCTCGGGGCGCTCGTGCAGCAGCACCACGCGTGCGTCCCACGCCTCGATCTCGGCCGCCGCGTTGTCGTTCAGCGCGTGCGAGACGAGGATCAGGCCCGAGACCCGCATGCCGAGGAACGCGCGCAGGTAGTGCACCTCGCGCTCGGCGACGTAGTCGGAGTTGCCGACCAGCACCATTTTTCCGCGCTCGGCCGCCGCCTGTTCCACCGCGTGCGCCATCTCGCCGAAGAACGGCTGGCGCGCGTCGGGCACGATCATGCCTATGAGGTCGGTCCGCCGCGAGGCCATCGCCTGGGCCACCCGGTCGGGCCGGTACCCCAGTTCCTTGATCGCCGCGAGGACACGCTCGCGCGTGGCCGGGGCAACCGGCCGGGGTCCGTTGTTGATGACATAGCTGACGACGGCGGTGGAGGTACCCGCCAGTCGTGCCACGTCATCCCGAGTCACCTTGGCCACGCGCGGAGTCTACGCGGATGGAAAGCCGCTGGGCAGGGGCTTCGCCCCTGCCCTTGCCGGATTCCCCGCACCCGCCTGTGGTTCTTCTGTGTGATTCGGGTGCGCCAAACGGGTGTACTCGGCGGTAACGCGCGTGTCGGCCGCGCGAAAGGCGCGGCCCACTCCGCGTTTACGCCTCCGCGGCGACCTCGGTGACGGCCGGGGCGGACGTTTCGTCCGGCTCCTCCACCTTTGCGGCGGCGGCCTTCGCCTTCGCCTCGTCCGAGCCCCGCTCGCCCTTCTCCGGCGTAACGAATCGATAACCGACGTTCCGTACGGTGCCGATCAGCGACTCGTGCTCGGGGCCGAGCTTGGCGCGCAGCCGCCGTACGTGGACGTCGACCGTGCGGGTGCCGCCGAAGTAGTCGTAGCCCCAGACCTCCTGGAGCAGCTGCGCGCGCGTGAAGACGCGGCCGGGGTGCTGGGCCAGGTACTTCAGGAGCTCGAACTCCTTGAAGGTGAGGTCCAGGACGCGGCCCTTGAGCTTCGCGGAGTACGTCGCCTCGTCGACCGAGAGGTCGCCGTTGCGGATCTCCATCGGGGAGTCGTCGTTGACGATCTGCTGCCGGCCCATGGCCAGCCGCAGCCGTGCCTCGACCTCGGCGGGGCCCGCCGTGTCGAGCAGGACGTCGTCGATGCCCCAGTCGGCGGTGACGGCCGCGAGACCGCCCTCCGTGACGACGAGGATCAGGGGGCAGCCGGGGCCGGTGGACCGCAGCAGCTGACAGAGGCTGCGCACCTGCGGGAGGTCGCGGCGGCCGTCGATCAGGATGACGTCGGCACCGGGGGTGTCGACGAGGGCGGGCCCCTCCGCCGGGGCCACCCGCACGTTGTGCAGGAGCAGCCCGAGAGCGGGCAGCACCTCGGTCGAGGGCTGGAGGGCATTGGTCAGGAGCAGCAGAGAACTCATCGCACCCCACCTGCCCGGGTCGTCACTTTGCCGTGCGCGGTTGGCTTGCCCATAACGTCGGTTCCTCCTCGGTCCCTGCGAGGACGTTTGCGGCACTGCTTGGTACTTCGTTCCGTACGCGCGCGTGATGTCCGTCGTGTGTGATGTCCATCGCGTCCGTACGGTGCGAATCCCTCGCCCTGGGACCCGCTGTGCTTCTGTCGTGCCCCGTACACCTGCGGTTTCCCGTTTCGTATACAACGCCTTCGAAAGCACAAAAGGACCCGGGGGCTACGCTGCCCGAGTCCTCTACGCACGAGAATAGCCCACATGAGTACTGGAGCGGCAGGTCATGTGGCACGTTCATCTCTCGTCCCGCACTCTGAGACGGCGTGCCGCACCCCTTTGCGCAGGTTTCTGACCACGGTCGATGGCGTGACGATCGATGCTGCATACGATCCGGGTGGCGTCGTATACGACGTCCACGAGGGTCGCACGGGGTCCGGACCTGCACCTTCCGGTCACCTTTCCGACCGCTCCGCTTTCCCCGTCGGCCACCTCGAACATCCCGTGTCCGCCCCGGTGTTCGTCGTCGCGCACGGCTTCACGGGGGCCCTGGAGCGACCGCATGTGCGACGGGTGGTGGAGCGGCTCGCGGGTTACGGGGCGGTCGTCACGTTCTCCTTCCGCGGGCACGGCGGCTCCGGCGGGCGCTCCACCGTCGGCGACCGCGAGGTGCACGACCTGGCCGCGGCCGTGCGCTGGGCACGTGAACTCGGGCACACGCGCGTGGCCACCGTCGGGTTCTCGATGGGCGGCTCGGTCGTCCTGCGGCACGCGGTCACCCACAAGGACAGCGCCGAGGAGCGCACGGACGCCGTCGTCTCCGTCAGCGCGCCCGCCCGCTGGTACTACCGCGGCACGGCGCCCATGCGGCGCGTGCACTGGCTGGTGACCCGCCCCGAGGGCCGCCTGGTCGGCCGCTACGGCCTGCGCACCCGCATCCACGACCGCGACTGGGACCCGGTGCCGGTCTCCCCGGTCGAGTCCGTCCCCCACATCGCGCCCACCCCCCTCCTGATCGTCCACGGCGACCAGGACGGCTACTTCCCCCTCGACCACCCCCGGATGCTGGCCGCCGCGGCCCCCGGCCACGCCGAACTCTGGCTGGAAGGCGGCATGGGACACGCGGAGCACGCGGCCTCCGACGAACTCCTCGGCCGCCTGGGGGCGTGGGTGGCCGCGCGGGCGGGCTAGCCTTTCTATCCGTATTCACAGCCAGTACTTCATGACAGCGTTTTGACGGACTTCACGGCCTTCACGGTTTTCACGGCCTTGTCGGTCAGGCAGGAGGGGCGCGATGGCACACGGCACGGTGCGTTACTGGGCCGCCGCCAAGGCCGCGGCCGGCGTCGCGGAGGAGCCGTACGACGCGGCCACCCTCGCCGACGCGCTCACCGCGGCCCGCGACCGGCACCCCGGGGAACTCCCCCGGGTCCTGCTGCGGTGCTCCTTCCTCGTGGACGGCGACCCGGTGGGCAAGCGCGAGCATGAGACGGTACGGCTGGCCGAGGGCGGCACGGTCGAGGTGCTCCCGCCGTTCGCAGGAGGGTGACGGGAACATGAGCAACCAGCCGTACGAGCCTTACGGCAGCCAGGGCGCGCCCGCGCAGGGGTACGAGCCCTACGGCGCCGAACCCCAGGCCCCGGTCTGGCCCGGACAGCAGCAGCCGTACGAGGATCCGGACCCGCAGCAGCACACGCAGCAGTGGCAGGGGCAGACGTGGGACACGGCGCTGCACACGCCGGTCGTCGCGCCCGCGCACTCCGCGCACGAGGAGACGGCGTACATGCCGTCGCAGGGGCAGGGGGGTGTGTTCGGTGCGCCGGTGCCTCCGCCGGCCGCGTTCGGTCCGATCGGGGCCGGTCCGATCGCGTCCGATTATCAGACCGTCGGGCCCCAGGCCCCCGAGCCGCAGAACGGCGGTGGCCAGACCTACGGCCCCGCCACCGTCGCCGGCAACGCCCGCATCACCGACGCCCAGCGGGCCCGTCTGGAGGGCCGCTCCCCGATCATCGAGCCGGGCATGCAGCCCGCGCTGCTCACCGCCCTCCTCGGCGCACTGCTGTCGCTGACCGGTGTGGTCGGCTCGTACGCCCTCGTCGTGCCGCTCGTGCTGTTGCAGGCCGTGACCGCCGCCGGGTGGTTCCGGCTGAACGGGATGTGGCCCGCCCGGCAGGGCATCGCGCTGGCCTTCCTGGGCGCCGTCGTCGCGGACGTCGCCGTGCTGGCCGCCGGGCGGGAGAACGCGCCCGCGGCGATCCTCGGCACGCTGGGCGTGTGGGTGCTGCTCACCCTCGTGCTGCAACTGCGTTCGCACGCCGACCCGGACACGCGGATGTCGGGCCTGATGGCGACGGTGGCGTCGGCCGCGCTGGCGATCATCGCGGCCGGGTACCTGGCCGCCGAGCCGGACGCGGTCACCGTCGGCGCGGCGGCGGTCGCCGTGGCGGTGCTCGCGCGGGCGCTGCCGCTGCCGACGGCGGCCTCGGTGGTCGTGTCGCTGCTCGCGGCGGCCGGTGCGGGCATCGCGGTCGGCGGCCTGACCGACCTCGGCACCGCGGGCGCGCTGCTCGGCCTCGGCACCGGCGTCTGCGCCCTGGTGGGCCACCGGGCCGCCAGTTACGACTACCCGTCCCGCTTCGTCCACTTCACGGCGGGCGTCGCGCTGCCGCTGGCCGCGGCGGCCCCGGCGGTGTACCTGCTGGGCCGCGCGCTGGGCTGAGGCTGGGCTCAGGCCGGGCCGGGAACACCGCCCTGTCACAAGCGCTCCACAACTTCCTGTGAGCGCCCGGCCGCCGTACTACCCCGAGTTACTCTCGCGTACGGCGGCCAGGGCGGCCGTGGGCAGCAGGAACGGGTGGAACTGCGAACATGCGAGCACTGCGCATCATCCTGATAACCGTGGTGGTCCTCGGCGGGCTCTTCGTCGCCGCGGACCGGATCGCGGTCAACATCGCCGAGAGCAAGGCGGCGGACCGCATCAAGGCCACCGAGGGTCTCACCAACGACCCCAGTGTCTCCATCGAGGGCTTCCCGTTCCTCACCCAGGTCGCGAGCGGCTCCCTCGACGACGTGAAGATCGGCATCAAGGACTACGAGGCGTCCTCGACCGGCACCACCACCGCGTCCGGCACCGACAGCATCCTCATCGACGACCTCACCGCCGACATGAAGGGCGTCTCCTTCAACGGCGACTACAGCTCGGCCACCGCCGCGTCCGCCTCCGGTACGGCGACGGTCTCGTACGCCCAGCTGCTGAAGGCCGCGAAGTCCGAGCCGACGGAGGTCGCCTCCGGGGTCACCGCGCAGGTCGTGAGCCTGTCCGACGGCGGTGACGGCAAGATCAAGGTCGGCGTGAAGGCCACGCTGTTCGGCAAGACGCTGGCCCAGCCGGTGTACGTGCTCGCCACCACGACCGTGGTCGACGGCAACACCGTACGGGTCAAGGCGGACACCGCGCCCAACCTCGGCGTCGAGCTGGCCTCCTCCACGCTGCGCCAGGTCACCGACTTCCAGCAGAAGATCGACGACCTGCCGGGCGGGGTCAGCCTCGACACGGTCCAGGCGGCGAAGGACGGCGTGGAGATCTCGGTGAAGGGTTCGGACGTCAAGCTCGTCGGGTAATCGCCTTTCCGGCAACTCGCGGAGCAACTCACGGGATAAGCGGCGCAACTCACGGGATAAGACGGGCAGTTGGTGGGTAGGACGGCATACGGGTGCGGGGGCGTCCGAAGGGTGAGACGTTCCCGTCCGCCCCTCGGGTGTCGTCCGTCCGGCGCTTCACGGAACCTTCGCCGAAAGGGCGCGAGCGGTCTACGAGGTGGGCGGCCGATCCCACATCATGGACGATCGTGTCTCACCATCCGACATGGCGGTGACACGCCCGCCCGTCCGTCCCTACGATCGGCACCATGAAGCAGCAGGCGGATTTCACCAAGCGGCGGGCAGTAGACCTGTGCCGCGTGGCCGCCATGCTCTGTTGCGGCTTCTGAGCGGAAGCGCGCCCAGCCGCAGAGACATCGGGAAGCAGCCTTCCGCACGCTGGTCCGGGCCCTGGGCCCGGCGGCCCGGCGCGCCGTCCCCGCTCACGGGGAGCACCGACCGTGCCCCGTACGAATTCCCTCGCAGCACCCCGCCGCACCTGCCCCGGAGGAGAAGAGCATGAGCCGCAGCGACGTCCTGGTAGACGCCGACTGGGTCCAGGAACACCTGGACGACCCGAGCATCGCCATCGTCGAGGTGGACGAGGACACGTCCGCGTACGAGAAGAACCACATCAAGAACGCCATCCGGATCGACTGGACCAAGGACCTCCAGGACCCGGTCCGCCGTGACTTCGTCGACCAGGAGGGCTTCGAGAAGCTCCTGTCGGCCAAGGGCATCGCCAACGACACGCTGGTGATCCTCTACGGCGGCAACAACAACTGGTTCGCGTCGTACGCCTACTGGTACTTCAAGCTGTACGGCCACGAGAACGTCAAGCTGCTCGACGGTGGCCGCAAGAAGTGGGAGCTGGACGCCCGCGAGCTGGTGGAGGACGTCCCCGAGCGCGCGACGACGTCGTACACGGCGAAGCCGCAGAACACCGCGATCCGCGCCTTCCGCGACGACGTCGTGGCGGCGATCGGTGCGCAGAACCTGGTCGACGTCCGTTCGCCCGACGAGTTCTCCGGCAAGCTGCTCGCCCCGGCGCACCTCCCGCAGGAGCAGTCGCAGCGCCCCGGCCACGTGCCCTCGGCCCGCAACATCCCGTGGTCGAAGAACGCCAACGACGACGGCACCTTCAAGTCGGACGACGAGCTCAAGGAGCTCTACGCCGAGGAGCAGGTCGACCTGGCCAAGGACACCATCGCGTACTGCCGTATCGGCGAGCGCTCGGCCCTGACGTGGTTCGTCCTGCACGAGCTGCTCGAGGTCGAGAACGTCAAGAACTACGACGGCTCGTGGACCGAGTACGGCTCCCTGGTCGGCGTGCCGATCGAGCTCGGCGCCAACAAGTAACCCTCAAGCCAAGGCCCGAAGGACGGTAACCAGACATGTGTGGAGCGAAGGCCGGCGGCCCGGACGCCTCGACGATCAAGCCCGGTGAGACGACGATCCAGGGCCAGGTGACGCGCGACGGTGAGCCGGTGACCGGTTACGTGCGCCTCCTTGACTCGACCGGAGAGTTCACGGCGGAGGTCCCGACCTCCGCGACGGGTCAGTTCCGCTTCTACGCGGCCGAGGGCACCTGGACCGTCCGCGCCCTCGTCCCCGGCGCGACGGCCGACCGCACGGTGGTCGCCCAGCAGGGCGGTCTGGCGGAGGTCGCGATCGCGGTCTGAGACCGAGCAAGTCAGGAGGGCCGCACCTTGTCGTCAGGGTGCGGCTCTTTGGCGTGTACGGGCCTACCCTGGAGTTATGTACGCACGCCGGCGCCACGTGTACTTCGCCATGATGGGGACGTGCATCGGTCTCTTCGTCCTGGCGTGGTCGGTCGTGCGCCTGTGGTCGGTGCCCGTGGCGGTGGGGATGTGTGTGGTGGCGATGGTGATCCCGCCGCTGGCCGCGATCACCGCGAACCGGCGGGGGCCGGAGGACCGCTGGTGGGACGATCCGTCCGGGGACCCCAAGTCGGACGAGTGGTGGGACGAGTTGGACGGGAAGAAGCGGCGGCCGTAGCGGGCTCAGTACACGAGCGCCTGGGTGTCGTCGGCAAGGGCTTCCTGGACGAAGAGCTGCGCGCCCGCGATGCGGACGCCGTCGAGGACGTCCTTCTCGGTGATGTTCCGCCGGGCCGCGCACTGCGTGCACAGCGTGAGGGTGCCGCCGGCGAGGACGGAGTCGAGGAGGTCCGGCAGCGGGGCGGCGTGCGGGAGTTCGAACTCGGCCGCGCGGCCGGGGAGGGCGAACCAGGCCGACTCCCCGGTCAGCCACAGCGAGACCTCGACGCCACTGGCCACGGCGACGGCCGCCACGGTGAACGCCTGC
Source organism: Actinobacteria bacterium OK074 (assembly GCA_001298575.1). Classification (GTDB taxonomy): domain Bacteria; phylum Actinomycetota; class Actinomycetes; order Streptomycetales; family Streptomycetaceae; genus Streptomyces. The sequence goes on from LJCV01000231.1 coordinate 35,045, forward strand.
GAACACCGCTCGGGCGCGTCCGCCCCGGCCGTCACTTTGATCACTAGCTTCTTGGGCATGGGGGCAGGGTAGTACCGGGGCTGGGGCCGGGGCGGGTGCGGTCCGGAGCGGGTGGCGCGGTAGTGGTCCCGCATGAGGAGCCCGACCTGCCGCTCCCACGGTGACGCGGGTACGACGGTGGTTGCCATGGTGCCTCCGACGGCCGGTGCCCCGTGGTTCGGGGCGGTGTGCCCAGCACACGGCGTCAACCTGCTGATCGGTGGTCAACTCTCCTTTCACGCAAGGAGTTTGCGCCTCGTGCAAGCGGTCTCGACGGGCCCGTGCCCGTACCCGTAGCGTGTTGGGCCCCGGTGGTACGGCGTGGGGGAGGACCCGTGCCCGTTGACCCGCTCTGGAACAGCGCGCGTGTACGCGAACTGGCCGTGCAGCGGCGCCCCGGCGCGCTGATCAGGCTGGGCCGGGAGCACCGGGCGTGGACGCTCGCCGTGCTCGGAGACCGGCTCGGCTGTTCGCCCGCCACCGTGTCCCGGCTGGAGCGGCGGACGCGGATCGTCGATCTGACCCTGGTGCACCGGGCCGCGATCGAGGTCGGGGTGCCCCGACACGTTCTGGTGAGTTCTCTGGCGCCGCCCGCAACCGTGGCCGTTGTCACTAGAGTGACCGCCGATCCGCGTGATGCCGAGGAGGACCCCATGCGCCGCCGTACGCTGCTCGCCGCCACGGCCGTCGCCGGGCCCGTCGGCCTGCTGATGGGGCTGGACGACGCTCTGGCCGACGCCCCCGCCCCGTCGGGCGCCGGGCCGCTGGACGCCCGGCTGGCCACCGCCCGGGCGCTGTTCGACCGGGGCACGCACGGGCGGCTGCTCGCCGCGCTGCCCGGTCTCGTCGCGGACGCGCACGCCGCCGTCTCCTCCCGCCGCGCCCTCGACCAGGCCCGGCTCTCCGCCGTGTACAGCCTCGCCTCCGCCGTCCTCATCAAGCTCGGCTCCTACGACCGCGCCCGGCTCACCGCGGACCGGGCCCGTACCTGGGCCGAGGTGTCCGGCTCCCCGCTCGCCGCGGCCGCCGCCGCCAAGGAGTTGGCGATCGTGCTGCGCCACCAGGACCGGAACGCCGCCGCACAGCGGCTGATGACCTCGGCCGCCGCCGACGTCGAGGCGACCGGGCTGCGTACGGACGCCTCGGCCGCCGCGTACGCGCAGACGCTCTGCACGCTCGCCTACACCGCCGCCCGGGGCGGGCAGCGCGCCGAGGCCCTCGCGATGACCGAGGAGGCCCGCCGCGCCTGCCGCCGGCTGCCGCAGGCCACCCCGCCGGGCCGGCTGTTCACCATCAGCCCCGCCGCCGTCGACCTCTACGCGGTCGGCGTGCACTGGGCGCTCGGGGACGCGGGCGCCGCCCTGGAGGCCGGGAAGAACCTGCGCGCGGAACAGTTCCCGACGGCCGAGCGCAAGGCGCGCATGGGCACCGACATGGCACGGGCCTGGTGGGCGTGGCAGCGGCCCGAACAGACCGCCCACGCACTCCTCGACGCCCACCGCGCCAGCCCCGGCGAGGTCCGCGACCGCCCCGCCATCCGCGCGATCGTCCACGAACTGGCCGAACGCCACCCGCGCACGAGCGGGGTGCGCGAGCTGTACGCGGCGGTGGGGCGCGTCGGCGTTACGGCGACGGGTGGACCGTCAGGGCCACGATGATCGTGGCCAGGAGGCCGGCGACGCTGAGGAGGGTCAGGACGCCGCTCCAGAAGGCGTCGCCGTCGGGGGCGGTACGACGGCGGCGCCTCATGGGGTGGGGGCGGTCGTGCGGGTCCGGACGCGGGTGACTCTGGCGGGGGTCAATTCCCTTGGCAGGCCGGGGAGTTGGGTGAGGGTTCCGGTGATGGCCCCGGTCGCGTCCGTACGGCCGGTGGCGGTGGCGGTGGGCAGGGGTGCGTTCCTGAATCGCCTGGGTCGCTTCACGTGTTCCGCTCCTCGTGCTCTTCGTGCTGCTCGTTCTGGTGCCGCCTGAGCAGCACGTTCATGTCCGTCTCGGCGCTGCGGTCGTGCTTGGCGCGTGCGGTTGTCCGCCGCTCGTCCAGTTCGGCGCACCGGGCGCAGTCCGCGACCGGGTTGGGCGGGCGGTTCTTCCCCACGTACAGCTCGTCGGGCGTGGTCATGCCGGACGCGCCGTGGCCCGCGCGTTCACCGCCTTCACCTCGGCACTCAGCCGCTCCTCGCGGGTCGGGGTGCGCAGTGTCGTGGGGTCGGCACCCCATTCCCGGCCGCCGCCGACCGGGCGCAGCATCGCGTGCGGGCCGGCACGGTCCTGGTATTCGCCTACCTTGCGCGTCGCGGGGTCGTACAACAGCTCTCCGCGTTCGAATTCCCATTCCGACTTCATATGGTTCACTCCTTTCCTCCAACATCTATACGAAATGTGGTTATTGGACTACTCTGCGTACTCCGGCTGATACGAGGATGACCCGTCTGCGGGGTGTTAACACTGTGGAACGGGCTGGGCCCGGGGAGCCGGATGGGCTAGTTCAACAAAACCTACGGAGGGGCGAGATGCCATCTCGGCGGGCGGTCACGGGGCTGAGCCAGGAGCCGCGGCAGCGGTACGCGGAGGAGGTGCGGTTACTGCGCGCCGAACGCGGGGTCAGCCTGCGGCAGTTGGGGACGGAACTGGGGTGGGACCCGTCCACCCTGGGGAAGGTGGAGAACGGACAGAGCGTGGGTAGCCCCGAGCTGGCCCAGGCGCTCGACACGTACTACGGGACGGGGAAGATGCTGCTCGCGCTGTGGGAGTTGGCGATTGCCGACACGCAGCAGTACAAGGAGCGGTACCGCGATTACATGTCCTTGGAGTCGGGGTCCGTCAGCATGTGGCACTACGGAGTGGGTACTGTGCACGGGCTGCTCCAAACCCCGGCCTACGCGCGCGAGTTGCTCGCGGCCGGTGGCCTGGAGGGTGAGGAGCTGGACCAGCAGGTCGAGTTGCGCACCCAGCGTGCGGAGCTGCTGAACGGGGAGGACGTGCCCACGTTCCGCACGATCCTCTCCGAGACGGTGCTACGCACCCCGCTGAAAAACCCTGCGGAATGGCGGGAGCAGCTGGAACACTTGCTGACGATGTCGGAGCGCCTCAAAGTCATCATCCAAGTGCTGCCACAGTCCGTCGGACTGCATGCGCTGACGAACACGGACACCATGTTCCTGCGGGCTGCCGACGGCAGTACCGTGGCCTGGGTGGAGACCGGCTACTCGGGCGAACTGGTCCAGGAGGCTCCGGCAGTTGAGCGGCTCCAACTCCGATACGATCGGGTACGCGATTTGGCCCTATCGCCGGACGAATCGCGTGAGTTCATCAGGCGGATCTTGGAGGAAGTGCCGTGCGAGCCACCGAACTGAGCGCTGCGACCTGGCGCAAGAGCAGCTACAGCAACCAGGACGGCGGCGAGTGCATCGAGGTCTCCGACGATTTCCTGAGTGCCGCCGCCTGGCGCAAGAGCACGTACAGCAACCAAGACGGCGGCGCCTGCCTGGAGTTCGCCGACAACCTCTCCTCCGTCGTCCCTGTCCGTGACAGCAAGGACCCCTCACGTGGTGCGCTCGTGTTCGAGGCCGTCGCGTGGGCGTCGTTCGTGGGGGCGGTCAAGGGCGACGGCGGGCTCGTCGTCTGACCCTGCTGAGTCGTGGACATTCACCTTGCGGATGTCGGAGGAAGCGTCGTGCGAGCCACCGGCCTGAGTAACGTCTCCTGGCTGAAGAGCAGCTACAGCAACTCGGAAGGCGGCGCCTGCATCGAGATCTCCTACGACCTCCTGAGTGCCGCCCGGTGGCGTAAGAGCAGCCACAGCAACTCCGACGGCGGCGCGTGCCTCGAAGTCTCCGACGACTTCCTGAGCGCCGCCGCCTGGCGCAAGAGCAGCTACAGCAACTCCGACGGCGGCCAATGCCTGGAGTTCGCCCACAACCTCCCCTCCGTCGTCCCCGTCCGTGACAGCAAGGACCCCTCGCGCGGTGCCCTCGTGTTCGAGGCCATCGCGTGGGCGTCGTTCGTGGGCGCGGTCAAGGGCGACGGAGGGGCACTGGCCTAGCCGAGGCCGTCGGCGCGTCAGTCCTGGCGGACGTCGTTCCGCCCCGGACCCCCGTACAACCGGTCCACGTCCGCCCCGCCGCGCAGGATGTCGTCGCCGCTGTTGCCCCAGAGGGTGTCCGCGCTGACGTTGCCGTAGAGGGTGTCCGCGCCCGTGCCGCCGTAGAGCGTGTCGGCGCCGCTGCCGCCGTAGAGGTGGTCGTCGCCGGCGTAGCCGAGGAGCGTGTCGTTGCCGCCGATGCCGTTGAGGGTGTCGTCGCCGGGGCCGCCCGAGAGGGTGTCGGCCGCGCCGATGCCGGTGATGGTGTCGTTGCCGCTGTTGCCGAAGGCGAGGTGGGCGTTGACCTGCGTGTCGTCGCCGGTGCCGCCGTACTGGGTGTGGCCGCCGAAGAGGTAGTCGTCGCCCGCGTCGCCGTAGAGGGTGTCCGTGCTGTCGGCCGCCCAGCCCTCGTGGATGCTGTCGTCGCCCGCGCCGCCGTGCAGAGAGTCGCTGCCGCTGTTGCCGTAGATCAGGTCGTTGCCCGCGCCGCCCTGGATCGTGTCGTTGCCCTTGCCGCCCCAGAGGTACGCGTCGAAGGTGCCGTCGAGGGTGATGGTGTCGTCGCCGTCGCCCAACTCCGAGGAGAACTCGGGGTGTTCGTCGCCCGCGGTGGTCTCGGGGAGTGTGCAGACGACCGTGTTCTCGTTGCCGCCCTGGGCGCAGCCCGTGCCGGGGGTGATCGGGAACGCGTCGGTGATCGTGTACTGCCAGGGGGCGCCCGCGACACCGTTCGCCTCGGTGACCTCGACCTTGTTGTCCTGGCCCGACTCGGGCGTGTAGTAGAGGACGTTTCCCTCGCCTACGTACGCCGTCGGTTGCGTGTCGGCCGTCGCAGCCTGGGCCGTGAGCAGCATTCCGGCGCCCACGGCGAGGGTCAGTGCGGTCGCGGTGAGCTTTCTGGAACGGGAAACGGGGCTGGATATGGGGCTGGAAATGGGGTGCTCCTTGGGTGGCGAGGCGGGCAGTCGCCCTCTTCGACCCGAGGAATCGAACAAAGGTTGTACCGAGCGCGGCCCCCGCCGATGAGTTTGACTGGGCCGGGGAGTCTCACCCTTCACGATTCGGGATCAGCCGCGATCAGGAGGAGGAACCGTGGAGCAGCTGCTCAGAGTCATGAATTTCACCGTCTCGCTGGACGGGTTCGGGGCCGGGGAGAACCAGACCCTCGAAAGACCGTTCGGTGACGCCGACCCCGGGGCGCTGTTCTCCTGGGCCGGTGCCACGGCGAGCTGGCCCATGCGCACCGACCCCGGCGGCAGCCGCGGCCTCGACGACTACTTCACCCGCGACTTCGCCCGCAACATCGGCGCCGAGATCATGGGGCGCAACAAGTTCGGGCCCCAGCGCGGGCCCTGGCAGGATCACGACTGGGTGGGGTGGTGGGGGGATCAACCCCCGTTCCACACACCGGTGTTCGTCATGACCCATCACACGCGGCCGGCGGTCACGCTCTCCGACACCACGTTCCACTTCGTCGACGACGACCCCGCCGCCGTCCTCGCCCGGGCGCGGGAAGCGGCGCTGGGCAAGGACGTCCGGCTCGGCGGCGGGGCCACCACCATCCGGGAGTTCCTCGACGCCGACCTCGTCGACACCCTGCACGTGGTCGTCTCGCCGACGCCGCTCGGGGCCGGGGTACGGCTCTGGGAGTCGCCCGAGGAACTGCTCGACCGGTTCCACCTCGACGTCGTGCCCAGCCCGAGCGGCGTCACGCACCACCTCTTCTGGCGGAAGTGACCCCGGCCGCTACCAGCGGAGCGGAAGTGAACCCGGCCGCTTACAGCGTGTCGTCCTCGCCCGCCTCCAGCAGGTTCGCCGCCGCGCCCACGATCCTCGGGTCGGGGCTGCCGACGACCTCCTCGTCCTTGTCCGCGTAGTCGAAACGCGCCAGCACGCTGCGCATCGCCTCCACCCGGGCGCGCTTCTTGTCGTTGCTCTTCACCACCGTCCACGGGGAGTGGTCGGTGTCCGTCTCGCGGAACATGGCGACCTTCGCGGCCGTGTAGTCGTCCCAGCGGTCCAGCGACGCCAGGTCCATGGGGCTCAGCTTCCACTGCCGTACGGGGTCGACCTGGCGGATCGTGAAGCGCGTGCGCTGCTCGCTCTGCGAGACCGAGAACCAGAACTTGATCAGGTCGACGCCGTCGTCCGCGAGCATCCGCTCGAACAGCGGGGCCTGGCGCATGAAACGGCGGTACTCGTCGTCCGAGCAGAAGCCCATCACGCGCTCGACGCCGGCCCTGTTGTACCAGGAGCGGTCGAACAGGACGATCTCGCCCGCCGTCGGCAGGTGCTGCACGTAACGCTGGAAGTACCACTGGCCGCTCTCGCGCTCGGTCGGCTTCTCCAGGGCTACGACGCGGGCGCCGCGCGGGTTGAGGTGCTCGGTGAAGCGCTTGATCGTGCCGCCCTTGCCGGCGGCGTCGCGGCCCTCGAAGACGATGACCAGGCGGCGGCCGGTGGTCTTGATCCAGCTCTGGAGCTTGAGTAGCTCGATCTGCTGGAGGCGTTTGTGGAGGTCGTATTCGGCGCGCTGCATGCGCTCGTCGTAGGGGTAGTTCTCCCGCCAGGTGTCGACGGGGGTGCCGTCCGGGCGGAGCAGTACCGGGTCGTCGTGGTCGGTGTAGTCGACTCGCATGTCCGGGGCGTCCGAGAGCACAGGCAGCAGTTCGTCCATGTCCCGATGGAAACAAGCGCATTCGGACAGCGGGCGAACACCAGGCAAAGCCCCGGTATGCGACCGGATTCACCGCTTCCGCAACCCGCACATCGGTCGCTCTCAGGAACCTGCGGCAGAATCCCGTCGCCCCACCGAGAACAACACCTGGAACGCCGAGAACACCGAGAACTCCGAGAACAACACCGAAGGGTGACCCCCATGAACCCTCTGAACCCTCGCAACCGCAGCGATTTACTGCGGCCGGCCCTCCCCACCGCCGCCCTCGCGCTGGCCGTCACCGCCGTCGCCGTCGCCATCGCCGTCGTACCGACCGCCGCGCAGGCCGCCGCCCCTCGGGACGGGGCCTCGGGGACGTACAACCAGAGCCGCGGCACCGTCTCCCTCACCAACATGACCTACGACACCGACACGGCCGACGGCATCGCCGTCCTGGTCAGCGGCGGCACGTTCAACCTGGACGGCTCCACGGTCACCAAGTCCGGTGACTCCTCCTCCCTCGACAACACCCGCATCTACGGCCAGAACGCCGCCGTCCTCGCCGAATACGGCGGCGCCATCAACCTCTCCGGCTCCACCATCATCACCAACGGCCTTGGCGCCAGCGGGGTGTTCGCCACCAACGACGGTTCCGCCACGACCGTCACCGGCGGCAACGTGGCCACCTCCGGGGGCCGTTCGGGCGGGGCCGTCGCCAACACGGGGGCCACCCTGCGCGTCCGGGACACCCAACTCACCACCAGCGGCGCCCAGTCGGCCGCCGCCGCGGCCACCGTCAGCGACGCCCACCTCACCCTCACCGGCGGCACGGCCACCGCCACCGGCCCCGCCTCGCCCGCGCTCGCCTCCGAGGGCACGGTCACGGCGTCCGGTACGACACTCCGCTCGGCCGCCGACTACGCGGCCACCGTGAACGGCGCCAACACCCTCACCCTCGACCACGCGACGGCCACCGGCGGGGCGGGCGGGATACGGGCGTTCAACAGCTCCAACGGCAGCCTGCGCGGGCACGCCACGGTGACCGTGAAAGGCGGCTCGCTGGACGCCACGGGCGACGCCTTCCACGTCGACGGCACCACGGCCGCGGTGACCGTCCAGGACGGCGCGACGGTGACCGCGTCCGGCAACCTCCTCGACGTCGTCGGCGGCGGCACGGCCACGTTCACGGCCGTCGGCGAGACGTTGAGCGGTGATGTGCGGGCGACCGGGAGCAGCAGCGCGACGGTCGCTCTCACCTCGGGAACTGCCTTGTCGGGGGCGGTGGTTGGGGCCTCGGTCAGCCTGGATGCCGACAGCACGTGGGAGGTCACCGGGGACTCGGCCCTCGCCGCGTTCAGCGATGCGGCGGGCATCTCGGGCGACACCATCACCAACGTCACGGGCAACGGGCACGTCGTCACGTACGACGCCACTCTGAGCGCCAACAGTGCGCTGGGCGGGCGGACCTACACCCTCGCGGGCGGCGGGACGTTGCAGCCGGCGAGCTGAACTACGGCCGGGTCCAACGGGGTTGCACGGCGCTTGACTCCGAATCGTGATCAAGTGGCGTGCAACCCTGTGGCGTTACCGAGGGTCTCCTGTGCGCGCGGTATCTGGGGCCGCGTTTCACGACGTGGGGAAACACCTTGGAAGAGCTGGAAGAAGAAGCCGAAAGACCGGTCATTGAACCGGAGTTGGAGGCGGCGGAGTCGGAGGCCGCGCCGCCCCGGCGTCGCCGTACCCTCCCGCTGATCGGCGCCGCCGTCGCGCTCGGTCTCGTCGCGGGCGCCTGCACCGGTTACCTGATCCAGGCGAACCGTGCCGTCACCCCGCTGCCGTCGCTCTCCCAGGCGACGCTCGCGCAGGGGAAGGGGACGGTCGAACCGTTGTCCGCGGCGCAGGACCGTCGGGTGAAGACGGACGGGGATCTGCGGAAGCTGTTGCTGACGAAGCCGACGGGCGCTCGGGCCCCGTATACCTCCGTGGGGAACGAGTGGCTGGACCTCGCGGGCTACGCGGAGACCTTCCAGAACCCGGACGCCGCCCTGAGCGCGCGCCTCGGCGAGGAGTTCCGTCGGGCGGCCGTCACCGCCTGGAGGGTGGGCAACTCCACCAGCGTCGAGATCCGCCTCGTGCAGTACCACCAGAACGAGTCGCTCGCGGCCAAGACCAACGCCGCCGACGCGTTCGGCTACGAAACGCAGCCATACGAGTCCGCGACCATCCCCGGCACGAGTGACGGGGCGGCGTACGTCTTCGATGGCCTCGTCGATCTGTCCGGCGGAGCGCAGGCGTACAGCGCCGAGGCCCACGCCTGGCGTGGGGACATCGAACTGCAGATATGGATGTACGGCACGAAGCCGATCCCCAAGGCGAAGATCGTCGATCTCGCCGCACGGCAGATGGAGCGGCTGTGAGCGAGAACGAGGAGACCAACGAGAACGAGGCGGCCACCGCGCCGACCGAGGCGGCCACCGCGCCGGCCGAGGTTCCGCCGAAACAGCCGCGCGACCGTCGCCGTATCGCCGCGATCGCCGGTGGCGCGGCCCTCGCGCTGGCCGTGGTCGCCGGGGTCACGGTCACCGTCGTCACCGTGAGCGGGGCCGACCGGGACGCGGGGAAGCCCGTGTGGCGCCTGCCCAAGGCGGGGACGGCCGACACGAAGACGAAGGAGGCGACCGGGCTCGCGGGCTTGCTCCTGCCCTACGGCACCGACGGCTTCGCTCAGGGGCCCGACATCGGTGAGTACGGCGCCGACGCCGTACTCACCGGGAAGCAGGCCACCGCCCTGGCCAAGGAGTCGCTCACCGGTCTGCCGCGCACGCAGCGCCTGGCGCTGGAGAAGCAGATCGACAAGCAGCCCATCAAGGGCATCGCGTTGCGCAGTTACGTCAGCACGGGGAACGCGTACAACTCCACGGTGTACGCCGAGAAGGCGTACACGATGAACATGCAGCTCGCGCGGCTGGACAGCGAGGCCGACGCGAAGAACATGGCGACGTACCGGCGGACGCTGATGGCCTCCCTCGGCGTCTTCGACAAGGGCCCGAAGGTCCCGGGCCACGCCGACGCCGGGTGCTTCCTGCTGCCGGACGGCGAGAAGCACGGTCTGACGGCCATGACCTGCACCGCGTACCAGAGCGACGTGCTGGTCTCGGTCGCGATCACCGGCACCGCCGCCTTCGACACGAAGGGCGCGGCCCTGTTCCTGAGTGAACAACTCGACCGCATCGGCGACCCGGGGGAGGCGGTATGACCACCGAACAGAGCGACACGGACGTCACCGACGTCGCTGACGTCACGGACGAGCAGCCGGTGGGCGGGACGGCTGCGGAAGCGGAACCGGTGCCCGAGGTGCCGCCCCGCCGTACCCTCACACCCCACCTCGCCGCCGCCCTCCGCTGGACCGCCGCCGTAGCCGTCTTCGCGGTCGTCGGGGCGGGCACGGCGTACGGGATCACGCGCGCCGACCGTACCGACGTACCGGGGCTGGCGACCGAGTCCGACGGGCGGTGGACGTTCCCGGAGCTGACCCGGCCGCCGCTGCCGTCCGGGAGCCCGTCCCCGTACGCCTCCGCCAACAAGGCCGGTGCCCACTACGCCGACCTGCGTCGACTCGTCGTACCCGCGCCCGCAGGGGCGAAGGCGGACGCGGCGCTGCGGGGCACGGACGGGTGGCTGCCGACGAAGACGTTCCTCGCCGAGTACAAGCCGGGCAACGACATCTACAGCCGGGGCGGCGTCGAGCAGATCCTCACCGACTACGGACTGCGGCACATCGCCGCCCGGGGCTGGACCACCGGCGACGGCACGCACACCCGCGTCTACCTGCTCCAGTTCGAGACCGCGGCCGTGGTCGACGAACTGTCCACCGGGAAGCTGGTCAGTTATGTCTCGCCGCCACAGACCCTGACCGGCACCGACACCCTCGTACGCGACGAGACCTTCCCGGACCGCGCCAACGTCGACAACGTGCAGCGCACGGCCTACGTCGAGCCGAAGCCATACGGCACCGAACACGTCCGCGCCGCGTTCCTCTCCGCCGGCGACACCCTCGCGCTCGTCGTGCAGTCCCGTAAGGGTGCGGTCGTAGGGGAGGTGCCGTTCCAGCAGACCGTCGTGCTCCAGAGCGAGCTGCTGGGCTGAGCGAGAACCGGCGAGGACCGGTGAGAACCGGTGAGAACCGGCGCGGACCCGGCGGGATCCGTTCGGGGGACACCTCGCCAGGAGGGCCGGGTCCGGGCCGAGTAGGCTGGGGCCCGGCCTTTGTGTACACGCGCTTCGTGAGCCGCACGCTCAGTCGCTATCGCCCGAGGAGCAACCCGGTGGAATACTTCTTCGAAACCCTGCTGGTCCTGGTCTGTGTCGGCGTCCTCGCCTTCACCGGGCTGGCCGTGAAGAAGCTGTACCAGGGCCAGCGCTGACCCACCGCTGGGAACATCTAGGAATAACTGGCTGTCGCTGATGATCGAGATCCCCTCCGACCTGGACAAGAGCCTGGTCCCGCTCGCCTTCCTGCTGGGCAACTGGACCGGTGCGGGCGTCCATGACTTCCCCGGCTCCGAGAAGTGCAACTTCGGGCAGGAGGTCTCCTTCGGCCACGACGGCCGCGACTTCCTGGAGTACCACTCCCGTACGTGGGTGCTGGACGGCGAGGGCAACAAGGTCCGCCCGCTGGAGACCGAGTCCGGTTACTGGCGGATCGACGCGGACCGCAAGGTCGAGGTCACCATGGTCCGCGACGACGGCGTCGTCGAGGTCTGGTACGGCGAACTGGCCCACCAGAAGCCGCAGATCGACATCGTCACGGACGCGGTGGCCCGCACGGCGGCCTCCGGCCCGTACACCGGCGGCAAGCGGCTGTACGGCTACGTCAACAGCGACCTCATGTGGGTCGGCGAGAAGGCGACCCCGGACGTCGAGCTGCGCCCCTACATGTCGGCCCACCTGAAGAAGGTCGTCACCCCGGAGGACGTCGAACGCTGGGCGAAGGCCCTCCCGGACGACATGCCGGACGACGGGATCGCGTTCTTCAAGTAGATCTCGGGGGCGGGTTCGTGCTCGTAGGCCCTCGGTAGGCCCTCGGTAGGCCGTCGGTAAGCCTTCTCAGGTCCGCCAAAGCCTGCCTTAACGCTGCTCTGATGTGGGGCGGTCACGCTGCCCGGGTGACCGCCCCCACGCATGCCCCAGCAGCCCGGGTACCCGCCGCCCGGGTGCTCGTCGTCGAGGACGAGGCCGGTGAGCGCGAGCTGCTCGTCGAGACGTTCCGGCTGGCCGGGTACGACGTCGCCGCGGCCGGCAGCGGAGTCGCCGCGCTGAACGCCGTGTACGCGCGGCCCCCGGACGTCGTCGTGCTCGACCAGCGGCTGCCCGACTTCGACGGCCGCGAGGTCGCCCGCATCCTGCACCAGGACGGGCCCGGCGTCCCGGTGGTCTACCTGCCCCGGCCGCTGCGCCTGGAGAACGTTGTCACCGACGTGCGGAGGATCCTTGGTGCCCGGTCGGCCTAGACTGGTCCGCGTGGTAGGCATCGACTGGAAGAGCGATCTGCGGCAGCGCGGTTACCGGCTGACACCGCAACGGCAGCTCGTGCTCGAGGCGGTCGACACGCTGGAGCACGCGACCCCGGACGACATCCTCGCCGAGGTGCGCAGAACGGCGTCGGGGGTCAACATCTCGACGGTGTACCGCACGCTGGAGCTGCTGGAGGAGCTGGGCCTGGTCTCGCACGCGCACCTCGGGCACGGGGCGCCGACGTACCACCTGGCCGACCGGCACCACCACCTGCACCTGGTCTGCCGCGACTGTACGAACGTCATCGAGGCCGACGTGTCCGTGGCCGCCGAGTTCACCGCGAAGCTGCGCGAGGAGTTCGGCTTCACGACGGACATGAAGCACTTCGCGATCTTCGGCCGCTGCAAGGAGTGTTCGTTGAAGACTTCAACTATTGAGTCGTAGGCTTGTGGACATGAAGAGCCCCCTGCTGTCGCTGCCCGGCGCCGTTTCCGCCGAAGGTGTGGACGAAGGTGTCGCCGCGCACTACGGCGACCTGTTCCGCGAACAGCGCGCCCTCGCGGACGGCACCGGATTCGTGGACCTCTCCCACCGCGGTGTCCTCACCGTCTCCGGCGCCGACCGGCTGAGCTGGCTGCACCTGCTGCTCACCCAGCACGTCAGCGACCTCCCCGAAGGCCAGGCCACCGAGGCGCTCGTCCTCTCCGCCAACGGACACATCGAGCACGCGCTGTACCTCGTGGACGACGGCTCGACCGTCTGGATCCACGTCGAACCCGGCACCCAGGACGCCCTGATCGCGTACCTGGAGTCGATGAAGTTCTTCTATCGAGTCGAAGTCGCAGACCGTAGCGCCGAGTTCGCCGTCGTGCACCTGCCCGCCGGTTCGATCGCCGCCGTTCCGGACGGCGTTGTCGTCCGCGAGACGGCCTACGGCCGTGATCTCTTCCTCCCGCGCGAGGAGTTGGAGTCGTACGCCGACAAGTCCGGCCCCGCGGCCGGCCTGTTGGCCTACGAGGCGCTGCGCGTCGAACAGCACCGGCCGCGCCTCGGCTTCGAGACCGACCACCGCACCATCCCGCACGAACTGGGCTGGATCGGCACGGCGGTTCACCTCCAGAAGGGGTGCTATCGGGGGCAGGAGACGGTGGCCCGCGTCCAGAACCTGGGCAAGCCGCCGCGTCGGCTGGTCTTTCTGCATTTGGACGGCAGCGAGGTGTACCTCCCGGGGCGGGGGACAGAACTCCGGCTCGCTTCGGACGGGCCCGACGGGCGCAGGATCGGGTTCATCACGACGTCGGCCCGGCACCATGAACTCGGGCCGGTGGCACTGGCGTTGGTGAAGCGGAACGTGCCGGTGGATGCGGAGTTGATGGCGGATACGACGGCTGCGGCGCAGGAGGTCGTGGTCGAGCCGTAGGCCCCGTGGTCTACCCCTTGGTGCAGTTCTCGCCGCCTCCCGCGAGGGTCACCCCCACCGAGGCTTGGTGGTCGGTGTCGGCGTCCATGCCGGGCGGCGGCTGAGTGCTGACCAGCCCCGTCACCGAATCGCCCGCCCGGTCCGACTCGCCCGGAACCAACGGGATGTTGAGGTAGTCGTGCGCGCTCAACAGGTACTGGGACTGGGAGTTGGGCAGGAAGACGGCCGTGATCACGAAGTTCTGGCCCTTCTGCGCCGGGTAGGACCCGATCGTCGGGCAGGCGTCCCAACTCGCCGGGCTCGTACGGCCGTTGCCCTGCTTCGTGAGGTGCACCGGGCCCAGCAGGTACACGTTCGCCTCCGCCACCTTGCTGCCGATCAGCCAGAGCGTGTAGCGCGGCGGTATGACGGCGGTGCCGCTGAACTTCTGGTGCAGCTGGACCGCGTCGGAGTCTCCCGGGCGCGAGATGTGCACGGATGCGCCGACCGCCGCCGCGCCCGCGCCCGTGCTCGGGCCGCTCGTGCTCGGTGAGATGGTGGCGTGGTCCGGCTTGAACTCTTTGACCAGGGCCGCGGCTCCGCTCATGCCGCCGAGCGCCACGAAGGCGGCGACGGCGGTCATCGTGCGCGACGGCCGCCGCCAGGAGCCTGCCGGAGTGCCGTTGTCCGGTGGGGTGTTGTTGTCCGGTGAGGTGGAACCGCCGTTCGGAACGGGTCCGTTGGCCGTGCCGTCCGTGTTGTCGGTGTCGTCCATGGCTTCGCTTCCCTGCCTGCGTGCTGTGTGCCTGGTGGCTTCAGGGTGCGTCGGACATGGGGCGCGTACACGGCGTAAGTGTTGACAACCTCGTAACTGTCAACAGGGCGGGGCGAATCGGACGTACGGGCGTTCGGGCGGGTGTGCGAGCGGTCGGGGCGACCCCGGCGGTCACATCTCCAACAACACCGTGAACGGCCCGTCATTCGTCAGCGACACCCGCATCTGCGCCCCGAACCGCCCCGTCGCCACCGTCGCCCCCAGGGACCGGAGTTGGGCGACCACCTCGTCCACCAGCGGCTCGGCCACGTCGCCGGGGGCCGCCGCGTTCCAGGTGGGCCGGCGGCCCTTGCGGGCGTCGCCGTACAACGTGAACTGGCTGATCACCAGGAGCGGGGCGTCGACGTCGCTGCACGACTTCTCGTCGGTCAGCATGCGGACCGACCAGAGTTTGCGGGCCAGTTGGGCCGCCTTCTCCTTCGTGTCCTCGTGCGTCACGCCGACGAGCACACACAGGCCCTCGCCCTCGATCGCCCCGACCGTCTCCGGACCGTGTTCGCCATTTACGACGACGCTCGCGCCGTCCACCCTCTGCACCACCGCACGCATGTGCCCATCATGCCCGCTCCGCCCACCCCACCGCGTACGGCTCCGGTGCGGCTCCGACGTGGCTCCGATTTTGATGCTTAACCACCCCATCTGGGGCCGTTCGGGGGCACTCGGTCACATAGCGGCCACTCGGGGTGGCACGATGCTTGCACACGCCGGTCCAGTACGCCGGTCGAGGGGACGGTAGGGGCGTATGAGCACACCGAGTACTGGCACACCGAGTACCGGGCAGCCCGGCACGGGGGCCGTGCCGGGGGCGGCCGTGCAGGCGGCGGCCGTGCCGGAGGCCGCTCTCCGGCCGCCCGTGCAGCGCGCGGACAGCGCGCCGTGCGCGCCCCAACCGGACGACCCCGCACCGCCCCTGGCCGCCCTGCGCCTGCCCGAACTGCGCACCCTGCGCCGGGACGCCCAGCGCGACGAGGCCGATCTCAGCTACGTACGACGGCTGCTCCAGGGCCGTATCGACATCCTGCGGGCCGAGTTGGTGCGCCGCTCACCGGCCGGCGCCGCCTCCGTCGTCGACCGGCTGTCCGAGATCCTCACCGACGCGCCCGCCCGGCACCGCTCCTCCGCCCGGCACGTGACGCTGGGCACCCCGCGCGGCGAGGAGGTGCGGCGGTTCGCCGCGGACGTGCTCGCCGAGGTCGAACTCTCCGACCTCGACGCCCGCACCGACCCCGAACTGCACGCAGCGATGGGGCGGTTGGTCGGCTACGAGCAGGAGGTGTCGCGGCGGCGGCAGCGGTTGCAGCGGACGGCCGACGACTGCAGCGCGGAGATCGCGCGGCGGTACCGGGAGGGCGAGGCCCAGGTGGACGACCTGCTGTTGTGACGTTCGGGGACGACGGCTCCTGCCCGAACGGCACGGAAATACGCGCGACAACCGTCGCCCCTCCTTCCTACCGTGTGCTCATGAGCCGTGATCACATCGACGTCCGCCCCATCGCCGAACCCGACCTCCAGGAGTGGATCCGGGCGCGCAGTGCCGGTTTCCTGCGGGCACCGGTCGTCTCCGACGAGGAGTTGGCGAACACCCGGACGTACGCGGACCTGTCCCGTACGCTCGGCGCCTTCGACGCCGGGGCGGGCGGGCGGTGTGTGGCGACGTTCCGGTCGTTCGCGCAGGAGATCACCGCGGTCGGCGGCGCCGCCGTACCCGCGGACGCCATCTCGAACGTCTCCGTCACCGCGACCCACCGCCGGCGCGGCCTGCTGACGCGGATGATGGCGCAGGACCTGGCCGCCGCGAAGGAGCGCGGGGACGTCGTCGCCACGCTGATCGCCGCCGAGTACGGCATCTACGGCCGCTACGGCTTCGGCCCCGCCACGCATGCCGCGTACTGGACGATCGACGCCCTGCGCACCGGCCTCGACCCGCGCGTGCCCGTCCCGGACGACGGCGGCCGGATCGATCTGGCGGACGCCGCCGAGATCCGCAAGGTCGGCCCCGAGCTGCACGAGCGGCTGCGGCGGCGGCAGCCGGGCGTGGTCGACCGCGACGAGCACTGGTGGAAGCTGAACACCGGGCTGGTCCCGCGCAACGACCGGCCGCGCCCCGAGCCCTTCTACGCCGTCTACCGCTCGGCGTCCGGCGAGGTCGACGGCCTTGTCGTCTACGTGTGCGACGAGACGTGGACCGACGCCAAGCAGCCCGCCCAGACGGCGACCGTCCACGACCTGATCGCGGCCACCCCGGCCGCCGAACGCGCCCTGTGGCACTACCTCTGCTCGCTCGACTGGATCACCACCGTCACCACCGGCCCGCGCGCCCCCGACGCCCTCCTCCCGCACTTCTTCCCGGACCCGCGCGCCGCCCGCATCACCACGCTCGCGGACTGGCTGTGGGTGCGGATCCTGGACGTCGTACGGGCGTTGGAGGCGCGGACGTACGGCGGCACGGGCACGCTCGTGCTGGAGGTGGAGGATCCGGCGGGGCTGGCCGGGGGCCGGTTCAGGCTGACCGTGGGGGCGGACGGGCGCGGGGTGTGCGAGCCGGTCGATCCGGCCGGGGAGGCGGCGCAACTGGTGCTCGGCGTCGCGGAGTTGGGGGCGCTGTGGCTGGGGGACGTGCCGGTGTCGCGGCTGGTGGCGCTGGGCCGGGTCCAGGAACGGCAAGAGGGCGTCGCCTTCGTCGCCGACGCCCTGCTGCGCTCGTCCGGACGACCGTGGTGCCCGGACATGTTCTGAGCCTGGTAACTGGTCATCCGTAGCTGTTCAGTTGTGGCTGTGCCTGGTGATGCCCATGTTCAGTTGTGGCTGTGCGAGGTACTGCCCTGTGAAGTTGTGACTGATGTGAAGTTGTGGCTGTGCGCGGGTCGGCCAAGGCTCCCGGCTCCCCTCCGGAAGGGAACCCGGCCGTCCGCCTCGACTCCGAGGCCAACCTCTCTGAGGTGCGACCATGTTGTCGAAGGTTGTGGAAGTTGGTGACCAACTCCACCTTACTTCTCTCCGTTTGGAGACGGCCTATAACCACCTTCACATGAACTGCCCAAAGATGGCGCGAAGTTGTAGTGTTTGGTCGTGGAGCCGGAACGTGCCGCCGTCAATGGGCGGGCAAGGTCACAACGGCCACCGCGGCCACAGCGTTCACATCGCGAGGTGGCCGACGTACTGCGCGACCGGATCAGGTCCGGCGCGCTGCGGCCAGGTCAGCGCATGCCGACACAGGCGACGCTGGCCGACGAGTTCGGGGTTGAACGGGGCACGGTGCGCCAGGCCCTGCGCATCCTCGCGGCGGAGCAACTCCTGGCCAACGTTTCCAAAGGCAGCCCGGCCACGGTGGCACCGTATGCGGGGCGCGTGCAGGACGGACCCGAGGCCCGGCCGCAGTCGACGACGGTGTCCCTTGCCCCGCGCATATCGGCCGCGTTCGCGGCGCCGGAGGTGACGATCGACGCGCTGTGCCTGACGTCGGGATCGCTCACGCTGGCCATGGGCGAGCCGTTGCGGGAGATTCACGCGGGACGTATAAAACCGGCCAGAGTCGATGTGCGGGTGCTGCTGCCGTCGCGCACCATCGAGTTGGCGTTCCCGACGCCGGTGGCGGACGGGGACGGCGACAGCGACCGCCTGCACGGCCGCTGGCTGACCCAACGCAACGCGCAGGCACAGGTGTTGCAGCACAACCTGCTCGCGTTACGGGCCACGCACGGGATCGACGTGCACGTGACGTTCCGGGCGCTGCCGTTCACCCCGCCGGTGAAGCTGTACCTGCTCAACGGGGCGGAGGCGCTGTTCGCGTTCTACACGCTCAGGCGGGGCGGCGAGGAGATCGACCACGAGTACCTGGAGACGTACGACACAGAGGGCACCCGCTCGACGTTGTTCCCGTTCGGACGGGGTACCGGACTGCGGGACGAGACGTTCGTGGACCAGGCGCGACAGTGGTTCGACGCGCTGTGGGGGACGATCAGTTCGGACCTGGAGTTCCGCGACTGACCGCCCCGGGGCGGGAGTTGGGCCGTGACGAGCCGGAACTCACAGCGCGGGCCCGGTGACGACCAGCGCGAGGACGACGGCCCCGATCGAACTGCACGTCGGGCTCTTGGCCTTGATGCCGATGGTGAGGAAGAGCAGACCGACGATGCCCGTGATGCCGTATCGCGACTGGACGTACTGGTCGAAGACGACGGCGGAGACGGCGGAGACGAAGGTCAGGACGGGCATGGTGGTACCTCCTTCGGTGGGACGGGTACTGGAGGCGATTCCTCCGCCAACTCTGCTAAGTTGGCAACCAACTCAAGTGAAGTTATCCCCAGTTGGTAACTATCTCAAAACAACTTCCGGGCAACTCCTCGTAGATGGAGGAGAGTTGTACCGTTTGGTCGTGACACAGGAGAACGTGGCAGTGAACGGCAGCAGAAGGCTCTCGCCCCAGGAGATCGCCGACGCCCTGCGCGGTCGTATCCGCGCCGGTGACCTGCGCCCGGGCGACCGGCTGCCCACGCAGGCGGAGTTGGCGGAGGAGTTCGGCGTCGAACGCGGCGCGGTCCGCCAGGCGCTGCGCGAACTCCAGAGCGACGGCCTGCTGAGCAACGTCAGCAAGGGCAGCCCGCCGCGCATCGCGGAACAGGCGCCGGCCCGTCACGAACCCCAGCCCACGATGGTGGCCCTGGCCCCCCGCCTGACCGAGGCGTTCGCCGCCCCCCACGTCCGCCTGGACGCGGCCTGCCTGACGGCGGAGACCCTGATGGTGGCCCTGAGCGAACCGGTCCGCCAGATCCACGAGGGCCGCATCCGCCCACAGCGCATCGACGCACGAATCCTGCTGCCGTCGCGGGACATCGCGTTGGCGTTTCCGGTGTCGGTCGAGGGCAACGGCGACGAGACCGACCCGGTGCACAGCCGCTGGCTGGGCCAACGCAACTCCCAGGGCCAGGTGTTGAAGCACAACCTGCTCGCCCTGCGCGCCACGCACGGCATCGAGGTCAACGTGACGTTCCGGGCGCTGCCGTTCACGCCGCCGATAAAGCTGTACCTGCTCAACGAGGCGGAAGCGCTGTTCGCCTACTACAAGGTCACCGAACGCGAGGAGCCGGTCCTGGGCGAACCCCGCCAGCTCTACGACGCGTTGGGCTCGACCCCCCTCCTCTTCTCCTTCGAGAAGCGCGCTGGCCAGCGGGATGCGACGTTCGTCACGGAATCCCAGAACTGGTTCGACGCCCTCTGGGCAACCATCACGACGGACCTGACACTCTCCTAGTGACTTCTGATGCGACATGGGCCGATTCCGCGCCGAACGAGCCAGAGAAGCTTCGAGAGTTGATCGATCGTGTTCGGTTTGTGCTGTGGGATCTGGATGGGCCGATTTGTCGGTTGTTTGCGGGGTATCCGGCGGCGGAGGTGGCGCGCAGGATGGTCGGGCTGGTCGAGCGGCTCGGACTCGTGGACGCGTTGACGGAACAGGAACGGACCTCCGAGGACCCGCATTTCGCCCTGCTCGGCGTCAACCGGCGGCATCCCGCGAGCGATCTGCTGCTGGACCTGGAAGAGTGGCTCACCCGCCAGGAGTTGGAGGCCGTCCCGTCCGCGCTTCCCACTCCGTACGCCGATCCCCTGATCCAGACATGGTCGGCGTTCGGCGTCCGCTTCGCCGTCACGACGAACAACTCGCCCCTGGTGGCGGCCGAGTACGTGAAGACGCGCGGCCTCGCCGACTACTTCCCGCACATCTACGGCCGCACCCAGAACCTGGGCCTGATGAAGCCGGACCCGTACTGCCTGCGGCAGGCCATGAACGCGTTGGGCGCGAGTCCTGAGACCACGCTGATGATCGGCGACGCCCCCACGGACCTTCTAGCAGCCCGCGCGGCGGGGGTCTCCTTCCTGGGCTACGCGCGTAACGCGAAGAAGGAAAGCGAACTGAGGAACGCCGGAGCCGAGTTGGTGGTGCGCTCGTTGAATCCTGTGCTGATGCTGTTGCGGGGCTGAGTGGTGAAGGTTGAAGAGGGAGAGCGAGCAGATGAAACGGAAGTGACACGCCGCGAAGCATTCAAGAGGATACGGTTCCCTCACTTCTTATCAGTTGTTCCAAGAAAGACGGGTCGATGACGCCCGAAATCACTATGCTGCCGCAGCGTGCCGATGGCATGTGCGTCGATCCTGACGCGATCGAGGGGCCTTTGCCCGGCTATCACCACAACACTTATGTGTTTCCCCTGCCTTCTCCGGGCGATGGGGTCGGGCCCGCTCTCCAGGGGCGTTGGAAGGTCCGCGAACCGCGCGCCGGCCTGCTGTGGTTCGACCGGCGCTGCTTCGCGTCGGAGGAGCCGCTGCTGTACGAACTCCAACGGCGTATCGACGTCATTCCCCAGGTCACCCAGGTAGGGGGCGTGAACCTCCAACGCTTCGTCGAGGGTTCGACGTTGGGCGCCCTGCACCCGTCCGGCACGGCGGTTCCCGAGGACGTGCTCGACCAGATCCTCGGAGTGTTCCGGCGGACGGTGCCCATCACCTCGGGCACGGTGGGCGTGGAACGCGTCTGCGAGAAGAAGGACCACGCGATGGAAGGGAACAGTCAGGAGTTCCTGGAGACGCTGGTCCGCTTCACCGAGGAGAAGGTGTACGAACGCAATCTGCCCAAATACGAAGAAACCTTCGCTCTTCTGGGCATTGGGTCGGACTCCTTCCGATATCTCCGGAAGGTTGTGAAGGGCCTTACGTCCAGACCGTTCTGTCTGCTCCACGCCGACCTGCACCGGGAGAATTTCATCCTCGACCGGGACGGGAAACTCTGGGTCATCGACTGGGAGTTGGCGATGTTCGGCGATCCCCTCTACGACCTCGCCACGCATCTGCACCTCATGCGCTATCCGAAGGACCAGGAAGAGCGCCTGACCGAACGCTGGTGCGAGGCGGTGGAGACCGTACGCGAAGGCAGCGCGAAGGGCTGTGACGCCGACCTCCCCCGGCTGCGCGCCTACAAGAAGGCCCAGTCCGTCTTCACCGACATCGTCCGCGCGACGCAACGCCTGGGCTTCGACGACGCCGGCGTGCGCCCGGACGTGCGCCTGCGCCAGGAGAGCCGGAAGGTGCACCAGGCGCTGCTGGCGGCGGCGCAGACGTTGGGGTTGGAGTCGGTGCCGAACCTCGGATCGGTGAAGGCTGCGCTCCAGCGGTGTGTGGGGAGTTGACTCGACCCCACGCGTTCTACGGGTACGGTCGGCCTGTGGGCGATAACCGGACCGGCGATGGCGGCGGCAGGGAATTCGACGGCGGCGGCAGGGAGTTCTGGCGTGTGTCGGAGGCGATGCGCGCACGCATGACCGACGGCACCTACCCCCTGGGCAGCCATCTGCCCCCGCAGCGGGCGCTGGCCAAGGAGTTCGGAGTGTCCCGGGACACCGTCCAACGAGTGTTGAGGGAGCTCATCGACGAAGGATGGATCCAGTCGCGTCAGGGCAGCGGATCCCGCGTCATCAAGAGCCAGCACATACAGTCCCCGAGGGCTTTCGAGGCCGGGCGGGGGCGGCCCGTCACCCTGGGGCCGCTCATCGACGAGGCGTTCGGGCAGTCCGAAATCACGCTCGATGTCTCCACGTTGACCTCGGAGACCCTGGACGCGCACATCCGGTTGCAGGCCGAACGGATCCGCGCGGGTGCCATCTCCCCGGAGCGCATCGCCCTGCGGATGCTGCTGCCGTCCGAGGATCTGGCACTGCCGTATCCGCGGATCAAGGACAACCCGGATGACCTGCGCATGCGGGACCGGCTGTTGGGCATCACCCGACGGCATACAGCCTCGTTGCGTGCGGTGTTGGGGGAGTTGGAGACCGAGGGGCTGGTCCCGACCGTCGCCGTAGAGATCAAGCACGCGCCGCTGACGCCCGCGTTCAAGCTGTATCTGCTCAACGAGTCCGAGGCGCTGTTCGGCCCCTACGAGGTCATCGAGCGCCCCATCGTGCTGCCTGACGGGGGCGAGGGCGAACGGACCGATGCGATCGACGTCCTCGGGCTCGGGGCGACGTTGACCCATGTCGTCCGGGATGGTGACGTGAGTTCACAGGGATCGGTTTTCGTCGACAGCATGCAGTCCTGGTTCGATTCGGTGTGGAACCTGCTCGCGACCTGACAGCAGTAGCCATCTTGTCGAGATCTGGCCGCACGGAGACCATGGCTGCATCGAGCGGCCGGGATCGCCATGGCACCACGACGCAACCCTGGTGACGCGACGGGGAGTTCGACGCGGGGGAGGCGCCACGCATGTCCGCAGCCGGGGGCGGTACGAACGACGGGGCGCTGGGCGCGCGGCTGAGGCGGTTCCAGGCGCGTGCCGAACCTCTCGTCACGCGCTTCATCCTGCTCGGCATCTTCGTCACCGGCCTGACAGCCCAGTTCGTCCAGCCACTGGGAGACGCCCTCCAGAACAAGACGTTCCTCGGCGGCTCGCTGCTCAGCCTGGTGGGGTACGTGCTGTACGGCAAGCTGGTGGAGCTCTCGCCGGTGGCGCCGGAGCGGCCTCAACCAGTGACCAGTTCACGGCAGTTGGGCAGTTTCGTCAGTGAGGCGTTCCGGGCTCGGCGGGTCGAGATCAGTTTTCTCGGTTACACCGGGGAGACGCTCTTCTCCGAGCTGTATCACCATCTGGACGCGCTGCGGGAGCACCCGGGACAGACGCGGCACGTCTCCATCCGCATGATGGTTCCTGATTTCGACCAGTCCATGACCGTGCCGTCCAGGGTGGGGCCGGACGGAAAGCCCGTCGACGATCCGGAGTTCCGGCAGCGGCTGGCGCGACAGTGCGCGCAGTACGACGAGATGTTGTCGGGGCTCGCCGAGCGGATCACGGCGGGCGGCACGGTCGCGGTGGAGAGCGAGTACCGCTGCTACACGGGCAGTCCGCGGGACAAGACCTGCATCCTCAACAGTGAGCAGGTGCTGCACGGACTGTACGACGTGTCGGCGCGCCTGCGCCTGCGGCAGGGGGATCCGAAGGAGTACTTCGACCCCAAGGGTGCCAGTACGGACCTCACGATTCTGTCCCGCAAGGACGGCGCCGCGGCCGAGCGGGATCTCGCCACGTGGAACAAATACCTCGACGACCAGTGGGACTTGGCCCTCACGCCTTCGTGGCGCCGGGCGGCCGGCGCGGGGGACGGTACGGCGGATGCGGTCGGTTCGGGAAGCGGGGCGCCCGCCGGGTGAGGTCCGGCGACGACGCGTACCCTCACCGACGACGCGTACTCTCACCGACCACGCACACGCGCACGGACGACGCGTACCCTCACGCGCATGAACGAGCCCGGCCTGCGCGAGCGCAAGAAGCAGCGGATGTACCAGACCGTCTCCGAGATCGCCATCGCGCTCTTCCTGGAGAAGGGCTTCGACGCCGTCTCCGTCGCCGAGGTCGCCGCCGCCGCGGAGATCTCCAAGCCGACCCTCTTCCGGTACTTCCCGGCCAAGGAGGACCTCGTCCTGCACCGCATCGCCGACCACGAGGACGAGTCGGCGCGCGTGGTCCGCGAGGCGACAGGGCGTGGGACCGCCCCGCTGCCCGCCCTCCGCCGCCACTTCCTCGACGGGCTGCACCGCCTCGACCCCGTCACCGGCCTCAACGACCACCCCGCCGTCCTCGCCTTCCACCGCCTCCTCTACGGCACCCCCGCCCTCGCCGCCCGCGCCACCGCCTACGTCGAACAGTCCGAGTCCGCCCTCGCCGCGGCCCTCGCCGACACCCTCGACTCCGCCGTCGACGCCCGTCTCGCCGCCGCCCAGATCGTCGCCGTACAGCGGGTGCTCGCCCTGGAGAACTGGCGGCGGATCGCGGACGGGGAGCAGGTGGAGGCGGTGCGGGGGGACGCGGTCGCCGCTGCCGAGCGTGCGTTCGATCGGCTGGCGGTCGGGTGGCCCGAGCTTGCCCCGCGACCCACCGCAACCCAGTAAAATATTTAACCCGGTTACGTTATTGGGTACGCTCGACGGCATGACGTCACCCGACCCCGCACCCCTCCGGCGCGCCCTCACCCGCGAACGCGCCCACCACGACACCTGCCGTGCCGCCTTCACCGCCATGGTCGAGGGCGCGGGGGAGCGGGTCGTCACCGGCGAGGACGTCTCCGCCTCCGGTGCCGACGCCGAAGTCCTCGGCTACCAACTCCGCAGCCACGCCCGCTACTTGAACGACCTCCCCGAAGGCCCCCTGTTCTTCGGCCGGTTGGACTTCACCCCGCAGGACCCCGGCCACGCCGGGCAGAGCTACCACATCGGCCGCCTCCGCATCACCGAACACCCCGCCGCCCCACCCCTCGTCGTCGACTGGCGCGCCCCCGTCTCCCGCGCCTTCTACCAGGCGAGCGCCCGCGATCCCCAAGGAGTCGCCGTACGACGGCGGTTCGGCTGGGCCCCCGGCAGCCGCGGCGACTCCGCCGACCTCACGAGCCTGGAGGACGAGCGCCTCGACGAAGGCAAGCGCCTCGACGACGGCCAGGGCGACCACGCAGAAACAACCACCCCGGGCCGCATCCTCACCGCCGAAATCGAGCGCCCCCGAGTCGGCCCCATGCGCGACATCGCCGCCACCATCCAGCCCGACCAGGACGACCTCGTCCGCGCCGGTCTCGCCACCACCGTCTGCGTGCAGGGCGCCCCCGGCACCGGCAAGACCGCCGTCGGGCTGCACCGCGCCGCCTACCTCCTCTACACCCACCCCCAACGCATCGGCCGCAGCGGCCTGTTGATCCTCGGGCCCAACCGCACGTTCCTCTCCTACATCGCCGAGGTGCTCCCCGCCCTCGGCGAGAGCGGCGTACGCCAGTCGACGGTCGTCGACGAGATCGCCCGGCACCCGGTGGCGGCGGCGGACGACGACCGGACCGCGAGTGTCAAGCACGACCCCCGCATGGCCGAGGTCCTGCACCGCGCGCTGTACGCCCCGGTCGGACCGACGGCCGCCCCCAACTCCCTTGCCGTACCGGAAGGTTCGTACCGCTGGCGGCTGGGCGCCGGGGAACTGGACCGGATCGTCGACGGCGTACTGGCCGAGCAACCGCCGTACGCCATCGGCCGCGAGCGCGTGCGGACGCGGATCGTGCGGCGGATCCAGGACCAGGCCGAACGCCGCTCCGGGGTTCGCCCGAACGCCTGGACGCAGCGCATCTCCCGTTCGCAGCCGGTGAGTTCGTACGTCGACGCGGTGTGGCCGCGGGCCCGGCCCGAGGAGGTGCTGGCGGGGCTGCTCGGCGATCCGGCGGTGCTCGCGGCGGCGGCCGACGGGATCCTCGACGCGGACGAGCAGAAGGCGCTGCTGTGGCCGAGACCGCCGCGGTCGTACCGCTCGGCGCGCTGGTCGGCGGCCGACCTCGTCCTGCTCGACGAGATCGCCGGACTGATCGAACACCCGCAGGGCTACGGCCACTTGGTCGTCGACGAGGCGCAGGACCTCTCTCCGATGGAGTGCCGGGCCATTGCCCGCCGGGCGGTCTTCGGCTCGCTGACCGTCCTCGGCGACCTCGCCCAGGGCACCACCCCGTGGGCGGCCCGTGACTGGCCCGAACTCCTGGGCCACCTCGGCAAACCCGACGCCGAGACCGTCTCCCTGACCACCGGCTTCCGGGTGCCCGCGGCCGTCGTACGCCTCGCGAACCGGCTGCTGCCACGGCTCGGCGTACGCGTCGCGGAGTCCCGATCCCTGCGCGAGGACGGCGAGTTGACGCTCACTCACGTATCCGACGGCGACACCGGCCTGCTCGACGGCGTCGTGGCGGCCACCCGCCGCGCCCTCGCGCACGAGGGCTCCATCGGTGTCATCACCGCCGACCGTGACACCGCACGCGTCCGCGAGGCACTGACCGGAGCCGGTATCGACGCCGCCGACCCCGACCAACTCGGCGCCCGCATCACGGTGTTGGGCGCCGGCACGGCCAAGGGCCTGGAGTACGACCACGTGATCGCGGTCGAACCGGCCACGATCGCCGGGGCCGAACCCCGCGGCCTGCACCGCCTGTACGTGGTGCTGACGCGCGCGGTGTCGCGGCTGGAGGTGGTGCACAGCGGGGGGCTGCCGTGGGACTGACCAGATGGACAGAGGCCGTCACCCCGTCATCGACTGGCCACCCAACACCCCTACCAGCGCCAGCCGTTCGGCGTCCGCCGTGCCCGGTTCCGCCGTGTAGACCATGATCCGCAGATCGCTGCCCGTCACGCTGAGGACGTCGCAGTCCAGGGTGACGGGCCCCGCCTGGGGATGGTCGACGGTTTTGCGGGAGGCCCGTTGGCGGCCCACCGAGCCGGTGTCCCAGAGGGCGGCGAAGCGTTCGCTGGAGTTGTGCAACTCGCTGATGAGGGCGTTGAGTTGACGGTCCTTCGGGTAGTTTCCCGCGGTCGTGCGCAGGTCGGAGACCAGGACCGCGTCGAAGTCCCGCTGCTCCTCCGGCGTGTGCCGCACCCGGCTGCCGCCGCCGACGAAGTTGCGCCACACGCCGTTGCGTTCGTACCCGCGCCACCCGGAGGGATCGCCAAGTAGCGCCGCGTACAGGGGATTTGCCAGCAAAAGGGTCCAGGCGGCGTCGTAGACCCCGATGGGGGTGCCGGACAGCCGGTCGAGGAGACGTTGCACGCTGGGGGTGATGTACGCGGGCACGGTCTCGGGCCCCGGCGGTACGAGTCCGGCCAGCCGGAACAGGTACGCGCGCTCCTCCGCCGACAGCCGCAGCGCCCGCGCCAGGGCCTCCACGACCTGCGGCGACGGGGCGGTCGCGCGGCCCTGTTCGAGCCGGGTGACGTAGTCGACGGAGATACCGGCCAGCAGGGCGAGTTCCTCGCGGCGCAGCCCGGCCGCGCGCCGCTGCCCTCCCGCGGGCAGCCCGACGGCCTCCGGCGCCACCCGGTCACGCCAACGCCGCACGGACCGCCCGAACTTGGAGCCCTTGGGCCCGCCCGGCGCCGTACCGGGTGCCGCACCGGTTTTCGTGCCAGACGTTGTGCCAGGTGTTGTGCCAGGTGTCGGACCGGGTGTCGTACCGGGCTCGGTACCAGCAGTCATGGCACCCAGTGAACACCGTCGGCCCGCGCGGTGCCTGGTACCGGCAGTCCCAGGAAGCAGGGACGCCTGGCTGCCCGCGCCACCGCGCACCACGCTGGACCCATGACGACATCCCAGACAGCAGCCCAGGCCACATCCCGGACGGTGGCGAAGACGATCCTGGTCACCGGCGCCAACAAGGGCCTCGGTTTCGAGACCGCGCGCCGGCTCGTCGAGGCGGGCCACACCGTCTACGTCGGCAGTCGCGACCCCGAGCGCGGGCGGGCCGCCGCCGAACGCATCGGCGCCCGGCCCCTCCTGCTCAACGTCACCGACGACGCCTCCGTCGCGGCGGCGGTCAAGACGGTCGAGGCGGACGGCGACGGCAGCGGCCTCGATGTACTGGTCAACAACGCGGGCGTGGAGCGGCGCGCGGCGGACGGGCACGTGATCGGCGCCGAGGAGGTGACGGCCGACATGATGCGGGACACGTTCGAGACGAACGTCTTCGGCGTCGTCCGGGTCACCCACGCCTTCCTGCCGCTGCTGCGGCGCTCCGCGGCCCCGGTCGTGGTCAACGTCAGCAGCGGCCTCGCCTCGCTGACCCTCGTCACCCAGGAGGGCCACCCGGCGCACGCCTACCCCGGGGTCGCCTACCCGGCGTCGAAGACCGCGCTGAACATGGTCACCGTCCAGTACGCGAAGGCGTTCCCGGCGATGCGGATCAACGCCGTCGAGCCCGGCTACACGGCCACGGACCTCAACAACCGCACGGGCACCCAGACCGTGGAGGAGGGCGCCGAGATCATCGTACGCATGGCGCAGGTCGGACCGGACGGCCCGACCGGCGGGTACTTCACGGTGGAGGGGGAGTTGCCCTGGTGAAGGCCCCACCCGGGCCGAAGACCAACTCGGCGAAACGCTCGCCGATACGACGGTGGGTGGCGGCATCCGGATGCAGCCGGTCCGGCAACGGCAGCTCTACGGCGTCGGCCTCGCCGTAGAGAGCAAGGCCGTCGAGGTGGTGCAGGTTCGGGTCCTCGGCCGCGCGCCGGGCCACGATCCGGGCGAGTTCGTCGCGGATGACCCGCAGGGTCAGCTTCCCGGCCGCGACCTCGGCCGGGTCGCCCGTGGCCCGGAATTCGAGCTGGCCCGTGCTGAGCGAGGTCATGTCCCAGGCGCAGGGGCCGGGCGTGTCCTCGTGGATGGGGCACAGGATGGGCGAGACGACCAGCAGGGGCGTGGTCGGGTGGCCCTCGCGGACGGTGTCGAGGAATCCGTGGACGGCCGGGGTGAACGCCCGCAACCTCATGACGTCCATGTTGACCAGGTTGATTCCGACCTTGACGCTGATCAAGTCGGCCGGGGTGTCGCGCAGGGCGCGGGCCGTGAACGGGTCGAGCAGGGCACTCCCGCCCAGCCCCAGGTTGATCAACTCAACCCCGGCGAGGGCGGCGGCGCGCGCGGGCCAGGTGGTCGTGGGGCTCGCGGCGTCGGAACCGTGGCTGATCGAGCTGCCGTGGTGCAGCCACACCCTGCGGCCCGGGTCCGGCGCGGGCTCCACGGGCGCGTCGGTGCGCAGGGCGACGAGTTCGGTGGTCTCGTTGTGCGGCAACCAGATCTCGACGTCCTTGGCGTGACCGGGCAGACCCGTGAACCGGAGGGTGCCGGGCCGGCCCGGCCGCAGCTCGGCGGCTCCGGTGGCCATGTCGATCGCCAGGGTGTGACCGCCGTCCGTCACGCTGCCCTGCCCGGCGGGGCGGCCGTCGACGACCAGGTCGTACACCCCGGCCGGACGGGGCGGGGCGCCGGCGTAGACCCGGCGGGTGGGCAGGGTGTCCAACTCGATGGTGGTGGCCCGGGTGCGGAACACCAGCCGTACGCCGGAGGGCTGCGACTCGACCATGGCGAGCTGGGGGTCGGTGCACTGGGCCCGGGCCCGCGCGGGCAGCCGGTGCGGCAGCAGGCCGTACTCGGTCCGCTCGACGTCGAGGGCACCGCGGAGGTGGTCGGGGGTGAGGGGGGTGTCGATCAAGTCGTCGCCGGGTGTGTTGCGGGTGGTGTTGAGTGCATTGCTCGTGCTGTCCACCTGTTGATGCCTCCACCTGTTGATCGCGATGGTCGATTTGGGCGAGATGGTCAACCCATTGATCAATGTTGACTGCACAATGCCGACTACATGGACTACATGGACTACGTGGGCGATGTGGATGGCATGGATGGCATGGATGGCATGGATGGCGCCGGCCAGTTCCGCAGCAACGCGTCCAGTGCGTCCAGGATGCGGGTCCAGGTTTCCTGCGAGTCGGGGGCGCTGTGGCTGAACCCGCCGCCCAGTTCCAGGCTGACGTAGCCGTGGAAGACGCTGCCGAGGAGCCGGACGGCGTGGGTCTGGTCGGGTTCGACGAGGTCGTAGCCGCGGAGGACTGCGCGGGTCATCTGCGCGTGCCGGCCACCGGCGCTCGCGGTGGCCTCCGCCGGGGTGAGCCGGAGCTGGGCCGCGGCGTAACGGCCGGGGTGTTCGCGGGCGTAGTCGCGGTAGACGTTGGCGAGGGCGGTCAGCGCGTCCTTGCCGGCGCGTCCGGCGAGCGCGGCGGCGCCTCGGTCGGCGAGTTCCTCCAGGGCGAGCAGGGTGATGCGGGCCTTGAGGTCGCGGGAGTTCTTCACGTGCGAGTACAGGCTCGCGACCTTGACGTCGAACTGTCTGGCGAGTGCGGAGACGGTCACCTGCTCGAAGCCGACCTGGTCGGCGAGTTCCGCACCGGCATGGGTCAGCCGTTCCGTGGTCAGCCCTACGCGCACCATAAGTACCCTCTCTCTTGCCGAAGGGAATTATGCAGTTGCCTAAAAGATTTAGGCAACTTAGCCTGATGTGTATGAAGCCGCTGACCGAGCAAGAGATCCGCGCCGCCTTCGTGAACTGCACCAAGGGCGCGGCGAAGCGCCTGTCCGTCCCGCGCGACCTGGCCGACCGCCCGTGGGACGACCTGGACTACCTCGGCTGGCGGGACCCCCAGGCCCCCGACCGCGCCTACCTCGTCGTCGAACTGGACGGCCGACCGAAGGCGCTCGCCCTGCGCTGCTCCGACGCCGGCTCCTGGCAGCTGCGGCGCAGCATGTGCTCGATGTGCGTCACCACGCACACGGGTGGAGTCTCCCTGATGGTCGCGCCGAAGGCGGGCAAGGCGGGTCAGCAGGGCGACTCGGTGGGGGCGTACATGTGCAGCGACCTCGCCTGCTCGCTCTACATACGCGGCAAGAAGGACGCGGGGGCGGGCTCCCGGCTGCACGAGACGATCACGCTGGAGGAGAAGGTGCGGCGCGTGGCGGGGAATGTGGCGGCGTTTGTGGCGAAGGTGGGTGGGTGACGGGGGGTGGGGGTGACGGGGGTGGGACTTGGGCCCGGCCGCGGGGCTTGAGTTGGACGGCGGGGCTTGGGTTGGACCGTGGGACTTGGGTTGGACCGTGGGACTAGGAACGCCTCCGCCGCAGCACCACCGCGACGGCCGTCCCGGCCCCCGCGATCACCAGTCCGACCCCGCCGAAGACCAGCGGCAGCAGCCACAGCGAGAGGAACCCGTTGATCCGCGCGTCCTCGGGGGAGTCGGCGCGGTAGAGGACCTCGACCCGTTCGCCCCTCTCGTACGCGGGCGGATTGGACCCCGTGGAGTCCCGGAACGTCGTCGAGGTGCCGTCCGCCGCCGTGAACTCGACCACCGGATACGCCGAGGGCTCGTGGCTCCCGCTCCCCGTGCCCTTGCGGTAACCGCTGCTGGAGCTGCTGTTCCGCCACTCCAGGTCCACCACCGTGCCCCGGGCCCGCTCCGCGTCCGTCAGGAACGAGACCGACACCCCCGCCAGGATCAGCCCGATGACGAAGAACAGCGTCCCGAACGAGATCGCCCCGAACGGAATCCACCAGCGGGCCCCCCGCCCACGCACCCGTATCCGCACGACGTCCCTCTCAATTGCCTTCAGTCCGAGGGAGGTTATCGCGGGTGAGCGGACGCCCTTGCCGTAGGGGCTGGCCGGAGCGCCCGGCCGGCTGCGGGACGAGCGGACAGGGGGCTGCGCGTGCAGGGATGCAGGGATGCCGGGATGCCGTCAAGGCTCCGCGCCAGGCCCGCGCCAGGCCGGTGTCAGGCCCGCGCCAGGACGCAGAACTCATGGCCCTCCGGGTCGGTCAGGCACCTCCACGGGACGTCGCCCTGGCCGATGTCGAGATCGGTGGCGCCGAGGGCTCGCAGCCGGGGCACCTCCGTCTCGTGATCGTCACTGGGATACCGCAGCAGATCGAGATGGACGCGGTCGCGGTCGCGGTCGCGATTGCGGTCCGGCACGGTCTTCACGTCGATGCGGAGGAACTCCAGATACGGGCCGACCCCCTTGGCGGAGCGGAACACCGCATGATCGTCGGTCACTTCGTGCAGAGCCCAGTCCACCGCCGCGTCCCAGAACCGGGCCATGGCCCGCGGATCCGCGCAGTCGACCACCACCGCGGCGATCGGCCCGGTGTCCCGGTAGCCCTCCCGAGGCTCCAGCACGCAGAACTCGTTGCCCTCCGGATCGGAGAGGACCGTCCATGGCACATGGCCCTGGCCCACGTCGGCGGGCGTCGCGCCGAGCGCCTTCAGCCGTGCGACCAACTCCGCCTGATGGGCCGCGGAGGTGGTGGCGAGATCGAGGTGCACACGGTTCTTGGCCGCCGTCTTGGGCTCCGGCACGGCAACGACGTCGACACGTACGCCGACCGGGTCCCGCCAGTCGAAACCGCTGCGTCCGACGTTGGTCTCGCCGGGGTGCCCACTGGAAACACTCCAGCCGAGCGCCTCCGCCCAGAACCTGCCGACCGTCGAGTCGTCGAGCGCTTTTATGTTCACCAGGACGGGCAGGAGTGTCATGGCGGCGATCCTATTGACCTGCCTCGCTCAAGCTGCTGGCCGTGCTACTGGACAGCGCTCGCACCGGCCGGTGCCGGTGCCGGTTCCGCTGCCGTGGGGATGGCGTTGTCGACGAGGACGGCCGCGATGGCGGCGGCGGTGGTGAACGCTTCGGTGTTGAGGACTCGGCTGCGGGCCGAGGCGCCGTCCAGGAGCAGCGCCAGTTGCTCGCCGAGCTGTTCGGGGTTGGTGGCGCCGGCCTCGCGGGCGGTATCGGTGAGCCGGGCGGCAAAGGCTTTCTTGTAGTCGCGGGCCTGTACGCGTGCGGGGTGGTCCGGGTCGGGGATTTCGACGGCCGCCGCGATGAACGGGCACAGGGGCGCGTGCACGTCGAACGTGGCGAGGAGCCGTTCGCGAGGGGTGAGGTCGGCGCGGTCGAACACCTCGGGCAGGACGTCGGGATCGAATCGGCGCAGGCATTCGGCGATCAGTTCGTCCTTGCCGGCGAAGTGCTGGTAAAGCGTGCGCTTGGACACCTCGGCCACCGCACAGAGCTGGTCCATGCCGGTGCAGTTGATGCCCTGATCGCGGAACAGCTGTTGTGACGCGCTGATGATGCGCTCTCGTGCGCCCCTGCCGCGGCGCAGGCCCCGCGGTCCCTTCTCCATCTCTGTCACACGCCCAGCGTAACCCACTTGGGTACCGATCGGTGTGCATAGCTTGCACCCCGCGCGGCCGTTCGATACGTTAAGTACCCAGAACGGTTTACTTAACATCGGTGCGGCATCTGAATGGAGTGGTCGTGGGAAAGCTCGATGGCAAGGTTGCGGTGATCACCGGCGCGACAAGCGGGATGGCGCTGGCCGGTGCGAAGTTGTTCGTCGACGAAGGGGCTCACGTCTTCATTTCGGGCCGGCGGGAGGACGCGCTGGACGAAGCCGTCAAGCTGATCGGCCGGAACGTGACCGGCGTGCAGGCCGATTCGGCCGACCTCGACGATCTGGATCGTTTGTTCGAGACGGTGAGGCGGGAAAAGGGCACGGTCGACGTGTTGTGGGCAAGCGCCGGGACGGGCGAGCAGAGCAGGCTCGGCGAGATCACCGAGGAGCAGTTCGACGCCGCCTTCTCGCTGAACGCGCGCGGCACGCTGTTCACGGTCCAGAAGGCGCTGCCGCTGTTCAACGATGGAGGTTCGATCTTCATGACCGGGTCGAACGCCTCGCTCCGGGGCTACCCCGACTGGAGCGTGTACGCAGCGAGCAAGGCCGTACTGCCCGCCTACGCACGGGTGTGGGTGTCCGAGCTGAGGGACCGGAGGATCCGGGTGAACGTGCTGACCCCCGGCCAGGTCGCCACGCCGATCCTGGAGGAGGTGATGGACGACCGGACGAAGGCGCAGTTCGAATCCGTGATCCCGCGGCGGGAGATGGGCCGCCCGGAGGAGATCGCGTCGGTCGCGTTGTTCCTCGCCTCGGACGACTCAAGCTACGTCAACGGCATGGAGCTGGTTGTCGACGGCGGCACCACGGTGATCTGAGCGCGATGCCGGCGGGTACCCGAGCTGGAGCAGGTTGGTAGCGCGCGTCCGGCCGGGCGCGGAGACCCGGGCCGGGTCCGCGTCGCGGTGCCGCATATCTGGCACTCTCGGACTGGTATCGGGTCGGTCATTGTCTCGGCGGGTGCGGGTGCGGGTGCGGGTGCGGGTGCGGGCGCGGGCGGGGTCGGGGTTGAGGTCGGGCGGCAGGGTGTCGATCCGCGCGACGCGGGTACGGCGGGCGCGTTCACGCTCAGTCGCAAGTGGCCCAGCGCACTTTTGCAAGCGGCTGCTTGCAATAGTTAGCGGCGATGCGGCAAGGTGGAGGCATGGCATCGCTCAACGTCGGCAACCTCGGCAATCTCGGTGAGTACCTGCGGGAGCAGCGTCGTAACGCGCAGTTGTCGTTGCGGCAGCTCGCCGATGCCGCCGGCGTGTCCAATCCGTACCTGAGCCAGATCGAACGCGGGCTGCGCAAGCCCAGCGCCGAGGTCTTGCAGCAGGTCGCCAAGGCGCTGCGGATCTCCGCCGAGACGCTCTACGTCCGCGCGGGCATCCTCGACGCCGAACGGGACCGGGACGAGGTCGAGACACGTGCCGTCATCCTCGCCGACCCCACGCTCAACGAGCGGCAGAAACAGGTGCTGCTCCAGATCTACGAGTCCTTCCGTAAGGAGAACGGGTTCGAGATCGCCGGAGTGGGCGTGGTGAATCCCGTGAGTGCGACGGGTGAGGCGGTAGGAGTGGAAGTCGACTCGAAAGCCGATGCGGAAACCGACGTGGAAACCGACGTGGAAGCGGCGGTCGATACCCAAGCCCAAGCCCAAGTCGATGCCCAAGCCGAAGCTGGGGCGGGTGGCGGCGTGGAGAGCGTCTCCGTGCGGCGTCGGCGCCGCTCCCGTAACCCCTCCGGCGACGGCGACGGCGACGGTGCCGATCCGCAACAGACCGCCGACTGATCGCCGAGCTCATCTCCGAAGATCTCCGACTGACCGGCTACACAAAACCCTCAAAAATCAGCTAACCGGGAGGATCGCCACCATGGCCATCACCGACGACCTGCGCAAGACCCTCAGCGACCCGACCCCCCTCTACTTCGCCGCCGGTACCGCCGACCTCGCCCTTCAGCAGGCCAAGAAGGTCCCCGGCATCGTCGAGCAGCTCCGGACCGAGGCCCCGGCCCGCTTCGAGGCCGTGCGCAACACCGACCCGAAGGCCGTCCAGGAGAAGGCCGCCACCCGGGCCAAGGAGGCGCAGGCGCGCGCCAAGGGGGCGCAGGAGAACCTTCAGACCAAGGTCAGCGAGTTCATCGGCACCCTCGACGGTGACCTGAAGAAGCTCGGCAGCACGATCGACGCGGACCTCAAGAAGCTCGGCGAGTCCGCCCAGGACCTCGCGCTGCGCGGTGTCGGCGTCGCCGCCGAGTACGCGGTCAAGGCCCGCGAGACCTACGAGAAGGTCGCCGAGCAGGGCGAGAAGGCCGTCAAGACCTGGCGCGGCGAGGCCGCCGACGAGATCCAGGAACTCGCCGTCGCCGTCGAGCCGGAGCCCGCCCCGGCGCCCGCTCCCGCCCCGGCCGCCGAGGCCAAGCCCGCCGAGGCCAAGGCCGTGCCCGAGCCCGCCAAGAAGACCGCCGCGAAGAAGGCTCCGGCCCGCAAGGCCGCGGCCAAGAAGACCACCCCGCCCGCCAAGTAAGCACGGGGTTGTCACGGCGTCATCACGACGGCCGGGGACTCGGGCACTCTCCGCGTCCCCGGCTCGTTCTCTGGGTACGGTGACCCTACGGGCGTACGGTTCGCCGTACCGGACGATTCGACACGGGTGGTGGGCATTGTGCTGATGTCGGCATTCGGCGGCCTCATGTGGCTGCTCTTCACCGGGATGCTGATGCTCGCCGTGGTGGCACTGGTGATGGCCGCGCTGTTCCGCGACGACGCCTACCGCGCCGCCGACAAGAAGAACAAGGGCTTCTGGCTGATCATCCTCGGCGTCACCGTCCTGGTGAACCTGGTCGTGCCCGTGCTCTTCCTGCAACTCGCCGGCCTCGTCGCGACGATCGTCTTCTTCGTCGACGTTCGCCCCGCGCTCCGCCAGGTCTCCGGCGGCGGAGGCGGTCGCTGGGGCCGACGCGGCGGCGGCAGCAGCAGCGACGGTCCCTACGGCCCGTACAACGGCGGCCGTTAGTCCCCCCTGCCCCCCGCCCCCCTGGTACCTCTCTGGTACCTCGGTTTCCTGCTCAGGCCGTACGGTCCAGCAGGACCACTGCCACGTCGTCCGTCAGTTCGCCGCCGTTGAGGTCGCGGACCTCGTTCACCGTCGCGCGCAGGAGGTCCTCGCCCTCCAGGCCCTCGTCCAGGTGACGGCGGACCAGGTCCACCATGCCGTCCTGACCCAGCCGCTCCCGGTGGCCCTCGCCCGTGTGGCCCTCTATGAGGCCGTCGGTGTAGAGCATCAGCCGCCACTCGGCGCCCAGTTCCACCTGTGTGCGCGGCCAGCGGGCGTGCGGCAGCAGGCCGAGGGCGGGGCCGTTGTTGTCGTGCGGCAGCAGCTCCGCCGGCCGGCCCGGGCGGGCGACCAGCGGGGACGGGTGACCGGCCAGGCACAGGCCCGCGCGGCGGCCGTCCGGCGCGATGTCCACCGTGCACAGCGTCGCGAAGATCTCGTCGTTGTCGCGTTCGTGCTCCAGGACCTCCTGGAGTGTGCCGAGGAGCTCGTCGCCGCACAGGCCCGCGAGCGTCAACGCCCGCCAGGCGATGCGCAGCTCGACGCCCAGGGCGGCCTCGTCGGGGCCGTGCCCACAGACGTCGCCGATCATCGCGTGCACCGTGCCGTCCGGCGTGCGGACCGTGTCGTAGAAGTCGCCGCCGAGCAGCGCCCGCGAGCGCCCGGGACGGTACCGCGCCGCGAACCGCAGCGACGAACCCGCCAGAATCGGGTTCGGCAGCAGCCCCCGCTCCAGCCGGGCGTTCTCCTGCGCGCGCAACCTGCCCTCGGCGAGCCGCCGCTCGGCCGTGTCGGAACGTTTCCGCTCCACCGCGTACCGCACCGCCCGGCTCAGCAGCCGCCCGTCCAGCTCGTCGCGGAACAGGTAGTCCTGCGCGCCGACCCGGACCGCCTCCGCGCCGCGCTCCGCGTCACCGGACGCGGTCAGCGCGAGCACGGCGTGCCGGGGCGCCAGCCGCAACACGTGCCGCAGCACGGCCAACTCGTCCCGCCCGCCCTGACCGCCTTGCCCACCCTGACCGCCTTGCCCGCCTTGCCCACCCTGGCCGCCCTGGCCGCCCTGGCCGTTTTGACCAGCCTGTTCGCCGTGTCCGGCCTGACCGGCATGTCCGGGTCCCGGCTCGGCGGAGGCCGCCCGGCCGGGGGCGGGCAGCGCCAGGTCGAGCAGGATGCAGTGCACGTCGTCGGTGAGCAGCCGCTCGGCCTCGGTGAGGTTGCGGGCGGTACGCAGCCGGATGGGCCGCCCGGCCGAGTCGAGCATCTCGGGCACGATCGGCGGACCCGTCGGGTCGTCCTCGATGACCAGGAGGGTGAGGTTGGTGGGGGTGGCGGGAGCGGCAGGGGTGGTGGGGGTCGCGGGGGCGCTGGATCCCGGTGGGGTCGGTGCTCCCGGCGTGTCCGGAGTGTTGTTCGGTGTGCCCGGTGTGCCCGGCGTGTTCGGGGAACCGCTCGACATCTCGCCCCCGGGCCGCTCAGGCATCCCTGATTCCTCTGCCGCGTCAGCCGCGTCAGCCGCGTCAGCCGCGTCGACCGCCTCGGCCGTATCGAGCGACTCGGTCGTCTCGTACGGCACCGGGGCGGGCGCCGCGTCTGTGTCCGCGGGCGGGGCCGGGGGCGGGCTCACCGACGGCGTCGGCGGCGCGACCTGGGGCTCACCACTCTCCAAGGCCGGGATCGCTCTCTGCCGGGGTACGGGTACGGGCATCGTGTCGGTTTCCTTCCCTCCCCCCGAGGGCGCGGTGGGGCGAGGGAACTCGGCCCTTCCCCGGATTCTCGGTGGCGTCGGATTCTCGATGTCGTCCGAGTGCCATTCGAACGTTTTGGGCGTTTCTTTCGGTCGAGCCGGGGAGGCCCCAGTCCGGGACCATAGCGGTAGGGGGCGCCGCAACGGAATGGCCGACCAGGGGTGTCGCGGCAAGGAACGTACGTCATATGCCGCGTTCCGTAGCGGAGTTGGGCACCCCGCCCCTGGCCCGGGATGACCAACGTCACGTTGCCGGGGGGTTTGAACGGCGCGTCGCGTGGGCTGAGTCACGTGGGCCGGATCACGCGTCCGGTCGTACCACCCCCAGGATCCGCATCGAGCCCGCCCCCGCGGTCGTCACCGTGCGGCCGGGGCGCGGTGCATGGACGATCATGCCGTCGCCGATGTACATCGCCACATGGCTCGCGTCGTCGAAGTAGATGATCAGATCGCCGGGGCGCATGTCCTGTATGCCGACGTGCCGGAGCCGCTTCCACTGCTCCTGTGAGGTGCGCGGGATAGTGACCCCCGCGGCGGCCCATGCCCGGGAGGTCAGGCCCGAGCAGTCGTAGGTGTCCGGTCCCTCGGCGCCCCACTCGTACGGCTTGCCCAACTGGGCCGTGGCGAACGCGACCGCCTTCTTCTCCACCGTGGACGCCTTGCCGCCGGAGCCGTTCGGTTCCTTCAGGACGCCGGAGTCGAGCCAGGCCGCCTGGGCCTCGGCCGCGGCCTCCTGCTCCAGCTCTGTCAGCCGCTCCTGTTCCGCCTTCTTCAGCCGCGACCGCAGTTTCTCCGCCGTCGCGATCCGCTTCTTGACCTCCTTCTTGGCCGTCGCCTTCGCCTTGCGGTTGGCCTCCAGCTTCTTCCAGCGGGCGGCGGCGTCGCGCTCGTACTGCTCCAGGTCCTCCTGCGCGCGTGCCGTCTCGGCGATCAGGCCCGTGGTCGCCTGCTGGCCCTGGCGCAGCCGGCTCGCGCCCTCAAGGAACTCCTGCGGGTCGTCGCTCAGCCAGAGCTGGGCCTCGGGCGGCAGGCCGCCGCCGGAACGGTACTGGGCCCGGGCCGCGGCCCCCGCACAGTCCTTCAACCCGGCCAGCTTCTCGCGGCCCTTGGCGATCTCCCGGTC
The DNA here is from genome assembly GCA_001298575.1 of Actinobacteria bacterium OK074. Lineage (GTDB taxonomy): Bacteria > Actinomycetota > Actinomycetes > Streptomycetales > Streptomycetaceae > Streptomyces. Next base: position 74,079 of record LJCV01000231.1, read on the forward strand.
CAACTCGGCGATGCGCGCGGACTGTTGGTCGGCCTTCTCCTCGGCCGCGTTGTAGGCGTCCGTGGCGACCGCCGCGTCGCGGTAGAGCTTGTCCAACTCCTTCTGAACATCCTGGAGTTGCTCGTCGCTCTGGCCGTCACTCTGTTCGTCGTCCGTCGGCTCGTCGTCCGTTTCGGCCGCTGCCCCACCGCCGGTCGGCGTGGGTGCCGGTGTCGGCGCCGGCACCTTCGGACTGGCGTACGCCGCCCCCGGTGCGCCCAACACGGTGACGGCGCAGACCAGCGCTATGGCGGCCCCCACCAACGCGCGCTTCCCGAAGCCCGCCCCCACCGGCGTGCGCTTTCCCGAACCGGCCCCAACTCGGGCCCCAATTCCGGCCCTGACGCCGGCCCCCGTCACGGATCCCATAACTCAGTCCCCCTGAAACTGATCAACCGTCAATGAACCTACGAACCCCCGGCGCAACTCGCGCCCCATACGTGCCCTGCTGTCCCCATGGGCACGTCAGAAACCCCCTCCCCGTGCTCGTTCGACTCCCAAACCCCCGCACCCGCCAGCCCTCAGCCCTCAGCCCGTGAACCCCCGAGGCGCCAGCGCCCCCCAGGCCACGCTGACCTCCCCCTGGCGCCAACGCCCCCTGCCGCCCACCACCGGCCAGTCCGCCGTCAGGCTCCGTACCGTGCGTATCCAGCGCTGCCGGGCGCCGTACGAGGCGTAGGGGGCCGCGGCCGCCCAGGCGCGGTCGAAGTCCTGGAGGAAGGCGTGCACCGGTTCGCCCGGGACGTTGCGGTGGATGAGCGCCTTCGGGAGGCGTTCGGCCAGGTCGGACGGGTGGTCCAGGGAGCCGAGGCGGGTGGCGAAGGTCACCGTGCGCGGACCCTCCGGGCCGAGGGCGACCCAGACGTGGCGGCGGCCTATCTCGTCGCACGTGCCCTCGACCAGCAGCCCCCCGCCGAAACCGGCCGCCGGGTCGGCCGGGGCGAGGCGTGCGCACAGCCGTCGCCAGACCGCGGCGACCTCGTCCTCGTCGTACTGGCGCAGCACGTTCGCCGCGCGGATCAGTGTCGGCCGGCCCGGCACCGGGACCTCGAAGCCGCCGTGCCGGAAGACCAGTCCCTCCCTCTCGTACGGCCGCGCCGCCGCGACCCGGGCGGGTTCGATCTCCACACCGACGACCTGGGTGCGGGGCGCCGCCGTCCGCAGCCGGGCGAGGAGTTCCACGGCCGTCCACGGGGCGGCCCCGTAGCCGAGGTCGACCGCGAGCGGGTCGGCGGTGCGGCGGAGTTCGGCGCCGTGGACCGCCGCGATCCAGCGGTCCATGCGGCGCAGTCGGTTCGGATTCGTCGTCCCGCGCGTCACCGTACCCACGGGGCGGGACGCTGCGCGGGCTGTCATGCGTACGAGATTAGGCGGCCCGCGCCGAGCCCGTCGGAGCCTGTGGATAACCCGGAGCCTGTGGATAACTTCGCGCGCCGCCACCGAACAAGCGATCGACGCAAGTGATTGGCCAAGTGATCGACACGACCGATCGACCTTCAAGTACCGCCCCGTCCCGGAAAACGCCACGGCAACGGTTGGGTAAAACTCCCGCCCGGTTCGCCGTACCGGAAATGGCGGAGTTCGTTACGGCGTTCCCCATCCTTGGACGGTGTTCCGCGCCGTCCTGCCCGGCCGGTCCGCCCGTAGCAGGGTCGCGCCAGGTGGCACGAAAGGGTCGTCCCAGGCCCCGCCGCACGGCCCGTCCCCAGGCCCGTACCGAGGAGGAGCGTCACGTGAGCCAGTACGTCGGCAGGCTCGGCCGTCGTTCCACGGCCGCGTCCTCGCGGCTGCGGCTGCCGCACCGCAGGCCCCGCCGGGTCGCCATGCTGTCCGTGCACACCTCGCCGCTGCACCAGCCCGGCACCGGCGACGCCGGCGGCATGAACGTATACATCGTGGAGCTGGCCCAGCGGCTCGCCGCCCTGAACATAGAGGTCGAGGTCTTCACCCGGGCGACCACCGCCGCGCTCCCGCCCACCGTCGAACTCAGCCCCGGCGTCCTCGTCCGGCACATCGACGCGGGCCCGTACGAGGGGCTCGCCAAGGAGGAGCTGCCCGCGCAGCTGTGTGCCTTCACGCACGGTGTGATGCAGGCGTGGGCCGGGCACCGCCCCGGCTACTACGACCTCGTGCACTCGCACTACTGGCTCTCCGGCCACGTCGGCTGGCTGGCCGCGCAGCGCTGGGGCACGCCCCTGGTGCACGCGATGCACACCATGGCCAAGGTCAAGAACGCCAACCTCGCCGCGGGTGACACCCCCGAGCCCCCCGCGCGCGTGATCGGCGAGACCCAGATCGTGGCCGCGGCGGACCGGCTGATCGCCAACACCGCGGAGGAGGGCGACGAACTCGTACGGCACTACGACGCCGACCCCGGCAAGGTCGCCGTCGTGCACCCGGGCGTCAACCTGGACCGGTTCCGCCCGGCGGACGGCCGTGCCGCCGCACGCGCGCGTCTGGGCCTGCCCCAGGACGCGCTGATCCCCCTCTTCGCGGGCCGCATCCAGCCGCTGAAGGCCCCGGACGTGCTGCTGCACGCGGTCGCCGTCCTGCTCGACGAACGCCCCGACCTGCGCGGCAAGATCGTCGTCCCCGTGGTGGGCGGTCTCAGCGGCAGCGGTCTCGCCAAACCCGAGGGGCTGCAGAAACTCGCCTCCAGGCTCGGTATCGCCGACGTCGTGCGCTTCCGGCCGCCTGTCGGCCAGGACCAGCTCGCCGACTGGTTCCGGGCCGCGTCCGTGCTGGTCATGCCGTCGTACAGCGAATCCTTCGGCCTGGTCGCCATCGAGGCGCAGGCGGCCGGTACGCCGGTGCTGGCGGCGGCGGTCGGCGGGCTGCCCGTGGCGGTGCGGGACGGGCGTACGGGGTTCCTCGTCCAGGGGCACGAACCGGCCGCCTACGCGCGCGTGCTGCGCGATTTCGCCGACGAGCCCACGCTGTCCGCCCGGCTGGGCGAGGCCGCGGCCCGGCACGCGGAGTCCTTCGGCTGGGACAAGGCGGCCGCCGCGACGGCGGAGGTGTACCAGGCGGCGATGCAGGAACACCGGCGCCGGGTACGGGCCCACCACTACGGCTGACCTGTACTTTCCCGCACCGCCGGGGGCGTTGTCAGTGGCGTCGCATACGCTCGGTTCATGGTTGAGGGACGGGTGGTCGAAGCACAGCTGCGGGCGGCGCAGGTGATCGAGGGTGTCCTCAAGGACACCGAGGTCGAGTGGGAGAGCCCGGAGCAGGGCAACTACGTCGTCAAACTCCCCGGCACGCGCAAGCTGTCGACGACGCTCTCCCTGATCGTCGGCAGACACTCCCTCTCGCTCAACGCCTTCGTGATCCGCCACCCGGACGAGAACGAGGCGGGCGTCCACCGCTGGCTCCTGGAACGCAACCTCAGACTGTACGGCGTCGCCTACGCCGTCGACCGCCTCGGTGACGTCTACCTCGTCGGCAAACTCCCGCTCGCCGCCGTCACCGCCGAGGAGGTGGACAGGCTGTTCGGCTCCGTCCTGGAGGCGGCGGACGGCGGCTTCAACACCCTCCTGGAGCTGGGCTTCGCGTCGGCGATCCGGCGGGAGTACACCTGGCGGGTGTCCCGGGGCGAGTCGACACGGAACCTGGACGCGTTCGGGCACCTCACGCGCGCGAAGGGAGACTGAGCGGCCGGCCGGGGCACACCGGTCGGGGCACCGGTTACGCGTCCGCCGCCGGGCGCCGCAGGGTGTCGTACCCGACGAAGGTGAACATCCGCTCGCCGCGCGCGAGGGGCCGGGAGGTGCCGGTGAACCGGTGCACGCCCACCCCCGCGACGCCGAGTTCACCACCGCGCTCGGCCAGCCACACCCGTTCGAAGCCGCGCTCCTCCAGCCACGCGCACACCGAGGGCACCAGGTCCGGGTCCTTGCGGTGCCGGGTCCACACGAGGGTGCCGCCGGGCGCGCACAACTGGTCGCAGTGGTCGACGACACGCCGTACGTCGGCGTCGACGATGTTGCCGAACACCCCGCAGATCAGGACGAGTTGGGCCGGTACGGCGTCGGCGTACAGGTCCGTGCGGGAGGCGTCCCCGACGACGACCCGGACGCCGTCGAGCCCCGCCTCCGCGGCGGTGCGGCGCGCGAACTCGGCGTTGCGCGGGTCGAGTTCGACGAGCAGTGCGGTGACGTCGGCCCGCCGGGGGTGGGTGGCGAGCACCTCGACGAGGTCCCGCCCCTGCCCGGCACACACGCTCACCGCCCGCAACGGCCCCGGCGGCGCCGTATCCAGCGCCTCGCGGACGCGTTCCTGCACGATCGCGAGGCGGCGGCCGAGATGGGAGCCGGGTTCGTCGTACTTCTGGTGCCAGTCGTGCCAGTCCATGAGGAGGAGGCTAGGAGGGGAACGGCCCGCGGCGCGCGGCGATTTCGGGCGCGCGGCCGGCGTACCGTCCGGGCGTGACCCCCACCAACCGCCGGAAATGCCGGGTGAGATGGGCCTGGTCGTAGAACCCGGTGGCGGTGGCCACGGCGCTGGGCGGCTGCCCGTCGAGGAGCAGTCGGCGGGCGTGTTCGACGCGGCGGGCCATCAGGTACTGGTGCGGGGCGATGCCGTACGCGCCGCTGAACGCCCGGACCAGATGGGCGGGATGGGCGTGCACGAGGCGCGCGGCGTCGTCGAGGGAGAGCCCCGACGTGACGCGCTCGTCGAGGAGTTCGCGCAGGCGGCGGGCGAGGGGCCGGTCGGGGCGCGGGAGTTGGGCCGTGCGGGTATCGGGGTGCGGGCGCAGCAGCGTGCGGAGCCGGTCGCCGAGGAGGGCGAGCCGGCTCGCGGCCTCCAACTCGTCCCCGGGGCGGGCCAGAACGGAGTGCAACTGGCCGACGCGCGAGCGCAGTACGGGATCCCGGAAGTCGGGCCGGTCGACGGCGGCCCCGATGAGACCGTCGTCGAGCTGTCCGGAGTCGAGGTAGAGGACGCGTTTGCGGAAGCCGTGCGCGGTGGCGGGGGAGCCGTTGTGCGCGACGTGCGGCGGCAGCAGGGTGACGGTGTCGTGCGGGGTGCCGTGCTCGTGGCGGTCGAGGTCGTAGCGGACGGCGCCGTCGTCGACGATGAGCAGCGTCCACACGTCGTGCACGTGCATCGAGTAGGCGTACCCGGTGAAGTGCGCGTGGAAGACCTCGACGACACCGGGGACGCGGGGCCGCCAGGCAGCCACGTCCCGCCGGTCGCCGTCCCGCGGCACCGGCCGGGCTCGCGGATCCTGCTGGGCCGCCATGCAAAGAACGTACAAGACGACTGCGTACGGCGATTGCCAGCCTGGACGCATGAACGAACCCGCCAAGGACGCCGAACCCGTCCGCTTCGACACGAAGATCGCCGTGCTGCTGCGCGCGGACCTGGAACCGTGGCAGCGCCTGAACGTGACCGCGTTCCTGGTCAGCGGCCTGGGCACGCAGATCCCCGAGGTGGTCGGCGAGGGCTACGAGGACGCCGACAAGGTGGCCTACCTGCCGATGTTCCGCCAGCCGGTCCTGATCTTCGAGGCCACGAAGGAGACCCTGACCACCGCACACGCCCGCGCCCTGTCCCGCTCGCTCCCCAGGTCGCTCTTCACCCGCGACCTGTTCACCACGGGCAACGACCACGACAACCGCGCCGCCGTACGAGCCGTGCCGTCAGCGGAGCTGGACCTGGTCGGCCTCGCGGTGTACGGACCGCGCAACGGGGTGGACCGGGTGGTGAAGGGGGCGCGGATGCATCCGTGAGGGGACGGCGGCCGTCAGCGGCTGTCGGTATACCGCGCCGGTTGTCGGTTGTCGGTCGGTGGCCGGCGGTGCGGGCAAGCCCCCGACCTGCGGGAACGAAACCCGCAGGTCGGGGGCTTGCCGGCAGGGGCTTATTTCTTCTTGCCCTGGTTCTTGACCGCCTCGATCGCCGCCGCGGCCGCGTCCGGGTCCAGGTAGGTGCCGCCCGGGTTCAGGGGCTTGAACGTGGCGTCCAGTTCGTAGGACAGGGGGATGCCCGTCGGGATGTTCAGGCCCGCGATGTCGGCGTCGGAGATGCCGTCGAGGTGCTTGACCAGGGCGCGGAGGCTGTTGCCGTGGGCCGCGACCAGGACCGTGCGGCCGGAGAGGAGGTCGGGGACGATGCCGTCGTACCAGTACGGGAGCATCCGGGTCACGACGTCCTTGAGGCACTCCGTGCGCGGGCGCAGCTCCGGGGGGATCGACGCGTAGCGCGGGTCCCCGCTCTGGGAGAACTCGGTGCCGTCCTCAAGGGCCGGGGGCGGGGTGTCGTACGAGCGGCGCCACAGCATGAACTGCTCCTCGCCGAACTCCGCGAGCGTCTGCGCCTTGTCCTTGCCCTGGAGGGCGCCGTAGTGGCGCTCGTTCAGGCGCCACGAGCGGTGGACCGGGATCCAGTGGCGGTCCGCCGACTCCAGCGCGAGCTGCGCGGTGCGGATCGCGCGCTTCTGGAGGGACGTGTGGACCACGTCGGGGAGGAGTCCGGCGTCCTTCAGGAGTTCGCCACCGCGGACCGCCTCCTTCTCGCCCTTCTCGTTCAGGTTCACGTCCACCCAGCCGGTGAACAGGTTCTTCGCGTTCCACTCGCTCTCGCCGTGACGGAGGAGGATCAGTTTGTACGGTGCGTCGGCCATGTCCCAGAGCGTAATCCACACCTCCGCGCCGGTGCCCTGGCGCCCGGCCTCCCGACCGGCCCTCCGCACAGTTGACGGTATTCGTTAATTCGGTGGCCTTTCCCGCTTCGCGGTTCGTAAGTTGTCATCGCCGCTCCAGACACTTACCTCCCGGGGATCCCCTTGCCATCAGCCTCCCTTCGCCACGCCCTCCGGGCCTCCGTCTCCGGGCTGCCGGGCGCCTTCTGGTGGCTGTGGACCAGCACCCTCGTCAACCGGCTCGGCGGCTTCGTCTCCACCATGCTGGCGATCTACCTCACCCTCGACCGCGGCTACTCCGCCTCGTACGCCGGTCTGGTCGCCGCGCTCTACGGCCTCGGCGGTGTTGTCGCCTCCCTCGGCGGCGGGGTCATGGCCGACCGGCTCGGGCGGCGGCCCACCATGCTCGTCGCCCAGGTCGCCACCGCCCTGTCCGTCGGGCTCCTCGGCTTTGTGAGCGACCCCCTCGCCATCGCCTCCGTCGCCTGCCTCGTCGGTCTGGCCACGCATGCCTCCAGGCCCGCCGTGCAGGCGATGATGGCCGACATCGTTCGGCCCGAGGACCGGATGCGCGCCTTCTCCCTCAACTACTGGGCCATCAACCTCGGTTTCGCCGTCTCCTCCACGGCCGCCGGGTTCGTCGCCGAGGTCAGTTATCGGGCCGGGTTCCTGTTCGAGGCCGGGATGACGCTCGCCTGTGCTGTTGTCGTCTTTCTGAAGCTGCCCGAGTCCCGGCCCGAGCCGTCGCGGAAGCTCCGACAGGGCTCCGGCACCGACTCCGGTACTGGCACTGACTCCGGTACCGCCGAGGTCCGGCTCGGTGTCGTGTTGCGCGACCGGCGGTTCATGGGCGTCGTCGGGCTCTGCTACCTCGTCGCCGTCGTCTTCCAGCAGGGCTCCGTCGCGTTGCCCGTCGCCATGGGCCGGGCCGGGTTCACGCCCGCCGACTACGGCATGGCCATCGCCGTCAACGGCATCCTCGTCGTCGCGCTCCAGATCCCCGTCACCCGGCTGATCGAGCACCGCGACCCGCGCCGCCTGCTCGCCGCCTCGTCCCTCCTCGCGGGCTACGGCTTCGGGCTCACCGCGTTCGCCGGGTCCCTCGGCATCTTCGTGCTCACCGTGTGCGTGTGGACCCTTGCCGAGATCGTCAACGCGCCCACCCAGACCGGCCTCGTCGTCCGCCTCTCCCCGGTGCACGGCCGTGGCCGCTACCAGGGCGTCTTCTCGCTGTCCTGGTCACTCGCCGCCCTCACCGCCCCGCTGCTGTCCGGCTTCGTCATCGACCGCTTCGGCGCGGACTGGCTGTGGGGTACGTGCACGGTCATCGGCATGGCCGCGGCGGCGGGGTTTCTGGTGCTCATGCGGGGGCTTTCCGAAGCCGCGGTCGAGGAAGGCCCGGAAAGCCGAACCTCGTCTCCGCCCCAAGCTCACCTTCCCTCGGGCCTCACCCACGCTCCCGCTTCCCAACCCGAAACCACCCCCGCCGTACCCGCCGCGGCCGTCGCACCACCACCTGCCCGTAGCTGATCTGCCCCGTCACCTCCACGTGCAGGGCCACCGGCTCGCCCGGGGCCGCGGTGGCCGCGGCCTCCCGTATCTTCGTTTTGCCGTAGACCACCGCCACCGCGTCCAGGTTCACCGTCATGTCCGGCCGTGTCACCAGGGTCAGGGTGCCGCCGCGGATGTTCATGTCGATGTGGAGCGTGTCCCCGGTGAGGACCGCCTCGGTGAAGTCCAGCGTCACCCCGCCCCACGCCGAGTCGATCTCCAGCCGCCGCGGCACCACCCAGTTGCCGTCCCGCCCCAGCACGCTGCCCTGACCCTCGATCCGCACGACCTCCTCGGCCAGCACCGACGGCACACCGGCCCCGGCCCCCACCGGCAGGTCGGTCGTCAGTATCGCCAGCTCGCCCAGGGTGCGCGCGGTCAGGGCGGCCTCGACGCGCTCGTCCAACTCGTCGGCGGTCAGCCGGCCGTCTCCCGCGGCCACGCGCAGCACGTCCACGACGCGGTCCCGGTCCGCGTGCGACGCCCTCAGCCCTTCGACCGGCCCGACGGCCTCCAGCGCGTCCGCCTTCGCCGCCCCACCTGCCTTCGACTCGCCTGCCTTCGACTCGCCTGCCCGCGACTCGCCTGCCCGCGACTCGTCTGCCTTCGACTCGCCGAGTTCCCGCATCTCAGCCGCCTCCCAGTCCCCGTCCCCGACGCCCTTGCTCCGACGTCGGCGTCCTCGCCCCGACCCTGCACGCTTTCACGCTATATCGCGTTAGCGTCGAGGGCCACCCCTTTCACTCGAACGTGTGCGAAGGGCCCCGGTGCCGACCGCACCGGGGCCCTTCATCGCCGTACATCGCGCCGACGGTCGCCTACCCGCACTGGCACGGAGCGCCCGACTGGCACCCGCACCCGCACCCCGAGCCGCAGCCGCACGCGGCGACGAGCGGGAGGGTCCTGATGTCGGCGGGCTGCTCGGTCTCGCGTTCCTGCGTGGGGTTCGGCGTCGTGCTGGGGGATTCGGCCATGGTCCCTCCTCGGAGGCTGGATGCCTGTGCCCATTGCATGCCCGTTGCGTCGGGCACATCAACAGCGCACCGGCGGCGCACTGAGGCGCGCGCACGCTCCTGCCGCACCCCGCCACAACCGGAGGCCGAGCTCCCGCCGCACCCCGCCACAACCGGAAGCAGCGCCCCCGCCGGACCGTCACGCGTCCGTCGGACAGTCACACCCCCGGCCGGACCGCCACACCCCCGCCACTACGCCCCCTCGACCCCCGCCACCGGCGGAATGTCCGCCGCCTGGATCTCGTCCGCGTGCTCCCCCGTCACCAGGAACACCACGCGCTTGGCCACCGACACCGCGTGGTCCGCGAAGCGCTCGTAGTAGCGGCCCAGCAGGGTGACGTCGACCGCCGTCTCGATGCCGTGCTTCCACTTGTCGTCCAGGAGGTGCTGGAAGAGCGTGCGGTGCAGCTGGTCCATCTCGTCGTCGTCCGCCTCCAACTGGAGCGCGAGGTCGATGTCCTTGGTGATGATGACCTCGGCCGCCTTCGCCATCAGGCGCTGCGCGAGCTGGCCCATCTCCAGGATCGTGGCGTGCAGGTCGTGCGGGACCGCGCGCTCCGGGTAGCGCAGCCGCGCGAGCTTGGCGACGTGCTGGGCGAGGTCGCCGGAGCGCTCCAGGTCGGCCGACATCCGCAGTGACGTGACGACGATGCGCAGGTCCGTGGCGACCGGCTGCTGCCGCGCGAGCAGGGCTATGGCCCGTGCCTCCAGGTCGTGCTGGAGGTCGTCGACCTTCTGGTCGGCCTCGATCACGCTCTCCGCCAGCTTGAGGTCGGAGTCGAGGATCGCCGTGGTGGCACGCCCTATCGCGGACCCGACGAGCCGGGCCATCTCCACCAGACCGTCGCCGATCGAGTCCAGTTCCTCGTGGTACGCGTCCCGCATCAGGATTCCCTCTCCAACGTGTCTTCCAAGGCCATGGTTACCGGGTGATCGGATGATCGGATACCTGGACACCGAAGAACCGAAGTACTGAAGTGCCGAAGTACCGAGTCGAAGTACCGAATTGCCGAAGTGAGTATCGAAGCATCGACGCGGCCGGGAGCGCCGAGGCGTCCGGCCGGTGGAGGCCGTGGTTCCGGGGCGGTGCAGACCGGCCGTTTCCAGGGGCATAGGGGCCCCTCGAACCCCACGCTCCCACGTTCCGGCCCGCACGCGTCCGTTTCCGGCATCCCAAATGAACCAATGCTGGCTCCAAGGTGAACTCTGGGCGACGAGTGTTCGAGGTCGCACGCTCATGGCTGTGGCGGGCGGCGATGACGTGCCTAACCTGAGTGCATGGACGTGAACGCGGCGGTCGCCGCAGCGGCAGCGATCGCCGGAGTGCTCACCGGTGTCATCGCCGTGCTGGCGTTCCGCTGGAGCGAGCGCGAGCAGAAGCGCCCGACGCGCACCTCCCTGCACACCGACCCCGTACTGCCACCGGGCGTCGACACGGTCCTGTCCGTGCTGCGCTCCTCCGCCGTCGTCCTGGACGAGGCGGACGCCGTCGTCAAGGCCAGCTCCGCCGCGTACGCCCTCGGGCTCGTCCGCGGCGGCCGGCTCGCCGTAGAGCCGATGCTCCAGATGGCGCGGGACACCCGGCGGGACGGGGAGATACGCCAGGTCGAGCTGGACCTGCCCAGGCGCGGTACCGGCCGCGGCGAGGCGCTCGCGGTCTCCGCGCGCGTGGCGCCACTGGGTTCCCGGCTCGTCCTCCTCCTTGTGGAGGACCTCACCGAGGCCCGCCGCATCGAGGCCGTGCGCCGCGACTTCGTCGCCAACGTCAGCCATGAGCTGAAGACGCCGGTCGGTGCCCTCTCGCTGCTCTCCGAGGCCGTCATGGACGCCTCCGACGACCCCGAGGCCGTCGAGCGCTTCGCCGGGCGGATGCAGATCGAGGCGACCCGGCTCACCAACCTCGTACAGGAACTCATCGACCTCTCCCGGGTCCAGAACGACGACCCTCTTGAGGACGCCGAGCCCGTCCGCGTCGACGAACTCGTCGCCGAGGCGATCGACCGCTGCCGCCACCAGGCGGGCGCCAAACAGATCACCATGGCCGCGGGCGGCACCGCCGACCTGCACGTCTGGGGCAACCGCGGCCAGCTGGCCGCCGCCCTCGGCAACCTGGTCGAGAACGCCGTGAACTACTCGCCCGCGCGCACCCGGGTCGGCATAGCCGCCCGCCGGGTCGGCGCGCCGGGCGGCGACTTCATAGAGCTGGCCGTGACCGACCAGGGCATCGGCATCTCCGAGAAGGACAAGGAGCGCGTCTTCGAGCGCTTCTACCGCGTCGACCCGGCCCGTTCCCGTGCCACAGGCGGTACGGGGCTGGGTCTGGCGATCGTCAAGCACGTGGCCGCCTCGCACGGCGGGGAGGTCACGGTGTGGAGCTCCGAGGGACAGGGCTCCACGTTCACCCTGCGGCTGCCGGAGGCGGGTGTGGCCCGTGACCGCGCGCATCAGCACCCCGACCTCGACGACGAGCACGACGGGACCGTCAACAGCGACGAGAACGACGTGAACGGCGTGCACGACGACCTCGACGACACTGGGGGGAACGACGACGCCGTCGCCCCCCTGAGCCGCCGTCGAGAGGCCGAGGCCGGGCCGTCCACCCACCCTTCCCCGTACGCAACGCGGTACGCACCGCTCTCCGCCCCGGAGGTCCTCCCGTGACCCGAGTGCTCGTCGTCGAGGACGAGGAGTCCTTCTCCGACGCCCTTTCCTACATGCTCCGCAAAGAGGGCTTCGAGGTCGCCATCGCGGCCACCGGGCCCGACGGTCTCGACGAGTTCGAGCGCAACGGCGCCGACCTCGTCCTGCTGGACCTGATGCTGCCGGGGCTGCCCGGCACCGAGGTCTGCCGTCAGCTGCGCGGCCGCTCCAACGTCCCCGTCATCATGGTGACCGCCAAGGACAGCGAGATCGACAAGGTGGTCGGCCTCGAAATAGGGGCGGACGACTACGTCACCAAGCCGTTCTCCTCGCGCGAGCTGGTCGCCCGCATCCGCGCGGTGCTGCGGCGCCGGGGCGAGCCGGAGGAGGTCACTCCGGCGGCCCTGGAGGCGGGTCCCGTCCGCATGGACGTCGACCGCCACGTCGTCACCGTCTCCGGCTCCAAGGTGGACCTCCCGCTGAAGGAGTTCGACCTCCTGGAGATGCTGCTGCGCAACGCGGGCCGCGTCCTGACCCGTATGCAGCTCATCGACCGGGTCTGGGGCGCGGACTACGTCGGCGACACCAAGACCCTCGACGTCCACGTCAAGCGCCTGCGCGCGAAGATCGAACCCGACCCCGGGGCCCCGCGCTACCTGGTGACGGTGCGCGGACTCGGCTACAAGTTCGAGCCGTAAACCGCTGCTTGAAGAAGGGCGCGCTTCGGCTGTGAGGGCACCCACGCGCGCGTACGCCGAAGGGCGGTGACCAGGACTCCTCCTGGTCACCGCCCTTCGGCGTTACGACGGCGCCTACTGGCCCGTCGTGCCGGTCGTCGTACCGGTCGTGGTGCCGGTGGTGGTCGTCGTGTCCGTCGTCGTGTTCCCGGAGGCCGACTCCGACGCGCTCGGGGTCGTCGGCGTCGTGGCGGGCTTCGTGCCCGCGGCCGGGGAGGTCGACGTGGACGGGGTCGTCGTCGCCGGGAGCGTCGGGACCTGGGTGGGGCCCCACTTCGTGAAGTAGCTCTCCGCGGGGACCACGAACGCGCGCAGGCTCACGTCACCCGTGCTGGCGAACGTGAAGGTCACCTTCTGGGCGTTGCCGTCCTGGATCGCCTCGCGGCTGCTGGCGAGCACCGCGGACGCGTTGTTCTTGCCGCCGATGACGACCGAACCGTGCGCCGGGATGCGCAGCGTGCTGCCCTTGCCGCCGGCCGGCGTCAGCTTCGCCGTCTTGTTCGTGCCGGGGATCGTGATGGCGTCGAGGGTCTCGGCGGTCTTGCCGTTGTTGAAGACGGTCGCCGAGATCACCGCCGGACCGGTGGACTCCAGGTCGGGCTGCGTGATCACGATCGCGTTCTGGATCTTGATGTTGCCGACGGAGGTCGCCGCGTTGTCCGGCTTGATCTCAAGGATCTGGCTGTTGTTGCCGGCGGCGCACGCGCCAAGAGAGGCGAGCGGGACGGCGATGGCGGCCGCGGCTAGGGTGCCGCGTCGAAGGCTGCTGCTCACGGCGGCGGCAACTCCTTGAACGCACGGGCGACCTTCCGAATAAAGCCGCCCTAAGTGTCTGTCAGCGGCATTAGGTTATCGACCCACCCTGCGCCCACTGCACCCGACCCGCCCCTACGGCCCCGCCCGCTCCGGACACGGCACTGACGGGCGGGTTCGGACGGGGCTGGGGGCGGGGGGTGGGGGTGGGTGCGGGGGTTTCGCCGGGGAGGGGCCGGGAGGCCGTCAGTGAGCCGTCGGGGGGTCGCCAGGGGGCTGTGAGGGGCTGCCTGGGGCACGGACGGGGCCCGGGCTCCCAGCCCCGCCCCCTCCCCCCCCCCGCCCCCCCCCCCCCCCCCCCCCCCCCCCCCCCCCCCCCCCCCCCCCCTCCGCCCCTCTCCCTCCCCCCTCCCCCAACACCC
>LJCV01000222.1 GCA_001298575.1 Actinobacteria bacterium OK074
CTGGGAACTCTTCATCCCCCACATCGGCGAAGGCGAGCTGTACAAGTTCGACATCACCCGCCCCGACGGCACCCACACCCAACGCGCCGACCCCATGGCCCGCCGCACCCAAGTACCCCCCGACACCGCCTCCATCGTGACGCAGTCGACATACACGTGGGAAGACGGGGAGTGGCTGGCAGGGCGTGGCGAACGCCCGCTCCACGAAGCCCCGTTCTCCGTCTACGAGGTCCATCTCCCCTCCTGGCGCCCAGGCTTGACCTACCGTCAACTCGCCGACCAACTCCCCGCCTACATCACCGACTTGGGCTTCACCCACGTGGAGTTCATGCCGGTCGCCGAGCACCCCTTCGGCGGCTCCTGGGGCTACCAGGTCACCGGCTTCTACGCACCCACCGCACGCCTGGGCACCCCCGACGACTTCAAGTACCTCGTCGACGCCCTCCATCAGGCCGGTGTCGGCGTCATCCTGGACTGGGTGCCCGCCCATTTCCCGCGCGACGACTGGGCGTTGGCCGAGTTCGACGGACGACCGCTGTACGAACCGGGCGACAAGCGCCGTGCCGAGCACCCGGACTGGGGCACCCTCGAATTCGACCTCGGTCGGACCGAGGTGCGCAACTTCCTTGTTGCCAACGCCGTTTACTGGTGCGAGGAGTTCCACATCGACGGCCTGCGCGTGGACGCGGTCGCCTCCATGCTCTACCTCGACTACTCCCGCGAACCCGGCCAGTGGACCCCGAACGAACACGGCGGCCGGGAGGATCTCGCGGCGGTCGCCTTCCTCCAGGAGATGAACGCCACCGTCTACCGCCGCTGCCCCGGTGTCGTGACCATCGCGGAGGAGTCCACCGCGTGGGACGGCGTTACCCGGGCCACGGACCAGGTGGGACCGACCGGCTTCGGCGGGCTGGGCTTCGGCCTGAAGTGGAACATGGGCTGGATGCACGACACCCTCGACTACCTCCAGCACGACCCCGTCCACCGCGCCTACCACCACCACGAGATGACCTTCTCCATGGTGTACGCCTACAGCGAGAACTACGTCCTGCCCCTCTCCCACGACGAAGTCGTCCACGGCAAACGCTCGCTGGTGAGCAAAATGCCGGGCGACTGGTGGCAGCAGCGCGCCAACCTCCGCGCCTACCTCGCCTTCATGTGGGCCCACCCCGGCAAACAACTCCTCTTCATGGGCCAGGAGTTCGCCCAGGGCGCCGAATGGTCCGAAACCCACGGCCCCGACTGGTGGCTCCTGGACCCCGGCTACGGCGCGGAGCCGGACCACCGGGGCGTCCGCGACCTGGTCCGCGACCTCAACAC
>LJCV01000223.1 GCA_001298575.1 Actinobacteria bacterium OK074
GGGGGAGGGGGGGGCGAGGGGGGGGGGGGGGGGGGAGGGGGGGGGGGGGGGGAGGGCGGGTGGGGGGGGGAGTGGGGGGGGGGGAGTTACGGGGGCGGTGGGGGTGACTGGGGTGGCTGGGCAGTGGGATGCCTCGGGGGCGCCTGGGGGCTGGGACGGGGCCGGGGGCGGGGGCGGGGGCGGTTCGCGTCAGCCAGGACCTCCGCATCGGCCGGAGCAACCGGGGCCGAGGGTGGCACCGCCAGGGCAGCCGGGCCCGTACGCGCCGAGCACGCCGTACCGGACGCCGAACCCTGACACCAACCCTTATCTGCGGCTGCCGGAGGGACGGCGCGAGCCGGGGCCGGAACCGGAGCCCGAGGACGCGCGGCCCAAGGCGTTCGAGGCCGGGGACGACGCCGGGGCCGAGGCCAGGGATGGAGCTGCGGCTGGGGATGGAGCTGGGGCCCGGTCGGATCCCGAGGCCCGGCCGCCCGACACCGTGTACGGAGCTCCGACCATGGCGAGGCCACTCACCCCGCCCCCGCGGTCGTCCAGGCGCCGGCATCGGCGAGGGTCGGAGTCACCGTCGGCGGAGCAGGGCGGACGCCCGTCCTCGACGCCCCCGCCCACCCCCCCCCCCCCCCCCCCCCCACCCCCCCCCCCCCCCGGGCCCCCCCGCGGCCCAGGGGGAGGCGCGGCCCCGCGAACCCGCCCCCCCTCCCCACCCCCACAGCCGCCCCGC
>LJCV01000224.1 GCA_001298575.1 Actinobacteria bacterium OK074
TTTCGGGTGCGGGTGTGTTTGTGGCTGGTCGCGCAGTTCCCCGCGCCCCTGGGGGGTGGGTGGGGGGTCGGGGCCGCCACGGGGGTATCCGTCCTCGGTCTGGCGCGAAATCGGTACGGCGGCAGAGGTCCTGTCGCTTGACGCGCCATCCGCTGCGGGCGGACACCCCCGTACCGTCCCCTCACCGCCGCGGCTGGCAGACGGGTCCGCGGGGGCTCGCGTCACCACCCCTGCGGCCTGTGGGCAGCTGCCCACCCTCCTCCGCTGCGAGCGCCGACACGGTAAACCCCGACACCCCCGCCGCCCCTGCGGGGCACACGCACCGCAAGGTCCGGCAGCCCCGCCCCGCCGCCGCTGCAAGGCCCGCCAGCCTTCGCTGCGGCCCGCAGCACACCTGCCCCCCCGCGTCCCCTGCGGGTGGCCGCACCGCTAGATCCGACAGCCCCGCCCTGCCGCTGCTGTGGTCGGCAGCGCCGGACCTTCCCCGCCACCACGCCGTCGCTGTGGCCCGCAGCGCCGCCCTGCTGCTGCTGCGGCTGGCAGCGCCGCACTCCCCGCCGCCGCTGCGGCCCGCAGCGCCGGCCTTCCTCCCCGCCCCGTGCGGCCGGCACCCGCCCCCACTGCGGCCGGCGTCGAC
>LJCV01000225.1 GCA_001298575.1 Actinobacteria bacterium OK074
GGGGGGGGGGGTGGGGGGGGGGCGCCCGGGGGGGGGGAGGGACGGGATGGGTGGGGGCGAGGAGCTGTCGGTGCCGTTGCCCGCGACGGTGTTCGCGCCGTCTGTGGGGGAGGAGGACGCCGCGGGGGCGGTGGGGGAGGCTTCGCGGTATGGGTATCCGCAGGGGGCCGGGGGTGCCGCTGCGGGGGCGGGTGCTCCGCCGCCGCCCGGGGCGCCTTCGTCGTACGGGTATCCGGGGGATGCCGGGGCTGTCGGGGCTGCTGGGGTGGCGTCCAACTCGCCTCAGCCGCAAGGGGGTTCGGGTGCGCCCTCGGTGCCGCCGCCGGGCGGGGGCGGGTACGTGCCGACTCAGGTTGTCGCGCAGCCCGGGGTGGAGGGGGCGGGGGTGGCCTGGCCGCCGAGTGCGTCGAATCCGCCGGGGCAGCCTGGTGCGCAGAATCCGCCCGGTGGCAACAGCACTCCGCCGCCGTCGAACGTGCCCAGCAGTCCGCCCCAGCCGCAGGCCCAGCCGCAAGCCCCGGCCCCGGCTCCCGGTCCCGTGTTCCACGCGCCCACCGTGTTCACGGCCCCTCCGGGCAGTGCGCCGAGCGGGCCGCCGAGCGTGCCCGGCACCCCCGGTGGACCGCAGGGCGCACCGCCCCCGCCCCCGCCCGTCTCCGGGTACCCCGGCGGACCCGCCCAAGGGGCCGCCGCCCCCGGCGTCCCTGGCGTCCCCGGCGGTCTCCAGCAACCCCCGCCCCCCGCCGCCTACGGCTACCCCCAAC
>LJCV01000226.1 GCA_001298575.1 Actinobacteria bacterium OK074
GGGGGGTGGTCACGGGAGTTCGGGGTCCATTTCGGTCAGATGTCGCCTTCTTGGAATTTGGCGTTTTCGCCGGTGGAGTCCATCAGTTTGAAGGCCGCGCTGCCGATCCCGTAGGTGGGGTTCATGCGGTCATTGAGTCTGTACGTGACGAAGACGTTTCCACTCGGGCGCCGGTAGATCAGCAGGCGGCCTCCCGGTTCTTTGTCCTGAAGGAGTTTCCGCACGGCTTGTTGCTGCCCCGGCGTCAGTTCGTCGGGGTCCATCAGCGGTAGCGGGTTTTCCAGGGCACGAGTGACATCGCCACGACAGCCGGTGTTCCACCCTGCGAGTCGGCACCAGGAGCCGTCGACGAAGGTGATCGTGAAGTCTTTGCCGGACTTGCTGAACTTCTTGCGTTTGGTGGAGGCGATGCTGGACCGCTCGGTTTCCCAGAGGACTTGGTCGTTGGGGTCGTCCTTGTCGTCCAGCAGGCCGAGGACGAGTACCCGTCGGTCAGTGACGATCATGTGAGTGCGTTCGGCATCGGGACGGCGGGCCGGATCGAGCTGCCAGGGGAGCGTACGGGCCAGGGTGCCCGGGGCCGCCCACAGGACGGGGAAGTCCTCGACCTCGTTCTCCGGTTCCTCCGGTGTCCCCAGCCGGGCGACGTTGCCCGTACTGCCCGAACCGGCCAGCGATTCGAGGACGCCGAGGGTCGCCACCAGCAGCAGGCCCGCCCCGAACTTGCCCCCTTTGCGCAGTCGGCTCTCCCCCTTGCCGCGTACGGCGTAGTGGGGGCCCTCGGGCCAGCCGGGCAAGTCGCCCTGGATGTCCCGCCGTTCGGTGTCGCGGAACCAGCGCATTCCCGATACGGGGGTGGCCGCGCCGGTGGCGAAGGTCACGGCGCGGCGTGCGATCAGTGTCTCGTCCGGATCGGGTTGCCAGATCGTCATCTGTGTTGGGCCTCAGTGTGCGGTGGCGGATTGTTGGAGGCGATCGCCCGGATCGGTCGAATCCCCACTGTGCAGCAGGATGCTGGCACCCTTGGGGAGGACCTTCCCGGCGATGTCGATGCCTCTGCCCAGTTTGCTCAACGGGTCGACGGTGAACTTCTCTCCGAGGAGGGCTGCTCCCTTGGTGCCGAGCCATTGTCCCTGGTGGTATCCCGCCTCGGCGAGCCCGGCCAGTCGGTTCATTGTTCCGTTCCTGCTGCTCAGCAGAGCGATTTCCTCGGCCTTGCCGCCCAAGACGATCTTTCTTCCCAGAAGCCCGATACCGCCCTTGACGTAGCCGGCCATGTCGCCGGTAGCGATTACGTTGAGGGCGGAATCGATTTCGGATGCCGCGAAGCCCTTGCCGAACTCGTCCATTCGTATTGCTGCGGCTTCCATGCCCGCAACCTTCGCCCCCTTCGCGAACAGCCCGATCCCCGGCAGCATCCCCAGCGTGTCCGTCCCCATCGTCAGCCAGCTGACATCCGCACCGCTCGCCATCGCGACCGAGTGCGCGAGCAGTGCCAGTCCGCTGGTGAGGACGGCGGCGGCGCCGAAGATCGCGCCGAGCGGTTCGAAGGGCAGGGTGATGATGGCGAGAATGCCGAGCA
>LJCV01000227.1 GCA_001298575.1 Actinobacteria bacterium OK074
CTGGCCCACGGCCGCGTCGACGGGCGCCGGTGCCCCGCCCGCCGCGGCACCCGGCGCCGTACCGGCCCCCGCCACGCACGGGCAGCCGCCCGCCGCACCCGCCGCATCGGGGGGCCCCGGCTTCGTCCAGGCCCCCGCCGGGCTCGACCCGCGGACGCTCTGGCCCAACATCCTGGAGGCGGTCAAGAACCGCCGCCGCTTCACCTGGATGCTGCTGAGCCAGAACGCCCAGGTGTCCGGGTTCGACGGCACGACCCTGCACCTCGGCTTCGTGAACGTCGGCGCGCGCGACAGCTTCACCGGCAGCGGCAGCGAGGAGGTCCTGCGGGCCGCGCTGAGCGAACAGTTCAACGTGCAGTGGAAGGTGGAGGCGGTCGTCGACTCGGGGGCGGGTGCCTCCGGCGGGTTCGCGGGTGGGGGTGCCTCCGGCGGTGGCTACGGTGGCGGTGGCGGGGGAGGCTACGGCGGCGCCCCCGCGGCACCGCGGCCCGCGCCCGCCCAGCCGACGCCTGCGCCCGCCCCCACGGCTCCGGCGCCC
>LJCV01000228.1 GCA_001298575.1 Actinobacteria bacterium OK074
CCCCTAGGCGGCCCTCCCGCGGCGGACCCATTTCCGCTCCGGCGGGCGGGCGTATCCCCCGGGGCGGCCCCCGCCCCCCCCCCCCCCCCGAGGGGGGGGGGGAATTCCGCGACCAGCCACAAACACACCCGCACCCAGCCACCCCCCTCACAGAACCCCCGCCCCCCCCACCCCCCCCCCCCCCCCCACCCGATCCAGCCCCAGCAGCGCAGCCCCCAGTACCGGTCGCGCCCGGATCACCTGTGGCTGGGCCTTGGGGGCCGCCGCCGCCAGCAAATGCCGTACCGCCGTGTCCAGTTGGTCGTGGCCCGCTGTCAGCACGCCGCCGCCCAGGAGGACCGGGGTCGGTTCGGACAGGAGGTCCAGGCGGGTCAGGGCGACCCGAGCCATCGTCGTGACCTCCTCCGCCAAACGGTTCACCACCGCCCGTGCCACCGCGTCGCCCTCCGCCGCCACCCTGAACAGGACCGGAGTCAGCTCCGGTTGGCGGTCGTGGGGGACGTGGCCCAGGTGGAAGGACTCGATCAGGTCGTACATCGTCGTGCGGCCGAAGTGGGCCGGGAGCGCCGTCGACAGGGCCGTCGGCTTGCCCCGGCCGTCCTCCCCCCGCGCCGCGTGCCAGATCGCCTCCTCCGCCAGGCCCCAACCCCCGCCCCAGTCACCGGAGATGCGCCCCAGCGCCGGGAAGCGGGCGATGCGGCCGTCGGGGCGCATGCCGACGCAGTTGATGCCCGCACCGCACACCACCGCCACACCGCGCGGTTCGGCGATGCCCGCGCGCAGGATCGCGAACGTGTCGTTGCGGACCTCGACCGTCGCACCCCACCCGCGGGCGTACAGCGCGGCGGTCAACTGCTCCTCCTCCACCGGGAGATCGCAGTTGGCCAGACACGCCGACACGTGCGCCACGGAACCCACACCCGCCTCGGCGAAGGCCCGCCCCACCGTCTCGGCCAGCGCCGACACCGCCGTCTCCCCCCCCCCCACCGGCGGCTGGAACCCCCCCCCCCGAGCTGCCCCGACCCCCCCCC
>LJCV01000229.1 GCA_001298575.1 Actinobacteria bacterium OK074
GCGGGCACCGTGAGTCCATGCCCCGGGAGTAGGACCCCCCCCTGACACCCCCCGGGGCCCCCCAACGCCCCGCCGCTCACGGCAGCCGACCCCCGGCCCGCGCCGCTCGGGCGGCCGCCCCCGGCCCCCGCCGCTCACGGCAGCCGAAACCCCCGCCCGCGCCCCCGTCCCCACCCCGTCACGTATCGCACTCCAGCACCGTTCGGCACACCGCGCACCGCGCCCGCACCCGCCCCCGTACCGGTACCCGGATCCGCTGGTGGCAGGTCGGGCAGGCGAAGGACACGCGCAGGCGGTGGCCGGTGTCGGGCGTGAACGCGTAGGGGGCGTCCGGGTGCGGCACGTCGACGCGGTGGTCCTGGGCGTACCGGCGGTCCTTGGCGTAGCGGCGGGGGGCCCCCCCCCCCGCCCCCCCCCGCCCGGGGGGGTGGCCGTCCCTGCGGGGCCGGGGCCCGCCCCCCCGGGTCGCGGGGGGTGCCGCCGGGGGGGGGGGGCCGCGCGCC
>LJCV01000230.1 GCA_001298575.1 Actinobacteria bacterium OK074
ATGTCACCGATCCCGGGTCGGTCGCCGGGGCCGTGGGCGGGCAGGTCGCGGCCGTGCACGCCGTGTCTCCCTTCAGCGGTCCGGAGCAGGGGTTCGCCGCGCTCGACCCGGACTTCTTCGTCAAGGCCGCGGACGCGCTGCTCGGCGCTCTCGCCGCCGGGGGCGTGGGCCGGCTCGTCGCCATCGGACTCTTCGCGAACCTCCTCGGGGCGGACGGGCGGCCGGTGATGGACGATCCGGCGGTGTTTCCGGCGGAGATACGCCCGTTCGCGCTGGCGCACACCGCGGGGCTGCGGCGGCTGCGCGCGGAACGGGGCGCCGGGAGCGTCGACTGGGTGATGCTCACGCCGCCCGGGCGGCTGGAGTACGGCGCTCCGCGCACCGGGCGCTACCGCCTCGGCGGGGACCAGGTGCCCGACGACGCCGGGCCGTTGTCGTACGCGGATCTCGCGGTGGCGGTGCTCGACGAGATCGAGCGGCCGACGCGGCACCGGGAGCGGGCGGCTGTGTCCGCGGTGCCTGCGGTGCCTGCGGTGCCTGCGGTGCCTGCGGTGCCTGCGGTGCCTGCGGTGCCGAGGCTGCGGTCGGGCTCGTAGGCGGTCGCGTCGTTTGAACTTCGGCTGGAAATGGGGGTGTTGGAAGGGACGGGAGGTGTTGTGACGGGATACGGCGGGCGGGACGGCGGCAGGCGGTCCGGAGGGAGTTCGTGGATGAAGGGTGGATCGGGTGGGGAGGTGGGGGAAGGATCTCGGGGTCGGGACGGCGCCGGGCGGGACG
>LJCV01000242.1 GCA_001298575.1 Actinobacteria bacterium OK074
ATCCGATAACTTCCGGAAAGTCAGCAAACCGTATGGTCGTCCTTCACATACAAGGACGATCAGCCGAAATAAGACCGATCCCCTTCGAAGCAAGCCCGAGCAAGCCGAGCAAGCCCGCCCCAGCCAGACCCACCCAGCCCCCCCGCCCCCAGCCCTCAGCCCCCAGCCCCCCCCCCCGAGGTAAGCACCCCATGGGACGCCCCGAGAGACCCCTGGACCCGCTGGCGGGCCCGGTCCCCCGGCTCGCCCACGAGTTGCGCGAGTTGCGCCGCGCGGCCGGCAACCCCGCGTACCGGGCCATGGCCCAGGCCGCCGGCTTCTCCGCCACCACCCTCTCCCAGGCCGCCGCCGGCGAACGGCTGCCGTCGCTCGCCGTGCTCCTCGGCTATGTCCGGGCCTGCGGCGCGGACCCCGCCGAGTGGGAGCCCCGCTGGAAGGCCGCCGAGGCCGAGGCGGCCCGGGAACCGGCGGACGGCGACCCGGAGACCCCCGCGCCCTACCGCGGGCTGGCCCGGTTCGAGCCCGACGACAGCGCACTGTTCTTCGGGCGCGACCGCATGATCGAGGACCTGCGCGAACTGGTCTGCGGGCACCGTCTCGCGATGCTGTTCGGCGCCTCCGGCAGCGGCAAGTCCTCCCTGCTGCGGGCCGGGCTGATCCCCCGGATCCGCGAGGAGATCGCCCGCCTTGACTGCCCGGCGGTGCTGCGCGTGCTCACCCCGGGCGACCGGCCCGCCACCACCTACGGGCACCTGCTGGCCCCGGCGGCGGACGAGCCGGAGAGCTGGGTGATCGTCGACCAGTTCGAGGAGGCGTTCACGCTCTGCCGGGACCCGGACGAGCGGAACCGTTTCATCCGGCTGCTGCTCGCCGCCCGCGACCCGGCCACCCGGCTGCGCGTCCTGATCGCCGTACGCGCCGATTTCTACGCCCGCTGCGCCGAGCACCGGGGCCTGGCCGACGCGCTGAGCGGCGCCAGTCTGACCGTCGGGCCGATGACCGCGGACGAGCTGCGCGAGGCGGTGACCGGGCCCGCGCAGGCGGCCGGGCACCTGGTCGAGCGGGAGCTGACCGCGCGGATCGTCGCGGAGGTGCTGGACCAGCCGGGCGCGCTGCCGATGCTCTCGCACGCGCTGCTGGAGACGTGGCGGCGGCGCAAGGGCCGCATGCTGACCCTCGCCGGTTACGAGGCGGCGGGCGGGCTGCGCGGCTCGATCGCGGCGACCGCCGAGGACACCTACGGGGCGCTGTCCGCCGACCGGGCCGCCACCGCCCGCAGGCTGCTGCTGCGCATGGTCGAGCCCGGCCAGGGCACCGCCGACACCCGCCGTCCCGTCACCCCCGCCGAACTCACCGAACTCGCCGAGTGTTCCGACCACGAGGTGCCGGCCGTGGTCGAGCGGCTGGCCCGGGCCCGGCTGCTGACCGTCTGCGACGACGGCGTCCAGCTCGCCCACGAGGCCCTGCTGACCGGCTGGCCCCGGCTGCACACGTGGATCGAGGAGGACCGGGAGCGGCTGCGCCACCACCGGCGGCTGACGGAGGCCGCCGTCACCTGGCTGGAGCACGACCGCGATCCGGGCGCGCTGTACCGGGGCAGCCGGCTGGAGCGGGCCGAGGAACTCTTCCCCGACCCGGCCGGGCACCCCGCACTGACCACGACCGAGCGGGCCTTCCTGACCACCGCGCTCGACGCCCGCGCCACCGAGCAACGGGCCGCCCGGCGCGCCACCCACCGCAGCCGGATCCTGCTGGGCGCCCTGTCCGCCGTGCTGACGCTGGCGCTGGTCTCGCTGGTGGCCGCCTGGCGCCAGCACGACGACAGCGTGCGCCAGAACACCGAGGACACCGCCCGCCGGGTCGCCACGGTCGCCGACGCCCTGCGCACCACCGACCCGCACGCGGCGATGCTGCTGGGCCTGGCCGCCTGGCGCATCGCCCGCCTCGACGAGACCCGCCGCTCCCTGCTCGGCTCCCTGGTGCAGCCCGAGTCGAGCACCTTCACCGACCCCGGCCCCGGCAGCGACCCGGGCCGCTTCCTGACCGCCTCGGGCCACACCCTGCTGAGCGCGTCCGCGGGCCACTGGAGCACCTGGGACGTGCCCACGCACCGGCGGCTGGCCACCGGCACCCTGCCGCAGGGCACGGTGCTGCGGTCCGCCCCGGACGGCCGGACCGTGGAGATCATGTCGGACGACGGCGCCATCCGCCTCTGGGACACCTCGACCAACCGCTGGAAGACCGGAGTTCCGGTGGTGGACCCCGATTCCTTCGCGAGTTTCACCCCCGACGGCCGCTCCTATCTCGTCGACGACGGCGACCGGCTGACCCTGTACTCCCTCGCCGACGGCCACGTCCTGTACGACACCCGGGCCGCGGGCACCCAGCGGGTCGCCCCCGCCTCCGACGGCACCCGGATCGCCGCCTGCCCCGCCGGGCACGCCCCGCGGGTGTGGAACGCGGCCGACGGCCGGGCCCTGACCGGCGCCTGGACGCGGTCCGCCGACAAGGCCGTGTGCACCGGCCAGGACGCCGGGTTCCTGGTCCTGGGCAACGGCAGGCTCGCCGCCGTCACCGCGGACGGCGTCCGCGTCTGGGACACCACCACCGGCCGCCAACTGGCCGACCTCGACGACCCGAAGACCCAGTACGCCTCCTTCAGCCCCGACGGCACCTTCCTGGCCACGGCCGACGGCGGCGAACTGCGCGTGTGGCGCCTTTCGGCCCCGGACAACCCGGTCTTCCGCCAGTCCCTCGACAACCAGCACATGTACGACGGCCCGGACTGGGACCCGGCCGGCACCTCCCTGCGCTACCTGGAGGGCGGCACCGTCCACACCGTCGACCTCTCCGCCGCCGTCACCCCGTCGTGGCAGGCCGCCGCCGACGAGGACGTACGGTTCGGGCCCGACGGCAGCACCTACGTCACCACCCGCCGCACCGGATCGGCGTACGCCTTCGAGCTGCGCGCCACCGCCGACGGCCGGCTGCTGCGCACGCTGCCGCCGGTCGCCGTCCCCGTCTCGGCCGACCCCACCGACCCGGTGGTCCCGCGGGACACCCTGCCGCTGATCGCCTACAGCCCGGACGGCGAGGACTTCGTGTACGGCGTCTCGGCGCCCGGCCGGGAGAGCACCGGCACCCGCCTGACCGTCTGGGACCGCGTCCGCGACCGCGCCCGCGCCACGGTCGACCTGCCCGGCGACGCGGTGATCGGCGCGGCCCTGGCCCCCGGCGGCACCGCCCTCTACACCGCCCGCACCCCGTTCTCCGGCACCCTGCGCGACGAGGTGTGGAACACCCGCACCGGCCGCCGTACGACGGTGCTGACCGGCCTGGACAGCAGCCACCTCGCGGTGAGCCCGGACGGGCGGCTCCTGCTGGGCGACGGCCGCGTGGCCCATCTGCCGTCGGGCCGGGTCACCGGACAGGACCTGGTGCAGGGCGACCAGGTCGGCGCGTACGCGTTCGGCGCCGACGGCACCCTGCTCGCGGCCGGCGACCAGACCGGCCGGGTCTCGCTGTGGGATGCCGGGCTGCGCCACCGCGCGGGCGTCCTGCGCAACGTGTTCCCCGAGCCGCTCGGCGACACCCCCGAGTCGGTCACCGCGGTCGCGGTCAGCCCCAGCGGCCGCACCCTCGCGGTCGGCGGCGACGCGGGCACCGTCCAGCTGTGGGACGTCGCCACCCGCCAGCCGCTGGGCGACCCGCTGACCACCCCCGGCGAGAGCATCGACTCGCTGGCCTTCTCCCCCGACGACAGCACCCTGTACGCGGGCAGCGCGCACGTCCCGCTCCAGCGCTACACGGTCGACGTCACCCGGGCGGCCACCACGGTGTGCGTCCGGGCCCGCACGACGGGGGGCGCCAACCTGACGAAGGCGCAGTGGCACACGTACATACCGGACGCGGGGTACCGGAAGCTGTGCGGCTGAGCGCTTTCCCGCTTCAGGCGAGCAGGTCGTGCCGCGTGACCAGCCAGCTGATGGCGGTCAGGCGGCACACCGCGTAGTCGTGTCCGACCGGTTCGCGCCAGTCCGTCTCGGTGAGGGCGTCCAGGAAGCCGAGGGCGTAGTCGGCGAGGTCCTCGCGGTGCGGGGGCCGGGGGATCAGCCCGGCGTGGTTCGCGGCGAGGCGGTCGCGGATCTCGGCGACGTGCTGGTCCACCGCGGCCACGAAGGCGGGCTCGAACGCGAACTCCGCGAAGCGGGGGGCGTACGAGCTGCTGATTCTGGCCAGAGGGGACATTCGTCCACGGTAAACGGGGGTTTCGTGGGGGAGGAGGGTGTTTGGGGATGGTTTCCGTCACACGAGCATCCCGCCGCTGGGCGCGCCTCCCCGGCTTCTTTGAAACCCCTTTGCCTCTCCTGTCCCTCCCGTCCCTTACGATTCGCTGGCATCTCCTGTCACAGGAGATCTCCTCTTCTTCGCTTTCTCCGCTCAACTCCCTTGCCGATGGCCGACGAACGCACGGCCCGCAGGGAGCCTTTTCGTTCCGGGGGTTCGAAAACAGCCGTGCCCAAATCCAGTAGATCCAGCAGATCCAGCAGAACCAGCAGTTCCAAGAGACGCACCCTGCCTGCCGCCACCGCGCTGGCCGTCCTCTTCTCCTCGGCCGCGCTCGCGGTCACCGCCCCCGCGCCCGCCTCGGCGGACAGCGCGGTCACCCTGCCGGTCGCCTCGACCGGCGACGTCGTCGTGGACGGCGTCCACCAGCGGGTCTTCGTCTCCGACCCGACGACCGGCAAGATCGTGGCGACGGACTACGCCGGCGCCGTCGTCGGCACGGTCGACTCCCTCCCCGGCGTCCGCGGCCTCGAACTCTCCGCCGACTCGGGCACGTTGTACGCGGCCGTGGGCGGCGCGGACGCGATCGTCGCCGTCGACACCGCGACCGTCACCGAGGCCCACCGGTACGCGACCGGCGACGGCACCGACCCGCGGTACCTGGCCGTCACGGGCGGCAAGGTCTGGTTCGGGTACGGCACCGCGTCCAACGGCGAGATCGGCTCGCTCGACCTGAGCGGCACGGACCCGGTCGTCGCGCTCGACCAGGACACGCACCACACCTTCTACGAGGCGCCGATCGTGGACGCGAGCCCGGCCGCGCCCGGCACGCTGGTCGCGGGCGTGCCCGGCCAGAGCCCCGTGGAACTCGCCGTGTTCGACGTGTCGTCGGGCACCGCGGACCGCACGGCGTACGCCTTCGACCCGGGCTCCACGGGCGGCGGCTACCTGAAGGACCTGGCGGTCACGCCAGACGGCAAGGACGTGATCACGGCCAGCGGATCGCCGTACTACCAGGCGCTCTACAAGCTCTCCGACCTGACGGCGGACGGCCAGTACGCGTCCACGTCGTACCCGAACGCCGTCGACATCGCCCCGGACGGCTCGGTCGCCGCGGGCGCGGACGCCGCGTACGACAACGACGTGTACGTCTACAAGCAGGGCGCCTCGACGCCGGCGCACACCTACGACCTGCCGGGCGGCCCGGACGCCCACCTGGCCGACGCGGGCCTGGCCTGGGCCCCCGACGAGAGCAAGCTGTTCGCGGTCTCCTACGACAGCGCGAACACCTACTCGCTGCGGGTCTACGACACCCCGCTGAAGCCGGCCAGCACCCTGACCCTGACGGCCCCGGCAACAGGCACGAGGGCAAAGCCGCTGACGGTGACCGGCACCCTGACCTCGACGGACTCGACGGCCTTCCCGTCCGGCACGACGGTGACGCTGACCCGCACCGACGACGAGAACCCGCTCGGCAAGACGCTGGGCACGGCGACGGTGGCCGCGGACGGCTCGTTCAGCTACACGGACACCCCGCTGGTCGGCGGCGACGTCAACTACATCGCCACGTACGCGGGCGACGCCGACCACGGCGCGACCACGGTGACCTCGGCGACCACGGTCGTCAAGCGGACCGCGACCAAGGTCACGCTGACCAACAACGGCAAGGTGTACACGTACGGCACCAAGGTGACGTTCACCGCGCACCTCGGCACCGCGTACAAGAACCACACGGTCGCGATCTACTCCAACCCCGACGGACCGGTCTCCAACACCCTGGTGAAGTCCGGCACGGTGGACGCGAACGGCAACCTGTCCGCGACGGTCACCCTCAACCGGAACACCACGGTCACCGCGAAGTTCGTGGGCGACACCCGGGTCGCGGCGGCGAGCGCCACGAGCAAGGTCGGCACGCAGGTCAAGATCTCGACGGCGCTGAGCGGCTACTACGCCTCCAAGTCCGAGTACAAGCAGACGTACAAGGTCTTCCACCAGTCCAAGGACCCCGTCTTCAACACGACGATGTCGCCCAACCCGGACCGCAAGTACCGCGTGGACGTGCAGGGTTACTTCGAGGGCTCCTGGCAGTCCACGGACTCCGAGTACTACACCCTCTCCACCTCCGGCACCGGCAAGCTCACCCTGACGGGCACCCCGCCCAAGGGCGTCCGCTTCCGCATCCGCGCCGCGTACGTCAGCGGCACCACGAAATCGGGCGACACCGTCAACACGACGACGTACGGTGCCTGGAAGTACCTGATCTTCACCAGCTGACACAGCGTCACCAAGGCCCGGGGGAACGGCAGTTGCCATGCCCCCGGGCGCAGTGGAACTTCTCCCGCGCGACCCGGTCAGACCTTGACCACCCGCACGCCGGAGCCACACAGCGGCACGAGGTCTTCGGGGTCCGAGGTGAGGACGGTCACCGGTGCGGGCGCGGCGAGTGCCGTCGCGGCCACGATCGCGTCGAGGGCGTACTTGTGACCGTGCGGCCCGGCCGCCGCGAGGATTCCGCTCGCGTGGCGGGCGACGGCTTCGGTGGGCGGGACGATGTTCACGCGGGAGACGGCGTAGTCGAAGCGGGCCTGGCCGGTCCTGGGATCGCGCGCTTCGACCAGTGTGACGGAACTGGTGACGACACGGATGTCCTCGGCTTCGGCGGCGGCCAGCCACTCGATGAGCTCCGGTGCGCGTCGGACGAGTTGGGACAGGCCCTCACAGTCCAGGACGAGCGTGCCGCTCATACGGCGTCCGCCGACCCCGCCGATTCACCGCGCAGAACGGCCCGTTTGGCCTCGACCGCGGCCTGGTCGACCGGACCGTGCTCGGCCTCCGCGTCCTCGATGAGTTCACGAAGCCGATCGCGTTCCAGCTGACGTTGGACAAGGGTTTCGACATAGGCGGACATGCCACGCTTACCGGTACGGGCCTTCAGCGCGGCGATCGTTCCCTCATGAAGCGAGACGGACACGGGGCGGACGGGGCCTTCACCGGGTGCCGGGGCGGGAGGGTCAACCATGGCGCCGCTTTAACAAAAGTTTTGTTATATGCGTCGGCGAGCGCCTTCGGACCACCGCCGTGTACGCGTACGGCGGCGACAGGGGCTCCGGAGCGGCAGTCATCGGGTGTGGGTCGCGGACATGGCGGAGCGCGTCTTTCCCTGCCAGGGTCTACCGCTCGTACGCCCACGCCCGGCCGGTCTGCCGGTACTCCTCGACGGGGACGGGCTCGACGCCCGTCCGTATCCGGTCCAGGTAGAGCAATCCGTCGAGGTGGTCGATCTCGTGGGCGACGAGTCGGGCGTCCTCGTACAGCGGCGACACCGGTGGCGACTGCGTCGAAGTCGCCACCGCCGCCCGCCCCCGCATCGCCGTCCGCGACTCCAAGAACCCCGACGGCCGCGCCCTCACCGTCTCCCCCGACGCGTTCACCCACTTCCTCGCCGGCTTGACCCGAACACACAGGAACCCCCCGGTCCGGCTGTCAGTGGCATCACCTACTCTTTGCACATTCGCCACAAGCGACGCACAGGTTGCGCGCCATCGCGCTCGTGCGCGCCCGCGGTGGCGCCACTGAACTGCTTTCTTCTTCGCACAACTTCGTACCGGGGGGTCCGAAAACATCGTGCACAGACGCACAGTCACCGCCGCCACCGCGCTGGCGGTCCTCTTCAGCTCCGCCGCACTGACCGTCGGGACGGCGGGGTCGGCGGCGGCCGACTCCAGCAAGGTCCTGCCGGTGACGTCCGTTCAGGACATGGTGGCCGACGGGGTCCACCACCGTGTCTTCATCAGCGCGGGCAACAAGATCGTCGTAACGGACTACAGCGGAACCGTCGTCTCACAGATCACCGACCTGTTGGGCGTCAAGGGCCTGGCCCTGTCGGCCGATTCGGACACCCTGTACGCGGCGGTGTCCTCCGGGACCGACGCGATCGTGGCGATCGACACGGCGACCGCCACCCTCTCCGCCCGCTACCCGACGGGCGGCGTCGACCCGAAGTACCCCGCCCTCGCGGGCGGCAAGCTGTGGTTCGGTTACGGCTCGGCGGGCGAGGGCAACATCGGCTCCGTCGACCTGGCCGACCCGGCCCACACGGTGGCGCTGGCCCAGGACCCCGACAGCCCGTGGTTCGCGGCCCCGATGCTCGCCGCCACGCCGAACGCCCCGGACACCCTGGCCGCCGGCATCCCGCAGCAGAGCCCGGCCGAACTGGCCGTGTACGACACCTCGTCGGGCGCGCTCTCCCGCACCGCCCACAGCGACGTGAACGGCGGCAACCTGATCGACCTGGCCATCACTCCCGACGGCAAGGACGTCGTGGTGGCCAGCGGGGCGCCCTACTACCAGGCGGTGTACAAGACCTCCGACCTGACGGCCGACGGCCAGTACCCGACCAACGCCTACCCGAACGCGGTGGACATCGCCCCGGACGGCTCGGTCGCGGCGGGCATCGACGGCGCGTACGACCCGGACGTGTACGTCTTCAAACCGGGCTCGCACACCGCCGTGCACACCTACGACTTCCCCTCGACCAGCAGCGGCGGCAACGCCGACCTCCTCACCAACCGGGGCCTCGCCTGGGCACCGGACTCCTCCCGTGTGTTCGCGACGTCGTACAACTACGACGGCGTCTACCGTCTGCGCGTCCTGACCGACCCGACCAAACCCGTCACCACCCTCACCGTCAACGCCCCCAAGACCGCGACCCGTGCGAAGAAGCTCACCGTCAGCGGCAAGGTCACCTCCAAGGCGGGCATACCGGCGGGGGCGAAGCTCACGGTCACGCGTACCGACCTGGAGCGGCCGAACGGCTCCGCGCTGGCGTCCGTGACGGTCAAGGCGGACGGCACGTACTCCTTCACCGACACCCCGTTGGTCGGCGGCGACGTCAAGTACACCGTGAAGTACGCGGGGGACACGACCCACGCGGCGGGCTCCGGCACGGACACCGTCGCCGTCTCCCGCGTCACCCCCGCCCTGACGCTGTCCCACAACGGCAAGGTGTACGACTACGGCAAGGACGTGAAGTTCACCGCGCACCTCGGGCCGACGTACAAGAACCGTACGGTCGCGATCTACGCGAACCCGGACGGCTCGGACAAGCCCAACAAGCTGGTGAAGTCCGCGAAGGTGAACTCCGCCGGGAACCTCTCCGTCACCCTCGACCTGAAGCGCAACACCAAGGTCACGGTGAAGTACACGGGCGACGCCCGCTACAAGTCCCGCACGGTGACCAGCACGGTCGGCGCCCGGGTGAAGGTGACGCTGGCGGTGGCCCGCCAGTACACGACCAAGAAGATCTCGGGCCACACGTACTACTACTTCCACAAGACCACGAAACCGGTGTTCACGACCACGATGCCGCCGTACTCGGGCCGCAAGCAGCGCCTCGCCTTCGAGGTGTACTACGAGGGCGCCTGGCGCGACGGCGGCTACCAGTACTTCAAGCTGAACACGGCGGGCGTCTCCAAGGTGGAACTCCCCGCGCAGGACACGGGCTACCGCTTCCGCGTCCGCTCGTCGTACCTCAAGGGCAGCTCCGGCGACTCGGTCAACTCGACGACGCACGGCGCCTGGAGGTACTTCACGTTCACGAAGTAGCCGGTGGAACGGGGCAGTTCACGAAGTGAGCTGCTCGGGCCGGCTGAGCCGCTCCAGCTGACGTTCCACGTGCCGCAGCGCGCCCTCCCGGCGGCCGGGCACCCGGCGCCTCAACTCCACCATCCGGGGCCCGAGTTCGCGCGCCTGATCGGTGTCGCGGACTCGGCCCCACTGGTGGTGGGCCCGGTCCACGGCGCTCTCCACGGCCGGGTGGTCCAGCGCCTGCCCGGCCTCCAGCCGCGCGTCCGCGATGCCCAGCCAGGTGGCACAGCTGCGGGCCGCGTCCCCCGAGAACATCGCGAGGTCGGCGCGCACCTCGGTCCAGTGCAACACCTCCTCGGACCCGGGTCCGTGCGCGTCCAGGGCGAGTTGCTCGTGCCGGGCGGCGATGACGTCGGCGTCGGCGTGGCGGTCGGACTGGACGGCGGCGGCGATGGCGGCGTGGGGGTCGTCATCGCTGTCGGGCTCGTTTTCCAGTTCCGGCTCCAGTTCCGGCTCCGGCTCTGGTTCCAGTTCCAACTCCAGCTCTGGTTCCGGAGCGGGCTCAAGTGCTTCAG
Organism: Actinobacteria bacterium OK074; assembly: GCA_001298575.1. Taxonomy (GTDB): domain Bacteria; phylum Actinomycetota; class Actinomycetes; order Streptomycetales; family Streptomycetaceae; genus Streptomyces. The sequence goes on from LJCV01000242.1 coordinate 10,449, forward strand.
GGGCAACGGCCTTGCGCAGTACGGTGGTTGGCTCGTCCTGGTAGCCGGTGTCGACGTCGGGCACGAGGGCCAGCGGCCTGATGGGCGGGGCGGCGGGAGGCGGCGATGGCGGCCCCCCGTACACGGCACTTTCGACGGCGGGCGCGGGCGGAGCCAGAACCGGAGACGGGGATGGAACCGGAGACGGAGCCAGAACCGGAGACGGAACCGGAGGTACCAACACCCCACCCCCGTCCGGCAATTGCGGCCGAGGCTGTTCGGGCCGGTAGGGGGGCCTGGGCGCAGAGTTCCCAGGCGTACCGACCCCACCGCCGGAGGCAACCGCCTCCCACGTCAGCACGATGTCCCCGAACACCCCGTCCGAAGCCAGCCGTCCCAACGCCATCTGGTGCAGTTCCAGCAGCGGCGGCCGGTACCCGCTTCGCAGCAGTGTGCCGATCGCCTTCATGTAGGCCGGCACGCCGACGGCCCGGCGGGGCAGTGGCGGTGCCACCCGACCGTAGAGGTTGACGTTCGCCCCCGCGCCGAGCGGGTGGGCGGAGAGGTACTGCCAGGTCTCCGGATCCGCGTGCAGGTCGACGATCAGCGAGGTGGAGCCCGGCGGCCGTAGCCGCAGTTCCTCCGTGATCCAGCGCCAAGGGAAGCCGGTGTAGCGGATGTTGGCGTGGGTGGTGCGGGCGAGGGCGAGGTGGGGCAGGTGTTGGCGTCGGTCGAGCTGGAGCTGGCCGGTGATGAAGACGGTCAGCGGGCCGGGGGCGGTCGCGGCGGCGCGCAGCCGGGTGAGGACGACCTGGGGTTCGAGCGGGTCGGCGAGTTCGACAACGTTGGCCGTGTCCGTGCCGGAGAGCACGGGCGGGGACACCGCGGCCAGAACGGGAAGTACGGCTGCCGCGTCCACCAGGCACCCCTTGCCCGCGGGCGAGGCTGCCAGCAGCAGCACGGTTCCGGCCATCGTTCCCTCCCCATTGTTCACGTACGCCTGTATACCCGTCAGTCGCGTGCACAGGCCACGCCAGCACCGTAACCGCTGAAAGCGCGAAGCGTGGTGTCAGGATTGCAAACCTCTCAGCCCGGAGGCGCTCCGTCCGCCTCCTCGATCACCCCGGGCAGCACCGTACGGGCCCGTCGGACCGCGAAGACCGTGGTGTCGTCGCCGAGGCGGCCCGCGCAGTGGTGCAGGGTGCCGTCGCGGACGAACGCGGCGAGGCGGGCGGGTTCGGCGGTGCCCGGGTCGATGGCGACGGCGGCTGCGACCAGGTCGGACAGGTGCTGGAAGCGGCCGTCGGCGTCGCGGGCCTCGGTGACGCCGTCGGTGACCAGGAGCAGCGTCTCGCCGTCGGCGAGCGGCACCCGCAGCGGTTGTGGCAGCGCGGCCTGCGGTGTCAACTCCCGCAGCCCCAGCGGGAGTCCACCGCCCGGCGGCAGCGCGTGGACGCGGTGGGCGCTGACGAGGAGGGGCGGTTCGTGCCCGAAGTTGACGATCTCGACGTAGGAGGGGTCGGCGCGCGGGAACCCGAGGAGGACGGCGGTGGCGAACCGTTCGCCGTCCCCGCGCCCGGCGGCGTCGCGGTAGTGGACGTGCCGCACCATGCGGACGTCGAGCCGGTCGGCGACCGTGGTCAGCGCGCTCTCGTGGTAGGCGGCCTCGCGGAACGTGCCGAGCAGTGCCGCCGCCGCCTCGACCGCGGCCAGCCCCTTGCCCTGGACGTCGCCGATCAGGACCCGGGTGCCGTGCGGCCCCGGCTGGATGTCGTAGAAGTCGCCGCCGACCCGGGCGACGCTGTCGGCGGCGAGGAAATGCGCCGCGTGGTCGAGGCCGCCCCAGCCCGGCGGCAGCGGGCGCAGCACCGCTCGGCGGGTGGTCTCGACGACGTCCCGCATGTGCAGCATCCGCCGCTCGCCGCGCACCCGCACCGCGCAGGCCAGCACCGCGAGGGCGCCGCCCGCGACGACCAGCACGAAGTCGGGCAGCCCGGTCTGGTACTGGTGCGGGTAGGCGTGGTCGACGGCGATGTAGACGACAGCGGTGAGCACGGCGATTGCGGCCGTGCCCCACACCCCGCACAGCGCGGCGGCGATCCCGGGCACCAGCACCACCCAGGAGATGATCCGGAAATCCTCGGTGATGTTCCGGTCGAGCACCGCGATCACGGCGAGCAGCACGATCGGGGGGACCCAGGCGACGCTTCGCCCGCGCACGCGCAGCAGGGTGTGCCGCTGCACGGGATCGCGCGACGCCGGCAGATACCCCCCGGCCCCACCGCCCGCCGACGGCCGCCTGTTCATGACATCCAGCGGAACACGGCCGGACCGACCCCGCATCCCGACCCCGCATCCCGACTTGCCAGGCCCCCACGCCGGGTGTGACCTGGAAGCCGGGGGCGAGGAGAGAGGAGATCTCCCATGGCTCATGTCGTACCCACCCCCTCCCTGCCGGGCGCCACGCCCGTCCGCGGAGGAACCTCCGACGTCTTCGGCGCCCGCGAGCACCGGGCGGCGGCGCTCGCCGTACCCGTGGCCGTCGGGCTCGTCTACGGCTTCTGGTGCGCGGCGATCCGTCGCGACGGCGGCCCGATCACCGGCTGGAACGTCCTGTTCGGCTTCGTGTGCGCGCTCGCGTTCGCGGCGGTGTGGACCGGGGTGCGCCTGCTGGCCCCGCGCCTGAAGCGGGAGCCGCACGCCGTGCTCTGGGCGGCCTTCGCGGGCGTCGCCCTCGGCTTCGTGCACAGCCAGACCGGGGCGAGCGTGCTGCGCTCCGCGTTCATCGCGGTCGCGCTCGCGGTGCCGGTGTTCCTGGTGCTGTTCTACCGGTACTACACGCACGAGGACGCGGCCGGGCATCGGGACGACCGCTGACGTACGGAGGACGGGCAGTGGTGAGGGGGACCCTGGAAGCAGGGTCCCCCTCACCGTTACCCCTCGCCTCAGTGGCCGCCCGGCGCCCACTGCCAGATGCCGTCCGAACCGGACGAGGACCCGGCCGAACTCCAGCTCCAGGAACCGGAGATGTCGAAGGTGCCGGAGGCGGACGAACTCCAGGAGCTGTTCCCGTCGCGCCAACTCGGGTCGTTCCACCCGCTGTTGTGATCATTGCTGTTGCCGCCGTCGCGCCAGCCCGGGCACGGGTCGGAGCAACTGGGCACGCCCTGACCGCCGGTGTCGACGAAGGCCGCGCTGGCCCAGCCCTGGGCGCCGACGAGCCAGTACCAGTACGGGTTGCCCCGGACCGTCTGGCCGCGGACCGCGCACTGGACGCGGTCCTGGCTGCCGGGTGACAGCGCGTCGACCACGGACGAGTTGGTGGTGGGCTGGTCCCTGACGTTCAGTTCACCGCTGGAGACGACGGTGCCCCAGACGGGGCTGTTGGAACCGCCGCCGCCACCGTGACCGGTGGGGTACGTGGCCGGAGCCGCCGCCTCGGCCGCACCGGCCACGGCGACAACGATTCCGCCACTGACCAGCACCGCGGCAAGGCTCCGCATAACCGGGGTGGTGCGCATGATCGCCCTCCTTTCCCCAGATCCAATAAACACCCGTTCGGCCCATCTCTCCACTTAAGTGGCCTTTAGGCGGCGTCGGGGCCGGGGCCGCCACGGTCCGGAGCAGCCTGGCCGACGCCCTCGTACCCCCATACGAGCCCATTTACGGCCATTTGCAGGCGAACCGTTCGCCCCCGCCCCCGCCCCGGGTTTCGCTGAACCCGTGGAACGCGTCGCCGGAACCGTCCGCACCGCCCTGTCGGCCGTGCTCATCGCCCTCGCCTGCCTGCTGGCCCCGCTCGGCGCGGTCGCGGCGTGGGCGACGTACGGCTTCGAGGACGGCGCCCGGTACGCGGCCACGACCAACCCGCTCGCCTCGGACGCGCAGGTGCGGGAGGCGGTGGCCGGGGCGGTCACGGACAGCGTGATGCGCGAGGTGCACGTGGGCCCCCGGCTGCGCGACCCCGTGCACGCGTACATCCGCGACGCCGTGCGCTCGTTCACCGCGACGGAGGCGTACCGCACCGCGTGGGGCACCGCCAACCTCGCCGCCCACGACGCCGTGCTGCGCGCGCTGCGGGCCGACGAGCGCACCCCGCCCGCGCCCGTGGTCCTGGACCTGGCCCCCGCGACGGAGCGCATGAAGCGCGAACTGGCCGACGAACACGTGCCGTTGGCCGCCCGCATCCCCATCGCACACACCGAGATCACCCTCGTCGAGGCGCACGACCTCGGCCCGCTCCGAAAGGGCTTCCGCGTGCTGGAAGTAGCCGGTTTCTGGCTCCCGCTCAGCGCGGTGGTGCTCGCCTGCGCGGGCATCGCGGTGGCCGTCTGCCGCCGCCGCGCGATCGTCGCGACGGGCCTGGGCACGGCCCTGGGCGCGGCGTCCCTGGGCATCGCCATCGCGGTGGGCCGCCATCTGACGGTGGGCGGACTGCCGTCGTCGGGCATGTCGGCGGAGCGCGCGCGGCTCTCGGCGGAGGCGGTGGGCGCGGTCTACGACGCCCTGACCGAAACCCTCCGCACGGTGTCCTGGTCCCTGCTGGCCCTCGGCCTGACGGTGGCGGTCGGTGCCTGGGCGACGGGCGCGTACGTACGACACCGGAGGCACCCGGCGCCCGCACCGCTGGAGTTGGAGCTGGAGTTGGCGGCGGAGCCGGTGCAGTCGTCCCGGATGCAGGCGAATACCTGATTGCACGGGGGAGTTGGGCCCGCCTAGGGTCATGATCATGGCACCGTTCCTCGCGTACGAAGACAAGGGCCCGGCAGCAGGGGCTGGTTCGGCGGCGGGGGAGGGTTCGGCGGCAGCGGAGGGGTACGCGGCGCTGCCGCTGGTCCTGGTCCACGGCCACCCCTTCGACCACACGATGTGGGCGCCCCAGATCGCCGAACTCTCCCGCACCCGCCGGGTGATCGCCCCGGACCTGCGCGGCTACGGCGCCTCACCGGTGGTCCCGGGAGTGACGCTCCTCTCGGACTTCGCGGCGGACGTGGCAACCCTCCTGGACGACCTGAAGGTTCCGGAGTTCGCCCTGGCGGGCCTCTCCATGGGCGGCCAGATCGTGATGGACTTCTACGCTCAATTCCCGGAGCGGGTAAGGGCGTTGATCCTCGCGGACACCTTCCCGCGGGCCGAGACCCCGGAGGGCGTCAGGACGCGCGAGGCGATGGCGGAACGCCTGCTCGCCGAGGGCATGACCGGCTACGCGGACGAGGTCCTGTACAAGATGGTCGCCCCGTACGCGGAGCCGGAAGTGGCGGCCCACGTACGGAAGATGATGACCGCCACCGACCCGCGCGGCGCGGCGGCGGCCCTCCGGGGCCGGGCCCAACGCCCCGACTACAGCGACCTGTTGACGCGGGTGACGGTCCCGACGCTCGTGGTGGTCGGCCGCGACGACACGTTCACTCCGGTGTCGGACGCGGAGGCGATGCACACGGCGCTCCCGAACTCGACGCTGAGCGTGATCGAGGGGGCGGCGCACCTGCCGAACCTGGAGCGGGCGGGGGAGTTCAACGGGGTGTTGGGCGCTTTCCTGGCAGAGTTGGGCCTCTGATCCCGTCTTCCGGCGCCCGCTGACCGCAGCCGTCCCCGCTTCGCTCTCACTCGAACGGCGCGTCCAGCACCGCCAGCAGCTCCGGATGGATCAGCGCCCCCGGCAGCCGCGGATGGGCGGTCAGGATCCCGGCGTCCAGGAGCCGCGCCAGTGCGGGCTCCGGGTCGTCGGGCATCCGGCCGTCGGGCATCTCATCGTGGGACATTCGTTCGCGCAGCCACGCGGCCGACACCGCCGGGCCCGCGCGGAAGTGGGTCAGTACCGCCGCCGCGGCCGGGTCGCCCCCGACGCGGGCGATCGTCGCGTCGAGGAGCCGCCGGTGCGTCGCGATGGCCGCGATCCGGTGGCGGGCGGTCTCGGTGACCGCCCGCGCGAACAGTGCGCCCCACTCCGTCCAGCGGCCTTCCGAGGCGGCGACCACGGCCTCGTCGTGCTCGTAGCGGTGGCCGTGGACCCAGCCCTCCAGGTCGAGCAGCAGCCCCGGCAGCAGGCCGGCGGCCACCAGGTCGCACTGCGCGAGCAGCCGCGCCGTCCGGCCGTTGGCGTCGGGGAACGGGTGGATGGTCACCAGCCGCACCATGCTGAACGCGGCGGCGTCCAGCGGCGGTGACGTGGTCCGGGTGCCCCAGCGGAACCAGCGCTCCACGTGCCCGCGCAACGCCTTGCCCGGCGGTACGTCGATGGCGAAGCGGCGGCCGTCGGCCCAGGTGACGGTGGCGGCGGAGCGCCGGAAGCCGCCCCGGCCGGGGATGTTGGGGTCGGCGGCGGTGAGCAGCCCGTGCAGCTCGGCGAGCGAGTCCGGGGTGAAGCACGGGCGGCGGCCGGGCCGTTCGCGCAGTTCCGCCCGTACGGAGTGGACGGCGAGCAGACCCGCCGCGGCCCGGTCCTCGGCGGCCGTGGCGATCCGCTCGGTGAGCCGGACGGGGTCCGCCGAGCCGATCCGGTGCCGGTGGACCATCGTGCGGAAGCGGGGGCGGTGGAACAGGTCGGGGTCGCCGAGGTACGCGGCGGCCTCGGTCAGGTCCGCCAGCGCAGCGAGTGCCTCGCGGCGGACCCCGGCGGGGATCGCCTCGGCGTCGAGCGGCGGCACGACGGGCACGACCCGCAGCACCGCCGCCGCGGCGGCCACCGCCGGGGAGCCGGCGGACATCAGCAGGAGCGCCCGGTGGCGACACCGGTCGGCCCGGTGACGTTCACGAACTGGGTGCTGTAGTTGCCGAATATGTCGTGCGTCGTGATCGCGTAGACGTTGGTCTGGTACTGCACGAACAGCCCCCAGGTCTCCCCCGGGGCGAGGGTGACCTCCATGGTGTAGGTCTTCGTGTCCGTCGTGTTGAGCTGGGTGCCGACGGCCGCGGTGAGCACGTCGAGCGCGCTCGCCGAGATGTTCGTGCTGACCTGGGTGCTCACGGTGTAGCTGATGCTCTGGGTCACCTTCTGCGTGACGCTGGAGTCATTGCGGTAGCAGTTCTGGCGGTCCTCCCACGTCTGCCCCTGGTTGTAGACCACCGCGCCGTCGCCCCCGCCGCCGCCACCGCCGCTGGCGATCAGCGGGTCGGCGGGCACCGCGGGCAGCGGGTCGGCCGTGCCGACGACCGTGATCTCGGGGAGCACCGTTTCGCCGACGTATCCGGTGCTGGCGTCGATGGTGGTGTCCGTGCTGCCAATGTCCTCGACCCCACTGTCCGTACCACCGCTGCCACCGCTGTCGCCACTGTCGCCGCTGTCCCCGCTGTCGCCGCCCGAGTCGTCGTCACTACAGTCCGACTGGCTGTCGTCGCAGGCGTAGGCGGCGTGCGGGGCGACCGCCGCGGGGACGGCGGTGAGCACGCTGGCGCCGAGCGCGGCGGCGAACAGCACGTTCCTGAGTCTCATGGTTTTCTCCACATCGGACAGCGGACAGTGGGGTGGGCGTTGTGGGCGTTGTGGGCCGGGATGGAGTCTCCTGGCCCCGGCCGCCACGGACCTCCGTAGAACTACGCAGGTCGGATACGTAGGTTCAGCGGCAGGGGAGCCTTCGCCGGTCCCCGGGGCGGCCCGATGGCACACTTCGGATCCCCTGGCCGAAGTCGGTTCCCCTGACTGAAAGGTGGTCGCGTGACGGCCCGTATCGAGTTGGACGCCGTCGACCGGACCCTGATCCGGCGGCTCCAGCAGGACGGCAGGACCTCGTACACCGACCTGGGGAAGGAGGCGGGGCTGTCGGCTCCCGCAGTCCGTGCCCGGGTCCAACGGCTCACGGAGAGCGGGGTGTTGCAGATCGCCGCGGTGACCGACCCGCTCACGCTGGGCCTGCCCGTCATGGCCCTGGTCGGCATCAAGGCGGACCGCAGCCCCCGGGAGATCGCCGAGGCGCTCGGCGGCGTCGACAGCGTGATCTACCTCGTGGCCACGGCGGGCTCCTTCGACCTGTTCGCCGAAGTCGTGTGCCGCTCCATGGACGACCTGTTCGCGGTGATCAACGACGGCATCCGCACGATTCCCGGGGTGCGCGAGGTGGAGTCGTTCCCCTACTTCGGCATCCACGTCCACCGTTTCGACTGGGGCGTGCCGGAGTGAGCCACCAAAGAATCGGAAGTTAAGTCAAGGTTACGCTTCAAAACATTAAGCTTCCATTGCCATCCGCTTTCCTTTGAACAGTACGATCTTGACTGTGACCGCCCTTGGAGCACCGGAGAGCGCCGGCCGGTACGCCGTGCCACCGCTGGTCAGCCGCAGCCGCGAACTGGCGGCGCTGGCCTCGGTGTTCGACGGTTTCGGGGCGGGCGGCCCGACGGTCGTCGACGTCAGCGGGGAAGCCGGAATCGGGAAGTCCCGGCTGCTGAGCGAGTTCCGGGCGGGAATCATCCGGGACCCCAGATACCCCGACATCACCGTGCTGTCGGGCCGGGCCTCCGAATACGAACAGCACATTCCCTTACGGCCTTTCTACGACGCGTTCGCCGATCTCGACCCGCGGGCACTGCGGTCGGATCCCGAACTCGCCAAGGCCGTCGCACCCGTCGTCGACGGCTGGTCGGGGCCGGCCGACCCCAGGTCCGCCGCCGGTGCCACGGACCGCTTCGCGCTCTACCGGGCGACCGCGTCCCTGCTCCAACTACTGGGCGAGGCAGGCCCGTTGGTGATGATGCTCGACGATCTGCACTGGGCGGATCCCGCCTCCCTGGAGCTGGTCGACCATCTCATCCGGCACCCGGTGCGCGGTCCCGTCGTGCTGATCGTCTCGCACCGCGGCCGGCAGACACCGCGGGCGCTCACCGCCGCGCTGACCCGGGGCGCGGACAGCGGCAGTGTGCTGCACATCGGCCTCGGCCCGCTGAGCCGCGCGGAGTGCGTCGCGAAGCTCGCGCCCGGCCTCGACGCCCGCCACGCCGGGGAGTTGTACGCGGCGAGCGAGGGCAACCCGCTGTACTTCCTGGCCATGGTCCACGCCCACCGCTCCGGCGCACGGTCCGCGTCCGCGTCCTCGTCCTCGTCCTCGTCCCGTACGGACGTGCTGACGGATCCGTCCGATCTGCCGCCCGGCCTCGTGGCCCTGCTGCTGGCCGAACTCGACCCGCTCGGTCCCGTCGAACGACGCCTGCTGGCGACCTGCGCGGTCCTGGACGAGCACGCCACCCCGGGCATGCTCCGGGCGGTCTCGGACCACAGCGAGCAGGAGGTGGCCGAGGGGCTGCGGGAACTCCTGCGCCGCGACCTGGTCCGCCCGGAGGACAAGGGACGCGGACGCGGCGTCGTACTGCGCCATCCGGTCCTACGGGCCCTGGTCTACGAGAACATCAGCCCCTCCGACCGCTCCCAGTGGCACCACCGGGCCGCGGCGGCGCTCGCGCGCGACGGCGCACCGGTGGCCGAGCGCGCCAACCACGTGGCGCGCTCCCTGCCCGGCGCGTGGGACGAAGAGGCGGCGGCCGTCCTGGTCGAGGCCGCGGAACTGGTCGCCCTGACCGCCCCCGCCGCGTCCGCGTACTGGCTGGAGGTGGTCCTCGGGCTGATGCCCCGCGGTCCCGCCCACGCCACGGCCCGCACCGAACTCACCTTGCGCCGCGCCCGAGTTCTCAGCGTCGCGGGCGAACTGCACAGGAGCCGGGACCTGTTGCACGAGCTGATCGCCGAATCGGACGCGGAGAGAAGCCGGGTGGACCGGGGGGATCGAGGGGATCGGGGGGACCGGGGAGACCAAGAGGCTTGGGAAGACCAAGGGGCTTGGGGGGCCGAACGGCCGTACGTGTCGGCGGTGGCGCTCTGCGCGGTCGTCGAACGCCATCTGGGGCACTACCGGGAAGCGACGGCCCTGCTCCGCCGGCTCCGCCACCGGCTCGACGAACGCCGTGCGGCCCCCACGCCGGAAACCGTGCTGCTCGGCGTGGAGTTGGGCACGACGGCGCTGGTGGCAGGGTCGTACCCGGAAGCGCGGGACACCGTCGCCGACGCGCTGGCGACCGCCCGCGCGCTGGGCGACCGGGTGGGCGAGGCATGGGCGTTGGCGGTCGCCGCGCAGGGCGAGACCTACGAGGGCGAGACGCGTGCCGCCCGCGCGCTCGCCGACGCCGCGGCCACCGCGGCGGACGCGCTGACCGACGGCGATCTCGCCGGCTCCTGCGAACTGCTCGCCCAACTCGCCTCCGCGGAGATGCTGTTGGAGCGCTACGCCGACGCCGAGCGGCACGCGGAGCGCGGCCTGACGATCGCCCGCCGCGGCAGACAGCTGTACGTCACGCCCCACTTGCTCATCTGCAAGGCGTACGTGTGCCTGATGACGTGCCGGATCGACGGGGCGGTGCGGTTCGCCGACGAGGCGGAATCGGTCGCGCGCGGGTTCGCCAGCGACGAACTCCTGGCGTTCGTGCTGGCGCTCAGGTCGCTGATCGTGCTCCAGGCGACCGCGCCCGGCGACCCCGCGTCGGTGGCCGTCGCCGAGGAGGCCGTGGCCACCGCCGCCGCCAGTGAGAGCTGGTTCGCGTCACTGGCGTGGTGCATGCTCGGCTCCGTCACCAACTTCGTCGACCCGGACCGCAGCGTCCAGGCGCTGCTGCGCGCGGGCGGCCCGGAGCTGCGCCGGCTCCAGCCCGGTATGCGGGCCACGTTCCTCGAACTGCTCGCCACCGCCGCCACCGCCACCGGCGACCTCGACGCCGCCCGGCGGTGGGCCCGCCGCGCGGAGCGCGAAGCCGTCCGTCTCGACCTGCCGACCCAGCGGGCCGCGGCCCTCCAGGCCCAGGCCCTGGTGCTGGCGTCCGCCGGGCAACCGGCCGCCGCCGCCGGGAAGTACGCCGAGGCCGCCGAGGAATGCGCCCGGGCCGGGGCCACGCTCAGACAGGCGCACGCCCTCCTCCTGGGCGCCCCGCTCATGGCCGCCGCCGGGCGGACCCGCCAGGGCGCCGACATGTGGCAGCGGGGCCACGGCCTCGTCACCGGCACCGGCGCCCACCTGCTCCTCGCCCTCGCCGAACTGGTCCGCCCGGCCGTGCGCGCACCGGAACCCGCCGCCCCCGACGGCCTGGCCGCCCTGACCCCGCGCGAACGCGAGATCGTCCACCTCGTCGCCCGCGGCCTGACCAGCCAGGCCGTGGCCACCCAACTGTTCCTCAGCTACCGGACCGTGGAATCGCACCTGGGCAACGCGTACCGCAAACTCGGCGTCTCCTCCAGGACGGCACTCGCGGCGCTGGTGGTGGGGGCGGGGGCCGGGCGGCCATCAACGTAGACGTAATCATCGGCGTAGCCGTCGACGCGGTCGTAGTCGTCGACGCGGTCGTAGCCGTCGGCCCGGTCATAGTCGTCGGCGCAGTCGCACGAACCACCCCACAATGGGTCACGTGCCAAGCCCCAGAACGATCGCCGCCGCAACAGCAGGCACCCTCCTGACCCCCACCACCGCAGTGCTCATCTGCCGAGCGGCCAACACCGACGCGGTCACCCCGCTCACCCAACTCCTCGCGTTCTTCCCCTGGTTGCTGGCCCCCGCGGCACTCGCCCTGTTCCTCGCCCTCTACGCCCGCTGGCGCCCGGGCATGGCCTGGGCGGCCCTCACCACGGGCGTACTGGCCTGGTTCCTCCAGCCGTACGGCACCACGGCGGAGCCCACGACCCCGCCCCTCACCACGCTCCGGGTCCTCACCTCGAACGTGGAGTTCGGCTACGGCACGCCGTCGCTGATCGCGAGGATCCACGAGACGAAGCCGGACGTGGTCTTCATCCCGGAGTGCGAAGAGGCCCGCTGCACAAGGGAGTTGAACAGGGCGTTCGGAAACCCCGCGGCAGACGGGACGGCAGACAGGACGGCGGCCGGGCCCGGCGCGAAGGGCACCTACCCCTACCGCCAGACGGTGGCGAGCTACGGCTCGGCGGGCTCAGTCATCCTCAGCCGCTTCCCCCTCCCCCCCGCCCCCACGCTCCCCCCCCAGATGGGCATGCCGAGCGCGACGGCGGACGTCGACGGCAACCCCGTACGCCTGCAACTGGCCCACCCCATGCCCCCACTCCCCGGCCAAGTGGACGTATGGAAGCGGGAGTTGGCCAGGATCCGGACCTTCGCGGCGGCGACCCCCGGCCCGCTGATCCTGGCCGGAGACTTCAACGCCTCCGAAGACCACGCGGCCTTCCGCCGCATCCTGAACACCGGCCTGCGCGACACGGCCGCCCTGGACGGCGACACCCACACCCCGAGCTGGCCCTCCCGTACGGCACCGCCCTTCGGCACGCAGATCGACCACGTCCTCGTATCCGGGGAGTTCTCGGCGGCGGACGCCCACTTCCTGGACATCGCACACACGGACCACCGGGCGCTGGTGGTGGACCTGACGCTGCACAGCGGACAGTGAACGACGAGGTCAGCCCCCGGTAAAGGCGCCCGCCCATAATTGCCGCATGCCCCACCGCTCCCCCCTCGGCCGCTCCCCCCTCAGCCGCTCTCTCCTCAGCCACTCCCTCCTCCCCACCCTGACCCCGCCCGACTGGCTGATGCGGAACCTCCGCCCCGACCGGACCCCCGTCAACCGCCCCGCCGTGGCCCGTGCCGCCGTGGCGATGGCGCTCCCCCTGGCCGTCGGCCTGGCCACCGGGCACACCGCGTACGGCGCCCTCGCCGCGATGGGGGCCATGTTCGGCGTGATCGGGGACACGGCGGACGCGTACCGGCTGCGGATCCTGAACATCGCGGTGCCGCAGCTGTTCGGCGCGGTCGGCGTGACGCTGGGCGCGCTGGCGTACGGGCACGGCTGGCGGACGGTGGCCGCGATCACGGCGGTCGCGCTGGTCTCGGGGATGATCTCGTCGATCGGCGCGGTGGCGTCGACGTCGGGGCTGATGCTGCTGCTGAACTCGGTGATCGGCGCGGGTCTGCCGCTGCCGGGCGCGTGGTGGCTGGCGCCGGCGCTGATGTCGGGCGGCGGCCTGCTGGTCCTGGTCCTGGCGCTGCTGGCCTGGCCCCTGCGCTCGGGCGTGCCGGAACGTACGGCGGTGGCGACGGCGTACCGAGCGGTCGCCGGCCTCCTCACCGCGAGCGGCACGGACGGCTACGGCGACGCCCGCCACGCCGTGACCCGGGCCCTGGACCAGGCGTACGACGTCGTCCTCGCTCGCCGGGCCATGCACCACGGCCGCAGTCCGGACCTGGTCCGCCTGCTGGCCCAGCTGAACGCGCTGATCCCGGTGGTGGAGGCGGCCCCGGCGGCCCACCACCACGGCAAGCCGCTGCCGGACGCGGTCCCCACCGCCGTACGCCATCTCGCGGACGCGGTGGAGACGGGGTACGCGGGCCCGGTCGGCGTCCAACTGCCGCCCGCGCGAACGGAGTCGGGCCGCGCGGTGGCACAGGCGGTGCACTATGCGGCGGCGGTGGTGACGTCTGACGCAGGCGATCCGGGCGAGTTGCGGCGGGCGGCCGAGGACCGGCTCGGCCGCCCGGCGGCCCTCCGCACCCGGGCGGCTCGCGCCACCCGCGGCGCCCTGCTCTCCACCGGCTCCTGGCGCTACGGCCTGCGCCTGGCGCTCTGCATCGGCCTGGGCCAGGCCCTGGTGTCGCTGATCTCGGTCCCCCGCTCGTACTGGGTCGCGGTGACGATCACCTTCGTCATGAAGCCGGACTTCGGCTCGGTGTTCGGCCGGGCGCTGCTGCGGGCGGTGGGCACGGTGGTGGGCCTGGTGGTGGCGGCGGTGGCACTGTCGCTGATCCCGCGTGGCTGGGCGGACGTGGCGGTCCTGCTCGTCCTGGCCCCGCTGATCCCGGCGTTGACCCCGCGCGGCTACGGCTACCAGACCGCCGCGATCACCCCGGTGATCCTGCTCCTCTCCGACGTCCTCAACCACGAGGGCACGGCACTGCTGGTCCCGCGCCTGGTGGACTCGCTCCTGGGCTGCGGCATCGCGATCGTCGCGGGGTACCTCCTGTGGCCGGAGAGCTGGCACGCGCGCGTGGGCCTACGTCTGGCCGACACGGTCGCGGACACGGCGGGCTACGTGGAGTGCGCCTTCGTAGCGACCTCCGAACCCGCCGCCCGCGCCGCCCCGCGCCGCCGCCTCTACCGCGACCTGGCCGAAATCCGCACGGAGTTCCAACGCGCCCTGACCGAACCCCCGCCCACCGGCCGCCGGGCGGCTGCCTGGTGGCCGCTGGTGGTGGCGGTGGAACGCATCGTGGACGCGACGACGGCGGCGAGGGTGCGCGTCAAACAGGGCGCCCCTTCCCCGTCCCCCACGGAGGTCACCGAAGTGGCCGTACACCTACGGGAGTTGGCACAGGGCCTGCGCGAGACGAAGAACCTCTACGCGGTCCGCACGGACGACCTGACGGGCCCTGCGGACAGCGTCCTGGAGCCACTCCGCCAGGAGGTCACGGCGGCTCGGGCGATCACGTCGCCGCAGGCTGGTTTGATCGCCTGATCGGTTGACCGGCTGCCCAAACAGGGCATGACCCGGCACACCCTTGCATGCGGACTGGGACCAGTAAGGGGAACGTCCGTACTGGAACCGCCCGCCCATCCGACTCGGGGGTGTCGGACGGGTGGACGGGGCTTCGGGTTAGCGAAGGGCGGAGAGTACCCGGTTTCGCAAGCGCTCGTCCGTGAGGGTGCCCGGGCTCCGCCACACGAACCCGCTTACCTCCTCTTCCTGCAACTCGACTTCCACGGGCCCGGTCGTACCGAACAGGTACCGCACGTCCGCGTGCTGGTGCGCAGGCTCGCCCTTGCTCTCGCTCGCCGGGATCTCGTGCACGTCGATGTGCACCGGTCCAGGCAGAAGGGGGCCAATGCTGGACCGAATGCCGGTTTCTTCGCTGAGTTCGCGGAGCGCGGCACCCAACAGGTTCGCATCCTCGGGTTCGAGGTGTCCGCCGGGAGTGAGGTACTTGTTCAAGCCCTTGTGGTGGATGAACAGCACTTCCCCGTTGTCGTTGACGAGCACGGCCCCCGCGGTGACGTGTACGGGCTCAGTCTTGCGGCTGGTCAAGTCGGCTTCCTTGCCCAGCGCTTCCAGCACGACGGACAGCGCGGCTTTCTCGTCGGGGTGCGCGTCGGCGTACTCCGTGAACGTCTCTCGGATGTGGTCGGGCGTGATGGGCATGGAGTGATCACCTGTTGTAGTAGTTGAGCCAGGTACGGGCGATGGTGCTTCGGTCGTCCGCCGATATCTCGTGTACGGCGGGGGCAAGGTCTCCGCGGGCAAGCGCATGGACACCCGCGATGATCTCGGCTTGCACAAGGAAGATGAACGGTCCAACGCTCGCGCCGTGAATGAAATTGACCGCCTCCCCTCCATTGAGCAGGTAGAAGTAGTGCCCGGTCGTCTCGAACCGGGTCACGTGCTCGTGAGCGGTGTTCCTGGTGTAGCCGTCCGGAAGTCCAGCAAGCTCCAACTCGTCTTCCGAACTGGTCACCGTGGCGACGTACGCCCCGTTCTTAAGCTGCGGGAAGTCCTCGCCCCGCAGAGCGAGTGAGCCCGTGGCGCAGAGCACCAGCCCCGCCGTGTTCAACGATGCTTCACGGTTCCGCGCTACATCGAACCCTTGCGAGAGTGCTTGCGCGCGCCGTACGGGGTCGATGTCGTACACCGTGACGTGCACCCCCTTGGCGTGCAGGAGGCGCGCGATGCTGGACCCGAGCTTGCCGAAACCGATCACCAGGGCGGGGCGACCGTGCAAAATGTCGCCCCGCCCTCGCAACAGGGCTTCGGTCGAGAACACCACGCTCTGACCGACCAGGAAGTCTTCCGGGTCCTTGAGCGGACTCCGTGCGACGGAGACCACGGGGCACGGCAGCTTTTCCCGTTCGGCGTAGCGCTTGTGCCCGTTCTCGGTGTCCTCCACCACGCCGAGAATCCGCCCCGAGAACCGTTCGCAGAGCGAGTCCAGCACGGGGGCGAAGTACCCGCCCACGTCCAGCAGGACGACCGATTCGCCGGCCGCCCTGGTCTCCAGGTAGGCAACGGCCCGGTCGGAGTCGGCGAACAGTTCACGGGACAGTTCGTCCACGGCAAAGCCGGATTCGACTTCCCGCCGAGCGGCAGCCGTGACGGACTTGGGCTTGGGCAGCACGGCCCGGAGTTCCGAGACCGTACCGACCGCGCGCACGAAAGCGGGACGCTCGGGCAACAGGTGGGTCACCAGGAGCGAGGACGGACGTTCCGTCGGGGCGAACAGTTCGGCGATCTTCCGCCAATACGTCTCCAGCCGTGCACGTTCCGAGGTTTCCACGGGTCACCCTCTCTTGTCTTGTTTCGTGACGGTCGATCGGGCCGTCCGACTGCCACCGTCCCCAGACGGGGGCAGCCGGACGGGGGCTGGTGGGTAGTCGCCGTGATCGCGTCGTACTCGAGGTTCGTCATGCTCGAGGTCCGTCATGGCCCATGAGCACGGGGCGGGTGATCGGCGAACAGCGTGCACGGCTCTGCGGCAGCACTGGGCAGCCTGTTGGACTCGGGGCGGCCGACGAGAACCCGGACCGTCCACGGCGCGCGGTCATCGGTCCAGCACGTCCGGCATGTCCAGACCTCTCCAGCGTCCGGTGGGTCCAACTGCCGTATGTCCGAGTGGTGTTCGGGCCCGCGATGCTCGGCGAGCCGAAGGAAAGGCCGACGATGAGGGTGGCCAGAAGTACTCCCGTGGTCACGCCGGACAGGTAGGTCTCGACAAGGGCCCGGCGGAGAACGGTGCGGGAACCGGCAGTACAGGGACGGCTCACTGCTGCCCCCTGGCGTACGGCGCGCAGGCCGGGGCACAGGCCCACAGGCGGAAGACGAACCCGCGGAATCGCACGTCGCCCAGGACGCGGCCGGAGCAACCTAAGCGCGCGCCGCACAACGCACAGTCCATGGCCATCTGCTGACGGGGGCTCAGGCAGCCGAAGACCGGCAGGGCCGGGGCCGCCGTTGTCCGGCCGGTCACTGCTCGGCCTTGACGAGAGGTTCACCCTCGACGAGGAGTTCGGCCCAGACCTCTTTGCCCCAGGGGCGCCTACCGCTCCCCCGCAGGTCATAGCCCCAGCGGTCGGCGACCGCGTCGATGAGGAGCAGGCCGCGGCCGGACTCGTCGTCCTTCCCGGCCGGAGGGAACGCCGGTACGCGCGAAGGGGCCCGGTCCACCACTCCGATGCGTACGCGTGCCGGGCGCGGCCGTTGGACGAGCAGTCGGATCCAACGGCACGAGGTATGTCGTACGGCGTTCGCGACCAGTTCCGAGATGATCAACTCGGCGGGATCGACAAGGACGTTGAGGCGCCAGAGACCGAGGGCGTCACGGACGAGGCTGCGGCCTATCTCGGCCGTCTCCGGCTCGCAGGGGAAGGTCCGGCTGTAGGCAGGACGGTCGATAGGGGCGGCTTGAACTGGCGTACTGCGACTCGTCATTGGTGGAGCCCTCGTCGTTGTCTCGGCGCCCGGCTCGCCCCCTCGGGGGACTTCAGGGACGAGCCGGGCCGTCAACAGCCGCCCGTACGGGAGACGCGTCCGGCGGCCAGTAACCAGACAACTCCCGTTCGTGACAGGTTGATTAGGGTGATCGAATGGGGATCCGGCAGAACACCCTAGGGCGATTTGACCTACCATTTACCTGACAGGCGAGGAGCCGTGAAGCTACGGTGCGTGCATGGACACCATGCGCAACACGGCTCTTGAGGCATGGATGAACGACCACGGCCACAGCTCCAACAGCCTTGCCGACGCCGTGAACGGGGCCCTTGAGCAGCTGACCGGGCGATCCGGCGGACTGGACGGTTCATCGGTCCGGGCCTGGAAAGCGGGCCGGGTCAAGTGGCCCAAGTCGGCTACCCGCAAGGCACTTGAGGACGTCACCGGTCTACCCGCCACCGCTTTAGGGTTCGTACCACGGGGCCGACCGGCCCCGCCGCAGGAGGACCCCGCCATGAAGCGACGAACTCTCGTCGGCGGCATCGCCGCCGTCGCAGCGACCGCCGCTGCCCCCGGCACCGCAGCACCCCGCCGCATCGGCATGAGCGACGTCGACCGTCTACGGAAGCGCTTCGCCGACATCGTCGCCAGCGACCACCGCCACGGCGGACAACTCGGCATCGAGCAACGGGCCGCGGCACTTGCCGACGAGGCGCTGAACCTCCAGAACGCGGGCAGCGCCACCACCCGCGTACGCAGCAACCTGTACGCGTGCGCAGCATCGTTCCGCTCCTCGGCAATGTGGGCGGCCATCGACGGACGCCGCTACGACGACGCCAAGGCACACATGCGCGAGGCGCAGGCCCTCGCCGAGATGTCCGGCGACCAGGCGATCAAGTTCCGCATCTGGAGCCACGCGGGGACCATGTACCGCCACATGGAC
The DNA here is from genome assembly GCA_001298575.1 of Actinobacteria bacterium OK074. Classification (GTDB taxonomy): domain Bacteria; phylum Actinomycetota; class Actinomycetes; order Streptomycetales; family Streptomycetaceae; genus Streptomyces. The sequence goes on from LJCV01000242.1 coordinate 28,772, forward strand.
CGCCCCTCCGACGCTTTCGCCGCGAACGACGTAGCCCGCAACCTGCACATCACGCGACGCGATCCGATGTTCGCCTCTCTCGGCCTGGCCCGACAGGCGGCCATCCAGGGCACGGCACAGGACCGCACCGGCACCCGCCGCGCGATCGACCAGGCACAGGACGCCATGCTGCGCGCCGACCCCGACGCCTACCGGCCGGTGTGGATGCTCGCCTTCTACGACCAGGCCGAGTTGGACTCACTCGCGCTCGCGGCCTGCCTGTCACTCGGCGACTACCAGACGGCCGAATTCCACGCCCACCGCTGCCTGTCCGCCCGGCGCCCTCACATGCACCGATCCCTGGCCATCACCACAACCCGGCTCGCACACGCCCAACTCGCGCAGGGCGCCGCCGATGCCGCCATGGCCACCGCGATGTCCGTCCCCTCCGACGCCGCCGCCCAACACCCTCGGGTGACACACATGCTTCAGGAGTTCGGCGCTGCGCTGCGCGCCACCGCACCCGGCAGCTCCGCCGCGCAGATCTGGACCGACCACACCCGCGACGCCTGGAGGAACACCGCATGACCACGGCACCCGCCGTCGAACTCCGCACGTTCACCACTCTCGACGCCGCCCGCAGCGATCTGCTCGACGTATACGCCGACGTACGCGCCCCCCTGCTCCACCTCCCCAACTACGCGGTCACCGCCTTCGGCGAGCGCCTGGACCGACACAACACCGAGCCAGGCTTCATCGCCGTCCTCGCCTACACGGACGGACACCCGATCGGCTACGCCTACGGCAACACCATCGAGCACGGCGACCGCTACTGGCAGCGCACCGTCCCGGCACCGACGGACGAGTACACCAGCCGTCCAGCCGTCGCCCTCAAGGAGATCGGCGTACGCACCCCATGGCGCGGCACGGGCACCGCACGACGCATCCACGACACCCTCCTCTCCGCACGGAAGGAGTCATACGTGACGCTCATGGTCAACCCGGCCGCCGGTGACGGGAAAGTCCACGCGCTCTACCGGTCGTGGGGTTACGAGGACATCGGGCAGAGCCAACCGTCACCGGCCTCACCGCGCCTCACGGTGATGATCCGCGCCATCCGCTGACCATCAACACCCTCTACGACGAGGACGCAGCCGACGTGGAGACGTACACGACGTTGTTCCGGCGCCTCAACATGGCCGCGGCCAACGTCAGCAAGTCTCGGGCGCTCATCCAGGACGCCCTTCACGAAATGGAACAGGGCCGATGAAGCCGAACACCCACCCCGCCCCGGTCCTGCTGGAGTGGCGGAAGTCGTCGTACTCCGGAAACAACGGTGACTGCGTCGAGGTCGCCGTGCTGCCCGGCGGTGGCCGAGGGCTGCGCGACAGCAAAAACCCCTCGGGCCCGATACTCACCTTCCCCGCCCCGGAGTTCACCGCGTTCCTCGCGGCTGCCCGGGTCGGTGGAATCGGCGAGGCGTAACCGTACGGTCCGCGGGACCAGAGCGAAATCCGTGATTGCGGTTCAGCGGCGGCCGAGGGCTCGGACGGTCCATCCGGCTTCGCGCCAGGTGTCGGCGTTGAGGGTGCCGCGGCCGTCGATGACCATGGTCTGGGCGGGCCGGTGGGCGAGACGGTGTGGGTCGATGTGCCCGAACTCGGCCCACTCGGTCAGGTGCAGCAGCAGGTCGGCGTCCTGGACGGCGGCGATCGGGTCCTCGATGAAGTCGAGTTCGGGGTGGAGTTTGCGGGCGTTGTCGAGGGCCTTGGGGTCGGTGACGGTGACGGTGGCGCCGAGTTCGTGGAGTTTCTGGGCGACGGCGAGGGCCGGGGAGTCGCGGATGTCGTCGGTGTTGGGTTTGAAGGCGGCGCCCCAGACCGTGATGCGCTTGCCTGCGAGGTCGCCGTCGAACTGTTCACGGGCGAGGTCAACGAGGGCGTCGCGGCGGCGGGTGTTGACCGCGTCGGCTTCGCGGAGGATGCCGGTGGCCGCTTCGGCGCCGAGCTGTCCGGCGCGGGCGGTGAAGCCGCGGAGGTCCTTGGGGAGGCAGCCGCCGCCGAAGCCGAGGCCGGGCCGCATGCCGCGCCGGCCGATGCGGGCATCGTGGCCGAGGATCTCGGCGAGCTGGTGGACATCGGCGTCCGACTTCTCGCAGATCTCGGCCATCGCGTTGATGAACGAGATCTTCGTGGCGAGGAAGGAGTTCGCGGCGCCCTTGGCGAGTTCGGCGGTCGCCCAGTCGGTGACGATCGTCGGCGCCCCGGCGTCGATGATCTTCTCGAAGCACTGCCGGAGCATGGTCTCGGCCCAGGTGTGCTCTTCCTGGAAGCCGAGGACGAGCCGGTCGGGGCGGAGGGTGTCCTCGATGGCGAACGATTCCCGCAGGAACTCGGGGTTCCAGGCGACCTCGACCTGGTCGCCGGCCGGGGCGAACTCGTGCAGCAGGTCGCGGACGCGGGGTGCGGTGCCGACCGGGACGGTCGACTTGACCGCGACGACCGCCGGGCCAGTCAGGCGGGGTGCGAGCTGGCGGACGGCGGAGTAGAGGTGGGTGAGGTCGTAGGTGTCCTCGCCGGGGGTCTGCGGGGTGCCGACGCCGATGAAGTGCAGGTCGGCGAAGTGGGCGGCCTCCGCGTAGGAGGCGGTGAACTTCAGCTTCCCGCTCTGGGTGTGTTTGGTCAGCAGCTGGTCGAGGTCGCGCTCGAAGAATGGGGCTTTGCCGGAGTTGAGGACGTGGACCTTGTCCATGTCGGAGTCCATGCCGAGGACTTCGTGGCCGAGTTCGGCCATGCAGGCCGCGTGAGTGGCGCCGAGGTAGCCGCAGCCGACGACGGTGAGCTTCATGACGGGGGTGTCCTTCCAGGGGTGGGGCCCGCCGCCCGGCGGCCCCGTTCCCGGGGACGGGTTCAGGCGGGCCGAGCGGCCAGGTAGCGGTGGATCCCGGTGCGGATGAACGGCGGGATCGTGAGGATGTCGAGGTGTTCGGGGGCGAAGAACTGGAGCTTGACGCCCTCGCTGAGCGGGAGCCTGGTCTCGTCGCCCTCCCAGTCGGCGGCGAAGAAGGTGACCAGCTGGCCGGAGCCGTGTTCGTCGCGGATCTCGAACAGTTCGGTCAGGTGCCGGGGTGCCAGTCCGGCTTCCTCGTCGAGCTCGCGGACGATCGTCTTGGCGGGGGCCTCGCCGTCGTCGGTGCCGCCCCCGAGCAGGCTCCAGTGGGCAGGCCAGGCAATGCCGGCGATGTCATCGCGAAGGTGCATCAGGAGGTCGCCGTGCCGGTTGGTGATGATGGCGACCGCGCCGCGGGCGGTGGCCGGGCCCGTGGGGCGGGTGGTGTCGGAGTGCATCCGCCCACGGTAGTAAGGGAGTTGAGGATCATGCGGCAGCCCTCACCGTCTGGTCCTGAAACCAGGCGGCGGCCATGAGGGCTTGCATCCGGGTGCGGTCGAACCGGCCGCCGGCCTTGAGGCCGCCCATCAGCAGCGGCCGAAGCGCGGGCGGGGCCTCGGCGAGGGCGGTATGGATCTGGGCGTCCGCCCAGGCCGCGAGAGGCCCGTTGAGCCAGGTGGGGACCGGGGAGGCGAAGCCGAGCTTGTCGCGGCTCGCCCAGACCTCACGAGGCAGTCCGAGGGCTTTGGCGGCGTCCCGCAGGATCCGTTTGCCTGCCGCCGGGTCGGCGATCTTGTGGTCGACGGGGAGCCGGTAGGACAGCTCCACCAGGTCCCGGGCCAGGTAGGGGGACCTGCGTTCTAACGCGTAGGCGGAGGCGAGCTTGTCGCTGGTCATCACCAGGGGCCGCCAGGCCGTCGCCAGATCGGCCAGCGTCAGGCCCCTGGCCAGGTCGCCCCCGGCCCGCTGGATCGCGTCGGCGACCAGGCCGTGGATGCGGTGCTCGGGGTCCGGGCCGCGCAGGATCAGCCGGGTGACCGCCTCGACGGGGTCGAGGTCCTGGCCGGCGGCGTGCAGGAGTTTGGTGGCCAGCGGCCGGTAGGCGTCCAGCCCCGCCTTCAACACCGCGTCCGGGCCGAACAGGACCATGGCATGGCGGATGTAGCCCATCAGGAACTCATCCGGGCCGAGCCCGCCGACCACCACCTTCAACCCCAGGTCGGAGATCTTCCGGTAGGCCATGTGCTCGGAGAACACGGACGCGTTGCCCATCGGGTAGTCCAGCGCGGCCATCATGTGCGGCAGGAGTTTGGTGAAGTCGATGTGGTCGGGCTCGACCACCACCAGCTCGGCCCCGATGTCCGCCGCGATGCGGGCGGCGGTCTCCGATTCGTCGAGACGGTCCTGGCCGGGGTAGGAGACGGTAACGCAGACCGGCGGGCGCATCAGGTAGGCCAGGACCGAGGAGTCCAGGCCGCCGGACAGTAAGAGCGCGAAGTCGCAGCCCGGCGCCCTCAGCGGGATCTGCTCGGCCAGGGCGACGGAGAACGCGGCCAGGGCCTGGCGGTAGTCGCCCGCGAACGGCAGCCGGTCCTCCAAGTGCCACCAGGTCGTCTGCTCGATCGAGCCGGTCACTGTGTCGAAGGACAACAGGGTCGCTGGGGCCAGCAGCTGGATGCCCTGGAACGGGGTGTCGACGCCGACCGGCGTCTCGATCGCGAGCATCTCAGGGCGGACGATCAGCGATGCCGGGCCGTAGCCGGTCAGGGTGGTGACCTCGGAGGCGAACGCGAGCCGGCCGCCGTCCAGGCGCCAGTAGAGCGGCTTTTCCCCGAGCCGGTCGCGGGCCAGGAACAGCCGCCCGACCCTGGGGTCATAAACGGAGAGAGCGAACATGCCGTCCAGTCCGTCCAGACAGGACGGCCCGATCTTCGCCCATGCCTTCAGCACCAGGTGGGCGTCGGTCTCCTTCTCCCCGAGCTCGATGCCCCAGGCGGCGGCCCGCTGCCGCCAGTTGTAGACCTCGCCGTTGAAGGCCAGCAGCACCCCGCTCTCGCGGTGGAGGTATGGCCCGGGGTGGGCGAGCGGGTCGACGATCAGAAGCGTGTTCATGGCCAGCACCGCCCGCCCGTCCGTGCTTGCGGCATGCATGGTGCCGTCCGGGCCCCGGTAGTGCTGGGCGATGCCCATGGCCTTCACCGTCGTCTGGTGCCACTGCGCGTCCAGTCCGGCCAGTCCTGCGATTCCGCACATCTGGTTCACCCCCGAGAGTGAGTGGTGATGCCTGGCAGCGGCCACCACCGGAAGGAGCCTCACCAGTTCCTGCGGTGGCCTGGGCCTTCATCACACCGGCCGGGGCCAAGACCGGGGAGGGCTCGCAGGGGGGCTCACAACTCGCGGACGCGGTTCACCGCGAGCCCGGATAGGAATACCCTCGGTGACCCAACACGCGGAACGCGTACGACTCTTCGTGCACCAGCGGCGGGTTCGCGTACGACTGAACGTACTCAGCTCGTCGCGTACCACTTTGTATGGCCAGTCGAGTACGACCTCGTGCGCAACGCTCCAGTACCCGGTCAGGGGGACGTCGTGGCATCGACCGTCCGCCGGACCCGTCCGCCCAACGCGGACCTGGCCCGGCTCATCGAAGCCTGCGGTGCGAGCCACAAATCCCTGGCCCACCGCATCAACCAGCTCGCCCACCAGGCCGGGATAGAGACCGGCTATTCACACACGTCCGTGGCGAACTGGTGCCGACGCGGCATGACGCCGAAGCCGCCGGTGCCCAGACTGCTGGCCCAAGCGATCTCGGAGCGGCTGGGGCGGCCCGTCAACCTCGCCGAAATCGGAATGGGCGAGGCGGAGACAATCGACGCGTCGGTGGGGTTGGATTTCCCGCGAGATCCCGCCGACGCCGTCCGCGCCGCCACGATGTTCTGGAGCTCCGTGAACCGCCGCGACTTCCTCAAGGAAACCGGGTCCGGCTTCGCCGTGTCCGCGTTCGCCGTCCCCGTCACCCGCTGGCTCGTCATCCCAGCCGACGAGACCGCCGACCACCAGGGCTGCGGGCAGGTCGGCCGCGCCGCCCAGGACGAACTGCGCGAGGCCGCCGACCACGCCCGCCACTGGGACTCGAAATACGGCGGCGGGAACTGGAAGGCGAACTCCGTCACCGACTGCCTCGAACACCGGGCCGCCCCACTGCTGGAAGGCAGCTTCTCCGACGCCGTCGGCCGTGAACTGTTCAGTGTGACCGCCGAGTTGTCCCGGCTGGCGGGCTGGACCGCCTTTGATGTCGGCCAGCACGACGCCGCCCAACGGCACTTCATCCAGGCTCTCCGCCTGGCCCGCGCGGGCGGCGACGTGCAGCTCGGCTGCTATGTGCTGACCACGATGGCCATGCAGTCCCTGATGCGGGGCTTCGCCTCCGAGGCCGTCGACATGGCCCAGGGCGCCTTCGAGCGGGCAAAGGGCCAGGCCGCCCCGCGTGTGCTGGCGTTCACCAAACTGATCGAGGCCCGCGCTCACGCCCGCGAGAACAACGCCCGCGCCGCCTCACGGGCCCTGGCGGCCTCCGAGGACCTGCTGGGCCAAGCCAGGGCCGACGGCGGCGACGAGCCCGGATGGATCGACTTCTATCACCACGCCCGCCTCTCGGCGGATGCCGCCGAGGTCTTCCGCGACCTGAAGAACCCCAAGGCCGCCCTCGCGTGGCACAAACAGGCCGCCGCCATGCCGACCGGGGTGTTCACCCGCTCCGTCGGCATGCGGCTCGCCATCGTCGGAACCGCCCACCTCCAGGCCCGCGACCTCGACCACGGCCTCGAACTCGGCAACCGCTCCATCGAGATCCTCGCCCGCGTCCAGTCCTCCCGGGCCCTGGACTACGTCCGCGAGTTCAACACGGCCCTGGCCCCGTGGCGGCGCGAGCCGGTCGTGCGCGAGTTCGTCCAGCGGACCCGCCGGGAGCTCGGCGTCGCCGCCTGATGCCTCAGCCGGCGGGCGGCTGAGGCTGGGTGGGCAGAATACGGACGACAGGGTCGGGGCCCGTACCCGCTTCGGCCGGCTGCCCGCCCTGGAGTGGCACGTCGGCGACGCCGCCACGGTGCTGACCGAACTGCCCCTGATGGACGTGTGCTTCTCCATCTACGGGGCACTCTGGTACGCCGACCCCACCCAGATGCTGCCCGTCATCCACAACCGGCTCCGTCCAGGCGGCCTCCTCGCGTTCTCGGTCAACGGCCCCCGCCCGAGCGAACTGCCCGGCCGCCGTGTGGACAACCTCACCCTCACCAGCGGCACCCGCCTGCCGGTCGTCCACTACTCCTACGACGCCGACGCCTGGCGGCGCCTGCTGGACGAACACGGCTTCGCCGACGTGGAAGTACTGCCCGTCGAGGGACCCGAGGGCAGTCCGTACCGCACGCTCGTCATCCGAGCCCGCCGCACCGGCGACTGACGGTCACCCTCGGGCGAACTCCGTGCGGTCCATCTGTTCCACAGGCACCGGCCGACGGGCCAGGACCCTGGCCACAATCCACACGACTACGCCGGCCACCGCAGTGAGAGTTCCACCCGCCGCGAACGACACCCGCGGAGCCCGCTCCAGCATCGCGGGCAGCAGCAGCATGCCGCTCATACTCGCCACGTGCAGCTTGACCGAGTCGGCAGTGAACACCCGCAGCCGCTCAGGGCCGGGCAGGCCGCCGATCTCCGCGTTCAGGCCGATCGAGGTCAGCGGCACCAGCGCGCTCGCGGTTGCGGCGATGGCCACCACCTCCATCAGGCTGTCGCTGAGCGCGAACGCGGCCAGCAGCAAGCCTCTCGCCGTCCACACCAGGCAGTACCCGCCCGGGAAGCGGCCCGGCAGGGCCACGTTGCCGGTCAACAGGTTCCCCGCCACGGCACCGATCCCCATCGCGGACAGCACCACCGCGTACGCCCCGGCACCGGCATGCAGCTGACCGGTCAGCCAGACCGGGATACCGATGGTGAGCACGGTGGAGAAAAACTCCCCGATACCACTCAGGGCGAGCGCGCACCCGATGCGCGGGTGAGCCCGCAGTACAGCCAGCACCCTCGGAGCGTTGGCCACCTCGGTTGGACCGGCCTCTCCACCCGGCGGAATCTCGGACGCGGGCGCGAGTCGTGGTGCCACGGCCCGGCCGAGCCAGACGAACGCCGCAGTCGAGACCGCGAAGGTGACGGCATCGACCAAGAACAGTTTCTCCGCCGGCATGAAGGCCAGCAGCACTGCGGCCGATCCGGGACCGAGGAACCAGGTGAGCCGGTTGGAGATGTCCATCAGGCCCGTGACCTGCCGAACCCGCTCCTTGTCCACCATCCCCGGCACAAGCGCCGACAGGCTCGGCCCGGTCAGCGCGTCGCAGGTGCCGATCAGGACGATGACGACCAGCACGCCGGTCAGGCCGAGCGACTGCCACAGCCATGGCATCGCGCCCACGACGACGACCTGCACGGCCTCCACCGCGGCAAGCGCGCGGAAGGAGGCAAAGCGCGCGACCAGCTTCCGGCCGAAGACGCCGATCAGCAGGTGAGGTACCGACTCAACCACCACGACCAGGCCCATGGCGACCGCGCCGGATCGCTGCCAGGCCGTCCATGCCAGCGCGAGGGTGAAGAAGCGGTCGCCGAAGACCGACAGCGTCTCGGCAAGCCACAGGACCAGGATCGGACGTTGCCGCAGCAGGCTCACGTAGCTCACCCGCGCGACTGTAGAGGCCCGCCGAACATCAAGAGGCGTCTTGGGTCACTCCTCAGCGAAGGGCTTACGCCTACGGCCCAGCCATGCGGGGACGGGACCGAGAGTGCCCCGCCCTGCCTGCGGTGGCCGAGGGCTGCGCGACAGCAAGACCCCCTCGGGCCCGATACTCGCCTTCCCCGCCCCGGAGTTCACCGGGTTCCTCGCGGCTGCCCGGGCCGGTGGACTCAGCGAGGCGTAACCGCACGGTCCGCGGGACCAGAGAGAGCGCTCGACCGGCGACAGCGGTCGAGCGCTCTCGGCGTTCACCAGCTTCGCGGCGGGATTCGAGGTCTGATCGCCCACTACTCCACCACTACTCCACGAACGACGAGCGCCCGCCCGGGCCAAGCAGGGGCGGGCGCCCACGTGTTCGCCTACGTGACCACGCCCAACAGCGCCCTCCACCACGAGGACGCGGCCGACGTGGAGGCGTAAACGACACTGTCAGTTCTCGTAGTGGTAGCGGCACTGCGCGATCAGGACGCCGTCCTCGGTGGCCTTGTAGATCAGCCGGTGCTCGTCGTTGATGCGGCGCGACCAGTAGCCCTGGAACCCGTGCTTGAGCGGTTCCGGTTTTCCGATCCCCTCGTTGCCGTTCCGGGCGATATCCGCGACGAGTGTGTTGATGCGCTTCAGGATCTTGCGGTCCTGAAGCTGCCACCACAGGTAGTCCTCCCAGGCGCGGGAGGAGAAGGTGATCTTCACTCGCGGCCCTTGTTCACTCGGTCGTCAGCTCGCGTACGGTCCCGCCGCCGTTTTCCAACTCGTCGATGGACGCGAGCAGGCGCCGGGCATTCGCCGGGCTGCGCAACAGGTACGCCGTCTCCTTCAGGGACTCGTAGTCCTCAAGGGAGACAATGACGACCGGGTCATGTCCAGCCCGGGTGATGACGACCTCTTCACGGTCGTCGGTAACCGCGTTGAGCACCTCGGCGTACCGCGCGCGAGACTCGGAATACGTCATGGTCTTCACGATCAGTCAACCCTCCTCTCCCTTTCACGTACAAGAAATTGTACGTCGACCCCGCTGATGCGGCAAGCATCCGAACGACGGCTCCCCCTGCCTCCAGGCCCCACGCTGCCTCAATCGTGATGTTGACGTTGCGTGTCGGTTGATCTGACCCTGCCCAAGAACGCAATCTGGGGCCGTTAACCTTACGTGCCGGTCCTGGCCAGGGATCGACGGCATCAACTCACGCGAAGGGTTGCGCACATGGGCATTCTCACTCTCCTGCGGAACACATTCGGCCGCTCACGCAAGGGTCGCTCCGCCGAGGGCGAGCCCTCGCGGGAGACGACGGCGACCGATACGACGACGGTGACGGAGCCGGAGCCGGAGACCGCCACGGCGACCGTGGCCCCTCCGGCCGAGCCGACGATTCCGGCCCCGTCGACGGAACCGGAACCTGAGCCGGTTTCGGTATCGGAGACCAAGCCCGAAGCGCGAGTGCCCGAACCGCGCGTCGCCATGCTCTCCACCAAGGACGAACACGACCTGGTGGCCGCGGCGTTCGACAATGTGGCCGTGCCCAAGCAGGGGGGTGGGGAAGGCGAGCCGGAGGCTGCGGAGGTTACGGAGCCTGCGGAGGTCGCGGCCGAACCGGTAACCGAGGCGGTCGTCGAGCCGGTGACCGAGGTTGAGTCGGTCGTCAAGCCGGAGGCGGAGCCTGTGGTGGCGGTTGCCGCTGAGCCGGAGGCGGAGCCTGAAGCGGAGCCGGAAACGGAAGCGGTCGCTGCTGTTGAAGCGGAGCCCGAACCGGAGCCGGAGCCGGAGACGGTTCCCGAAGCCGAGGTCGAGCCCGAGCCCGCCCCGGTGGCGACCCCCGAGCCCGAGCCCGAAGCGGCAGCTGAGCCCGAGACGGTCGGGCCGGAAGCGGCCGAGCCGGAGCCGGAGGCGGCGGTCGGGCCGGAAGCCACCGAGGCAGTCGAGCCCGAAGAAGCCCCCGAACCCGCAGCCGCCAACGCCGACGCGCCCCCACAGGAAGACCCGACACCCGACAACGAACCCGCCACGGGCGGTGCGGGTGGGGAAACTGGCGGAGCCGAGGGCGAAGCCGAGGCCGTGGGGGAACCTGCGGTCGCCGACGGCGGGGAAGCCCCACCGGAGGCACCCGCACCCGGCGACGAAACCGTCACGGGCGGTGCGGGTGGGCAAACCGGCGAAGCCGAGAGCGGGGCCGAGGGCGAAGCCGAGGCCGTGCCGCCCTCCCTCACCACCGCCTACGCCGCCGCCACCGCCGTACTCTCGCGCAACAACCTCACCACCACCCGCGCCAAGACCTACCTCGTCCTGGACCGCTCCGCCTCCATGCGCGCCTACTACAAGGACGGTTCCGCGCAGGCCCTCGCGGAGCAGTCCCTCGCCCTGGCCGCGCACCTGGACCCGGCGGCCCCCGAAGCCACCCTGCACGTCGTCTTCTTCTCCACCGAACTGGACGGCACCACGGACCTCACCCTCGCCGACCACGAGAACAAGATCGACACGGTGCACGCGGAACTCGGCCGCATGGGCCGTACGAGCTACCACGCCGCCGTGGAGGCCGTGCTCACCCACCACACGAAGGAATCCCCCGCGGACACCCCCGCCCTGGTGATCTTCCAGACGGACGGCGCCCCGGACGCGAAGACCCCGGCGACCCAGGCCCTCACCGACGCGGCCAAGAACCACCCGGAGGTCTTCTTCTCCTTCGTGGCCTTCGGCGACCCGGAGAACAAGGCGTTCGACTACCTCCGCAAGCTGAAGACCCCCAACACCTCGGTCTTCCTCGCCGGCGAAACCCCGCTGGAACTGACGGACACGGAACTGTACGAGGGCGTACTGGCCACTTGGACGCCCGCAAAGCCGTAGAGCAAGGCCGTAGAGCAAAACCGTAGAGCAAGGCCGTAGCGCGAACGGGGGTGGGCGGAGCCGTAAGGCATCCCCCGCCCCCGTCCCCCCGAAACCCATGCAAGCCAACCTTCACACCCCCAGTAGAATTCCGGCATGGCGGCCACTGGATCCGAGAAGCAGGGTGGAAAGGCGTTCTACGTCACCACCCCCATTTACTACGTCAACGACGCTCCTCACCTGGGCCACGCCTACACGACCGTCGCAGGGGACGTGCTCACCCGCTGGCACCGTCAGCGCGGCGAGAAGGTGTGGTACCTCACCGGCACGGACGAGCACGGTCAGAAGATCATGCGTACGGCCGAGGCGAACGGGGTCACCCCGCAGGCTTGGGCCGACAAGCTCGTCACGGAGGCGTGGCAGCCGCTGTGGGAGCACCTGGAGATCGCGAACGACGACTTCATCCGCACCACGCAGAAGAGGCACACCGACCGCGTCCAGGAGTTCGTGCAGGACCTGTACGACAAGGACGAGATCTACAAGGGCGGCTACGAGGGCCCGTACTGCGTGGGCTGCGAGGAGTACAAGCTCCCGGGCGAACTCCTGGACGGCGAGGTCGAGTTCGCGGGCCAGAAGCTGTGCCCGATCCACAAGAAGCCGGTGGAGATCCTCAAGGAGGAGAACTACTTCTTCAAGCTGAGCGAGTACGGCGACAAGCTCCTCGCCCACTACGAGGCCAACCCGGACTTCATCCAGCCGGAGTCCGCGCGCAACGAGGTCGTGAACTTCGTCCGCCAGGGCCTCCAGGATCTCTCGATCTCCCGTTCGACGTTCGACTGGGGCGTTCCGGTCCCGTGGGACGAGAAGCACGTCATCTACGTGTGGGTCGACGCGCTCCTGAACTACGCGACGGCGGTCGGGTACAACGAGAACCCGGAGAAGTTCGAGAACACCTTCCCCGCGGACGTCCACCTCGTCGGCAAGGACATCCTCCGCTTCCACGCGATCATCTGGCCCGCGATGCTGATGGCGAACGGCCTGCCGCTGCCCGGCAAGGTCGCCGCGAACGGCTGGCTGATGGTCGGCGGCGAGAAGATGTCGAAGTCGAACCTGACGGGCATCAAGCCCCAGGACCTGACCTCGCACTTCGGCGTGGACGCGTACCGCTGGTACTTCCTGCGGGCCATCGCCTTCGGCCAGGACGGCTCCTTCTCGTGGGAGGACTTCTCCGCCCGCTACACGAGCGAGCTGGCCAACGACTACGGCAACCTCGCCTCGCGCGTGGCGGCGATGGTCGGCAAGTACTTCGACGGCGCCCTGCCCGCGGCCACCGCGGACGGCGCGGCCGAGCAGGCCGTCCACGAGGGCCTGGCGAAGGCGGTCGCGGTCGCGGACCGCAGGATCGGCGAGGAACTGGACTTCCAGGGCGGCATCCTGGCCGTCTTCGACTTCGTCAAGCAGGTCAACGGCTACATCACGGAGCAGGAGCCGTGGAAGGTCGCGAAGGACACCTCCGACGAGGGTCGTGCCCGCCTCGCGACGATCCTCTACACCGCCGCCGAGTCGCTGCGCGCGGTCGCCGTGCTCCTGAACCCGGTCATGCCCGACACCTCGGCCAAGCTCTGGGAGTCGCTGGGCGCGACGGACTCGCTGGGCGCGCTCGCGGAGCAGAAGGTCCAGGACGCGGGCGCGTGGGGCATCCTCCCCGCGGGCTCGACGGTCACCAAGGGCGCCGTCCTCTTCCCCCGCCTGGAGGAGAAGCCGAGCGCGTGACCCGCGTGCGTACGCGAACCGCGGCCGGGGCTCGGGAAAGGAGCGATCCTTTCCCGGGCCTCACCGTTCCCGAACCCTCGCCTCACCGTTCCCGAACCGTCGCCTCACCGTTTCCGAACCCTCGCCTCACCGTTCCCGAAGGCGCTCCGAAGGCAGTCCGAGGACACTCCCAGGAGACGGTGACAGTCCTATGACGGTACGCACGGCCCCGCCACAGGAACCCGCAGCAGGCTGAAGCCGAAAGCGCGTGAACGCCCGGTGCTCCGGAGGAGTACATGAGCGTGTGACGCGGTGCGAGACGAAGCGAGGTACGCCATGACGGTTCTCGACGGTTCCGGAATTCCCGGCTTCGGCCTGGGGGAGAGTCTCGGAGAGGCTCTCGGAGACGTGCTGGAGGACGTGCTCGGAGACGGCTCCGGCGCCGCCCCGGGCGACCGCGCGGGCTGGGGCGGCGAACCCGGCGGCCCGGGCACGGGCCCCGGCGGCCACCGGCGCCTCGGCCGCCTCCCGCTGACGGTCCTGTGCGTGGGCGCGGTCGCGGCGACGGCGGTGGCCGTCTCCCGCCGACGCCGCTGAACACCCGGGGTTCGACTGCGAGAACCCCGCGAAGGAACAGGACATGAACGGCTCCTTCGCGCAGCTGCGTTGGAGCCACACCCCACTGTGAAACAGCTGTGAAGGAAGTCGCCTTTTTGAGCTTTCAAGATCCGCGGGAGCCCCGACATCTGTGACATTGGTCCGCATGGGGGATTTACGTGACTCCAAACTGACCAAAATGGACCACAGTTGACCATCAAGCACAGACATCTCAGGCGCTGCGCCGCACTGTTGGCCCCCCTCCTCGTCGGGGCCCTGCCCCTGACCGGTACGGGCCTCGCCCACGCGGCCACCGACTCCGGCACCCACTCCGACTCCGGCCAGGGCCAGGCGAGTTACCGCGCCGGCATCTACGTCGTCAAACTCACCGACGCGCCCGTGGCGGCGTACGGGGGCGGGCTGCCCGGCCTGAAGCGCACCACGCCCGCCCCGGGCACGCGCCTCGCGCCGGACTCGGCCCCGGTCAAGGACTACCTGCGGCACCTGGACGGCGAACGGGACAAGGTCCTGGACGCCGTACCCGCCGTGAAGACGATCTACGACTATGCCTACACGTTCAACGGCTTCGCCGCGAAGCTGACGGCCAAGCAGGCGGCGAAGCTGGCGGCCACTCCGGGCGTGGTGTCGGTGACGCCGGACACGATCAACCACCCGACGGCGACCGACACCCAGGGCACCGACCACGCACCCCTGGGGCAGACCGCGATACCCCTGGCGGACCACGCCCTGCGCGACCAGGCCGCGACCGCCGCAGGCGTACACCCGCCGCGGCACACGGACACGGCCACCGTCAAGGCGGCCACCGCCGCACTCCCGGACACCCCCAAGTTCCTCGGCCTGTCGGGCAAGAAGGGCCTCTGGTCCGAGCTGGGCGGTCCCGAGCACGCGGGCGAAGGCATGATCATCGGCGACATAGACGCCGTGGACCCGTCCAACCCCATGCTCGCGCCCCTCCCCGAGCCCCGCCCCGACGCCGCCGTCATCGCCAAGAAGTGGCACGGCACCTGCGACAAGGGCGACGACAGCGACCCCGACCACCAGATCACCTGCAACAACAAGCTGATCGGCGCCGCCTGGTTCCGCGCGGGCATTCCCGACCCGGAGCCGGTGGACGTCCCCTCGCCCCTCGACATGGACAGCCACGGCACCCACACCGCCACCACGGCCGCGGGCGACTACGACACCCCGGTCTCCATCCCGGAGGCCAACGTCAGCGGCACCCTCAGCGGGATGGCCCCCGCGGCGCGGCTCGCCGTCTACAAGGCGTGCTGGAACACCGGCTGCCCCGACGTCGACACCGCGGCGGCGATCGACCGCGCGGTGGCGGACGGCGTGGACGTCATCAGCTTCTCCATCGGCGGCGGACTCACCAGCCCGACATCGGCCGAGGCCATGTCGAACGCGGCCCGCGCGGGCGTGTTCGTCTCCGCGTCGGCCGCCAACGAAGGCCCGCAGACCGTGGAGAACACCGCTCCGTGGATCACGACGGTCGCCGCGGAGACGCACGACATCGCCTACCACGCGACGCTGACCCTCGGCGACGGCGGCACCTTCACCAACGTCAGCCTCAACCCCGGTGTGGCGAAAGCCCCGTTGGCCGACGCCACCGCCGTACGGAAGCAGGACGCGGACCCCGCGCAGGCGGCTCTGTGCGTGCCGGGCACCCTGGACCCCGACAAGGCGAAGGGGAAAATCGTCCTCTGCGACCGCGGCGGCACGCAGCCGGACGGCTCGACCCTGTTCGTCGAGGACAAGATGAACGAGGTGAAGGACGCGGGCGGCGTCGCCGTCGTCGTGGCCAACACCGCCACCAGCGCGCAGGACTTCTTCTCCGACACGACCCTCCCCATGGTCCAGGTGGGCGTCGAGGACGGGAAATCGGTCCGGTCGTACGCCGAGCGGTCCGACGCCACGGCCACGCTCTCCCCGACCGTGAGCGGCCACGCCGTGGCCCCGGACATCGCGTCCTTCTCCAGCAGCGGTCCGGACCCGTACAGCGGCGGTGACCTGCTCAAGCCGGACATCGCCGCACCCGGCGACACGATCGCCGCGGGCACGGTACCGGGCGGCTACTCCAGCTACTCCGGCCCCTTCGGCTTCATGTCCGGTACGTCGATGGCGGCCCCGCACATCGCGGGCCTGGCGACCCTGCTGAAGCAACTGCACCCGGACTGGTCCCCGATGGAGATCAAGTCGGCGCTGATGACGACGGCGACGACGAAGAACAACGAGGGCGGCCCGATCGGCCGCCAGATCGCCGGAGCGCAGGAGACGGGCACCGCGACCCCGCTCGACTACGGCGCCGGATCCGTCCTGCCCACCAGCGCCGCGGACCCCGGGCTGGTCTACGACTCCACGTCCGCGGACTGGACCGCGTACCTCTGCGCCCTGGGCGAGGACGACGCCGCGGGCGGCGCGGACGTCTGCGCGACGGCCCCGAAGACCGACCCGAGCGACCTCAACTACCCGTCGCTGGCGGTCGGCGACGTGTACGGCACCCAGACGGTGACCCGCACGGTCACCAACGTCTCGCCGCAGTCCGCCACTTACAAGGCGACCCTCCAGACCCCGAAGGGCTACAAGGCGGAGGTCACCCCGAGCGAACTGACCGTGGCCCCGGGCGAATCGGCCACGTACAAGGTGACGTTGACCCGCACGGGCACGGCGTACGACAGCTGGTCGTTCGGCTCGCTCACCTGGAGCGACGCGCACAGCGCGCACCGGGTCACGAGCCCGATCGCCCTGCGCGTGGGCTTCGGCGCCCCCACCGACGTCACGGCGTCCGGCTCCTCGACCACCCTGACCCCGCACGTGGGCTGGGCGGGCAGACTGACGACCGCTTCGACGGGCCTGTACGCGGCGGAGAAGTCGACGGGAACCCTGACGGGCACCAACGCGGACGACGCCTTCTACACGCACCCGGCCGCCTCGGACGCGGTGGCGAAGATCCACGTCACGGTCCCGGCGGACGCCCAGTTCGCGAGGGTGGGCATCTCCTCGGCGGACTTCGTCGCCGGCAGTGACGTCGACCTGTACGCGTTCGACGAGAACGGCACCCTGGTCAGCCCCTGGCCGGGCACGGGCTCGGACGAACACGCCGACCTGCCACCGGGCGACTACGACGTCTACCTCGTCCAGTACGCCCTCCCGGACGGCACGACGAGCCAGCCGTACACCCTGCGGACCTGGACGGTCGGCCACGGCACCCCGGCGGCCGGGGCGACGGTGACCCCGGCCACCCAGGACATCCCGGCCGACGGCCGCCCCACGGTCACGGTGGCCTGGCCGGACGCGACGCCGGGAGAGACCTACCTGGGGGTGGTGACGTACAGCGACGGCACGGGATCGGAACCGGTGGGCAGCACGGTCCTGACGGTTACGCCGTAGCCGTACCGGCCCGGTCAACCGCCCGTGAACTCAAGGGAGTTCACGGGCGGTTGGCGTTCGGTGCGAGGTTCGGTGGGCGGGCCGGGCGCGGGCCAGGACCCGGCGGCTGCCGTCGAGGATCCGGCGGGCGCGCTCTTCGGGCGGAACCCCGGCCTGTTCGAGGCTGCGCAGCGGGACTTCGGCACTGACCGTCACGTCGGGCGGCAGCAGCGCCAGCATCTCCTCCAGCGGGAACTCCCCCTGTCCGGGGATGACGCGCTCGTTGCTGGCCAGGTCGAGGTAGGAGTCGAGGCTCTCGGACGCGAGGAGGCCGTCGCTCAACTGGCAGTAGCCGATGAGGTGGTGGTCCACCCGCCGCAGGTCGTCCGGCCCTTCGCCGGCCCGTACGAGATGGAGCGTGTCGACGAGGATCTTCAGGTTGGGCTGGTCGAGCCGTTCCAGCAGGGCGACGGCCGCCGCGAGGGACGGCACGTGCGAGAGCGGGGTGAACTCGATGAGCACGTCCACCTGGGCGGTCCGGGCAACCTGGCAGAACTCTCCGAGGACGTCCTCGATGCGCTCCGGGTCGCGCGGTACGTGCGCGTCGGGCTCGTAGGCGCAGGCGTTGGCGAACGACGCGCCCGCCTCCGCGATGACGTCGAGGCCGCGCCGGAGCCGGTCCAACTGGGCTGTCGGCGAGTTCGTCGGCGAGTTCGTCCGTGCGGCCGTCGGTGACGTCGTCGGCGCGATGAGGAATCCGTCGCCCATCGCGACCGAGATGTCCAGCGTCTTGAGGCGCGCGAGGGTCTCGCGCAACTCCGTCCGGTCGAGGACGTCACGATGGTTGACGCTGAGGCAGACGCTCCGCGCACCGCCGGCGACCGCGGCGTCGATGAAGACGGACAGGGGATCCGTGTGAAAGGTGAGGTGTTCCAGTCCGACCGAGGGCCAACGCCGGTCGTCCGGGCCGTCGTTCGGACCGCCGTCCGCGCCGAGGCGATTCATGTTCCTCCGCATCCGAGCGAGAAAACGAGAGAAGAGGATACTGAAATAGGATCCGCGGTGGACCTCACGCGCCAAGCATCTGCAACCCGCCGTCGACGGCGATCAGTTGCCCCGTCATGAACCGGGCCCCGGTACTGGCCAGGAACACCATGACCGGCCCGAGATCGGTGTCGGGATCCCCCAGTTCGCCCCGGAGGGGCATGGAGGTCCGCAGACCTTCCTGGAACTTCGCGGCGACCTCCTCGCCCAGGTGCTCCCAGAGCCGTTCGGCCCCCCGCGTACTGACCGCGGGCGCAAGCGCGTTGACGGTGACCCCGCACCTCCCCCAGGCCGCGGCCACGGACCTGGTCCACGCGTGCACCCCGGCCTTGGCAATCGCGTATCCCGGCGCGAGCGGGTTCCCGCGGACCCCCTCCCCCGACCCGAGGTTGATGATCTGGCCACCGCTGTGCCGCATGTGCCTGAACGCGGCCTGGTTGGCGACGATCGTGGACCGGAGGTTGATGTCGACGACCAGATCGAACTCGTCGTCGGACAGCGACTCCGGAGTGGAGGGCTGCCAGCCGCCCGCCGCGTGCAGCAGCACGTCGATACCGCCCAGAACCGAAGCGGCCCGCTCGAACGCGGCATCGACCGACCCACGGTCCCGCACGTCACAAGTGACCCACTCGCAGCGCTCCTTGAGCTCGTCGGGAGGCGGCGTCGTGTGAAACAGCCCGACGACCTCGGCCCCGGCCGCGAGAAACGCGCGCACGGCCGCGGCCCCGATCCCACTGGCCGCCCCGGACACGACAGCACGCCGCCCGGCAAGCGGAGGGCCGGCCTGTACCGCTTCTTCCACCACGTCCACGTCCGCCCTCCTGAGTCCGAGCTTCCACTCTAACCACGGAGGACGAAATTGCGTACACTTAATTCAGGACGCGCGCCCCGGAGACCACGACGGCCGCGCCCCCACATGCCGACGAACAGGACATTCCGCCGCCATACCGAAGCCCCGCATATTCGGTCTAGCCGAATAAGGCCCTGTGCCGCATACTC
The DNA here is from genome assembly GCA_001298575.1 of Actinobacteria bacterium OK074. Taxonomy (GTDB): domain Bacteria; phylum Actinomycetota; class Actinomycetes; order Streptomycetales; family Streptomycetaceae; genus Streptomyces. The sequence continues at coordinate 48,010 of LJCV01000242.1, forward strand.
GGCAGCAGCAGACCTTCCCCGGCCCCCGGTCGCCTGCCCGACACGGGAGATCTGGAAAATGATCAGAACCTCCCCCTCGTAATTTTCCCAAGAGGGTCGAGTGATCGCCGGTGGAAACATCGTGGAAATAAACCTGCCTTTATCCGTCCACGAAGAGATCATCACCTGGAATGCGCCACCGATGAAATTCGGCGTCGGCGCCACCCGTGAGATCGGCTACGAACTGGTCCGCGCCGGCCTGCGCTCCGTCCTCCTGGTGGCCGACCCCCACCTGTCCCGTACGGGAGCTGCCGGGCGGCTCGCCAAGCTCATCGAGCAGGACGGGGTGGCGGTCGAGGTGTTCGACCGGGTCCGGATCGAGCCCACCGACACGAGCTGCACCGAGGCCGCCGCCGAACTCGCGCACCTCGACGTGGACGGCTACGTCGCCTTCGGCGGTGGCAGCACCATCGACACCGCCAAGATGCTGAACCTGCTGGGCAGTTACCCCGGCGGCGCGGTACGCGACTACCTCAACAAACCGGTCGGCGCGGGTGCGGCCGTACCCGGTCCGCTCAAACCCCTGGTCGCCGTACCCACCACGGCGGGAAGCGGCAGCGAGTGCACGGCGATGGTCGCGCTGGGCATCACCGGCCTCGGAGGGCTGAAGACCGGCATCAGCAACCGCGAACTCCGTCCGTCGCTCGCCCTCGTCGACCCGATGAACACCCTGACCGCACCGGCGCAGGTGACCGCGTCCTCCGGCTACGACGTCCTGACCCACGCCTGCGAGTCGTACACCGCTCGCCCCTACGACCGTCGCGCGCCCTACGCCTCCCCCGCGGACCGGCCCCTCTACATCGGCGCCAACCCGATCAGCGACGTCTGGGCGGAGCAGGCCCTGAAGCTGGTGGGACGGTTCCTGCGCCGCGCCGTCCTCAATCCGCACGACGTCGAGGCGAGGATCGCCATGAGCCAGGCCGCCAGCTTCGCGGCCATGGGCTTCGGCAACGCCGGCACCCACCTCCCGCACGCCTGCGCCTACCCCGTCGCCGGACTGGTGCGCGACTACCTGCCCCCGGGCTACGGCGCCGAGCACGCCATGGTGCCGCACGGCTCCGCCGTCGTCTCCACCGCCGCCGCCGCGTTCGCGTTCACCTATCCCACCGCCCCCGAACGCCATCTCCGAGCGGCCGAACTCCTGGGTGCGAACCTCGACGGGATCACGGCCGCCAACGGTGCCGATGTCCTGCCGGCCACGCTGCTGAGCATCGTGGCGGACACCCAGGGCCCCCTCGGCATCGGCTCGTTCGGCTACACCCGGCGCGACCTCGCCGCCCTCGTCGACGGCGCGCTCCAGCAGCAGCGGCTGCTGGTGTGCTGCCCCCGGCAGGCCGACGCCGAGGATCTGCACCGGATCCTGGACGCCTCACTCGCGGGTTGAACCCCGCCCCCACCACCAAGGAACCCGCGCCAAGGAACCACCTCCGAGGAGGAACCCTTGACCCGCACCGACCCAGCGACCGACCCGGTGACCGGCCCGGTGACCGGCCCGGTGACCGGCCCGGTGACCGACACAGCGGACCTGCCCCGGCGCCCGGCCCTCATCGCCGACCGGCAGGTGACCGGCACCGAATGGATACCGAGCCTGGACCCCTCCAACGGACGCCCCTTCGCCCTGGTCGCCCGCTGCGGAGCGGCCGAGATCGACCAGGCCGTGGAGGCGGCCCGGCACACCTACGACCGGACCTGGCGCCGCACCTCCGCACGCCAGCGGGGCGCCGTGTGCCACGCCATCGCCAGGATGCTGCGCGCCGAACGCTCCTCGCTCGCCGACCTGGAGACCCTGGACACCGGCAAGCCGATCAGCCAGTCCCTCGTCGACGTCGACGTGGCGGCACGCTACTTCGAGTTCTACGGCAGCACCGTCGAGGCCCTGCACGGCGAGACCCTGCCGGCCGACGCCGACCTGCTGGCCTTCACCCTGCGGGAGCCGTACGGCGTCTGCGGGCACATCATCCCCTGGAACTATCCGCTCCAGGTGGCCGCCAGAACCGTCGCACCGGCCCTGGCGGCCGGGAACTGCTGCGTGCTCAAACCCGCCGAGGACGCCTCGCTCAGCTCCCTGCGCCTGGGCGAACTGGCGCTTGCGGCCGGCCTGCCGCCCGGTGCGCTGAACGTCGTGCCGGGCTTCGGGGACGAGGCGGGCGCGGCGCTCGCCGGCCACCCGGACGTCGACCACCTCGCCTTCACCGGTTCCCGCGAGGTCGGCGAACTCGTCATGATCGCGGCGGCGCACAACATCGTGCCCGTCACCCTGGAGCTGGGCGGCAAGTCGCCCCACATCGTCCTTCCCGACTTCGACATCGGGACGGCGCTGCCGCTGATCGTCGGATCCATCACCGAGCACGCCGGACAGAACTGCTCGGCGGGCAGCCGTCTCCTCGTCCACGAGTCCGTGCACGACGAGCTGGTGTCCGGGCTGGCCGACGCGTTCCGCTCACTGCGCATCGGCCCGGGAGCGAGCGATCCCGACATGGGGCCGCTCATCTCCGCCAAACAGCGCCTGCGGGTCCTGGACCACATGGAGCAGGGCAGGAAGGACTGCCACCTCGTCACCGGGGGCGGGACACCCGTGGGACCGCGGTACGGCGACGGCTTCTTCGTCGAGCCGACCCTGTTCACCGAGGTGACGCCGGAGCACACCGTCTTCAACGAGGAGATCTTCGGCCCCGTCCTGTGCGTGACGCCGTTCGGCACGCCGGCCGAGGCGGTGCGCCTGGCCGAGCACACCACCTACGGGCTGGGCGCCGGGATCTGGACGCGTGACCTGGCCACGGCCCACCACCTCGCGGGCGAACTGCGCGTGGGCCAGGTCTTCGTGAACAACTACAGCGCGGCAGGCGGGGTGGAGCTTCCGTTCGGCGGCTACCGACGCTCCGGGATCGGTGTCGAAAAAGGCTTCGAGGCGCTGCGCGAGTACAGCCGGTGCAAAACCGTGGCCATTCGAACAGCTGTGACCTGACACCTCGCCGATGACCAGGAACGTCCAACCCACGGAGGGGCACATGCGTGCCAGTCGTCAGACGCACAGGGCGGGACTCGGCCCCTACCAGGGGAGCAGGGGAACGCCGGCGCCGCTCGCGGTCGCCGCGCCCGCGCACGAGGCACCGGAGCACTGCTGCGCGGCGCTCAGCGAGCAGTTGCACGCCGAACTCGTCAGCGGGGCGAACCAGTTGCGTTCCGCCCTGGCGTTGATCCAGTCGATCCTGGACAGCGGATCGCCGACGGCACCCGCCCCCTACCCGTTGCGGCACTTCGACGCCGCGGTGGACCAGGTCTGCCGTCAGGCCCTCGACCAGCTGACACCCCGTGAGTTCGAGGTCCTGCTGTCCATCGGCGGCGGCATGTCGAACCGGCGGGCGGCCAGTGTGCTGCACATCTCCGAGAAGACGGTCAAGAACCATTTGTCCGCCGTCTTCTCCAAACTGGGCGCGGCGGACCGCACCCAGGCCGTGGTGATCGCCATCCGAGGCGGAGCCATAGCCCTCGCAGAGTCATCGCTGAGCGCCTGATGACCGCCCCGCAGACCTTGACCGACCCGCGGCGTTACGGCGTCGTCCGCGAACTCCCGTATGGAGAACGCCCGTTGCCGTCCTGCTACGCGGGAGGCGTGCGCGAGGTCCTGGACTGGATGGAACTCCATGCCGACCAGGAACTGACGGTGGACAAGCTCGCGGCCCACGCGAGGATGGCCCCCCGCACCTTCTCCCGGCACTTCCGCCGGGAGACCGGCACGACCCCCTACCGCTGGCTGCTGGAACGCCGCACGCTGATCGCCCGGCGGATGCTGGAGACCACCGACGCCAGCGTGGAGTCCATCGCCGCCCGCACGGGCTTCGTCAACGGCGCGGCCCTGCGGCACCAGTTCACCCGCAGCCTCGAAACGTCGCCGCGCGCCTACCGCAGAACCTTCAGGGATCCGGCGCCGCGCTGACAGCGGGCCGGCGGAGCGCCGACGGAATCGGCGCTTCATGACGCACGACGCGCACCAACGCACACAACAGAAGAGAGGATCAGCATGATCAGCCTCGCCGTGATCGGTGCCACCGGAGCTGTCGGCCGGGAGTGCCTGGCTCTGCTCGACAGGACCTCCTCCCCGCTGGAGCGCGTCGTCCCCGTCGCCTCCGCGCACAGCGCCGGCCTGGACCTCGGCCCCGAACTGGGGTTGTCGCTCCCCCTGGACCCGGTGACCACCCTCACGGAGCTGGACCCCGAGTCGCTGGACGCCGCGATCCTGTGCGCCGGGGCCGAGGTCAGCCAGAGCGAGGCCGGCCGCCTCGCCGCGGCGGGAGTGCTGGTGGTGGACAACAGCTCCGCGTTCCGCATGCGCGGCGATGTTCCCCTGGTCGTCCCGGAGGTGAATCCGCACGCGCTGGCGGAGCGCCCCGCGAGCAACCTGGTGTCCAGCCCGAACTGCTCGACCATCCAACTCGTCCGCGTACTGGCCCCCTTGCACGCGCTGGCCGGACTGGAGGAGGTCGTGCTCTCCACCTACCAGGCGGCGTCAGGGGGCGGACTGCGGGGGCTGGCCGAACTGGCCGAGGCGTCCGCGGACTTCCTCGCGGACCCCAAGTCCCCGCAGGAGGAACCCGGCCGCTTCGGCCAGCCGCTGTCGTTCAACCTCGTCCCGGAGATCGGCCGTACCGACGACACGGGCTTCACCCACGAGGAACGCAAGCTCACGGCGGAACCCCGCAAGATCCTCGGGCTGCCCCAGCTCAGAATCAGTGCCACGGCGGTCCGGGTTCCGGTGTTCCACTGCCACTCCGAGGCCGTCCGCGTCCGGCTCCGCGAGGCGGTGAGCGCCGTGGAGGTCGAGGACGCGCTCGCCGTGGTGCCCGGACTCAAGGTCTACCGGCGCTCCGACCCGGCTCCCGCCTACCCGATGCCCCGCTCGGCGTGCGTCGACGACGAGGACCGGGCCATGGTCCACGTGGGCCGGATCCGGGTGGATCCGGACGATCCGCAGGCCCTGTGGCTGTGGATCGTCGCCGACAACCTCTGGGTCGGTGCCGCGCTGAACACCGTGCGGACCGTGGAACTGGCCGTGCGGTACGGATGGCTGAACGGAGGGACCACCCCCCGATGAACGGAACCGGATCTCCGGCGGTCCTGAAGTTCGGGGGCTCGCTCCTCGCCGAACTGGAGGGCTACGCCGAAGTGGCCCGATACGTGGCGGCGCGCGTCACGGTCGACGCCAAGCCCGTGGTCGTCGTGGTCAGCGCCATGTCGGGCACCACGGGCAAACTGCAGGAGGTCCTGGACGAGGTGGCGCCGCATGCTTCGGCGCACGTGTCCACGATGCTCCTGACCAGCGGGGAGACCGTCAGTGTCGCCCTGCTCGCCGGCGCCCTGGAGGAGATCGGCATGCCGGCGAGGGCCATGTGGTCGGGAGAGGCGGGCGTGGTCGCCACCGGCCTCCCGGACCGGCCCACACTGATCACCGTCAATCCCGTCCCGTTGCGCGAGGCGCTGCGGCGCAGTCCCGTCGTCATCATTCCCGGCGGCTCGGCCTACGAAGGGGACGGTCGGACGGTCATGCTCGGCCGCAACAGTTCCGACCTGACCGCGGTGGCCGTCGCCGCCGCGCTCGAAACCGAGGTCTGCGAACTCTTCTCCAACGTGCCGGGCATCTGCAGCGCGGACCCGTACAAGGTGGCCAACACCTCGACGCTGCCGGAGATCAACTACGCGGACGCGAAGCGGATGTCCCGGTCGGGGGCCAAGGCCGTCAACGAGGCCGCCGTGGTCTGGGCCGAGCGCACGGGTACGGTGCTCTGCTGCCGTCCCTTCCCGGTCGACAGCGGTAAATCGACGACGGTGGGGCCGAACATCGCACCCGTCGACGCGGTGATCCTCAACAGCAAGGAGGCGGTGTGGAGTTTCACCTCCGCCGAGCGGCGTGACATGGCAGAGGCCGCACTCGTCGCCGACGGCGTGGCGTTCACGCGGGTGGAGCATCTGGGCGTCCCGTACCTCATGGTGTCCGACACCACGCTGACCTGCGAAGGCCGACCGGGCGCCCCACAGGCCCATCCCGACCTGTGCCTGCTGAGCACGCTGCACCGCGAGGGCGGAGTCGACGAGGTGCTGCTGCCCAAGGAGGAAGCCGGTGCGCGGATACAGGAGATCCACGACCTGCTCTATCCGTCCACCGCGCCGGGCCAGGACGGGATACCCGGTCTGGTCGGCAAACACCACTCGCCGCACAGCGGCGTCCTCCTCACCGCCGACTCCGTCGCCGGGGACACCCTCGGGGTCGGTGGGGACCCGGTCCCGTAGGGGTTCCCGGCTCGGCCCCGAAGCGGGAGGTCAGTCGTCGCGGCGGGGCATCGCCGTGCCGGTGCGGGTGATGCGGGTGATGTCGTGCAGGTGGTGAAGGCCCTCGTGGGCGGCCTGCCGGACGAGCCACAGCACGGTGCGCTCCTCGCCGGGCAGGCGGGTCACGGTACGCGCCCACTGCTCGGCGCCGACCGACTCGGCCAGCGTCGCGAAGTGCGCGGCCCGCCGGGCGAGGGCGTCGAGCACGTCGTCCAGGGCCTGTTGGTCGTAGTTCATGCGTCGCGCCCGCCGTTCGTTCCGCATCGGCTCCAGGGCCGGGCGCTCCTCGGTCAGGGCGCGGACCAGCCGCTCGCCGTACACCTCGTACACGTCGCGGACATGGCAGGTGTACTCCAGGGCCGACCAGGTCCGCGGGTCCGGGCGTCGGCGAAGGCCGGCGTCGGTCAGCCCTTCCACCGCCCGGCGGTAGCGCGGCGGGAAGGAGCGGATCATCCGCACGGCCGCGGCCGGGGTGGTGTCGGCGTACCGCATCGGACAGACCCGGCACTCGGCGTCCTCGGCCACCAGCGGCGGGACGGCGGCGCCGGCTCCGGGATCTGGATCGGGATCGGGATCTGGATCTGGATCTGGATCTGGATCTGGATCTGGATCTGGATCTGGATCTGGATCTGGATCTGGATCTGGATCTGGATCTGGATCTGGATCTGGATCTGGATCTGGATCTGGATCGGGATCAAAGCGCCCACGTGGTGTCCCGCTCACGGTGCCGCTCACCTCCGGGCCCTGCCGTCGACCGCCGCGACCTGACACATCGACCCTACGCCGCCCCGCGCGCCCCCGAAAATCACCCCTGGATTCCCGCGTGGCAGGAATTCGAGACTCTTGGTCCCTCTTGTCACTGTCGGCCGGAACCTTTTCCGCGCAGACTAGGAGGGCGACAAATATGGGACGAGGCGGCCAAGGGCTCGCCTCTCCAGCTGGGAGTGGGAATGCAGCGCTATGTGGTCGTGGTCGACGGATATCATCTGCGGGCCGGCGACAATCGAGGGTTCTCCAGCGCTTTCCGGGCACGGGGGGTGATTCCGGTGGCCGTCATGAGCACCCCCGTTCCCCTGGAGAAGTTCGTCAAGAAGTCCACGTGGCACCCCGAGGACTTCGAGGCCGTGCACTTCTACGACGGCGACTTCGACAGCATTCTCGCCGTCGTCAGGGACTACGACCCGATCGGGATCGTCGCCGAGAACGAGGCGGGGGTCGAACTCGCGGCGGACCTGGTCGACGCACTCATGCCCGAGCGGGGAAACGTGCCGGGAACCGCGGTCGACCAACGCAACAAGGGAAACATGATCGAGGCCCTCGAACGGGCCGGTGTGCCCGCGCCGAAGACGATCTCGACGGACGATCCGGAGGCGGTGGCCCGCTGGATCCAGGACACCGGTATGGCCGGAAAACCACTGATCGTGAAACCGCCCGCCAGCGCCGGCACGGACAATGTGCATCTCGTCGACGCGGGAGAGGACTGGCGCCCGTATTTCGACCTCATCATGGGACGGGTCAACGGATTCAACCTCCGCAACGACACGGTCATCGTCCAGGAATACCTGGAGGGTCTCGAATACATCGTCGATCTCTATTCCGTCGACGGCCGGCACGGTCTGGTGGACGCGTGCGTCTACGCGAAGCACGACCGCGGCACCCGGATTGGGATTTACGACGTGGCCGACTTCCTCCCGCCGGACCATCCCGACATGGCGGTGCTCGCCGATTACGTGAAACGTGCCGCGGACGCCGTCGGCATCCGCAACGGATCCACGCACGCCGAGGTCATCATGACGACCGCGGGCCCGCGTCTGGTGGAGCTCGCGGCCCGCTACTCGGGCAGTTGCATGATGCTCTCCGGTTCGCTGGCCACCGGTGACAACCAGATCGAACGCACGGTACGGCACCTGCTGGACGGCGCGTTCACCCCGTCGTTCGACCTGGTCATGGAGGTGCGGACGCTGTGGCTCTGCGCGGACTTCGCCGGCGAGGTGCGGCGGATGGACGTCCTCGAACCGATCCGGAGCCTGCCGACGGTGGACAGCATGGCCATTCCGTCGGAAGGAACGAACGTTCCGATGACCAACGACGTCACCACCAGCCTCGGCTGGGTCATCCAGGGCGCACCGGACTGGGAAGCCATCGAAAAGGACTCCGCTCGGATACGGGAACTGGAGAGGACCTGGAATGCCTGCAACATCGAATCGGGCTCGCCCACGACCTGAGCGGCAGGCGGTTCCCCATCTTCTGCTGGTGTGTCCACGATCGGATGTGCTGAGCAAGTTCCTCGGTCTGCCGGTCGCCCTCACCGTCGTCCACCGTCCCGGCGGCGACCGGGCCCTGGAGGAGTCCCTCGCCCTGCGGGTGGTCGACGCCGACTTCACCACGGCCGACGACCTCCTGGCGGTCGCCCGCGACATCCACGCGAGGCGGCCGGTCGACGCGGTACTGGGCCTGACGGAACTCTCCCTCTCGCCGGTCAGTGCCGTCGCCGCCGCACTGGGCGTCAGGGGAAACGCGCCGGCCGCACTCGGGTACGCCCAGGACAAGGCGGCGATGCGTGCCCTGCTGGCCGAGCGCGGTCTCGGCACGACGGCGCACCGGGTCTGCGCCGACGTCGAGGAGGCCCGACGGTTCCTCGCCACCTGCCCGGCGGGAATGATCCTCAAGCCGGTCAGCGGAAACGGCGGCACCGGCATCCACCTGGTCCGTGACGCGGCCGAACTCGCCGCCGCCTGGGCGTGGACCGCGGGCTCCAGCGGAGCCTGGGGATGGCCCGCGCGGGCCGCCGCCGCGGTGGTCCTCGCCGAGGAGTTCCTCACCGGCCGGGAGTTCAGCGTGGAGACACTCAGCGCCGAGGGAAAGCACCGGGTGCTGGCCGTCACCGGCAAGCACACCTCGGGGCCGCCCCACTTCGTCGAGATCGGCCACGAGCTCCCCGCCGTGCTGGAGGGCGACGAGCGCGAGGTCGTCACCGCGACCGCGCTGCGCACGCTCGACGCGATCGGGTACCTGTGGGGTCCCGCCCACACCGAGGTGATGCTGTCCGAGGACGGGAGCGCGGCCACGGTCATCGAGGTCAACGCCCGCCAAGGAGGCGGCCAGATCTGGGAGTTGGTGGAACTGGCCACCGGGTTCGACATGCTCTCCGGGGCCGTGACGACCCTGGCGTTCGGGGAACTCCCGCCCGAGACCCCGGGGCGCGGCGGCGGGGCCGCGATCCGTTTCCTGCGAGCCGACCCGGGCCGGGTCGTCGCGGTGGACGGCGTGGCCGACGCCCTGGCCGTCGCCGGAGTGATCCGCGTCGGTGAACTCTGCGCGGTCGGCGACGAGGTGAGCGAGCTGGGCGACTCCTGGAACCGGATCGGCTACGTCGTCGCCGCCGCCGTAGACACGCGCTCGGCGCAGGACGCGGCGGAGCTGGCGGCATCGCTCATCACCATTCGCACGAGCGTCACCATCCGCACGAGCCCCGGGACAGCCGATGTCGGTCGGTGAGGACTCCCCGGCGGCGGCGAAGAAGGGCCTCGTCGCCCCCGCGGAGACCGGCAGGGAGGACTTCGCGAACGGAAGGGGACCCGCCTATGTCGTGATCCTGGGCCGGTTCATGACCAACATCGGCTTCTTCATGGTCATCCCCTTCCTGGCCATCTACCTGACCGAGACCAACGGGTTCAGCAGCCTGGAGACCGGCGTGATGTTCGCCGTGCTCCAGTTCACCCGGCGCGGGCTGGGTGTGCTCGCCGGCTGGGCGAGCGACCGTTTCGGCGCCTCCCGGGTGCTCACCCTCGGGCTGCTGATCGAGGCCGCCGCCTACCTGGGCTTCGTCGCCGCGGGGCGCTCCTTCTCGCTCTGGATACTCGCCGCCGCGCTGCTGGGCTTCGGCGGATCGCTGAACAACAACGGATCACGCAGCCTGGTCGCGGCCAGCAAGTCCGGCGGCCTCGCGGCCAACCTCAGCCGCTACTACGTCTCGATCAACGGAGCGGCCCTGATCGGTCCGCTGATCGGCACCGCGCTCATGGCGGGCAACGTCATCTGGATCGGCTTCGTCGTGGCCGCCGCCCTGCACGCGGGTTTCGCCGTGGCCACCCTGGTCCTGCTGCGCGGCATGCCCGTCCCGCCCCCCGGAGCGATCCGGGTCGACGCGCTGCTGGCCGGTCTGCGCGACCGGCCGCTGATGCTCTACTGCGGTCTGGCGGTGGGCGGTTGGTTCCTCATCACCCAGTACCGGATGGCGCTGCCCCTGACCGTCGTGGACCAGGGCCTCTCCCCGGACCTGGTCGGTTTCCTGACCGCGGGCAACGCCGTGGTGGTGATGGCCACGGTCACGCTGATCGGTTCCCGGGTCGACACCTACGGATCGGTCGGGCGCCTCAACGTGCTGGCCCTGTCCGGGCTCGTGCTGGGCGGGGGCTGGCTGCTGTGCGTGTTCGGCGGTCTGGCGCCCATCGTCGCGGCCGTCATCGTGACGTCCATCGGGGAGTCACTGTTCTGCGGGGTGGTGGACGCCATCGCCGCCGGTCTCGCTCCCCCGGGCAGGCTGGGGCTCTACCTCGGCTTCTCCACCATGGCCTGGGGTGTCGGCGGCATGATCGGCGGCCTGATCGGCGGTGGCTTCGGCCTGGCGGCCGACCACGGGGCGCTGCCGGTGTTCTGGTCGCTGCTCGCGGCCGTCGGCCTGCTCTCCACGGTGGGCGTACGGCTCGGGCGCTCCTACTTCACCGGCGTCCTGGCCGAGCGGGGGGCCGGCTGACTTCACCGGCGTCCTCGCCGAACGAGGCGCCGACCGACCTCACCGGCGTCCTCGCCGGGGGCGAGGCGCCCGCTGATCCCGCACGTCCACGCGCACGAATCCCGCCCCCGCCGGGGGCCGAGCGCCCCCGTCGGGGCCCGAGCAAGGAGACGGCATGCCTGCCGAGGAACTCATCGAACGCGTCGGCCGCCTGATGGACCGGGCCCGGGACGACCTGGCGGTGCTGGTCGCGCACCGCTCGGTGGCCGACGTCCGGCAGTTCCCCGCCGAGGGCTGCCGCCAAGCGGCGGACGCCGTCGCGGAGATGTTCTCGGCCGCGGGCATCGCCGACATGCGCCTGGCCGAGACCCCGGACGGCAGCATGGCGGTCCTGGGCCACCGGCCCGCTCCCCCCCCCCCCCCCACGGTCCTGCTCTACAGCCACTACGACGTCCAGCCGCCGCTGGACGAAGGGGCCTGGGACACCCCGGTCTGGACGCTCACCGAGCGGGACGGGCGCTGGTACGGGCGCGGCGCCGCCGACTGCAAGGGCAACATCGTGATGCAGCTGACGGCTCTGCGCGCGCTCGGCGAGGACCTCGACGTCGGCGTCCGGATCGTCTCGGAGGGATCCGAGGAACAGAGCACCGGCGGGCTGTCGGCCTTCGTGCGCCGGCACCCCGAACTCCTCGCGGCCGACACCGTCCTGGTGTGCGACACCGGCAACGCCGAGATCGGCCGGCCCACGGCCACCACGCACCTGCGCGGCTCCCTGCACGTCACCATGACCCTGCGCTCGCTGTCGGGCCCGGTGCACTCCGGAACGTTCGGCGGCCCGGCCCCCGATCCGATCAACGCGCTGGTCGCCATGCTCGCGACGCTGCACTCGGCCGACGGGGACACCACGATCCCCGGGATCCAGGACACGGGGCGGTGGGACGGCGGCGACTATCCCGAGGACCGGTACCGCCGCAACGCCAGGGTGCTTCCCGGGGTGGCGCTGGCCGGCAGCGGCACCGTGGCGGACATGCTCTGGGCCCGGCACGCCCTGACCGTGGTCGGCATCGACTGCCCCGACGTCGTCGGCTCGGCACCCGCCGTCCAGGCAGAGGTACGCGTCAAGCTCAACGTCCGTATCCCGTACGGGTCGGACGTCGACGTCGTGTGGCAGGCGCTGCGCAAGCACCTGGAGGAGATAGCGCCCTGGAACATCGGCGTGGCGTTCTCCGACATCAACACCGGCCGGCCCTTCCGGTCCAGGACCGACGGACCGGCCTACGCCCTGCTGGCCGACTCCATGGGCCGCGCGTTCGGACAGGACATGAAGACCGTGGCCCAGGGCGGCTCCATCCCCGTCTGCGTGGCCCTCCAGGAGACCTTCCCGGACGCGGAGATCATCCTGCTCGGCGTCGAGGAACCGAAGTGCCTCATCCACGCCCCCAACGAGAGCGTGGATCCCACCGAGATCGAACACATGGCCCTCGCGCTGGCCCTCTTCCTGGACGGCGGAGCAGGCGGCCCGGTGTCCGGCGCGAGGAGTGATCGCCCGTGAGGGGGACCCGGTTCACCAGCGGGGAGATGGACGGGCACCTCGGCCGCATCCGCCGGGACCACCCCGACCTCTACGGCCGCCTCGACGTGGAGCGTGCCCGCAGCTGGGCGCAGGACTTCGCGGGGCTGGAGCCGTTCGAGGACGACTTCGGCGACACGACGAGTCACGGCCGGGGCGCGTCCTACCTCCGGGCCCAGGCCCACAACGTCCGGGCTCGCGCGGCGGGCATCGCGCAGCTGCTCGGCTACATCCGCGCCGGGAGCGACACCTCCCGCAAGACGGTGGTCGACGTGCTCGGCGGCGACGGGCTCATCCAGCGCGTGGCGGCCCTGCTCCGCCTGGCCGACCTCTCCATCCTCACCTGTGACGTCTCGCCCTACATGGTGCGCGCCGCCTGGGAGTCGAACTACCCGGCCCTGCTCCAGCGCGCGGACTTCATGCTCCAGCGCGACAACTCGGTCGAGGGCGTGCTGATCGCCTACGGCTCGCACCACATCGCTCCGCACCACCGGGTCCAACTGGCGCGGGAGTCCTACCGGGTGCTGCGGCCACGCGGGGTCGCGGTACTGCACGACTTCCTGGTCGGATCCCCGATGGACACCTGGTTCACCGACGTCGTCGACCGGTACTCGCGCACCGGGCACAAGTTCGAGCACTTCACCCGGGAGGAGATCCGCGGCTGTCTCGTCGGGGCGGGTTTCGGGCGCGTCGACGTGATCGAGATGGCCGACCCCTACGTCGCCACCGCGCCTCGTGCGGACCAGGCCGAACTCGCGCTCGGCCGCTATCTCTCGGACATGTACGGCCTCGTGGAGATCCAGGACGCGTACGGCCCGCACGCCGACCGCTGGGTCATCGACCGCGCCAAGGAAATCTTCCACCACTCGCGGGCCGACACGGCCCCGTCGGAGTTCACCCTCCGCCACGACCCCCGGCGCGACCTGTGGACCGCCACGCTCCCGAGGATGGCCGTCGTAGGCGTCGCCACGAAGTCCGCGTGACGGGGGGGCGGGTGCGGGTGCGTTGGCGACTGCGGGTCCGTCGTGGTTGCTCGCGCAGTTCCCCGCGCCCCTAAAAGCCTGGGGCTGCGCCCCGGCTTTTCAGGGGCGCGGGAGTACGGACGCGGGAGTACGGACGCGGGAGTACGGACGCGGGAGTACGGACGCGGGCCTGAAGAAGCGGGGCGCAGCCCCTGCTTCTAGGGGCGCGGGGAACTGCGCGACCAGCCCCCACCGGCCCGCAGCCGCCAACGCACCCGAACGCCCACCCCCTTACGCGCCCGCAAGCCCCGCAACCGCCTGGCCGAACACCTCCCGCGCCCGCCCCAACACCCGCCCACACCACACCTCGTCGTCGGGACAGAACGCATCCCGGATCAGCCCCTTCTCCCGCGCCCCGAACGCCGCGACCGGATCGAGGCCGAGGTGCAGCCAGTTGTCGGCGCACAGCGCGAGCAGCACCTCCGGCGCGGGCAGCGTCCCGAACTCCAGCGTGATCGCGGTGAGTTCCTCACCCCCGGTCAGCCCGTCCGCGACGGCGGTGGCGGTGTTGCCGACGATCGGGGTGGAGGAGGAGGTGCCCTCGTCCGAGTCGGTCAGTTCCGGCCCGTACCAGTCGCGGGCCCGGGTACGGGCACCCGGATCGCGCCCTCCTCGGAAGATCGGCTCGCCGACGCCCCGTGCGCCGAGACCGGTGTGCAGGTCGATGTAGCCGACGCGGGCGACCCCGGCCACCTGCTCCGCGACGATGCCGCGGAGCACGCGGTGCGACCAGGCCGCCGCGCGCCCCCCGTAGAAGAGGCCGTCGCCGTGCCGGTACTGGCCGTGGCTGACCGCCTCCTGGAAGGCGCGTAGGCCCAGGGTGCGCGAGAGGTCGAGCAGTCGTGCGACGAAGTCCGCCGAGGGCGTGCCGGTGCCGTCCAGCAGCGTCGGATGCACCTGGTCGTAGGCGTCGTTGTGGGGTGGGGCGTCGTGGTCGACGAAGTTGCGGTTGAGATCGACGTTGTCCTCGTTGACCCGCCGCAGGAAGGCGAATCCGTACGGGTTGAGCGCGTGCACCAGCAGAAAACCGACGGTCGGGTCCGTGGCGGTGGCGAGCCCCTCACCGAGCAGGAGCTGGGTCTGGCAGGCGGATCCGGCGAACCCCTCGACGCCGTGCGTACCGGAGACCGTGACCAGCAGCCGGTCGGGCCGCTCCGGTCCCAAGTAGGCGGTGTCGACGCCGAGTTCACCGCCGTCCGGGCCGCGGTGTCCGGGGAGGGGGAAGGTGCGCCGGATGGCTCCCCGCCGTGCTGCCGCGCTGCGGAAGTCGTGCCGCGCCTGCGCGTAGGTCGGTGGAAACGCGGTTGTCATGACACTCCCAGTGCGGTCAGGACCGCTTGCTTCGCCGCGGGCGTGCTGAAGTGCAGCAGGCACAGCAGCCGGTCGCCCGGATCGACGTGGGCGGCGAAGTAGGCGTCCACGTCCGGTGCCGAGCTGAGGGGGCGCCGCCGGTACAGGTCGGCCGGCCGGCCGACGGCCCGCAGGACGCCGTGGTCCCGGTCGAACCGGGCCCCCGGGGCCACCGCCTCGGCGGCCTCGGCGACGAGAGCGGCGGCCACCGGCGTGAGATCTCCGGTGGCCGCGCCCACGGACGCCACCGCCGGGTACAGGCCGATCTCCGGGTGGGCGCCGAAGGCACTCATCGCGCAGTGCACCACGGGGTTGTAGGTCTTGAGCGCGACGACGTCGGGAAAGCCGTGTCCGTCGTCGCGGAGCCGGGCGAACAGCGCGGCCCAGCTGTGCCGGAAGATGCTGCCGTGGCGGTATCCGACGCCGATGAACTGCACCGTGACATGCAGACACGATCGTCCCGAGGGCAGGTGTGTCCAGGAGGAGGCCAGCAGGCCGACGGCGGTGCCGTCCTCGGCGGACACCGCGCAGACGAGGTGGTCGGCGTCCGTGAGCATGTCGCGCCGCAGCTCGAAGAGCCGGGCCACGCGCAGGTCGGGGAGCGCGGCGGTCAGCCCCTGGACGAGCCACCGCTCCGTGGCCGCGGACAGCTCCCGGCCCGGCGGCAGCTCCCTGATCAGCGGGCGCTGCCGCCGGGCCGGGAGCCGAACGGGCTCCGGTCGCCGCCTCATCGAAGCGGCTCAGGCATCGAGCGGGGTCGGCAGCGGGATCGCCATGCCGGGCTTGCCCAGGACGGTGTGCATGTGCAGCTCGACGAAGTACAGCTTCCACAGCCAGTAGACGTTGTGCAGGTGCTCGACGACCTTCTCCTCGTCGGCCGGCGTGGTCACCAGGGTGGCCAGGACCCGCCAGACGAATTCGTCGTGGCCGTCGTCGAGGTCGGTGCCGACGTGGGCACGCTGGCCCTTGACCTCCTCCTCGCCCAGTACCTTGCCCAGGTTGTCCAGCCAGTCGGGCTGGGTACGGGTGGTGACGTACTCGACGAAGTACACGCTGGCGATCAGGCTCATCGGGCTGTCCTCGAACTCCATGCCGTACTGGAGGTAGCCGGTGAGGAGTTTGGTCGCCATGAAGGGTTCGGTGGAGTAGATCTCGTCCTTCTCCACGCCGACCTTCGCGAGGTCCGCCGCGAAGAGGCGGTCGTGCAGCATCTCGTCGTCGGTGTAGTGCGCCCACGCCTTGGCCTGCACCGGGTCGACCTTGGTGAAGTACCGCAGCGCCAGGGCGTCGATGGTGCGCTTGCGGCGCAGCCTCAGAATGGTCTCGATGTTGTGCCGCTTGTAGTAGTCGAGATGGATCTCCGCCGCGTTCAGCTGGTGCTGCGCGAAGGGGACCGTCAGGTAGAAGTCCTTGATGAAGGAGTCGAGCAGGTCGTCGACCCGCTTGCGCAGTTCCGGCAGGACGCTCATGGGTTCTCCTCGGTACGGCGTGGGCCCTCGGGCCCGGGTCAGTGACAGCCGCAACTCGCCCTGGACACGCGGTTCATGCGCCCGCGGTAGGTGTCCAGGCGGCGGCCGAGTACGGCGGTCGCGTCCGCTGTCAGCAGCGAGCTGCGCGGGCACAGGAAGGCGAGTGCGAAGCGGGTGTGCGGCGTGATCCCCAGGCCCAGGTGGACGACGCCGGAGCGGGCTCCGTAGACCTCGTTGGGTCCGCAGTTCGCGGGCAGCGCGTCCATGTCGGTGTTGAGGCCGAAGCCGAGTTCCCAGACGACGCGGTAGCGCGGATCCTCGCCGAGCAGCCTGTCGAGTGCCTCCACGGCGGGCCCCGCCGCGCTGTCGGCGGTGGTGACCGCCTCGATCACCCCGGCCACGACGGTGAGTTGGACCGGGTGCGCGACCAGGCTCGCCAACTCGGAGAACAGCCGCTTCTGTTCGGGCGCGTCGCCGGGATCGTCGGAGCGGTGCACGATGGGCCACCCCGACAGGGTCAACGTCCCGTTCAGGCCCAGGAGTCGGGCGCTCGCGTCGAAGGTGTTGATCTCGGCGGGCATCACGCCGATCTTTCCGCCGGGCGCCAGCTGCTGCTCGCCGGGAGAGAGCACTCCTGCCTGCTGGTTCCACACGCAGTCCCCGGCGGTGTGGTCGAACTCGGCCTCGCTGCCGGTGTCGTCGTCGACGACGAGCAGGCGGTCGGTCCGCTCGACCCGCTCGAAGAACAGCCCGGCGGCCAGGTCCTGGCTCCCGGCGTCCGTGCGCGCGGCGGCTGTGAGGTAGTAGCGGACCTGCGCGGTGGTGAGCGGGGTGGAACCGGCGGGCAGGACGGCGAGTTTGCGCTTTCCCAGTACCTCCGGCGCCGGCGAGTCGAGGAACTGCCCGGGGCAGGCCACCAGGACGTGGGCGTCCGCGGGGATCTCGTCCGTCAGCAGGTCGGCCAGGGCCGCTCCTGCGGGAAGGGTCATCGGCAGGACCCGCTGGTATCCGTCGCCGGGACGGCAGCGGAACGTGTCGCGACCCGCCTCACCGGTGATCAAGCAGAATGTCCCGCTCGGCTCGCCGAATTGCCGAAAGTCCGTTGCGGTAAGCTCAAATGGCGGCATGTCTGCCCTCTGATGCGATCGCCGAAAGTGTCACTGCGAATGTCACCGCGAATGTCGCTGAAGATGTCACTGAAGATGTCACTGAAGATGTCACTGAAGATGCAGCTGGAGATGTCGCCGAAGGTTTCCCCGAGGGGACCCCGGACGCCCTGTGGTGGCGCATAGGTCGCGGCACCACAGGGCCAGGCAATCAGCCAAGCAGGGTGCCCAGGTACTTGCCGTTCTTCTTGACCTCGATCTTCTTGGTTTCGGTCATGGCGATCTCCTTTCTGCTAGGTGTACGGGTGTGATGCCACCCCGGTCCTTTTGCGGGTTCGGGAGACTCAGGGAGTTTCCGTGACCCGCTCTTCGGTGGGGAGCAAGGGGTTCCCGATCAGAGCCGGTCCCTGATCACTCAGGACGCGGGTGCCGGGCACGATGATGTCGAGGTGGTACTGGGTGAACGGGGTCAGTCCCAGGCCGATGTGCAGACAGCCTTCGGTACCGCCGTACACCTCGTTCATGGCGTGGTTGCCGGGCATCATGTCGAGGGAGGTGTTCAGCGCGTGGCCGATCTCCCAGACGATGCGGTAGCGGGAGTCCACGGCGAACATGTGCTCCAGCATCGCCACGGCGGGAGCGGCACCGGGGCTCAGCGCCTCCAGGGCGGTGATCCGGCCCCGTACGACGGTGGCCTTGATCGCGTGCTCGCGCATGGCCGCCAGCTCGCCGTGGATCCGGGCCTGGTCGACCCGCGAGAACAAGGGTGTTCCGCTGTGCAGGATCGGATGGCCGCGCAGGACGAGTTCGCCCTCCAGCGGAAGGTGCAGGTCCTCGTGGAAGTCGGTGATCTCGATGGGGAGCACGCTGATCTCCCCGGCGGGAACGATCTGCTGGTCCCCCCAGTCGACCGGGCCGGCCTGCTGGTTCCACACGAGCCCGTCGCTGAGATGCTCCAGGACGGCCCGGGTGCCGTACGTGATGTCCACGTATTGCAGGCTCCTGGCCTCCTCGGCCAGTTCGAAGAAGGTGTCGGAGAACGCCTCCTGGTCCGCGGCCGAGGTCCGTTCCATCACGCCGAGGAAGTGGCTTATCTCCGTGATCGTGGTGGGCGTCGAATTGCACGCCATCGCCAACAGC
Organism: Actinobacteria bacterium OK074; assembly: GCA_001298575.1. Taxonomy (GTDB): domain Bacteria; phylum Actinomycetota; class Actinomycetes; order Streptomycetales; family Streptomycetaceae; genus Streptomyces. Next base: position 66,765 of record LJCV01000242.1, read on the forward strand.
TTGCGGCGCCCGCCCAGCAGTTCCGGATCGGGCGACTGGAAGAACTGGCCCGGTGAAATCACCAGAATGTGGGCCGGCTCCGGAATGACCTTCTCCAGGAGATCCTCGAACCGGTCGCCCTCGGCAAGAGAAACGGTCATGTATTTGTCGTACGGGGCGTCGCGGACCACCGTGAATTCGTCGACGAGCTGAGGATTGGTCACCAGACAGAATGTGCTGCCGACGGCCTCGCCCAGCTGACTGAGCCTGCCCGGATCGATGCGTACGGTCATGGGCCCTCCTCCGTGACGGTAACCAGGCCGGACAACACGCCATGTGGAAACTCCTGGTTCGCTCCCCACCATCACAGAACCACCCGGACAACACCATGGGACCATCGTCCTGCAAGCCGCCCGGGACCTACGTCCCATAAACGCCTACTCGCGAGGCGTTGGCAGATCCCTTTCCCGAGGCCGGAGTTCAGCGGGTTCCTGGGCGCCGAGTGCGGAGTTCGGCGCGCGGGTCTCACAGCCCGGCGGTCAGCACTCCCGCCTCGACCGCCGGTTCCGCCGACTCCGCCGGTTCCGCCTGCTCCCCGCCCACCGTCGCCGTCGCCGGCGGCGCCGTCGTCGTCGCCAGTGGTGCCCGCCACCACGCCCGGCTGTACCAGCCGCCGGGCAGCCGGCGGCCCGCGAGCGTGCCGCCGGGGTAGTAGTACGGCGTCGCCTCGCCCCGGCGGTACGACACCGCGTACGTCTCGCCGGTCACGATGACCCGGCCGTCGCGGGCCGTGATCTGCGGGGTGCCCAGGTCGGGGAGGGCGGGGGGGGGGTCGAGGCCGAGGGCGGTGCGGGCCGCGCGGACGTAGTGGAGGCCCTCGACCGCGGTCCGGGTCACCTCCGCGTACTGCGCCGCCGTCGCGGCCGTGGGGAGGAGGGCGACCGCCACGTCCCGGCGCTCGGCGGCGTCGGCCAGCGCCTGCGCCGCCGTACGGTCGAGCTTGGCGCCGAGGGCCGAGTCGAGGGCGCCGTAGAGGGTGGCGAGGCTGCCGCCGAGCCGCTGGGACCAGAGGCGGGCCTGGGCCTCGGCGTCACCGTCGGGCGCCACAGAGGTTTCAGGCGCAGCCGCCTCCGTCTTCTCCTCCGGCTTCTCCTCCGACTCCGGCACCGGCCCCGCGTACGGCCCCACCGAGCGCCGCTGGACGACGATCCCGGCCACCGCCCCGACGATCAGCAACACTGCGATCAGCACAGCGAATCCCATGATTTCTCGGCCTCCTCCGGCGCTACGGTGTCCGCGCGGCGGCCGTCTCACCACCTCGCTCGTCCCTATGACACGACATGGCGCTGTGATCTCCATCCAGGAAACCTGTGTGCTTGCGGTGAGGTTTCGGAGAGCCCCGACGAGCCCCCCGAAACCGGTCACCCTCAGACGGAAGGCGCGGAAGACGTAGAAGGAGCAGAGGAGGACGCAGAACCGGCACCCGAAGAAGAACCGGAACCGGAACTGGAACCGGAACCCTTCCCCACCGCCGTGTCCGCCTGCCGCCGAATGAGCATCGCCCCGCCCACCGCCAGGACCGACGCCGCCGACAGGATGTAGAGCCCCCCGTGCGTGCTGCCCGTCGTGTCCTTCAGGTACCCGAAGAGGAAGGGCGAGACGAAACCGCCCAGGTTTCCGAGGGAGTTGATGAGTGCCAGGCCGGGCGCGGCGATCCGCAGGTCGAGGCCGGACTGGGCCATCGGCCAGAACAGCGTGGCCCCGCACTTGGAGCCGACGCCCGCGAGAGTGATCGCGGCGAGGCCCCACCAGGGGTTGCCGAGCGTGGCCAGGAACGTGCCGATCGCGGAGACCACGAGGGCGACGGCGAGGTAGGGGCGGCGGTCGGGGGCGCGGTCGGTGAAGTGGCTCATCGAGTACATGGCGACGATGGAGCAGACCGGCGGGATCGCCGCGAGCAGGCCGACCTGGAAGGACGACAGGCCGCCGATCTCCTCGATCAGGCTGGGCAGCCAGAAGGTGATCGCGTACCCGGTGAGCGTCGTCGCGAAGAACACCGAGGTCAGGAGCAGGACCTGGGGGTGCACGAGGAGCTTGAGGCGGGAGACCTTCGGCGCGCGGTCGCGCACCTCCTCGTCGCGGGCGACCGCCGTGCGCAGCGCCTGCTTCTCCGCCGCGCTCAGCCAGCGCGCGTCCTCGATCCGCGAGACCAGGAAGAGGCCCGCGATGATGCCGACGACGATGGAGAAGACGCCCTCCAGGCCGAACATCCAGCGCCAGCCCGCGATGCCGCCCGCGCCGTGCAGTTCGAGGAGGGCCCCGGTGATCGGCCCGGTCACCACGCCGGCCGCGGCCGAGCCGCCGAGGAAGATGGCCGTGGCCCGGCCGCGGCTGGAGTCGGGCAGCCACTGGGTGATGTACAGCATGGCGCCGGGGAAGAAGCCCGCTTCGGCGACACCGAGCAGGAACCGCAGGCCGTAGAAGGTCATCGTGTTGTGGATGAAGCACATCGCGACGATCACCAGACCCCAGGTGATCATGATGCGGGTCAGCCAGACGCGGGCGCCGAAGCGTTCGAGGAGCATGTTGCTCGGCACCTCGAACAGGGCGTAGCCGATGAAGAACAGCCCGGCCCCGAAGCCGTACGCGGCGGCGCTGACGCCGACGTCCGCCTGGAGCTCGTCCTGGACGAAGCCGACGTTCGTCCGGTCCATCTGGTTGACCAGCAGCATCAGCACCAGGATCGGCATCATCCGCCGCAGGAACTTCCCGACCGCCCGCCCCTCGACCTCGGACACCACGGTCTCCACCGTCCCCGCCGCCCGCTCCGGGCTCTCCGCCGAGGGTTGCGACATCGTTGTCTCCCACTTCGCCGTTCATGTACGCGAACTCTCATCACGTACGTGGGGACAGTACGGAGGCGGCACTTCCGGGTCAATGAGTTGAACAGAATTCCCCGGGCTGATTTCGGTTCACATGGATGAACTCGATAACTCGATGGCAACTCCCGCCCGCATCCGTACACTTGCGCGCGTGACATCGGCGTACCGCCGGTACGCCAGGGGTGGAGGGGACTCACATGACCAACGTGTCAACGGGGAACGGACGAAGAACCGGATGGGGGGCCCGCGCGCTCCTCGCCGCCGGTCTGGTGGCGGGCGCCCTGCTGCCCGCCACCCCCGCGGCAGCCGTGCACGGCGCCGTACCCGGCGACTTCAACGGCGACGGCTACCGCGACGCCGTGCTGCCCGCGCCGGGCGCGACCGTGGCCGGGAAGACAGACGCCGGAGCGGTCGTCGTCCTCTACGGCGCCAAGTCCGGGCTGTCCACGACCGACGTCTCCCGCCGCAAGACCATCACGCAGAACAGCGCGGGCGTACCGAGCACCGCCGAGAAGGACGACGAGTTCGGCGCCGCCACCGCCACCGCCGACCTGAACCACGACGGGTACGCCGACCTCGTCATCGGCGCGCCCTACGAGGACACGGCCGCCGGGACCGACGCGGGCATGGTCACCGTGATGTGGGGCGGCAAGTACGGGCTGCTGGGCTCCTCCGAACTGCCCTCGCCGTCCGACGAGCCCGAGTACTTCGGGCTCGACCTCGCCGCCGTCACCGGCAGCACGAAGACCAAGGCGAGTGTGATGGTCGCCGGCTGGGACGGGGCCGTGGGATTCTCCGGACCGTTCAGCCGCAGCGGCGGCTACGGCTCCGTCGGGCTCAACCAGGACACCGGGTCGGTCGCGAGCGTCACGCTCGGCTACTTCAGCGGCACCACCAACGCGGACGGAGCCCACGTCACCGTCGGCCTCTCCGACCTGAGCGGCGGCGCCGTCTACAGCGGGAAGCAGCTCCAGGGCAACGGCCGTATCGCCGCCGCGGGGGACGTCAACGGCGACGGCTACGACGACCTCGTCGTCGGCGACCCCGAAGATGCCGAAGTCACCGGTGTGGACGGCGCGTTGGGCGGTCGCGTCCTCGTCTACCACGGGTCGGCGGCCGGTATCACCCCCGACACGGTCCCCGCGCAGATCACCCAGAACACCGCGGGCGTCCCCGACACCAGCGAGAAGGGCGACGACTTCGGCGGCTCGGTCGCGGTGGCCGACCTCAACGGCGACGGGCTCGACGAGATCGTCGTCGGCACCCCGCGCGAGGGGATCGGCGGCGCCAGGCGGACCGGCCGGGTGACCGTCATCCCGGGCCGGGCCTCGGGTGCGCTGGGCACCGGCGCGTACTCCTACTCCCAGTACACGGCGGGAGTCCCGGGCGCCGACGAGAGCGACGACTACTTCGGCACCACGGTCTCCGCCGGGGACATCAACGGCGACGGCAAGCCGGAACTCCTCGTCAGCGGCGTCGGCGAGGACAACATGACCGGCGCGGTCTGGGTGTTCCCGGGCTCCGCCTCGGGCCCCAAGGCGGCGGGCACCCACATGATCACGGCATCCGCCGTCAACCTCAAGCAGGGGGGCGGCACCTACCTGGGAGGCATGGGGCTGTTCTGGGTCATCTGACCGGCGTTACGCCGACGGTGAGGCTGACGGCGACACCGACGGAACCGGTCCGCCCCCGCCCCCACCTCCGTCCTGCCCGTCATGCGTCTCGTCCGGATCCACCCCGACCGTGATCGAGCCGCGGACCCCCCTGCCGATGTGCCTCTTGTCGTACCGGAGTCTCAGCAGGCCGCCCGTCGTGCCGCTCTGGTCGTAGATGCCGTCCTCGGTGAGCGTGGTGCGGGTGGTGGTGTTGGAGGCGTACGGCTCCCGTTCGGCGGAGGCGAGGACGGACTCCTCGGAGAAGAAGAACTGGCCGGTGTGGCAGGCGTGGCCGCCCTCGTACCCGGCCTCGGTCCACTCGCCGTCCACGTGCACCTTGGTGTGGATGTGCGCGCAACGGCCCTGATACCAGCCGGGGAAGACCGTCCTGAAGGTGACCCGGCCGTGCCGGTCGGTCCGCCAGGTGCCGCGCAGGTAGCGCGTGTCGTCGGTCGGCTCCTGGTGGCCGGTGCCGCCGCCCGGGGGAGGGCCGGTGGGGATGCCGGTGGGTGTGCCGGTCGGGGGTTCGCCCGTGGGGGCGGGGCCTCCGCCGCCGCTGCCCTGGTCCTCGTAGCCGGAGTAGACGCCGACCGCGTCGCAGTGCCAGATGTCGACGGCCGCGTTCCGGATCGGCCGGCAGGTCACGGAGTCGATCACGGTGAGGCCGAGGAGGAGCGGGATGCCCTCGCGGTCCTCGGTGATGTCCCGCCGGAGCTTGTCCGCGTCGATGTAGTACGGCCCCTCGACGGTCTCGGAGGTCAGCCGGTAGCAGGCGGTGGCGGCGGTCGAGGCCGCGGCCGGGTCCGCCGCCGTACCGTCCGCCGCGGTCGCGTTCACCGCGAGGGCGCCGCCCAGGCCCGCCGCGGCCATCGTTCCGGCGCCGGCCGCCAGGACCGTACGACGTGGCACCTTGGTTCTTTCTTGGGGGAATGGAGAATCCGTCATGACCCCGGACGCTAGAGCCGGTGAAGATGTCATGAACATGAGAATGAGCTGTGAATCCCGGCGCGCAGGCGAAAGGGCCCGAAACCGTCGTCGGTTTCGAGCCCTCGCTTCAGCCCGCTTCAGCGGACCGCTGTCTTCTACTTCGGCTGCGGCTTCCGCACCGAAATGTGCAGCTCCCGCAGGCGCGCCTCCTCCAGCTCCGTCGGCGCGCCCATCATCAGGTCCTGGGCGTTGCCGTTGAGCGGGAAGGCGATCGTCTCGCGGATGTTCGGCTCGTCCGCGAGCAGCATGACGATGCGGTCGACGCCGGGGGCGATCCCGCCGTGCGGCGGGGCGCCGAAGCGGAACGCGCGGAGCATGCCCGCGAACTCGCGCTCCACGGTCTCCTCGTCGTACCCGGCAATCGCGAACGCCTTGAGCATGATGTCCGGCTCGTGGTTCCGGATCGCGCCGGAGGACAGCTCGGTGCCGTTGCAGACGATGTCGTACTGCCAGGCCAGGATGTCAAGCGGGTCCTGGTTCTCCAGGGCCTCGGCCCCGCCCTGCGGCATCGAGAACGGGTTGTGCGAGAAGTCGATCCTCCCGGTCTCCTCGTCCTTCTCGTACATCGGGAAGTCGACGATCCAGCAGAAGCGGAAGACGCCCTCCTCGAAGTGCCCGGCGCGCTTGGCGGCTTCCACCCGCACCGCGCCCATGATCTTCGAGACCTCGTCGAACTCGCCCGCGCCGAAGAACACCGCGTGCCCGGCGGCCAGCGACAGCCGCTTGGTCAGCTCGGCGACGTTCGCCTCGGTGAGGAACTTCGCGATCGGGCCGGTCAGCGAACCGTCCTCGGCCACCCGCACCCAGGCCAGACCCTTCGCGCCCTGCTCGACCGCGTAGTCGCCGAGGCCGTCGAAGAACTTCCGGGTCTGCCCGGCCACGTCCGGCACCGGCAGCGCCCGTACGTGCTTGCCCGCGAACGCCTTGAACTCCGAGCCCTCGAAGACGTCGGTGATGTCGACGAGTTCGAGCTGGGCGCGCAGGTCCGGCTTGTCGGAGCCGTACTTCAGCATCGACTCGCGGAACGGGATGCGCGGGAAGGGCGAGGTGACCGGACGCCCGCCGCCGAACTCCGTGAACAGCTCGGTCATGAGCTTCTCGATCGGCTGGAAGACGTCCTCCTGCTCGACGAAGCTCATCTCGACGTCGAGCTGGTAGAACTCGCCCGGCGAACGGTCCGCGCGCGCGTCCTCGTCGCGGAAACAGGGCGCGATCTGGAAGTAGCGGTCGAAGCCGGAGATCATCAGCAGCTGCTTGAACTGCTGCGGGGCCTGCGGCAGCGCGTAGAAGCGGCCCGGGTTCAGCCGGGACGGTACGACGAAGTCGCGGGCGCCCTCGGGGGAGGTGGCCGTGAGGATCGGCGTGGCCATCTCGTTGAAGCCGAGCGCGGTCATCTTGTGCCGGATGGCCGAGATCACGGCCGTCCGCAGCATGATGTTGCGGTGCATGCGCTCGCGGCGCAGGTCCAGGAAGCGGTATTCCAGCCGCCGCTCCTCGTTGACCCCGTCCTCGGTGTTGATCGTGAACGGCAGCGGGGCCGCCGCACCGAGCAGCTCGACCTCGCCGACCTCGACCTCGACCTCGCCGGTGGGCAGGTCGGGGTTGATGTTCTCGGCGCCGCGGGAGACGACCTTGCCGTCGACGCGGACGGTGGACTCCTTGGAGATCCGGTCGAGGGCCTCGTAGGCGGCCGTGCCGGGGCGGGCGACGAGCTGCGTGATGCCGTGGTGGTCGCGCAGATCGATGAAGAGGATGCCGCCCAGGTCGCGCCGATTGTGCAGCCAGCCACTCAGCCGGACGTCGCTGCCGACGTCAGAGGCGCGGAGCTCGCCGCAGGTGTGGGACCTGTACCGATGCATCGTCGTTCATCCAGCCTTCGCGGATCGGGAGTCATGTTTCACGTGAAACATGCCTGGACTAGGGTACCGGCCGCATCATGATCGCCTCTCCGCCATTACCGGGCCCGCAATCCACCTCCGCCCCCCGCTCGACACCGGGCACATACACCAACAGTGGCAGCGACTCACCACATCTTCTTAAATGGGGCAATGCGCACTGGTGAGCCCCTGCCCGCCGTGGGGGAGGTCCTGACCACCCTCGCGACCGGTCTGTGGCGGTGGGACACGGGCGCGAGGTCCGTGGTGCTCGACGCGGAGGCCGCACGGCTGGTCGGCCTGCCCGCCGAACCGGCGACGCTGAACGAGGCCGGACTGCGGGCCCGCTTCCACCCCGTCGACTGGAGCGAGTGCGACGCGACCATCCGGCTCGCCCACGCCGAGGGCACCATCGCCGAGGTGCGCGTACGGATCATGGACGAGCACGGCCGGGTCGTGCGGATCATCCGCAGCCGTTCCAAGCCGACGAGCGACCCCACCACCGGCGCGTTCACCCTGGTCGGCACCATGCAGGAGGTCACCGAACTCCCGCCCGACTTCGCCGCGCGCACCCCCGTCACCGGCGACTGGCGGCGCTCCCGCGAGGCGTTCCTGCTGGACGCGGGGCGGGCGCTGGCCGAGGCGCGGTCGACGGAGGAGGTGCTGCGGGTCGCGGCGGGCCTGTCGATGCCGGGGTTCTCCCCGGACGGGCTCGCGGTGTTCGGGCAGGAGGGCGACCACATCACGGTCATCGGCCACCACGGGCAGAAGCCCGGCGACGAGGGCCCCTTCCTCAACATGCCGCTGGACACCGACTACCCGGCCTGCGAGGTGGTGCGCACCGGCCGCGCCGTCTACCTCTCCTCGCCCGCGGAGTACCGCTCCACCTACCCGACGTCCTGGCCGCTGGCCGCGCACTTCGACCGCCAGTCCTGGGCGTTCCTGCCGCTGACGGTCGCCGGGCGCACGATGGGCGCGTGGATGGCGGCCTTCAAGTACCCGGTCCGCTTCACCCCGGACGAGCGCTCGGTGCTCACCACGGTGGCCCGGATGCTCGCCCAGGCGCTGACCCGCGCGGTCACCACCGAGACCGAACGCGAACTGACCGACGGCCTCCAGCGCTCCATGCTGCCCACCCTCGGCTCCGGCATACCGGGCCTGAAGGTGGCCGCCCGCTACATCCCCACCGGCGGCGGCCTCCAGGTCGGCGGCGACTGGTACGACATGATCCCGCTGCCCGGCGGCGACCGCTTCGCCCTGGTCATCGGCGACGTCCAGGGCCACGACGTGCGCGCCGCCGGCCTGATGGGCCAGCTCCGCATCGCCCTGCGCGCCTACGCCTCCGAGGGCCACCGCCCGGACGCGGTCCTCTCCCGCGCCTCCCGCTTCCTGCACGGCATGACGGCGTACGACGACGGCGACGGCAGCGACCGCGACGGGGCCGGGGCAGGAGCCGGGGCTTGGGCAGGAGCCGGAGCAAGGGCCGACAAGGGCGACCCGCGCTTCGCGACCTGCCTGTACGCCGAGGTGGACCCGGCGACCGGCATGCTGGAGATCGCCCGCGCCGGACACCCCGACCCGGCGATCCGCATGGCCGACGGCACCGTCCTGGCCCGCCCCACCGCCGTCGGCCTCCCCCTCGGCGTCGACCCGGACGCCGACTACCCCACCACCCGGCTGGTCCTGGAGCCCGGCGAGACGATGCTGATCTGCACGGACGGCCTGATCGAGACCGGCGGCCACGACCTGGACACCGGCTGGCGCCGCATCCGCCGCATCCTGGAGGAACACGACGTCGGCCCCGACGGCGACCTGGAACCCCTGGCCGACGCCCTGGTCCAGGCCGTGCACGGCCCCTCCTCGCACCACACCCCGGGCCCGCTCGCCGACCGCCGCGAGGACGACATAGCCGTCCTCCTCGTCGGCCGCGCGGCCCCGCCCCGAACCCGCGGCGCCCGTGACACCGGCCCGCCGGTGGTCCGCCGCACCATGCTGACGATCGCCCAGGCCGAACCGGAGCGCATCGCGGGCGCCCGCCAGCAACTGCGCGAGGTCCTGCACGACTGGACCTCCCCCGACCAGGTCGACTCAGCAGTCCTGCTCCTCTCCGAAATGCTCACCAACGTCCTGGTCCACACCGACGCCGACGCCCTCCTGGTAGCCGAAATCCGCGACAACTCCACCGGCCACTACGACACCGCCCCCGGCCGCCGCCTACGCGTCACAGTCACCGACGCGGGCGACGACCTCCCCCACAAACGCCGCCCCGGCGAACTGGCGTCCTCGGGGCGGGGGTTGGTCCTGATGGACCTGCTGGCGGAGGAGTGGGGGGTGGACCCGCGGGGCGAGGGCAAGACGATCTGGTTCACCCTGCGGGAGGAACCGGCCGGCACGCGGGACGACGAGGCCGTCCCCAAGAGAACGGCGAAAGCAAAGGCGGGCGACACGGCCTGACCCGTGGGGCCGTAGGCGTCCTCCGCCTTCTTGTGCTTCTTTTTGTGTCTCTTCTGCCTTCTTGCCGATGCGTACGGGTGGGTCAGGGGGCTCACTCATCCTCTCAAGCGCGCTCCCCATGGCCGCGTGAGAGGGCCCTGAACCCCTTCCGACCGGCTCGACCTGTCCAGAGTCGGGACAGCCGGAAAGGGCGTCTTGCGGCCCCTGTGGGGGGCTAGGCTCGTTCTATGGCTGAGCCCTTCGTGAACGGTGACGTTCTGCACCTTGCTTGCGGTATCTGCCCATCGCGCCGTCTCCCCGTAGGACAGTTCGACGTATTCGAGCGGCCCACGAAGGAATGCCCGTTCAACCCTGCGGATGGTCACCGGTACACGGCCGAGGGCACGCCGGTATGCGTCCATCCGGAAAAGGTCGGGTTGCCGGTTGCCCGGTACAAGAGTGAGAACGCACCGTTGACCGCCGAGTTGCATTTGCCGCCCGACCCTTCCGAATTAGTGCCGTACTTGCACGACGTGTTTTACGGCGCAGCACCGGTCCTACTCGATCAGCTCATTGCACAAGCGTCGGCGGAGATCCGGCGTAAGTTCCCGGACCTTGACCCTCTTACGGTGCTGCGCCGCGCGTTGAACTAGCGACTACGCGGCGGCGAAGTCGAACGAGTGCTCCTTGCCGGACCGCTTGAATCCCGCCGCCTCGTACTTGGCACCCAGGATTTCGAGCCGGCGGTTCGCTTCGGTGTGGCCGACCCAGTAGCGCTCGTTCGGTTCGCCCCACGCGGCCACGTACGCCGTGTGCGTGTAGTCGCCGGGCGCGTAGTCGTGGTGCTCCTTGTCGGTCTGGTGAATGACCGAGACGCCAACCCGTTCAGCGATGCGAGCGAGGATCTGCGGTTGAGCGATCATCGCGTGCATCATCTCGTCCACGGGAACGGCGACGGGGATTTCCGTCATGCCCTCGTTCTGGCCGCCCATTTCGTACACGGCAGCCTTGAGGGAAAGGGCGCGAAGCCCTTCCGCGAGAAGCGGTCGCTTGTCGGCGTCCAGGTTCCATTTCGAGATGACGGGGAAGCCGGTGAAGCACGTCCACGCGTCGTCGTACTTGAGCGCGGCAGTCGTGAACGCGCCGAACTCCGGGTCGGCCTCAATGGCCGACATGATCTCTTTCGCTCGCTCCGCCACCGTTTCGGGGGCGGGAAGGGTTGCACTCACCTTGAACTCTCCTTCTTCGGTTGCGTTCCGTTGCTGGCCCGTCCGGCTGTCACCGTCGTACGTTCAGCCGGACGGGAGTCTCAGGGATTGCTCTTGCGCTGGTCGCTCAGCGCGGCAGCCGCCTTTTCCGCCGTAGCTTGAGCCAATGCCTGAATCTGCGGGTCAACATCGGGGTTTCGAGCGACGTTTGCCGCTGCTCCGAAATCTGCGATCTGTTCCAGGAGCGCGTCATCGTCTGCGTCATCCGTCTGAGGCACCGTGTTAATCCATTTCAGGTAGATGGCCCTTCCCTCGCCGGTGTGGGGTGTACACGGGGATGTACCTACCGGCGAGGGAAGGGGGTTTATCGGGTGTGGCAGATTTCAGCAGCCGCATGCAAGGCCGCCCGCCGGGGTCGGTTTATATTCCTGACCGCATCTGTCACAAAGGATTCCGGTAATTATCTTGATGCGAAAGCGGCGCATATTACCTTTCTAGGGGTGCACCTTCCCCCACCGGCTTGCGGAGATACGTTGGGGCGCATCAACCGGTGGGGGAAGGCGTGGTGCCCCACCCTGTCGGGGGCTATCGACATCGGGGGATGATGCCAATAGGCGTCACCCTGACAGGGTGGGAGTTCATGGCGTTAGTCGTGCCGCCAAGCCGAGCGTTAATCCGCACACGCCGATCATCGCAGAGATCATCAATACGCCCGCCACCACGACCTCTTTGTGTACCCGCTTCACGGCGTCACCCGATCGACCTTCGCGGGTTCGAGTTCAGCCGGAAGACCGTCCGTCGGAATAAACTCGGAGAAATCGTCGATACGGCGCCGGAAGTGCAGGTGGCGTGTTTCCTTCATGTGGGCCCGCATCCAGTCCTCTACGTCTGCCGGATGGGAGCGAATACCAGAATTCTCCCCACAGGCTTTCTCTTTTCCGGATACGCACTCTGCGGAGTACTCGGGCTCAACTGTCGGATCTTGGCGCGACGTGTACTTCACGAAGCGGTATACGGCGCGCGTCATTTCAAGGTCCCCCGTAGGCTCCGTGCGTTGGCCGTAGCAACGGCAGGAGAAAGCGCGTCCGAAACCGTGGCCGGTTCGACGTACTTCGGATCCACGTCCCACTCCAGGCCGCCTTTGAGGGGGCGGAGTTGGACGTATCTGCCGACGTGATCCATGACGCGGCCGACCTTGCCGTTGCGGGTGTCCTTCGCGACGGTGCCGATGGCGGGCTTCATGAAATCAGCCGCCTCAACCCGGCTTCCACGGCTCGAAGGTCGACATGGCGTCGCTGAGTGAAGCCGCCGCGCGGACGCCACACGAGTAACGCCCAGTCGCCGTAGAGGCGGCGCTGTATGGCCAGCTGCGCCACGTCGTCGGACGTTTCGGTGGTGTTGGTGGTCGTGCTGGTCATGGTCGGGTGCCGTGCCCTTCGCCTGTGGGTCTACTGACTTGATGCAGCGATCTCAAGTGAAGGGGCAGCCAAGGGTGCTGACTAGGTGACAGGGTGTAGACACGTTGAAGACACGTTGTAGACACGGGTGGGGCGAGGCGATGACTACCGGAGAGTGGATCAGGGAGAGGCGTGAAGCTCTTGGGCTGAGTCAGGCGGGGTTAGCGCGAGCGCTCAGCATCGCGCGCGGTTGGCATCCTCGGGCGCTTCACCGCAGCCAGGTGGCACGGTGGGAGAAGCCCAACGGCCCCGAGCCGAAGGATTGGCGCCCCTACCTGGAACAGGTACTACACATCGATTTGTACGGCTACCGTGATCAGACCCCGCGTCCAGCGGGTACCACTGCCGTGGAAGGGGTTGATCCTGTGGACCGACGAGCATTCATCGGCGCGAGTACCGTGCTGGGGCTGTCCATCGCTGTACCGCCCGCGAGCGCCCAGGGACGCAGGCTGGGGCAGCCTGACGTTGATCGTTTCTCACAACGCCTTGTCGACCTGCGTCGCTTGGATGACTACAACGGCAGCGCGGCCGTTTTCCCCCTTGTCGCAGCCGAGGTACACGCACTTTCCGGGCTTGCCAATACCGGAACCTATAGCGAGACCACAGCGCGCGCGCTGCTGAGTCTCTTGGGAGAGCTGTACCAGTTTTCCTCTTGGATCGCTTTCGACAGTGGGAATTTCGAGAAGTCCCGCAAGCTGGCTCAGGCAGCTGCGGCAGCAGCAAATCAGGCCGGAAATCGAACCCTCGCGTCCACCGCACTCTCCGAACTCTCTTACATCACGGCGTCATCAGAAAATCCGCGTGAAGGGGTGGCCATCGCGCGCGCCTCTCTGACGAACGCCCCCCGCGACGTTCTCCCAGCGGTCGAAGTGGTGCTAGCCGATCGGCTTGCATGGGCGTGTGCACGCGTTGGGGACGCCCAGGGGGTTGACCACGCAATGGGCATTTCCACAGACGCGCACGACCGACGCGACCAAACGGCCGTCGAGGAGCCGGACACGGTTTACTGGATCAACCGTGACGAATCCCAAATCATGGCGGGTAGGTGCTGGACTGAATTGAAGGTGCCCGCGAAAGCGGTCCCAGTTCTGGAGGGTCTGACAACTCCGTACGACGATTCACACGCACGTGAGGTTGCTCTGTACCAAAGTTGGTTGGCAGGTGCCTACGTTGGCACCGGAGACGTCGACCGAGGCGCCCATTTGGCCAACAGGGCAATGCAGCTTTCTCGTAGTACCGCCTCACCCCGACTGAATGCCATTCTCGATGGCATGCTGGGCAGCTTCGAGCGCTACAAGGAAGCCCCCTCGGTCCGGGATCTTTTGAGTGCTTGGAGGTAGGCCCCAGCCGCTCCGGCCGCTCACGAAACACGAGGGAAGCCCTGTTGGTCCATAGGGATCAACAGGGCTTCTTGCTGTCTGCCTGAGCCGTGGCTCAGTGGTCGTCGATCACATATCACTGCCCGGGAGCCCCGTCCGAGCCTGTAGAAGGGGCCCAACAAGTCCCGTCCGCCTGGGGTTCACCCTCAGTCGAACGGGACCTTCGCGTTGCTCACTCGGCAGCGTCACCAGGCGCTTGAGGAGCCCTCTCGGCGGCAAAGGTCCCACGGCCCGCAATGGCATAGACGAGCCCCTCTTGGGTGAGGGTGGCAAGCGCGCGGCGCACGGTGGGCCGAGACAGTTCGTAGTGATCAGCCAGCGCGTTTTCGCTGGGCATGGCCCGGTTGGGCTTCCAGTCGCCACGCTCCAGGCGCGCCCGCAGGATGCCGGCGAGTTGCTCGAACGGCGCGGCAGGAGCATCCCGCTCCACCTGGTCATCGGGCCCGTACTTCATGAGCCGACGGTATCCGGCCGACCCACCACCCCAAACCCCTAACAGGCACTTACAGCCCTTTACAGGCTTTTACAGGTAGGGCTATGGTCGCCCACGAAAAGACCCCGGCGACGGCTGCAACCGTCCCGGGGCGTGGCCCACCAGCTATCTGGAGCTGACGGAACGTGGCAGACCTTATCGTGCGTGCGCTGCACGCCATCTGCATTTGGCTTTCCCCCGCGAAAGGCGCACACCGCACCCCCGCACCGACCGAGGCACCGGCCGCCGAGGCCCCGACTTCAGCCTTGCCCCGCCCGAGGCGCCTCCCGCTCCACCAAAGCCCGTACGCGATCGAGGTCGCCGCCCGACGAACGTTCGTCGACGCCCTTTCCTTGAGTCGGCCCTACGTCACCACGCCGTCCCGGAAGCCCCCTGCCACGCCCAAGCAGCAGGCCCAAGCGGAACGGCGGTGGGCTCTCGACATGGCCGCACGAGGAATCGACGTTGGCCCCTCCGTGATCCACGGAGTCCACATCGGCAGTGGCAGCCGCACCATCCACGTCAAGGTGGCCGCATGAGCGCGCCCACGCTCTACCGCTGCCACTGCGACTGTGGTTGCGAGGAGCAGACCGAAGCCCCCGTTCTCATGCGCGAGCACACGCGCCCGACCGGCCCCGCCTGGACTCTGTACGTCTGCCCCAACTGCGCTCATCACATGGCCCCAAGCCCGCTCAAGGGCGAGTTGGAACCGGGCTCCGACAGGTTCTGACCAAGGCCAGCAGAAAGCCCCGTCCGAACACGGACGGGGCCTTCTCACGCTCAGGCAGACCGAACGACTACAGCCCGCCCTCACCCATCCCGTGCACCGCCGGAACCGTCCCCAGCAACCCCTTCTGGAAGTCCTCGAACGCCTGCTGGAGCTCTTCGCGGGTGTTCATGACGAACGGCCCGTAGTGCGCCATCGGTTCGCGGATCGGCTGGCCGCCCAGGAGGACGACCTCCAGGTCCGGGGTGTTGGCGTCCTGCTTCTCGTCCGCGCGGACCGTCAGGGAGCCGCCCGCGCCGAAGACCGCGGTCTGGCCGACGTGGATCGGGCGACGCTCCGCGCCCACGCTGCCGCGCCCGGCCAGCACGTACGCGAGGCCGTTGAAGTCCTCGCGCCACGGCAGGGTGATCTCGGCGCCGGGGCGCACGGTCGCGTGCACCAGGCTGATCGGGGTGTGCGTGATGCCGGGGCCCTGGTGGCCGTCCAGCTCGCCGGCGATGACGCGCAGGAGCGAGCCGCCGTCGGGGGAGGTGAGCAGCTGGACCTGGCCGCCGCGGATGTCCTGGTAGCGCGGCGCCATCATCTTGTCCTTGGCGGGGAGGTTGACCCACAGCTGGATGCCGTGGAACAGACCGCCCGACACCACGAGCGACTCCGGCGGGGCCTCGATGTGCAGCAGGCCCGAACCGGCGGTCATCCACTGGGTGTCGCCGTTGGTGATGGTGCCGCCACCGCCGTTGGAGTCCTGGTGGTCGAAGACGCCGTCGATGATGTAGGTGACGGTTTCGAAGCCGCGGTGGGGGTGCCAGGGGGTGCCCTTCGGCTCGCCCGGCGCGTACTCCACCTCACCCATCTGGTCCATCATGATGAACGGGTCGAGGTGGCGGTAGTGGATCCCGGCGAACGCGCGTCGGACCGGGAAGCCCTCGCCCTCGAAACCGCTCGGGGCGGTGGTCACACCGAGGACGGGACGGGGCGTGGCGTCCGGTGACGCCGCCACACGGGGCAGGATCAGCGGGTTCTCGACGGTCACTGCGGGCATGTCGGTACCTCCTTGTGCGAGCAGTTTAGTTGAGCGTTGAACTTTCCGCCACCCAGAACACGGAACGCCCGGAGGTAATTCCCTCCGGGCGTTCAGCGGCGTCGGAACGAGCCAGAAGCCGTCCTACCCGTACATCCTGCGCATCGCGAACTCCACCATCTGCTCCACCGCCTTCGCGTCGAAGACCATCCGGTGTTCGCCCTCCATGTCGAGCACGAAGCCGTACCCCGTGGGCAGCAGGTCGATGACCTCCGCGCCGGTGATCACGAAGTACTTCGACTCCTTGCCCGCGTACCGGCGCAGCTCCTTGAGCGAGGTGAACATCGGGATCACCGGCTGCTGGGTGTTGTGCAGCGCGAGGAAGCCGGGGTTGTCGCCGCGCGGGCAGTACACCTTCGAGGTGGCGAAGACCTGCTGGAAGTCCTCCGCGGTCACCTGCCCCGTGGTGAACGCGCGCACCGCGTCCGCGAGCGACGGCGGTGACGGCTCCGGGTACAGCGGCGGCTGCTGCCCGTACCCGCCGGGCATCTGGCCGCCCGGCGCCTGCCCGGGCATCTGCTGCTGCGGCGTGGCGTACTGCTGCTGCGCGCCCGCGTTCTGGTAGCCGTACATGGCTCAAAGAGTAGTGGGCGAAGGTTCCCGGTCGCACTGCCGTCGGAGGCCGGAACCCGTGCGGGGCCCGGGCGCCGCACGGGTCGGCTCACCCCTTCGACGTCTTCGAGAACTCCACATCGGCGCTGGCCTGCACCCGGCCCCCCGGCGGCAGCGCGACCGCGCTCGTGTTGTTGGCCGGGTTCGGGTCGGGCGTGGTGGTGGCGACCGTGGCCGTATTGCGCAGTCCGGTGCCGTCGCCGGTGTACGCGGGGTCCAGTTTCACGTGAAACGTCCACGCGACGGAGGCGCCCGCGGCCAGCGTCGCACGGGGCCCGCAGGTCACCTTCTGGCCGGTGGCGGTGCAGCCGTCCGGCGAGGAGACGAAGGTGAGGCCGGTGGGGAGCGTGTCCGTGGCGGTGACGTTCGCGGCGGCGGAGGGGCCGTTGTCGGTGGCCGTGATCCGGTAGTCGTACTCCTGCCCGGGCGCCACCGGGACCGTACCGAGCGCGGTCTTCGCGGCGGAGACGTCGGCGGCGGCGGTCACCGTGCTGGAGACCGTGGCGCTGTTGTCGGCCGGGGTGGTGTCCGTGCGGTCGGCGGGGGCGGTGACCGTGGCGGTGTTGGTGAGCGTGGTGGGTTCCGCGGGCGCGGTGCCGGTGACCGTGTAGCGGACGGCGCCGTTGCGGGCCAGGTCCGCCAGGGTGTCCACGGGGTTCCCGGTGCCGCTCGCCTGCCGGCAGGTGCCGCCCGCCAGGCCCGCGCAGGTCCAGGTGACGTCGGTCAGGTTCGGCAGAGTGTCGCGGACGGCGGCGGAGGTGACGGCGTTGGTGTCGTCGTTCTTGACGTCGAGCGTGTAGACGACCTTCTCCCCGGCCACGGCGGTGGTGCGGTCCACGGACTTGGTGATGGAGAGGTTCGCCGGGACGTTGATCTTCAGGTCGCCGATCTCGTGGTGGTTCGTGGCGCCGCCGGTGCCGCCGGAGAAGCCGACCTTGAGGGTGGCGGGCAGGGCGGGCTGGTTGGTGATGGTGCCGATGTCGTAGCCGGAGATCAGCTGCTGCATCGCCGTGCCGGGGCCGGAGTCGCTCGCGACCGAGACCAGGAGCTTGCCGCCGCGGGGCAGCACCTCGATGCGGACGGTACGGAAGTGGGCGCGGTCGCCGGTCTCGACCGTGCCGCCGGGGCCGGCCACGGCGGTGGCGTAGCGGTAGCCGGTGGTGCCGTTGCCGCCGCCGCGGACCGTCACGCGGTTGGGGGTGGCGCCGGGGCCGCCGTTGCCGACGTTGGAGGAGAGGAAGTTGCCGAACTCGTCGAAGCCGATGCCCACGAACGCACCGGGGACGCCGTCGGAGGTGCACCGGCCGCCGCTGCCGCCGCAGGCGTAGCCGAGCGGGCCGCCGGAGGGGCCGGTGCCGTTGCGGGCGGTGCCGTCGGCGAGGAAGAAGGACAGACCGTCGCCGCGCTTGCCGTCGTAGGCGGTGCCGCCCCAGGTGGCGTAGGTGAACTCGGCGACGATGCCGAGCGAGGAGGAGAACGCGTCGTTCATCTCCCAGGCCCCGGAGCGGCTGGTGGAGTTGTCGGTCAGCCGCAGCCAGCCGCCGTCCGCGAAGACCGCGCTGCCGGTGGCCGTGCCGAGACCGGTGGAGCTGTCGAAGGTCTCGTGCACGGGGAAGGAGAGGGCGCGCGGGGTGCGCGCGGCGGCGGGGGCGGGTTGGCTGCGCCGCTGGTGCCGTTCTCTTGGGTTGTGCGGCAGCCGTGTCTCGCCGTCCCTGGGACGGCGAGACACAACAGGGGCACCGGCACCGCGGGCGGCAGGCGGGCCGCCCACGTGAACGGGCACCCGCCGTCGCCCTACCGCCCTGCTGCCCGCGGGCACGGCGTCCGCGCTGCCCCACCCCGACGCGTCCGCGCTGCCCCACCGCGACGCGTCCGCCGCCGCCGCCGACGTGACCGTCGAGACGCGGGCCGTCTCCACCGGGCAGGTCGTGCCGGGTGAGACCTTCCGTTACCGGATCTCCGCCCTCAACCACGGGCCCTCGCGCGCGACGAACGTCGCCGTGACCGACGTCCTGCCCGCACCGCTCGCCTTCGTCTCCTCGCCGGACGGCTGCACCGCCGACGGGCAGACGGTGACCTGCGGCCCCGCGGCGACCCTGGCCGCGGGCGCGCTCACGGCCTGGACGATCACCGTCCGGCTCGACCCCGCCTACACCGGCGACGGCGGCGACATCCGCAACCGCGCCACGGTCACCACCGGCACGCACGACCCCCGCCCGGACAACGACACCGGCCCGGACGGCGGCGTCGGACCGCCCGGCGGCACCGTCGCCCCGCCCAGCGCGGACCTCTCGGTGCGCAAGAAGACGGAGAACACCCAGGCCGTGGCACCGGGCGAGACGTTCCGCTACGTCGTCGCCGCCGTCAACCGGGGCCCCTCCACCGCCGTACGCGCCAGGATCACCGACGAGCTGCCCGAGGGGCTGGCCTTCGTCGCCTCGGACGACGGCTGCACCGCCGACGGCCGCACCGTCACCTGCGGCCCGGCCCCCGCACTGGCCCCGGACGCCACCGCCGACTGGACCTTCACCGTGCGCGTCGCCCCCGGCTACCGGGGTACGGCCGCGCAGCTCGCCAACCGGGCCCACGCCACCGCCGACACGCCCGACCCGAACCCGGACAACAACTCCGGGCCCGCCCCCGGCGTCACCCCGCCCACCGGCGAACTGGCCCCCGCGAAGGCCGACCTGACCCTCACCAAACGGGCGGAGGGCGGCCCGGTCGCCCCCGGCGGGACCTTCGTCTACACGCTGACCGCCACCAACCACGGCCCGTCGACGGCGACCGGGGTGAAGCTCGTGGACCGCCTCCCGCAGCACCTCGCCTTCGTCTCGGCGGGCGCCACGGGATCCGGGGGTTCCGGAGGCTCCGGCAGCGGCTGCACCGCCGAGGGCCGCACCGTCACCTGCCTCCGCGACCGCCTCGAACCCGACGGCCACCACACGGTCCGCCTCACCGTGCGGCTCGCCCGGGACTACGACGGCGACGGCTCGGACATCGTCAACACCGCCTCCGTCACCTCCACGGCCACGGACCCCGACCCGCACGACAACACCGCCACGGCCGTCGGCCTCCCGAACCCGGACGGCTCCGGCAAGCCGAAACCGAAGCCGACGCCGACACCGACACCCAAGCCGACGCCGACCCATCAGCCGCATCGGCCGCACCCTCACCCTTCGGGCAAGCCCGGCGAGCACGACGGCGGATACGGCGACGACGGCGATCACGGCGGTCACGGCGGTCACGGCGGTCACGGCGATGAGGGCTACGGCGACGGAGACGACGGCGGCTACGGCCACAGCGCCCCCGACGCCGGCCACACCCCTCACACCACCCCCCCCCCCCCCCCCCCCCAAACCCCC
>LJCV01000232.1 GCA_001298575.1 Actinobacteria bacterium OK074
TCTCGAACGCCTCCCACGTCGCCTCCAACAACAACCGCTGCTGCGGATCCATCGCCAACGCCTCACGCGGCGAAATCCCGAAGAACCCCGCATCGAACGCACCCACATCACGCAGGAAGGCACCCTGCCTGGTGTAGGAAGTGCCGGCGTTCTCCGGGTCGGGGTGGTAGAGGCTGTCGAGGTCCCAGCCGCGGTCCTCCGGGAAGCCGGTGACGGCGTCGGTGCCGTCCTGGAGCAGGCGCCACAGGTCGTCCGGCGAGGCGACACCGCCCGGGAACCGGCAACTCATCCCGACGATCGCGATCGGCTCGTCCACGGCCACTGCCGTCGGCGCCGACAAGGCGCGCTCGGGCTGTCGTGCGTCGTCGCCGTTCTCCTCGCCGACCAACTCGGACCGAAGGTGACGGGCGAGGACGCGCGGACTCGGGTAGTCGAAGACAAGGGTCGCAGGCAGCCGCAGACCCGTCGCCGTGTTGAGCCGGTTGCGCAGTTCGACGGCCGTCAGCGAGTCGAACCCGATCTCCCGGAACGCCTGCTCCGCACCCACCGCACCCGCGTCCGCATGCCCCAGCACGGCCGCCGCCTGCGCACGCACCAGCTCCAACAGCACCCGCTCGCGCTCCACACTCGACAACTCCGCCAGCTGCCGGGCGAGTTCGTTCGAGCCGTGCTGTCCGTCGCCCGACGCCGTCCGTGCGGTACGCCGGGCCGTCGTCGTCCGCACCAGTCCGCGGAACAGCGGCGGCACGGGCCCCGGTTGGCGGCCTATCGCAGCAGGGTCGAGGCGTACGGGGACGAGGAGCGGTTCGTCGGCCCGTCCCGCCGCGTCGAACAGCGCCAGCCCTTCAGCACTGCTGAGCGGAAGAATCCCGCCGCGCGCCAGACGTGAGAGGTCGGCGTCGTCCAAGTGGCCGGTCATACCGCTGCGTTCGGCCCACAGCCCCCAGGCGAGCGAGACCGCCGGCAGCCCAACAGCCCGACGACGCTGAGCCAAAGCATCCA
>LJCV01000233.1 GCA_001298575.1 Actinobacteria bacterium OK074
CACGGCCGTCCAGTCGACGGGGATGCCGCGCACCCACGCCTCGGCCAGGGAGGTCAGGAAACGGTCGGGGCCGCCCTGGTCGCGACGGAGACTGCCGACCACGACCGCGTCCGGCGCCGCCTCCTGCACGGCCATGCCCAGCACGGGATGCGAGCTGGCCTCGACGAAGGCCGCGTAACCCTGGCCTGCAAGGCGCTCGATGGCCTCGGCGAAACGGACTCGTTGGCGGAGGTTGCGGTACCAGTAACCGCCGTCCAGCGTCGCAGTGTCGACCAGCTCGGCCTCGGTGGTGGAGAAGAACGGCACCGAGCCGGAGCGTGGCGCCACGTCGGCCAGCACCTCGGCCAACTCCCCTTCGATCGCCTCCACATGCCAGGTGTGCGAGGCGTAGTCCACCGGAATACGACGGGCCCGGACCTCCTCCGCCTCGCAGTGAGCCATCAGCTCGTCCAGCGCATCCGCGTCACCAGCCACCACCACCGAAGCGGGACCATTGACGGCGGCAATGTCGACCCGACCCGCCCAGCCGGACAGCAGGTCCTCAACAGCCGCCAACGGCAGGGCAATTGACACCATGCCCCCGCGCCCGGCAATGGCCCGGATCGCCTTCGACCGCAGCGCGACGACACGCGCCCCGTCCTCCAACGACAACCCACCCGCCACCACCGCAGCCGCGATCTCACCCTGCGAATGCCCCCCCCCCACCGCCGGCCCACCCCCCGCCGCCCGCCACAACGCAGCCAACGACACCATCACCGCCCACGACACCGGC
>LJCV01000234.1 GCA_001298575.1 Actinobacteria bacterium OK074
ATTGCGGCTGCGTGTGTGGCGGGTGGGGTGTCGTTGGGGGATGCGGCGCGGGTGGTGGCGTTGCGGTCGCGGGAGATTGTGGGGATTGCTGGTCGGGGTGGGATGGCGTCGGTTGCGTTGCCGGTGGCTGAGGTGCGGGGTGTGCTGGCTGGGTGGTCGGGTCGGTTGTCGGTGGCTGCGGTGAACGGGCCGTCGGCGACGGTGGTGTCCGGTGACGCGGATGCGCTGGCTGAATTGCTGGAGTGGTGCCGTTCGGAGGGTGTGCGGTGCCGTCAGGTTCCCGTCGACTACGCCTCTCACTCGGCGCATGTGGAGGCGTTGGAGTCCCGGTTGTTGGAGGTGCTGGGTCCGATCGCTCCGAGCGGGGGCGAGGTGCCGTTCTTCTCGACGGTGGAGGGTGCTTACGTCGACGGTAGGGGTCTGGATGCCGGTTACTGGTACCGCAACCTGCGTCAGACGGTTCAACTGGAGTCTGCCGTAAGGGAGTTGAGTACCGAGGGCTATGGCGCGTTCGTCGAGGTGAGTCCGCATCCGGTGTTGGTGACCGCGGTGCAGGAGACGGTCGAAGCGGCTGACGGCACAGCGGTGGTGGTGGGGTCATTGCGGCGGGACGAAGGTGGTCTGGAGCGGTTCTTGACCTCGGCGGCCGAGCTGTTCGTGCAGGGTTTCGCGGTGGACTGGGCCGCGGTGTTGTCGAGTGATCGCCGGGTTGGGCTGCCGACGTATGCGTTCCAGCGGGAGCGGTTCTGGCTGGAGTCGGGTACCGGTGCGGGGGACGTGGGTGCGGCGGGGCTGTCGGCGACGGAGCATCCGTTGCTTGGTGCGGCGGTGCAT
>LJCV01000235.1 GCA_001298575.1 Actinobacteria bacterium OK074
ATCACCGGCAACCACCGCCAACGCCAAATCACACTCACCACCACGGAGTGCCTGAGCAGCCAAATGCAACGCCACCAACGACGACGAACACGCCGTATCCACCGTCACCGCAGGCCCTTCCAACCCCAACACGTACGACACCCGGCCCGACAACACACTCGCCGCGTTCCCCGTCCCCACATGCCCTTCGACATCGGCGTCCGAGGCGAGCAACACCCCTGTGTAGTCCTGGCCGTTGGTCCCCGCGAACACCCCCGTACGACTGCCCCGCAGACCATCGGGCGCCACCCCGGCCCGCTCCAACGCCTCCCACACCGCCTCCAACAACAACCGCTGCTGCGGATCAGCCGCCAACGCCTCCCGCGGACTCATCCCGAAGAAACCCGCGTCGAAGCGATCGGCACCGTCCAGGAAGGCGCCCACGTTCACCGAAGAAGTCCCGGGACGGGTGCCCTCCGGGTCGTACAACGCGGCCATGTCCCAACCGCGGTCGGCCGGGAACGGACCCACCGCATCCCGCCCCTCCGACAACAACCGCCACAACCCCTCCGGATCCTCCACCCCACCCGGGAAC
>LJCV01000236.1 GCA_001298575.1 Actinobacteria bacterium OK074
GCCAGATCTGGAAGCCCGGTAACGGGTGGAGGTGACTGGTACTAATAGGCCGAGGGCTTGTCCTCAGTTGCTCGCGTCCACTGTGTTGGTTCTGAAACCACGAACAACCCCATTGCCATGGTCACGGTAGTGGTGCGGTGCGGTTCGACAGTTTCATAGTGTTTCGGTGGTTATAGCGTAGGGGAAACGCCCGGTTACATTCCGAACCCGGAAGCTAAGCCTTACAGCGCCGATGGTACTGCAGGGGGGACCCTGTGGGAGAGTAGGACGCCGCCGAACAATTCTTCGAGAAAACCCCCGTACCGGGAAACGGTACGGGGGTTTTCTGCGTTCTGGATCTTTGGCCGGGGCCTTGCGGGATCTTTTCGGTTTACGCTCCTTGGTATGCGCTACGACCTCGTCCTCTTCGACAACGACGGTGTCCTCGTCGACAGCGAGCCCCTCTCCAACACGCTCCTTGCCGCCTATCTCACCGAACTCGGGCACCCGACCTCGTACGAGGACTCCCTTCGGGACTACATGGGGGCCGCTCTGCACCGGGTGCACGATCTTGTCGCGGAGCGGAGTGGGCGGCGGTTGCCGGAGGGCTTCGACGAGGTCTTCCAGGGGCGGGTGTTCGCCGCGTTCGAGCGGGAGTTGGAGCCGGTGGCCGGGGTCGGTGGGGTGCTGGAGAAGCTGGTGGCCGACGGGGTGCCGTACTGCGTGGCCTCGTCCGGGAGTCATGCGCGGATTCGGGCGGGGCATCGGGCGGCCGGGCTGTCGCGGTGGTTCGACGAGGGGCGGATCTTCAGCGCCGAGGACGTGGGGCGGGGGAAGCCGGCGCCCGATCTGTTTCTGTATGCCGCCGAGCGGATGGGGGTCGAGCCGGCGCGGTGTCTGGTCGTCGAGGACAGCCCGCTCGGGGTGCGGGCCGGGGTTGCGGCCGGGATGGACGTGTTCGGGTTCACCGCGATGACGCCCGCCGAGCGGCTCCTCGCCGAGGGGGCCACTCAACTCTTCGGGGACATGGGGGAGTTGGCCGACCTGCTCGTATGATCCCTGCCATCGTCCGCGCGCTGACAAATGTCATGCGGAGGTGCGGACGATCGTTTCTACCGGGCGGGGCCGCTGCCCGGCGAAGCTGAGTGCATGACTACGAAGCAGCAGGGCAGGTCGAAGACGGGTAGCGCCAATCCCTTTGTGCCGCTGGTCCTGGACGTGGCGGTGCCGGTCGGGTCGTACTACCTCCTCAAGGGGACCTTCGGGGCGAGCGCGATGGTGGCGCTCGGGCTCAGCAGTGTCGTACCGGCCGTGCGGACCGTGTGGGGGGCGGTGCGGGAGCGGACGGTCAACGGGCTGGCCGCGCTCATCGTCTTCGTGAACGTGGTGGGGCTGGCGCTCGGTCTCGTCGCCGGGGATCCGCGGCTGATGCTCGCCAAGGACAGTGCGGCCAGCAGTGCCGTCGGGATCGGGATTCTCGTCTCCGTGGCGCTGGGGCGGCCCATGATGACCGCCGGGGTGAAGCCCTTCCTGCTGAAGGGGGATCCGGCGCGGGAGGGCGCCTGGGAGCGGCTGGTGGTGGGGTCCCCGGCGTTCCGGCGGGCCGAGCGGGTGTACTCGGTCGTGTGGGGCGTGGTGCTGCTCGTGGAGTGCGTGGTGCGGGTGGTCGGGGCCTACACGTTGCCCGTCGACACCATGGTGTGGCTCGGGTCCGTCGTGCTCGGTGGCGCGATCCTGGTTGGGCTGGTCGTCGGGGGCGCGGTCGGGGCCGGGCCCATGGCGCGGATGGTGGGGGACGAGGTTCGGCGGGTGGGCGGAGGCGTGGGTGTGGTGAAGAGCACTTTGGGCGTCGGTGAGGGTGTTGTCGCCGCTCCGGCCGTCGTCGGGTAAAGGTGAGGGCAATTCATCTTTGGCTGGATCTACCCACGAGTACGTTGGGGCCCTACGCTCGCCGCCATGACAGATGTGCTGCGGCGCGGTAGGGCCTCACTGGCGTTCAGCTTCTTCGCCCAGGGCGCGACCTTCGCCCTTCTCGTGACGCGCATTCCGGCCATTCAGGACCACTACGACGTCTCCGACGCGTGGCTGCCCGCGTTCCTCGCCGCCGTTCCGGTGCTTGCGGGGGTCGGCAGCGTCACCACCGAGCAGCTCGTCAAGCGGATGCCGCCCAGCGTGGTGCTGCGGTTCGCCCAGCCGGTGGTGATGCTCGCGCTGCTGGCCGTGGGGGCCGGCAGCGGGCTCGTCGAACTCGGCCTGGCGCTCGCCGTGTTCGGGCTCATCGTCGGGGCGCTGGACGCCACCATGAACATGCTGGGGGTGAGTCTCCAGCGGACGTACGGGCGCAGCATCATGCTCGGGTTCCATGCGGCGTTCAGCCTCGGCGGGATCGTGGGGGCCTCGCTCGCGTGGGTGGGGGCGCACTGGCATCTCGCGCTGTGGGTGTCGTATCTGCCGGTGGTGGCCGTGCTGGTGCCGGCGGTTCTGGTGGGGAGTCGGTGGTACGTCGATCAACTGCCGGTCGCGTCCGGCGAGTTGGCGGCCGAGGACGCCGTCGAGGGTGGGGCCGTCGCGTTTCGGGTGTTGTTGCCGCTCTGCCTTGTCATGGCCTTCGCCTACATCGGGGACTCGACCGTTTCCAACTGGGGGGCCAAGTATCTGAAGGACACCCTGGGGAGTTCCGAGCAGCTGTCGACCGTGCCGTACAACGTGTACATGGTGATGGGGCTGCTGGGGCGGTCCGTGGGGGACCTGGGGGTGCGGCGGTTCGGGGCCGTGGCCGTCGTACGGGCGGGGGCGGTGGTGGCCGCGCTGGGGTTCGGGGGGGGGGCGGTGGCGCCGGGGGCCTGGGTGGGGCTGCTCGGGTTCACGGTGCTGGGGCTCGGGCTGTGCGTGCTCGTGCCGCAGACGTTCGCGGCGGCCGGGCGGCTCTTCCCGGGGGCCTCCGACGTCGCGGTCGCGCGGCTGAACGTCTTCAACTACGTGGGATTCCTGGTGGGTTCGCCCTTGGTGGGGGTGCTCGGGGATGCCTGGAGCTATCGGGGCGCCATGCTCGTACCGATGGTGTTGGTCCTGGTCACACTCGTGTACGCCCGCTCGTTCGCGCCCGGGGTCGACCGATACGGTGGCGGGCATGAGCGGCCGCGCACAGCTGATGTGGGACGAGGCAGTAACGGGCTATGACTTCGGTCCGGACCATCCGATGGATCCGGTCCGGCTGTCGTTGACCCGGGGGCTGGTGGGGGCCTTCGGGCTCGACCAGGTGGTGGACGTGGTGTCCGCCAAGCCCGCCGGGGAGTCGACTCTTCGGCTCGTTCACCGCGAGGACTACATCGAGGCCGTCAAGGCGGCCTCGGCGGATCCGGGGGCGGCGGACGGGGCGTACGGGCTGGGGACCGCGGACGATCCCGCGTTCGCGGGGATGCACGAGGTGTCCGCGCTGATCGCGGGGCAGTCGGTGGCGGCGGCGGAGGCGGTGTGGGGCGGGGAGGTGGCGCACGCCGTGAACTTCGCGGGTGGGCTGCATCATGCGATGCCCGGGGCGGCTTCGGGGTTCTGTGTGTACAACGACGCCTCGTTGGCCATCGCCCGGTTGCTGGAGCTGGGGGCCACGCGGGTCGCCTACGTGGATGTCGATGTGCACCACGGGGACGGGGTCCAGGCCGCGTTCTGGGAGGACCCGCGGGTGCTCACCATCTCGATGCACGAGCACCCTCGGACGTTGTTTCCGCAGACGGGGTGGCCGGAGGAGACGGGGGCGGCCTGTGCGGAGGGGTCGGCCGTGAATGTCGCGCTGCCCGCGGGGACGGGGGACGCGGGGTGGTTGCGGGCGTTTCACGCCGTCGTGCCGGAGTTGATTGCCGACTTTCGGCCGCAGGTGCTGGTTACCCAGCACGGGGCCGATACGCATTTCGAGGATCCGTTGGCGCATCTCGCGGTGTCGGTCGATGCGCAGCGGGCTGTGCAGGTCGCGTGTCATGAGCTTGCGCACTCGTACGCCGAGGGGCGGTGGGTCGCGTTGGGGGGTGGGGGGTATGCCGTGGTGGATGTGGTGCCTCGGTCGTGGACGCATCTTGTGGGGGTGGTGGCTGGGCGGCCGGTGTTGCCGGAGGCGGTGATTCCCGAGGGGTGGCGGCGGGAGGTGTTTGCCCGTACTCGGCAGTTGGCGCCGGGGCGGATGACTGATGGGCGGTGGCCTGTGGGGTATTTGGCGTGGGAGGGGGGATATGACCCTGCGGATCGGGTGGATCAGGCTGTGGTGGCTGTTCGGCGGGCTGTGTTTCCGTTGCGGGGGTTGTTGGCGTAGGGGATTTTTTTGAG
>LJCV01000237.1 GCA_001298575.1 Actinobacteria bacterium OK074
GGCGGGCCACGCGGAGGGGTTTGGCCGCCCTGAAGATTCGTTCGCTGCTTTCCGGCGCTTCCAATCCGGGTTTCTCTTCCGGGGATGCGGAAGGGGCACCCCTTTCCCCGGCTCCCACCCCCCCACCCCCCCACCCCGAGGCGCCTCCACCCGATAAGGCGAAACCCACAGGCACCGCCACAACTCCTCCCCGCTGGACGGCATCGGGCGCCCAGCCCGTCCGATGAGCCGCACCGTAGTCCCCACATCCCCCTCCCCGCCCGGCCCAAGGCTCTCCACCCGGAACAAGTTGCCCGGCCCCGCGATGGTCACCCGCAGGACATCGCCCGGGTGGCCCGCGCGGTCCAACCGGCAGGTTTCGACGGTGAGTTCGTCCGCGATCATGAAGTAGCTCAGTACCCCGAGGCCGAACCGGCTCACCGGCAGCAGGCGTACCGGTGGGTCCAGGGATGCCCACAGCGCCCCCTCCTCCAGGTACTCCGGCAGGTCCACGAACCGTGAACCGCCGCGTGAGAACGCCTGGCTGAGTTCGGTGACGCCCATGCCGATGCCGTTGTCCCGGCAGGCGAGGTAGGGGCGGCCGGCGTCGTCCGTGCCCTCGGTGAAGACGACTTTCCCTTCCCAGGGCGGGAGTTGGGGGTGCCTGTGGCGTTCGTCCGGTGGTAGCGCATCCCGCCTGCGTTGCAGGTACTCCGTCCGTGCCGTTCGGTACCGCAGCGCGTCCAGTGCGTTCTGGTACAGCTCGCGGATCGCCAACGCCCGTTCGCCGTACAGCCGTTCGCCCATCAGGAGTTCCTGGACGCGGTCGTCGGCGAGGCGGAAGCGGATGCCGGTGGAGAGGCGGGAGGGGGTGCCGGTGCCGGGGCCGACCTGGTGGGCGTCGGCGTAGGCGGGGAGGGAGCGGTGGGGGGCGAGCGCGCCGTTCTCCCGGCCTGCCTCGCGGTTGATGTCGCGCAGGAGCGTGTCCACGGCCTCGGCGTGCCGGCGCAGGGCGAGTTCGACCGCCGGGTGCCGGCAGGTCGCGTGCAACGAGCGTCCGGCGCCCGAGGGTTGCCAGCGGGAGTCGCGCAAGGTGGCCAGGAGCGCGGGGAGTTCGACGCTGTCGGAGATGCCGAGGTGTTCGACCAGGACCTCGGGCAGGTCCGCGGGGTCGATCGCCAGGGCGTGGGCGGCCTTGTAGAGCGCGGAGACCAACTGCTCCCGGAGCAGGTGCTCGTGGCCCGTGCTGGACGCGATGACACGTTCCGCGTCCAGGGTCGTGCTGCGGACCGTGCCAGGCGCCGCCGCGGGTGCCATCCGCTGTTCCTTCAGGTGGGCCGTCAGGTGCTCGGCGGTCAACTCCTCGCGGATCCAGGCGAGGTTGGCGGCGGTCCAGTGGAGACCGCGCCGCGGGATCCAGCCGGGCTCCGCGAGTGCGGTGTCGCAGCCGAGGACTGCGGGGTCGAAGGCGTCGCGGCGCTGGACCAGCCAACGGTGGTGGCCCCACCGGCGGATGTCCCGCACGGCGGGGGAGCCGTTCTGCTTCAGGACGTGCAGACGGCGGCGCAGCCGGGGGAACGCCTGGAGGAAATCGTCGAGTTCGGCCTCGGGGAGGTCGGGGGCGCCGCCGTCGCGCGTGGCCAGCCGCGCCCAGTGCGCCTGCGCCGCGAACGGCAGCAGGGCCAGGACACCCGCCTCCGTCGGGGAGAGACGGGTGCCGTCGGGCAGGCGGCGGAGCAGGAAACCGAGGCGGTCCGCGGTGCGTTCGGCGAGTTCGCGGTCGTACCAGGGGTCGTCGGCGAGGTCGGCCTCGGCCCGGTCGCGGATACGGCCGAAGTGGGCGGCGAGCGCCCGGCAGGCCGCCTTGACCGCGGTGACGGCCTCCCGCCGGTCGGTGCTCGTCCGGTCGGTGCAGGCCCAGACCTGGTGCCGGGCGACGGCCTCCGGCCAGGTCCGCTCGGCGGGGGCCGTGTCCCTGTCGTCGGCCGGGCCCCGCTGGGGCGGCGGGAAGAGCCGGAAGCCCTCGCGTTCGGTCTCGGTGGAGACGCGGATGTACTGCGGGTCGCCCTTCTTGCCGTACGCCGTGTGCAGGTGGGCGACGCGCTCGCGGGCCTTCGCCACGAACGCGTCCAGTCGGCCGTCCACGCCCTCGTCGAGCAGGTCGGACACGGCCCGCGAGAACAGGCTGTAGGACTCGCCGGGTTCGGCCTTGACGGTGTGGCCGGGGCGTACGGTGTCGCTCTCGCGGACGAAACGGGCGTACTCGGCCCGCGAACAGGCAAAGAGGGACGCCACTTTGCGCCGCGCCACGGCGGCGGCCTGGCCCTCTCCCCAGGCGCTGACGTTCATGACGTCGTCGCCGATGCTCTCGCTGATGCCCTCGCGGCAGGCGTCGACCAGGAAGACCACCTGGGCGGCCGGGCTCCGGTCGATCTCGGCCTGCCAGTCGATCTTCACGCAACCGCTGGCGAAGGGGGTCACCTGCGGGTGGGCGTCCTCGGGGACGAGGTAGTCGCCGCCGTTGAAGTGCACGCCGTGGCCGCTGAGGACGATGAGCAAGTGGTCGCCCGCCACGGAGTCCTGGAGGAACTCGGCCGCGCTGCCCCTGATTCCGTTGAGGGTGAGGCGGTCGTCGCGGGCGGTCACCACCTCGTGGAAACCCCGGTTCCTGAGCGCGTCCCCGAGCCGCTTCAGATCCGCGGGGACGAAGGGGAGGGGCGGGATGCCGGCGGCGTGGTACTCGGCCACGCCGATCAGCAGGGCCCGGTAGCGCGGGGACACCGCGGTCACGGGCGCTTGAACACCAGGGTCAGGCCGCGGCCACTGGTCAGCTGACCGGTGCCGATCAGCTGTACGCCGCCGGTCGCGGTGACCTGGAACGAGAGGTGGGCCTCGGCGAGTTGGAGGACGTTGTCGCGGGCCGCCGCGTCGGCGAAGACCTGTTGCAGGGCGTCGACCGTCTCGGCGAGGTTCTTGCGGAGGGGGCCGAGGGGGACGGAGCGGAGGACGG
Source organism: Actinobacteria bacterium OK074 (assembly GCA_001298575.1). GTDB lineage: Bacteria > Actinomycetota > Actinomycetes > Streptomycetales > Streptomycetaceae > Streptomyces. The sequence goes on from LJCV01000237.1 coordinate 2,990, forward strand.
GGGCCGGGCTGGTGCCTGTGCTGCTGCCTGTGCTGTTGCCGGCGCGGCCGAACAGGCTCTTCGTGTCGGCGCCATCGCCGTCGTCGGTCTCTTCTGTTTCTGTGGTGACTGTGGTGACCCAGAACGGCAGGCTCTGTCCGGCGAGTTGGTCCGGCTCGCTCATGCCCTCGTTCACGCCCTTGCTCATGCTTCCGACCATGCCTTCGGCCATGCCCATCCCCCGTCCGGTCCGCCAAGTGAGTGGACCAACTGTAGGGGTGGGGAAGAGTGTTGAGGAGGTGAAATGGCGGGATTCGTCGACGTTGGTGCGGGGGTGTCTCAGGCGGTGCCCTGGGCGCGGAGCGTGGCGAGTTCCGCGGTGATGTTGCGGCGGGCCGCCGCCTCCCACTCCCGTTGGCCGTGCGGGGTGCGGAACAGCCTTGGCTGGGCCAGGAGTTGGGCCAGCAGGTCCGCCCGGGCCGGGGCGAAGACGGTGGCGGGGACGAAGGCGTACTCCTCGCGGACCGCCTTCGTGTAGGCGGTGTACGTCGGGGCCGGTGACGCCAGGATCGCTAGGTCGGCGTCACAGAGGACCTCGCCGTCGGGGTCGTCGGGGGACGGGTTGTGAGTGGTCGTCAGGCGGACCAGGCGGGCCACCTCCGCCGTCGTCTCCGGGGTCAACCCCGCCTCGGGGAGGGCGCGTTCGGCCAGGCGGGCCGAGCGTTCCTCGTTCTCGGAGCGGTCGGGGAGGTACACCGCGTCGTGGAACCAGGCGGCGAGCCGTACGGCGTCCGGGGCGGTCGCGTGCGGTGCGAGCGCGTCGATGTGGTCCAGCACCGCGGTGAGGTGGGCGACGGTGTGGTAGCGGCGGTGGGGTTCCTGCCAGCGGGACAGGAGGTTCTCGGCGTAGGGGGTTGGGTCGGGTGGGACGGGTGGGGCGGGTGTCATGGGTGCGCGCAGGGCTATTACGGCGGCTGCGAAGCGCTCCGGAAGGAGGGCAGCGGGGGTGGGCATGGGGGCATTGTCGCGCGGCGGGCTCGTATTGCTTACGATGGAATGGAATGGACTAGACCTCTTGTGCCTGTATCTGCCGCCCGGTACCTGCCACCTGCCACCTGCCCATGCCTTGTATCTGACCGAACGGGGTTTCATGACCAGCGGACGTGAGCGCGCGCTCCTGCCCGACCGTGCCCTTCTGGAAGTGATCGCCCTCGGGGTCGAGGACGCCGTCGCCGCGGAGCGGGGTGGGGCGGACCGGCTGGAGGTCGTCTCCGACATGGCGGCCGACGGGCTGAGCCCGGCCGCCGGGACGGTCGCCGCGATCCGGGCGGCGGTCGGGTTGCCGTTGCGGGTCATGGTGCGGCTCGCGGATGGGTTCGCGGCCGGGGATGTCGGCCAACTCGTGCGTACTGTGCGGGAGTTGAGGAGTGCAGGGGCCGAGGAGTTCGTGCTGGGGTTTCTTGACGACGAGGGTGCGGTCGATCTTGCCGCCGTGCGGCGGGTCGTGGGGGAGCTGGACGGGTGCCGTTGGACCTTCCATCGCGCGATCGACCACTGTGCGGATCGGGGCGTGTTGAGGGGGCGACTTGTGGGGGTGCCTGGGCTCGATACCTATCTCACGGCGGGGGCGGGGGGGGGGGTGGACGACGGGTTGCCCGTGCTGCTTGCCGAGGCCGAGGTCCAGAGTGGCGTAGGCGGCGCTCCGCGGCTGCTCGTCGGCGGTGGGCTGCGGCTCGACCATGTGCCGTTGCTGCGGGCCGCCGGGGTGGACGCCTTCCACATCGGGAGTGCGGCGCGGCCGGAGGGGTGGGCCGTGCCCGTTTCGGTGGCTGCGGTGCGGCGGTGGCGGGGGGCGCTGGACGCGGTTGTGGTGGGGCCGGCGGCCTCGTAACCCGGGCCAGGGGCTTGAGGCGCACCCGGGCCGACACCCACGCCCCGCGCCTACGCCTACCCACCGACGGCTGGCGCTCACCCACCCCCACTCCTACCCTGACGCCATGCCGGGCATCGCGCACTTCTGGGTTTTCCTCGCCGTGGTCGCCGTGTTGATCGCCGTTCCGGGGCCGAGTGTGGTGTTCGTGGTCGGGCGCGGGGTGGCGCTCGGGCGGCGGGCGGCGCTGGCCACGGCGGTGGGCAACAACGGTGGGGTGTTGACCCAGGCCGTCCTGGTGGCCTTCGGGTTCGGAGCCGTGGTCGCGCGGTCGATCGTGGTGTTCTCGGTGCTGAAGTTCGCCGGTGCGCTGTATCTGGTCTACCTCGGCGTCCAGACGTGGCGGCACCGCGGGGAGCTGGCCGTCGCGGACGAGCGGCAGCGGCCACCCGCGGACGTGCGGCGCATCGTCCGGCAGGGTTTCGTGGTCGGCGTGAGCAATCCGAAGGGCTTCCTGATCTTCTCGGCCGTGCTGCCCCAGTTCGTCGACCGCTCGGCGGGGCACGTGACGCTCCAACTGCTGCTGCTCGGCGTCGTCTGCGCCGCCGTCGCGCTGGTTTCGGACTCGGCCTGGGGGCTCCTCGCGGGGACGGCGCGGGGCTGGTTCCGCGGGTCGCCCCGCCGACTGTCCGCGATCGGCGGGGTGTCCGGGACGGTGATGGTCGGCCTCGGCGTCCGGCTGGCCCTCAGCGGGAACGGGAACGACGTGTGACGGCACGGCGGACACCCGGGCCGTCGTCGGTCACGGTTACGACAACTGCGGCGGCAGCGGGGCTGCGTGCGTGACGATCAGGCCCGAGACCGCTCGGGTGAGGGCAACGTACAGGCGGCGCAGGCCCGTTCGCTCGTCGGGCTCGCCGTCGACCACGGCCCGCGGCTCGTCCAGCACGACGTAGTCGTACTCAAGTCCCTTGGCCAGCGAGGCCGGTACGAGGGTCAGACGGGTCTCGTACGTCGTCTCCTCGCCGGGGGAGAGGTAGGTGATGCCCGCCGCCGTCAACGCCTCGGCGAGGACGGGGATACGGGCGTCCGCGGCGATCAGGCCGATCGAGCCCTCCCGCGCCAGGGACTCCTCGCAGGCTGCAACCACGGCCGCGTCACCGGTAGTTGGGCTAGTTGGGTTAGTTGGACTAGTTGCACGCACCTCGAAGTGGCCCGGGTTCTCACGGATCGATGCGACCGGCGTCAACCCCGGTGCGATGTACGGCAGTAGGCGCGACGCGTAGGTGATGACGTCCGTCGGGACGCGGAAACCGGCGGTCAACTCCTCGACCACCGCCTCCGGTTTGCCCAGGTGCGTGAGTGCCTCGGCCCAACTCCGGGTCGCCCAGGGGGTGGTGCCCTGTGCGAGGTCGCCGAGCACGGTCGCCGAACCGGTCGTGCAGCGTCGTCCCACCGCCCGGTACTGCATCGGGGAGAGGTCCTGCGCCTCGTCGAGCACGACGTGCCCGAGCGAGTGCGTGCGCTCGACGAGGTCGGTGGCCTCGTCGATCAACACGGCGTCCGCGGCTGCCCACTTGGCGGACTTCACCGACCGTACCGGCTTCGCCCAGAGGATCTCCTTCTGCTCGTCCTCGTCGAGGATCCCGTCGGCATGGGCGGCGAGGAAGTCGGCGTCCGTGAGCAGGCGCAGCACCAGCTTCGCCGGGTCCACCGGCGGCCACACGGCCTTCACCACCGCCTTCACCGCCGCGTTGCGGGCCACGGCGTCCTGCACGCGGTCGTCCGGGGCCTCGCCCGAACGTTCCATCTGGACCAGCACGGCGTGCGCGATGCGCTGTGGCAGGGCCTCGCGGGCGGCACCGTAACGGATGCCGCGGTCGAGCAACTGCCGGACGATGTCCTCGACTTCGTACGCCGGCACCCGCCAGCGGCGCGAGCCGCGGACGACCATGACGGGTTCGGTGGGCATGCTCACGTGCGAGTAGACCGCCCGGCGCAGCACCTCCGCCATGCGCGCGTCGCCCTTGATGACGGCCGCGGCGGCGCCGTCCGTGCCGCGCACCTCGACGTGCGCGACGAGGTCGTCGACCGTCGCCTGCTTGACCTCCAACTCGCCCAGCGCGGGGAGGACTTGCTCGATGTAGTGGAGGAAGGAGCGGTTCGGTCCGATGACCAGGGTGCCGGTGCGGGCGAGGCGCTCGCGGTGGGCGTAGAGGAGGTAGGCGACGCGGTGCAGACCGACGGCGGTCTTGCCGGTACCGGGGCCTCCCTGCACGCACACGCTTCCGCCGAGCCCGCTGCGGACGATCTCGTCCTGCTCGGGCTGGATGGTGGCGACGATGTCGCGCATCGGGCCGACGCGGGGCCGTTCGATCTCCTGCTGGAGCAGCTTGCTGGTGCCGGCGGCCTCGTCCGGATCGGTGAGGTGCTCGTCCTCGTACGCGCTGAGGTCGCCGCCGGTGTAACCGAAGCGGCGGCGCAGGGCCACGTCCAGGGGGTTGTTCTTCGACGCCTGGTAGAAGGGCTGCGAGACGGGGGCGCGCCAGTCGATCACCATGGGGTCGCCGTCGGCGTCGTGCACATGCCGGCGCCCGATGTAGAAGCGCTCACCCTCCGCGCCCTCGGCCTTGTCGGCGCCGGGCGCGTGCAGGTAGTCGAGGCGGCCGAAGAAGAGCGGGGTGTCGCGGAGGTCGGCGAGGGCCTTGATGCGCTCCTCGACCTGGTGTGCGAGGGCGGCGGCGTTGACCCAGTTCGCGGTGACGTTCCGGATGTCGAGGTTCTCGACGTCCTCGCGCATCGCGGTGAGCGCGGAACGGGAGGCGGCGAGGTGGGAGCGCTCGCGGAGGAGGGGGTCCATCGGGTCGGCCGAGCCGGTCGGGCCGGTCGGGTCGGTCGAGTCGGTCGGGTCGGTCGGGTCGGTCGGGTCGGTCGGATCTTCGTGGCCGACGGCGGGTGGGGTGGACAAGGGGGTGCCTCCGGGGAGCCTGCTGCTGGGCGGGTACGCGAGTACGCGGATACGCGGGTACAGGTCGGTCAGATGCCGACCGGTTTCCGTCCGGGCGGCGGCACTCCGTGAGGGAGGCGGGCAAGAGCGGAGATTCTAGGTGAGTGGGGGAGGGGGAGGCCAATGGATTTACGGGGCCGTCCACGGAACCCTCCACCGCCCGCGGCCGTCCGCGCTCGAAACCGCTCGAAACCCTGAGCCGCCCCCGAGGTTGCCCGAGGTTCCCCGACCATCCCCGAGGTTGCCCGACCTTCCCCGAGGTTCCCCGACCTTCCCTGACCTTTCCCGGAGAAAGACCTCCTTCTCAGGGGGCAGGCTGACCCCCGGAGGTGTACGTAAGTAGTACCCGGTTTGGGGACCAAGGACCGATGCGGTCCTTATGTGCCAGGAGCCACCATGGATACATGAGCGCAGCAACCTTCACCCCGGCCCCTGTCCGCCCCGTCCACTACACCCCGTCGTCCGGCGCGACCGCCCTCGACGACACCCCCCACCGCCGTCACCGCCTCGGCGACGCCCTCCGCGCGATCAAGGTCTTCGCGGGCGCGGCCGTGGGCGTGGCCCTGCTCGGCGAGTACGGCGAGGAGGCAGGGGTACGGCGCCGCAGTTGACGTCCCGGCGAACCCGAGCAAAGGCCGGCCGCACTGCTGATCCAAGAGCAGAACCCCCGTCAAAAGTGCCCGTACCCTCAAACCTCCCCCGCAAGCAACTCCTCCGCATCCATGATCCGATACGCGTACCCCTGTTCCGCGAGGAACCGCTGGCGATGGGCCGCGAAGTCCTGGTCGATGGTGTCGCGGGCGACCACGGAGTAGAAGTGCGCCTGGTGCCCGTCCGCCTTCGGGCGCAGGACGCGGCCGAGCCGCTGCGCCTCCTCCTGGCGTGAGCCGAAGGTCCCCGACACCTGTACGGCGACGGTCGCCTCGGGCAGGTCGATGGAGAAGTTCGCGACCTTGGACACGACCAGCACGCTGATCTCGCCCTCCCGGAAGGCGCCGAAGAGCTTCTCGCGCTGCGCGTTGGAGGTCTCGCCCTTGATGACGGGCGCGTTCAGGTGCTCGCCCAGCTCGTCGAGCTGATCGATGTACTGCCCGATGACAAGGATCTGCTGCCCCGCGAACCGCCGCACGATGGCCTCGGTGACCTTGCGCTTCGTGGCGGTCGTAGCGCAGAACCGGTACTTCTCCTCGGCCTCGGCGGTGGCGTAGGCGAGCCGCTCGGACTCGGTGAGGTTGACGCGCACCTCGACGCAGTCGGCGGGCGCGATGTACCCCTGCGCCTCGATCTCCTTCCAGGGCGCGTCGAACCGCTTGGGCCCGATGAGCGAGAAGACGTCCGACTCGCGCCCGTCCTCCCGTACGAGAGTGGCGGTGAGCCCGAGCCGACGCCGGGCCTGGAGGTCGGCGGTGAACTTGAAGACGGGCGCGGGCAGGAGATGCACCTCGTCGTAGACGATGAGCCCCCAGTCCCGGGAATCGAACAGCTCCAGGTGCGGGTAGACGCCCTTCCGCCGGGTGGTGAGCACCTGGTAGGTGGCGATGGTGACGGGCCGGATCTCCTTCTTCGTCCCGCTGTACTCGCCGATCTCGTCCTCGGTGAGCGAGGTCCGCTTGACCAGCTCGTGCTTCCACTGCCGGGCGGAGACCGTGTTGGTGACGAGGATGAGCGTGGTCGACTTGGCCTCGGCCATGGCCCCGGCTCCGACGAGGGTCTTCCCGGCACCGCAGGGCAGTACGACGACGCCGGACCCACCGTGCCAGAACCCCTCCACGGCCTGCTTCTGGTAGGGCCGCAGCGCCCAGCCGTCCTCGCGCAGGTCGATCGGGTGGGCCTCCCCGTCGACGTACCCGGCGAGGTCCTCGGCGGGCCACCCGAGCTTGAGCAGCACCTGCTTGATCTGCCCGCGCTCGGAGGGGTGCACGGCGACGGTGTCGGGATCGATCCGGGCCCCGACGAGCGGGGCGACCCGCTTGGACCGAAGGATTTCCTCAAGAACAGGCCGGTCGGTGGTCGTGAGCACCAGCCCGTGCGCAGGGTCTTTGCTCAGCGTGAGCCGCCCGTAGCGGTCCATGGTCTCGGCGATGTCGACGAGCAGCGCGTGCGGCACGGGATACCGGCTGTACTCCACGAGCGCGTCCACGACCTGCTCGGCGTCGTGCCCGGCGGCCCGCGCGTTCCACAGCCCGAGCGGCGTCACCCGGTAGGTGTGGATGTGCTCGGGCGCCCGCTCCAGCTCCGCGAACGGCGCGATGACCCGACGACAGGCATCGGCCTGCTCGTGGTCGACTTCCAGCAGCAGCGTCTTGTCCGACTGGACGATGAGCGGACCGTTCACACGCGGCACCCTTCCGATACGGCCGCACACGTGTCTTCGGCGTGGCCAAACGTCCAGTGTGCCTTACGGGGCGGTGATCACGCCTGGCTGCCGGTCGGCGGAGTTACCTACTCCTCCGCCAACTCCGCCACCCCCGTAACCCGGTGCAACGGATACGTCCGCACCTCGTCCGCCGTGTGGTCGTAGGCCGTGACGAAGCCGCCCTCGACGCGGATGGGGGCGATGACGCGTTGCGTGGCGGTGCCCTCGGCGTTGACGTAGCCGATCCATACCGTTTCGCCGGTGAGGACGGCTGCCTGCATGGTGGCGAGGGTTTCCGCGGAGCTGGTGCGGGGGAGGGCGCCGACCGTGCCTTCGGGG
>LJCV01000238.1 GCA_001298575.1 Actinobacteria bacterium OK074
GTCAGCCGCCCGCGTCCACCACCGCACCGCCCCCTCCGGGCTACGGCCAGGTGCCGGGCCAGTACCCCGGCCCGTCCGCCACCACCACCGCCGCGTACGGCGTGCCGCAAGGACCCCCGGCCGGCGGGGGCGGCGTAGGTGCCGGGCTCACTCTTTTCAAGGAAGTGCCCACCGGGGAGCGGTGGACGCAGCAGAACAGCAAGCTTGTCCGGGTCGACCTCGGGGTCGGCGGACAGTCCGTGCTCGCCCGGCAGGGCAGCATGGTGCTCTACCAGGGCAAGGTCGACTTCGGCTACAAGGGCGCCGGTTTCGCGGGCCGGATCGTCGGCAACGCGACCGGCCAGGAGATGCAGCTGATGCGCTGCACCGGCCAGGGCCAGGTGTTCCTCGCCGAGAACGCCGCCTACCTGCACCCCGTCGAACTCCAGGGTGACGCCATCTGCGTGTCCGCGGAGAACGTCCTCGCCTTCGACGAGAGCCTCCAGTACGAGGTCCGGCGCGTCGAAGGGCACGGCATCCCCGGGGGCGCGCTGTTCACGATGCAGTTCCAGGGCACCGGCACCCTCGTCGTCAAGACGCACGGCACGCCCGTCGTCCTGCCCGTCACACCGACCACCTTCGTCGACTCCAACGCCGTCGTGGCCTGGTCCGCGGCCGCCCAGGTGATCGTCTCCAGCCAGGTGCGGATGCGCCGGAACGCCTACCCCGGGCACACCGGAGAGGGCGTCAACCTGCAGTTCCGTGCCGCGCCCGGCAATTTCGTCGTCGTCCAGCCGTACGAGGTCTGAGGGAGCCCGTCTTGAACGCCATGAACCAGCCGCTCGCGGGCTACGCCCCCGCACCCGTCACCGCCCGCATGGAGAACCACGGCAACCACATGCTCAAGGTCGCCCTCCAGACCGGAAACGACCTCTACGCGCGCGTGGGCTCGATGATCGCCTACGAAGGGTTCGTCCAGTACGAGCCCAACCCGCCCGCCGTGCGCCAGATCGCCCGCGACTGGGCCACCGGCGAGGGCACGCCCCTGATGAAGTGCTCCGGGGACGGGCTGCTCTTCCTCGCCGACTACGGGGCCGACGTCGTCGTCCTCAACCTCGACGGCGACGGCATCTCCGTCAACGCCAGCAATCTGCTCGCCTTCGACACCCAGCTCACCTGGGGCGTCGAGCGGGTGAAGGGGCTCGCCAAGTTCGCCGGACAGGGGCTGTGGAACACCACGATCTCCGGGCAGGGCTGGGTCGCCCTCACCTCCCGGGGCAAGCCCGTCGTCGTCGACTGCGGGGGCGGCGAGGACGAGACGTACGTCGACCCGGACGCGCTCGTCGCCTGGTCCCCGCACCTGAAGGTGAAGGGCAAGCGCAGCTTCAAGGCGTCCTCGCTCATCGGGCGGGGCAGCGGCGAGGCGTACCAGATGGCGTTCTCCGGGCAGGGGATCGTCGTCGTCCAGCCCAGCGAGGACAGCACCGACCGCCTGCGCGCGCGGGGCTGAGGGGGAACCACACATCATGCAGAGCCCGCTTTTCGCCCACAACGAGCAGCAGACCCAGGAGCGCTACAGCCTCCAGAACGCGCAGATGCTCCGCGTCGCCCTCCAGGGCCACGACGACGTCCTCGCGCGCAACGGCACCATGGTCGCCTACCAGGGGCTGGTCGAGTTCGACGCCGAGTACCGCACCGGCAACGAGGTACGCGCGCGTGCCTACACCGGTGAGGGGCTCGACCTGATGCGCTGCCACGGCCAGGGCACGGTCTACTTCGCCAACCTCGCCCAGCACATCCACGTAGTGGATGTGGAACGCGACGGCCTCACCGTCGACAGCAACTACGTCCTCGCCATGGACTCCTCGCTGCACCACGAGGTCATCGCCGTCGACAGCCAGTACGGCATCTCCGGTTCCGGGAAGTACCAGCTCAACATCAGCGGCCACGGCAAGATCGCGCTGATGACCTCCGGCGCGCCCCTGATGATGCAGGTCACGCCCGACAAGTACGTCAACTGCGACGCCGACGCGATCGTCGCCTGGTCCACCGGGCTGCGCGTGCAGATGCAGGCCCAGACGCATTCCTCCGGGGTGTGGCGGCGTCGCGGCAACACCGGGGAGGGGTGGGAGCTGAGCTTCATGGGTACCGGGTTCGCCCTCGTCCAGCCCAGCGAGTTGCTGCCACCGCAGAACGCCGTGCTCGGACAGGGCGTCGCCGCGCAGTTCGGGATGGGGCAGCAGGGGGCCTACGGGCAGAACCAGGGCAACGTCTGGAGCTGACCGCTTCGGGGGCGGAGCGGGGCGAGGCGCTTCGCGACAGCTGCGGGTCCGTTGTCACAGCCCCGCGCCCCGCGGCGGAGCCGCAGTTGTCACAGCCCCGCGCCCTTGTCCGGGGCAGCAGCCGCCCCTGTCCGGGGCGCAGCCCCTCACAGGGGCACTCCGTCCCCTCACAACCGCTCCCGCACCGCCCCCAGCAACCGCACCACCGACCCGTCCGCGACCCCCGCCACCTCGTCGTACGCGAACCAGCGCACGTCCAGTGACTCCTCGCTCACCGCGTGCGTCGCGTCCGGCGGGGCCACGGCCGCGTACTGGACGTCGTAGTGGCAGTGGCACGGCGGCGGGATCGGGTGGCGGTCCAGGCGGACCGGGCCGCCCGGGAGGAGGGTGAGGCCGGTGATGCCGGACTCCTCCGTGGCCTCCCGCAGGGCCGCCCCGGCCAGCGTGGTGTCGTCCGGCTCGCAGTGGCCACCCATCTGGAGCCACATCTTCAGCTTCTTGTGCAGGGTCAGCAGCACCCGGCCGCGCGAGGGGTCGATCACCAGGGCGCTCGCCGTGACGTGCCCGGCGCCGCACGCCTTCCACATGCCGTCCGGGTGCGCCGCCAGGTGGTCCAGGTAGGAATCGCGCAGCTCGGCCTGGTCCTCGTACCCCTTGAGTACGAGGACCGTGTCGTCGTACAGGCTCACTCGGTGCCGTCGTCCTTTGTGTCGCCGTCGTCCTTCTTGAGGTCCGGCTTCGGGGCGGAGTCCTCCGCCGCCTCGCCGAGCATCTTGTCCAGCTCCGAGAAGTCCAGCTGCTCGCGGTGCACGAAACCGTCCGGGTCGTCCAGGTCGGACGCCGTCGGGAGCATGTCCGGGTGGGCCCACAAACCGTCTCGGCCGTCCACCCCGCGCGCGTCCGTGAGCGAGGCCCACAGGCGCGAGGCGTCCCGCAGGCGGCGCGGGCGCAGCTCCAGGCCGATCAGCGTGGCGAACGTCTGCTCGGCGGGGCCGCCCGTCGCACGGCGGCGGCGCAGCGTCTCGCGCAGCGCGTCCGCGGACGACAGCCGCGGCTTGGCCGCCGCGTGCACCACCGCGTCCACCCAGCCCTCGACGAGCGCCAGGGCCGTCTCCAGCCGGGCCAGGGCCAGCTTCTGCTCCGGGGTGTCCTCCGGCTGGAACATGCCCTGCTGGAGCGCCTGCTGGAGCTCCTCCGGGTTCTGCGGGTCGAACTGGCCGACCACGTCCTCCAGCTTCGCGGTGTCGACCTTGATCCCGCGCGCGTAGCCCTCGACCGCGCCGAACAGGTGCGAGCGCAGCCACGGCACGTGCGCGAAGAGGCGCTGGTGGGCGGCCTCGCGCAGGGCGAGGTACAGCCGCACCTCCTCCTTGGGCACGCCCAGGTCCTTGCCGAACGCCTCGATGTTCAGCGGCAGCAGCGCGGCCCGCCCGGCCGGGCCCAGCGGCAGACCGATGTCGGTCGAGCCGACCACCTCGCCCGCGAGGACGCCCACGGCCTGCCCGATCTGCGTACCGAACATGGCGCCGCCCATGGAGCGCATCATGCCGATCAGCGGGCCCGCCATGGCCTGCATCTCCTCCGGAAGGACATCGCCCATGGCCGCGCCCACGCGCTCCGCCACCGGGTCGACCAGTTCCTTCCACACCGGGAGGGTCGCCTCGACCCACTCCGCGCGGCTCCACGCCACGGCCGTACCGGCGCCCGACGGCAGCGCCGTGGCGTCGTCCAGCCACAGGTCCGCCAGGCGTACGGCCTCCTCGACCGCGGAGCGCTCGGAGGGGCCCACGCTCGCGTCCTTGGAGCCGTCCTGGCCGCCCTGGGCGACCGCCTGGCGGGCGATCTGCTTGGCCATGTCCCAGTTCACCGGCCCGCCCTCGTACGAGAGCATCTGGCCGAGCTGCTGGAACGCCGCGCCCAGGTCACCGGGGTTCATGGAACCGAACATCGCTGCGAACGGATTGTCGCCGCCCGGACCACCGGCTCCCGGCAGTCCGAAACCGAACGGTCCCTGACCACCGCCGCCCTGTTGGTCCTTCTTCTTGCCCTCGTCGCCGTTCTCCGGCTCCTCCGGCGGAAGGCCGAATCCGAATGGGGTGTCACTCACGGGATTCCTCGGCTGATAAGGCCACCGGTACTCGGTCCGGCGGCTGGCTGCCCTACAACACCACCCAGCGTAGACACCCGGGGCGCTGAGGGCCTCGGTGCTTCGCCGACTCTCGGCCTGCGGCAGGATGGATGCCACCTGGTACGCACGCGTGCACCGCGTTCGATGTATCGCGTCCGTACTGAAGACAACCGCTGGAGACGCCGGTGAGTTCCCCAGATCCGCAGGTTCGCGCAGCGCGAAACCACTCAACCAACCCGCCCGCCGTCCGCGGCCCCGTCGTCGCGGTCACCGGCGCCGCGACCGGTATGGGCGCGCTGCTCACCGAGCGGCTCGCCGCCTCCGAGGAGGTCCGGCAGGTCGTCGCGATCGACGAGCGGCGCGGGGAGTGCGAGGCCGCGCAGTGGCACGTCCTGGACGTACGGGATCCGGCCATCGCGGAGAAACTGCGGGGTGCGGACGTCGTCGTCCACCTCGCCGTCGATCTCGACCTGGAGACCGACCCGGCGGCGCGCACGGCGTACAACGTGCGCGGGACGCAGACCGTGCTGACGGCCGCGGCGGCGGCCGGGGTGCACCGCGTGGTGCTGTGCACCTCCGCGATGGTCTACGGGGCGCTGCCGGACAACGAGCTGCCGCTGTCCGAGGACGCGGAACTGCGGGCCACGGCCGAGGCCACCGGGGTGGGCGACCTGCTGGAGATCGAGCGGCTCGCGCGGCGGGCGCCCCGGGCCCATCCGGGGCTCAATGTCACCGTCGTCCGCCCGGCTGTGCTCGTCGGCGGCACCGACACCGCTCTGACCAGGTACTTCGAGTCGCCTCGGCTCCTTGTCGTCGCCGGATCGCGGCCTGCGTGGCAGTTCTGCCATGTCGAGGACCTGTGCAGCGCCCTGGAGTACACCGTCCTGGAGAAGGTCGAGGGCGAACTCGCCGTCGGGTGCGAGGGGTGGCTGGAGCAGGAGGAGATCGAGGAGCTGAGCGGCATCCGGCGCATGGAGCTGCCGTCGGCGGTCGCGCTCGGCGCGGCGGCACGGCTGCACCGGATCGGCCTCACCCCGTCGCCCGCCGGGGACCTGGCCTACACGATGTACCCCTGGGTGGTCAGCGGAAGCCGCCTGCACGACGCCGGATGGCGCCCGCAGTGGACCAACGAGGAGGTCCTGGCGCAGCTCCTGGAGGAGGTCGCCGGACGGCACACGGTGGCCGGCCGACGGCTGGGCCGCAAGGACGCGACGGCGGCGGGTGCCGCGGGCGCGACGGTCGCACTGCTCGGTACGGCGGCGCTGGTGCGGCGGGCCCGGAAGGCACGGCGGCGGTAGCCGGCGGGGCCCGCACGCGCACGCGCGCGTGGCCTCAGTCGCCGGCCGCCCGGGTCGCCCGCTCCCCGCTCCCCGATGCCGACCGGGCCGGATCCCCGTACGAGCCTCGGCTCCGGCGCAGGCCGGGCCACTCCACCCCCGGCCGCCCCGCGCGGTGCGTACCCTTGGCCCCATGGCCCCCCATCACGACCACCCCGGTGAGCGCGTCGCCGACAACCCCGTCAAGCTGCTTGCGATCCGGGACACACCGCTGTCCGTGGACGAGGTTTTCCGGGCCGTCGGGGACGACGCCGCCGGGGGCACCGCGCTGTTCGTGGGGACCGTGCGGGACCACGACGGCGGAGTGGACGTCGTCGCGCTGTCGTACTCGAACCACCCCAGCGCGGAGGGCGAGATGCGGCAGATCGCCGAGAAGGTCGTCGCCGACTATCCGGTGCGTGCCCTCGCCGCCGTGCACCGCGTGGGGGAGCTGCGGGTCGGGGACATCGCCGTCGTCGTCGCCGTCGCCTGCCCGCACCGGGGGGAGGCGTTCGAAGCCTGCCGCAGGCTGATCGACGACCTCAAGCACCAGGTCCCCATCTGGAAGCACCAGACGTTCGCCGACGGCAGCGAGGAGTGGGTCGGCGCCTGCTAGGGCACTTCACGACCCGTCGGACCTCCGCCCCGCCCCTTGCCCGTCCCCCTCCGGTTGCGTAACCGGCCCCCCGGCGTGAGCGTTAACAGGGCGGATGATTAATCTGCTGATCAGTCAGTTTTTCGGTCGCACATGGGGTTGGGAGGTCGGCATGGCGGCGCTCGCCTGGTTGCTGATTCCGCTTTTCGCCGCGATCGGTGCCGGAGTGTGGGGTGTGTGGGCCGGCCGTACCCGCAAGACCGCGGGCGACGGCACCGAACTCGCCGGGTACGCGCGCTTCGTCCAGGCCATGGAGAAGGCGCACACCGAGGTCCTGGAGGCGCGCTCCGACGTCGACGTCGTGGCGACCCGTGCCACCGTCCTGGAAGTCCGTTCCGGCGTCCTGGAGAAGAGCCACTCCGGGGTCTGACCCGGACGGACGGCCCCGACGGCGCGCTGACAGGACCGTCCCGTACTGTCGTTCCATGCCACGCCGCACCGCGACGATGCTCGCTTCCACCCTGATGCTGATCGCGCTCCTGTGCGCGGGTGTGTTCATCAACGTGCCGTACTCCGAGATGTCGCCGGGACCCACGGTGAACACCCTCGGGACGCACGACGGCGAGCCGGTGCTCCAGATCTCCGGGCGGAAGACGTACAAGACGACCGGTCACCTGAACATGACCACGGTGCGGGTCACCAGTGCCGACTACAAGATGAACCTCGTCGAGGCCGTCTACGGCTGGCTCTCGCACGACAACAAGGTCGTCTCGCACGACACGCTCTACCCGCAGGGGCAGACCGAGGAGCAGTCCACCCAGGAGAACGCCGAGGAGTTCAGCCAGTCCCAGGAGAGTGCCAAGGTCGCCGCCCTGAAGGAACTCGGCATCGCGGTCAAGTCCTGGGTGATCGTCTCCACCGTCGTCAAGGGCGCGCCCGCCGAGGGCGAACTGCACGCCGGTGACGTGATCAAGGCCGTCGACGGTACGGCCGTCAAGGCGCCCGACGACGTCGCCAAGCTCGTCACCAAGCACAAGCCCGGCGACAAGGTCACCTTCACGATCGTCCCGGTCAAGGAGCAGACCGCCGCCGAGAAGGCGGGCAGGACGGCCACCAAGACCGAAGACGTCACGATCACCACCGGCAAGTCCGACGACAGCGGCAAGCAGCGGGCCATCGTCGGGATCACCGCCGGAACCGATCACACGTTCCCGTTCTCCATCGACATCAAGCTCGCCGACGTCGGCGGCCCCAGCGCCGGACTGATGTTCGCCCTCGGGATCGTCGACAAGCTCACCCCGGGCAACCTCACCGGCGGCAAGTTCGTCGCGGGCACCGGCACCATCGACGACGACGGCACGGTCGGGCCCATCGGCGGCGTCGAGATGAAGACCGTCGGCGCACGCAGCAAGGGTGCGCAGTACTTCCTGACGCCCAAGGACAACTGCGCGGCCGCCGCCTCCGACACGCCCTCCGGGCTCACCCTCGTCAAGGTCAACACGATCGACGACGCCCTCGCCGCCCTCAAGGACATCCGCGACGGCAAGACCGCCGACCTGCCCAAGTGCACCAAGGGCTGACGGCGCGACACGCCGACAGGAGCCCGTAAACGGCCCACCCACGCGTGTGTACGGCGTCGGGGGCGCCCCTTCGGGAAGGGGCGCCCCCGACGCCGTATCGGACGACAGTCGTATGAGCGGCCGTCAGGCCATCGGACTGTCAGGCCATCGGGCCGTCAGTCGTCGAACGTCGACGCCAGTGCCTCCGCGAGGCCCGGGACGAGGTCCTTGCCCGTCAGGACCTCCGTCGGCGTGTCCTTCTCGCGCAGGCGTACGGCCGACTCGCGGGTGCCGTCGCGCAGGACGCCGACCGTCATGCGGACCTCCTGGCGGTCGGGGTGTTCGGCGACCCAGCGGGCCAGCCTGGCCTCGTTCAGGCCCTGGGGGACCGTCGCCTCGGCGGACGGCGGCAGCATCAGGCGCTCCACCGTGAGCGCGCAGCCGACCACCGGGCCGGGCCAGGCGATCGTGCCGAGGAACTCGTCGAGCGGTTTGCCGGCCGGGATCTCCTCCTGCTCGATCGGCGTCAGCCCGGAGGTCTCCTGGTCCGCCAGGCCCAGCTGGGCCGCCAGCGCGGGCTCCTGGGTGCGCAGGCGCGCGGTGTCGACGAGGGCGAAGAGGCGGGCGGGCTGGTCCCAGCCGAGGCCGGAGGCGTACTCGTCGATCTCGAGTACGGCCCGGGTGAGCGGGGTCGCCGCCATAGGAGTGTTGGACATGGTCACAATCCTGCCTCGTTCACCCCCTGAATCGGGAACCGCGTAAAGCGCCAGTAAGTTGCATAGATGAGGCTCCACGACCGCCGACGGCGGAATCGCGGAGCCGGACCCTTGGTCCGCGTACAACAGGGCCTTACGGAACAACAGCGAACTTCGAGGTGCGCACCTTGGCTTTCCAGATGCCGGACCGCGGCGGAGGCCCGACGGGGCCGCGGATGAGAGTGGGCCGACCGTCCCGGCGGGTGAGGACCCTGCTCATGACACTGGGCGTCCTTGCCGTTCTCGGCATGGCGTTCGTCATGTTCGCGGGGTTCTGGACGGACTGGCTCTGGTACCGGTCGGTGCATTACTCGTCCGTGTTCACGACCACCCTGTCGACGAAAATCGGGCTCTTCTTCGTCTTCGGTCTGCTGATGGCCCTGGCCGTCGGCCTCAACATCTGGCTGGCGCACCGGCTGCGGCCCCCGCTGAGCGCGATGTCGATGGAACAGCAGAGCCTGGACCGCTACCGGATGGGCATCGCGCCCTACAAGAGGTGGCTGCTGCTGGGCATCACGGCGCTGGTCGGCCTCATCGCGGGCGCGTCCGCGGCCGGACAGTGGCGCACCTGGCTGATGTGGGTCAACGGCGTGCCGTTCCACGAGAAGGACGCCCAGTTCCACCTGGACATCTCCTTCTACACCTTCGACCTGCCCTGGTACCGCTTCCTGCTCGGCTTCGGCTTCGCGGCCACGGTCCTGTCCCTGATCGCCGCCGCGCTCACGCACTACCTGTACGGCGGTCTCAGGATCACCTCCCCGGGCGCACGGGCCACCGGCGCGGCCACCGGGCACCTGTCGGTGCTGCTCGGCCTGTTCGTCGCCCTCAAGGCGGTCGCCTACTGGCTCGACCGGTACGGACTGGCCGTCAAGTCCAGCGACTTCAAGGCCACCGGCGACTGGACGGGCCTGCGCTACGTCGACGCCAACGCCTACCTGCCGGCCAAGACGATCCTGTTCTGCATCGCCGTCATCTGCGCCCTGCTGTTCTTCGCCACCCTGTGGCGGCGCACCTGGCAGCTGCCCGTCATCGGCTTCGGCCTCATGGTCCTCTCGGCGATCCTCATCGGCGGGCTCTACCCGGCCATCGTCCAGAAGTTCCAGGTCCAGCCGAACGAGCAGGCCAAGGAAGCCCCGTACGTCGAGAAGAACATCAAGGCCACGCGCGCGGCGTACGGCATCGACGACGCCAAGGTCTCCGACTACTCGGGCACCAGCGACACCAAGGACAAGACGAAGCTGCGCGCCGACGCCGACACCGCGGCCGGCATCCGGGTCCTGGACCCGAACGTGGTGTCGCCGACGTTCCAGCAGCTGCAGCAGATGAAGAACTACTACGCGTTCCCGACCAACCTGGACGTCGACCGGTACACCGACAAGTCCGGCAAGGTCCAGGACACGGTCATCGGGCTGCGCGAGCTGAACCTCAACGGCATCCCGAAGAACAACTGGATCAACGACCACTTCCGCTACACGCACGGCTACGGCGTGGTCGCCGCCAAGGGCACCACCGCCGACTCCAACGGCCAGCCCGACTTCACCGAGTCCGACCTGCCGTCCACCGGTGACCTGGGCACCTACAAGCAGCAGATCTACTACGGCGAGAAGACGACCACGTACTCGATCGTCGGCGGTCCCCAGAAGGAGATCGACTACACCGACGACAGCGGCGAGAAGACCACCAGCTACAAGGGCGGCAGCGGGGTCAGCCTCTCCAACCCGGTCAACCGGGCCGCGTACGCGGTGGCGTTCGGCGAGCCGCAGATCCTCTACTCCGGTGCCATCGGCGAGGGTTCGCGGATCCTGTACAACCGCACGCCCAAGGAGCGCGTGGAGGCGGTCGCGCCCTGGCTGACCATCGACGGGGACGCCTATCCGGCGGTCGTCGACGGACGCATCCAGTGGATCGTCGACGCGTACACGACGACGAACGGCTACCCGTACTCGTCGCGTACGACCCTGGGCGACACCACGGCCGACTCGCTGACAGCGACCAACAACTCGCGCGCGGTGGTGGCCCAGCAGAACCAGGTCAACTACATCCGCAACTCGGTGAAGGCGACCGTAGACGCGTACTCGGGCAAGGTCACGCTCTACCAGTGGGACACCAAGGACCCGGTCCTGAAGACCTGGATGAAGGCGTTCCCGGGCACGGTCGAGCCCAAGGCGGACATCTCCAAGGACCTGATGGCCCATCTGCGGTACCCGCAGGACCTGTTCAAGGTCCAGCGCGAACTGCTGACCCGCTACCACGTCACGGACGCGCAGACCTTCCTGAGCGGCAACGACGTGTGGCAGACCCCGGACGACCCGACCAACAAGTCGGGCGACGCGGTGCCGCCGTACTACCTGAGCATGAAGATGCCCGACCAGAAGGCGCAGACGTTCTCGCTGACGACGACGTTCACGCCCACCGGGCGGGACAACCTCAGCGCGTTCATGGCCGTCGACGCCGACGCGGGATCCACCGACTACGGCAGGATCAGAATCCTGAAGCTGCCGACGAGTACGACCATCGGCGGACCCAAACAGATGCAGAGCCAGTTCAACTCGGACGCGAATTTCGCCCAGTTCGTCCGGGACATCAGAAGTGGCGACTCGGAGATCGAGTACGGCAATCTGCTGACCGTGCCACTGGACGGCGGACTGCTGTACGTGGAGCCCGTCTACGTACGCGGCGGCACGATCAAGTACCCACTGCTGAGCAAGGTGTTGGTCAGCTACGGCGGCAAGCCCTACTTCGGGGACACGCTCGGCGAGGCGCTCGACAAGATGTTCGGCACGACCGATACGAGTACCTCACCACCGGACGACACCAGTACGAGTCCGCCTACGTCGAGCGACCCGACCGTCCAAGAAGCCCTCAAGGACGCCCAGAAGGCGTTCACGGCGGGTCAGGACGCCCTCAAGAAGGGCGACTGGGAGGCGTACGGCACCGCCCAGGACGACCTGAAGGCCGCGCTGGCCCGGGCCGAGGCGGCGGAGGCCGCGGCGGCCGAGAAGAACGGCTCCAGCAGCAGCTCCGGCAGTTCGAGCAGCGGTTCGAGCAGTTCCGGCAAATCGAGCAGTTCCAGTAGTTCCAGCAGCTAGGAAGGCCGTTCGGGCCGCTCGCGGGCGGTCCGGACGGCGTAACTCGTTCACTCCGTGCCGTGGTACTGTGATCACACAACGACGCGGGGTGGAGCAGCTCGGTAGCTCGCTGGGCTCATAACCCAGAGGTCGCAGGTTCAAATCCTGTCCCCGCTACTGAAGTCAGGACCGGTTGACCCGGACCTGACGACAAGTTCACAGCAGAGGCTCGGATCTTCAGGGATCCGGGCCTCTGTTTTGTGCGTCTACAGGGGTAATTGGGGAATCTGCGTTTGACTTGTCTCTCTGTGGGCATGTCGACAAAACGCTGAAGTGACCTCACTGGCTGCGGTATACCAGGTGTACCCAGGTTGCAGGTGGTGCGACGATGGACGTTATGGGGGACAAGACGACTCTGTTGGGAACCGGGCGTTTTGCGCAGCCTGTCGAGCCTGCGGGGCTTTCCGGGCTCTTCGGCGCTGCCGAACTCGCGGGCTCCGGCGGGCTCGCCGCGCCCACCGACCACGACGAGACCGCCATCGACCGTGTGGACGTGGGGGAGACCGGTAACGCCGGAGAGGCCGGCGACGCCGTAGAGGCTGTGGAGGCTGTCGAGGAGGAGCGGTTGCGGCTTGCCGTCGAGGGGGGCGACGCGGAGGCCATGAGCGTCCTCGGCGCCATGCTGCTGCGCCGCGGGGACCTCGACGGTGCCGAGGCGCATTTGCGGGCCGCCACCGCCGCCGGTGACCGTGCCGCCGCCAACAACCTGGGTGTCCTGCTCCACCAGCGCGGCTACGCCGACGAGGCGGCCGGCTGGTGGCGCGTCGCCGCCGTCGCCGGATCCGCCGCCGCCGCGCACGCGCTCGGCCGCCACCACCGCGAGCGCGGGGACGAGCCCGCCGCCGAGTACTGGTTGCGCCAGTCCGCCGAGCAGGGGCACGCGCTGGGCGCCTACGCGCTCGCCGACCTGCTCGAACACCGGGGCGACGGCGGGGCCGAGAAGTGGATGCGGGCCGCGGCCGAGCGGGGGCACCGGGAGGCCGCCTACCGGCTGGCGCGGGCTCTGGAGGGGCGCGCCGCGGACGCGGAACGGGACGCGGGGACCGCCGGGCCGGGCGTCGGGGGGCGGCGTGCCGGGGGGCCGAAGGCCGCCGTGCGGGGTGGGGAGCGCGGTGCCGAGCGGGGTGCCGACAGGGACTCGGCCGGTGGCAGAGCCACGGCCGGGGGGAGGGCCACGGCCGACAACGGTGTCGTCCGGACCCTTCTCGATGAGGCCGAGCAGTGGTACCGCCAGGCCGCGGCCCGCGGTCACCGGCGGGCCGCGCTGCACCTGGGCGCGATCCTGGAGAAGCGCGGCGCCCTCAAGGAGGCCGGGCGCTGGTACCTGACCTCCGCCAAGGACGGCGAGACGCGGGCCGCGTGCGCCCTCGGGTTCCTGCTGCGGGACGCGGGCGACACCGAGTCCGCCGCCGTGTGGTGGCTGCGCGCCGCCCAGGAGGGCGACGGCAACGCGGCCAACGCGCTCGGCGCGCTGCACGCCGAGCGCGGCCAGACACAGACCGCCGAGCGGTGGTACCGGGCCGCGATGGACGCCGGTGACGTCAACGGGGCGTACAACCTCGCGCTGCTCTGCGTGGAGCAGGGGCGGACCGCGCAGGCCGAGCAGTGGTACCGGCGGGCCGCGTACGCGGGGCACCGGGAGGCGGCGAACGCGCTCGCGATCCTGCTGCTTCAGGTCGGGGACGCGTCCGGGGCCGAGCCGTGGTTCTCCAAGGCCGCGGAGGCGGGGTCCGTCGACGCCGCGTTCAACCTTGGGATCCTGCACGCCGGGCGGGACGAGGACGCGGTGGCGCTGCGGTGGTACGAGCGGGCCGCCGCCGCCGGGCACACCGAGGCGGCGCTCCAGGTCGGGATCGCGCGGCTGCGCGAAGGGGACGAGCAGACCGCCGAGCGGCATTTGCGGTGTGCCGCGGGGGGCGGCAGCGCGGAGGCCGCGTACCGGCTGGCCACCGTGCTCGACGCGCGTCGGCCGCCCGCGCCCGCGCACGAGTTGGGGGAGCCGGCGTACGTGAAGACCGAGTGCGAGGAGTGGTACGAGCGGGCCGCGTCGCAGGGGCATCGGCGGGCGCAGGTGCGGGTCGGGATGCTGGCGTCCGCGCGGGGTGACGTCGTCGAGGCGGCTCGGTGGTATCGGGTCGCCGCGGAGGCGGGGTCCCGGAACGGGGCGTTCAACCTGGGGTTGTTGCTGGCTCGGGAGGGGAGTGAGCCGGAGGCCGCGCTGTGGTGGACGCGGGCGGCTGACGCGGGGCATGGGCGGGCCGCGTTGCGGTTGGCGTTGGTGTGCGCGCGGCGGGGGGAGTTGGCGGAGGGGCAGCAGTGGGCGGATCGGGCGGCTTCGTTGGGGCCGGGGGAGGTGGCTGAGCGGGCGGCTCGGTTGCGGGATGCGTTGCGGGAGGAGTTGTCTGCGTGACGCTGCGGTGCGCTGCGCTGGGCTTGGTGGGGGGTGTTGGGGTGCGTGTGCGGGTGGGTGGGGGCTGGGGTGGGAGGGGTTTTCGCCCCCGCCGCCCCTTCCCGTCCCGTCCTTATGGGGCTGCGCCCCTTGCCCCCGCTGATCGGCCTGGACGGCCTCGGCCTCAAACGCCGGCCGGGCTGAGTGGTGCCGGCCGAGCCGAAAGGGTGCCGGGCAGCTGAAATTTGTGCGTGCTTACCGCAACGCGCTGCGTACCAGTCTCGCCGCGCCCCTCAGTCTTGGGCCCGCTGCTCGGCGTACTACCGGGATGACCACCCTTGCCGTCAAACCCACCGGCTGCCAGCGGAGTTGGAGGCGGCCCGCTCCCCTGGACTCTGGTTCTACCGTCAGTTCGTGGGGGAGGTGGCCGGGGAGGAGGGTTTTCAGGGTGGGGAAGGTGAGGGGGGCCAGGAGGACGGAGCGGTTGGTCAAGTCGCCTTGTTCCAGGCGGAGCAGGGGGTGGCGGATGCCTGTGAAGCCCTGGAGGGGGAGGGGGGTCGTCGCCAGGTCGAGGCGGACCTTGCCCTCGTAGATGCCTGGGCGGACCGGGTCCAGGCGGAAGGGGGTGGTCTGTGGGCGGCGGGCGGGGGAGACGATGATGCTTGCCCGTTGGGGGCCCAGGGGGAGGCGCAGGGCCGGGTCGTAGGTGCGGATGGTCAGGTCCAGGGTCAGGCCCGGGCCCGGTTCCAGGGACAGGATCTCGTGGCGGAACAGGGCGTTCGGGAACGGGCGGGAGTCCAACTCCAGGTCCGTCACGTCCAGTTCGCGGCGGGCGGTGGGGGAGGACGGGGGGACTGCGCCCCAGTACGTTGTCCGACCGATTGTGGTTGTTTCTCTTGGGGCCACCGTGTGGCCCAGGCCCCTTGCCGCCAACTGGGCCTCCGCCAGGCGGGTTTCGCGCAGGAGTTGGATCACCACCCGTTCCGGGCGCGGGAGTCGGGCGTAGGCGCCCGGGGAGAGTGTCTCCAGGTACGGGTTCAGCAGCGCCGTGAACGACCGTAGCCAGTCCTCGTCGCGGTACGGGAGGTCGCCCGCGTACATCCGGACGTCGTGCTTGAGGAACTTGTAGTCCTTGTCCTCGCGGAGGGACCCGTGGCCGCTCTCCACCAAGAACTCGTCGATGAGGTGCTGGACGTGGATCCGGTCCCGGACGTTCGTCAGCTTGTGGCGCTGGTTGGAGATCGAGGCTTCGGCGGAGCCCGCGTACGGGGCTATGTACCAGCGGTAGACCGGCTCCGGGACGATCGTGAACGCCCTTGCCAGGCAGTATGCCTGCGCCGAGAAGAGCTGGTCCTCGTAGTGGATGCCCTCCGGGAAACGCAGCCCGTGGCGGTCCAGGAAGGCTCGCGCGTACATCTTGCTCGTCGACAAGTGCTCGAAGAGCAGCGCCGGTTCGGCCGCAATGCCCGCCACCGTGCGGTACTCCGCCACCAGGTGCGGCATCCAGCGGGTACGGCGGCCCGTGTCCACGCGGACGCGTTCCACCGCGCCCATCGTGAAGTCGACCTCGCGTTCGCGGTGGGCGGCGAGGAGCAACTCCACGGCGTTGTCGGTCAGTTCGTCGTCGCTGTCCAGGAACATCAGGTACGGGGCGCGGGCCAGCTCCAGCGCGCGGTTGCGCGGGGCGCTGCAACCGCCGCTGTTCGCCTCCAGCCGGAGATAGCGGACCCGGGGGTCGGACCGCTCCAACTCCCTTGCCACGCTCGGTGTTTCGTCCGTCGAGTGGTCGTCGCTGATGATCACCTCGACGTTCGGGTGCGTCTGGTTCAGCGCGGAGGCGACCGCTCGGGGGAGGCGTCCGGCGTCGTTGTAGACGATCACTGTGATCGTCACGTCCGGACGCGGATACGGATGCGGATACGGGTGCCTGGTCATCGGGGGTTCGCCTCCTGCGGAGTTGGCGCCGGGGTGCGGTCCGCCACCGGAGTCGTCGGCGGTAGCGACTCCTCGCTCTCGCCCAGGAACACCCGGCGCACCACCCGTTCCGCCGCCCGACCGTCGTCGAACTCGCAGAAACGGGACCGGAAGACGTCCAGCGACTTGCGCGCGCTCTCGTCCCGCCAGGCGTCCGTCGTCAGGATCTCCGTCAACTCCGCCTGGGTGCTCGCCACGTGGCCCGGGGCCTCGGCCGGCAGGTCGAAGTAGACGCCCCTCGTCTTCGCGTAGGTCTCCCAGTCGTCGGCGTAGATGACGATCGGGCGGCCGAGGTTGGCGTAGTCGAACATGATGGACGAGTAGTCGGTGATCAACGCGTCGGCGGCCAGGGCGAGTTCCTCCACCGGGTCGTACGAGGACACGTCGAGCACCCGGCCCGCGCGGCGCAGCTCCGCCAGGGGGGAGGCCGTGGCGCCGTAGAAGTAGTGGCCGCGGACCAGGACGACCGTGTCCTCGCCGAGCGCGTCGGCCAGGGAGGCGAGGTCCAGGCGAGGGGTCCAGCCGGCCTCGTAGTCGCGGTGCGTGGGCGCGTAGAGCAGGGCCCGGCGGCCGGGGGCGATGCCCAGGCGGTCGCGGATCGCGCGGATGTCGGCCGAACTCGCGCTGTAGTAGACGTCGTTGCGCGGATAGCCGTAGTCCAGGGGCGTGTAGCGCGACGGGTACGCGCGCTCCCACATCCGGGTGGAGTGGCTGTTCGCCGAGAGGCTGTAGTCCCACTTGTCGACGCGGGCCAACAGGGCGTCGAAGTCGAGGCCCTTGGCGGCGGCCGGGTACTCCAGCTGGTCCAGGCCCATGCGTTTGAGGGGGGTGCCGTGGTGGGTCTGGAGGTGGACCGCGTCCGGGCGTTTGATCACCGCGTTCGGGTAATTCACGTTGTTCACCAGGTACTTGGCCCGCGCCAGCACCTCCCAGTAGCGGGGGGTGCCCGGGACGACGTGGTCGGTGCCGGGGGGCAGCAGGGCCGCCCGGTCCCGCGCCACCACCCACACCGGCCTTACGTGCGGGGCGAGTTCGGTGAGCTTCGCGGCAATCGCGGCCGGGTTGCAGGCCACGCCCCGGTCCCAATACGCCGAGAACACCGCCAAGTTCGGGTCCACCGGGGCCGACAGCGCCTTGCGGTAGCGGTGGTCGGCGAGCTTCGCGCCCACCTGCCGACGGCGTGCCGTGACCGCCGAACGCAGGTCGCGCCGGGCGTGGTTGGCGGCCTGGAAGGCGCGGTACTTCGCGTACGCGTTCTCTTCCAGCAGGGAACGGCGGATGCCCTCGAAGCCGCCACGCGCGCGGTGCCCCGCCGGTTTCCACCGCACCGCCACCTCGGACGCCCGGCGGAAGAACTCCCGCGCCACCGGGTCCGGCATACGGCTGCGGGCGAAGGTGCGCAGGAGGTCGCGGATCATGACCTCGTAGAGGACGGCGCCGGGGTGGGCCGTGTACGGGGCCGGGGGCGACTCCTGTTCGGCGAGCAGACGGTGCAGGAGGCGGAGCAGGCCGTCGTAGCGGTCGATCGTCGCGAACCACTCCCGCGCGGTCACCGGTGGGCGGCTCTCCGGGCGCGACTCCCGTACCTCGTAGGCGACTTGGTGCAGGCAGGCGATGCGGTTGGCGTGGAGGAGGGTGGCGTAGGCGGTGTGGGCCTCGTCCTCGGTGGGCGGTGCCTTGGCCGCGAGGTCTGTCGTGACCTCTGCCGCGAGTTCGGCCGCGGCCTCCGCCGCGGGTTCCTCCTCCGCTGCCGCCAGGCTCGCAACCGTCGGCGCCACGGCCGTCAGGTTCGAGCCGCGCCAGTACTCCGTTCGGATGACGCGGTTGCCCAGGATCGGGGTCAGCCAGAGGAGGTTCGGGAAGGCGGTCAGGGTCAGGGTGCGGCGGCCGGCGCGGGCCAGGACCCAGCCGTCGTCGCTGCGGGCGCCGGTCGCGTTCCAGGTGGAGCGGATGTGGTCGAGGACGAGGATGTCGGCGGGTGCCCGCCCCTCTGTCACCTCCCGCCCCTCCGGTCCTTCCAACTCGGCCAGGCGGTCCGTGATCGTGCGCAGGGCGCCCGGCGGTAGGCCGTCGCCCGCGTGGACGAAGTGCAGCCAGCGGCCGGTGGCACGGGCGGCGCCCGCCGTGCGTGCGGCGGTGTCGCCCGTGCCGTCCGGGAGCGGCAGCGGGATCGTGCGGGGGTCGTGGGCCGCGTGCCGTTCGGCCTCCTGCCGGGCCCAGTCGCCCACGGCCGCGACGACGATCTCGACCGTCGCGTGCGCCGCCGTCGCGGTCTCCGCCGGGGCGAGCGACGCGAGGAGTTCGCCGAGGTGACCCTGGGGATTGCCGCCGTACACGATGACGCTGAGGGCGGGCTGCCGACGGGTGGGACCTGGGTGCACGCGGCCTCCTTCGCTCCGAAGCCGTGATGACGGCCTCGCCGAGCCTTTCCGGGCTTCCCCGGACCTCTTCGAGCTTCCTCCGGGCTTTCCCGGACTCCTCCGGGCTTTCCCGGACTCCTCCGGGCTTTCCCGGACTCCTCCGGGCTTTCCCGGACCTCTCCGGTCTGGTCTCTGGTCTCCGGTCTTCTCCGGTCTTCTCGGGCTTCCGAGCCTCTCCGGTATCCGTCGCGGCACCGGAAGGGCGCCAATGAAAGTGTGCCAATAGGTGAATAGTGGCACCAACGGGACCGTGGTGGGGCGGAGAGGCTCGGGCCGGCCGGTGTCGGACTCTCAGGCAGGAAGAGGAGATTTCTGCCGGTTCGGTTGCTTTTGCGGGCCGCGTGCCTCCCCGGCCGGCTTGTCCGCGCCGCCGGTGAACTCCTCGTAGGCCGCGAGGACGTCGTCCGTCGGGCCGTCCATGCGCAGTTCGCCGCGCTCCAGCCACAGCACGCGGTCGCACGTGTCGCGGATGGACTTGTTGCTGTGGCTGACCAGGAAGACCGTGCCCGCGTGCTCGCGCAGGGCGCGGATGCGGTCCTCGGAGCGCTTCTGGAAGGAGCGGTCGCCGGTGGCGAGGGCCTCGTCGATGAGCAGGACGTCGTGGTCCTTGGCGGCGGCGATGGAGAAGCGCAGCCGGGCCTGCATGCCGGAGGAGTACGTGCGCATGGGGAGCGTGATGAAGTCGCCCTTCTCGTTGATGCCGGAGAAGTCGACGATGTCGGCGTAGCGCTCCCTGACCTGGTCGCGCGACATGCCCATGGCGAGGCCGCCGAGGTAGACGTTGCGCTCGCCGGTGAGGTCGTTCATGAGGGCCGCGTTGACACCGAGGAGCGAGGGCTGGCCGTGGGTGTAGATGCGTCCGTTCTCCACCGGGAGCAGGCCCGCGACGGCCTTGAGCAGGGTCGACTTGCCGGAACCGTTCGTTCCGATCAGGCCGATGGCCTCGCCCTTGTACGCGGTGAACGACACGTTCTTGACCGCGTGCACCCGGCGTACGCCCGCCGCCTTCTCGCTCTGCTTGCGGCGCACGATGCGGTTGAGGGCGGCGGTGGCGGAACCGCGGCCCCCGGTCGTGCCGTTGACGCGGTAGACGATGTCGACGCCGTCGCAGACCACGGTGGGGATGTGCTCGCGCAGGACGCGGGAGAGTTCGGCCTCGCGGCGGGCGCCCGCGGTGTCGTGACCGCCGTTGTGGTCGGGGATGAGATCAGCCACGGCCGTACGTCTCCTCTGCCTTCCAGAAGTAGATGAAACCGAACACGCCCGCGACGATGGCCCAGCCGACCGCGAGCGGCCACACGTGCGGCGGCAGCTGGTCGGACTTGAAGCTGTCGAGGAGCGCGAAGCGCATCAGGTCGATGTAGACACCGGCCGGGTTGCACTGGAGGCAGATCAGGATCCAGTGCGGCAGGTCGTGCTTGTCGGTGAGGCGGCTGATGCTCCACATCACGCCGGACATGTACATCCACGTACGCAGGATGAACGGCATCAGCTGCGAGATGTCCGGGATCTTGGCGCCGATGCGGGCCATGATCATGGCGACGCCGGCGTTGAACACGAACTGGCAGATCAGCGCGGGGATGACGAGCAGCCAGGAGGGGCGGACCGGGATCCCGAAGCCGAGCATGATGACCAGCAGCGCGCACATCGAGAACAGCAGCTGCTGGAGCTGTTGCAGCGCGAAGGAGACCGGCAGCGCGGCGCGCGGGAAGTGCAGGGCGCGGACGAGGCCGAGGTTGCCGGAGATGGCCCGGGTGCCCGCCATGATCGAACTCTGCGTGAAGGTCCACACGAACACGCCGGTGACCAGGAAGGGCAGGAAGTCCGGCACGCCCCGCTTGGTGCCGAGCAGGATGCCGAAGATGAAGTAGTAGACCATCGCGTTCAGGAGCGGGTTCGCCACCTGCCAGACCTGGCCCAGCTTCGCCTGGCTGTACTGCGCGGTGAGCTTGGCCGTCGCGAAGGCCGTGATGAAGTGGCGGCGCGCCCACAGCTCGCGCCCGTACTCGGGCAGGGTGGGCCGGGCGCCGCTGACGGAGAGGCCGTACCGGGCGGCGAGCTGCTCGGGGGACTCCGCGGGCGGCGAGGTGGCCGCGGCGGGCGGCGTGTCGATGACCTGGCTCACATCCGCTGCTTTCGTTCGTTCGGGGTGGGGGTGTTCG
>LJCV01000239.1 GCA_001298575.1 Actinobacteria bacterium OK074
CCACCCCGCTCAGGCACCGCCAACGGATTGTCCACCGACAACTCGGCAACCGTCCCACAACCCACCACATCCCCCACCCGCAACACCAACTCCACAAACGCACTCCCCGGCACCACCACCCGACCATGCACCACATGCCCGCACAACCAGCCATGCGTCCGAAGCGACACACCACCGGAAAACACCACCCCCTCCCCATCGGCCAGCACCACCGCCGGACCCAGACCCCAACCACCCGATCCCTCCGACGACTCCTCCAGCCAGAAACGCTGACGCTGGAAGGCATACGTCGGCAGCGGCGTGACACGACCACCCGCGACCAACGGGGACCAGTCGACGTCCACACCGTCCGTGAACAGCCCGGCCAGGGCGGCGAGCATGCTCTCGGGTTCGGGACGGTCCTTGCGCAGGGACGGCAGCAGCAGTGTGTTGTTGTCCGGGGGCAGGCACTCACGCGCCATCGCCGTCAGCACACCACCGGGACCCAGCTCCAGAATCCGCGAAACACCGAGATCGGTCAGAGTGCGGATGCCGTCCAGGAAACGGACCGGACGGCGTACGTGCTCCACCCAGTACTCCGGCGAGGACAGTTCACCGCTCTCGGCGATCCGGCCGGAGACGTTGGAGACCACCGGAATCCTCGGCACCCCATACCGCACCGATTCGGCGACCTCACGGAACTCGGCCAGCATCGGCTCCATCAACGGCGAATGAAACGCATGCGACACCCTCAACCGCCGCACCCGGCCCGTCAGTTGCTCCACGACGGCCTGGACGGCGTCCTCCGCGCCGGCGATCACCACCGCCTCGGGACCATTGACCGCGGCGAGGGACACCCGGGGGTCGGTGAGCAGAGGCAGGACCTCCTGCTCGGACGTTTGCACTGCCACCATCACCCCGCCCGACGGCAACGCCTCCATCAACCGGCCCCGCGCCACCACCAACCGGGACGCATCCTCCAACGACAACACCCCGGCCACATGCGCCGCCGCCAGCTCACCAACCGAATGCCCGATCAGCACATCCGGCCGCACACCCAACGACTCCACCAGCCGGAACAACGCCACCTCAACCGCAAACAACGCCGGCTGCGTCACACCCGTACGATCCAATACCCCCGACTCCTCGGCCAGCACCCCCCGCAACGACCGGCCGAGCAACGGATCCACCACCGAAGCAACCTCGTCCAGCGCGTCCGCGAACACCGGGAAGGCCGCCGCCAACTCCAGCCCCATACCCGGCCGTTGAGCACCCTGACCCGTAAACGCAAACCCCAACCGACCACCCGACGACGCCACACCCACCACAGCCCCAGCACCACGCTCACCCCGATGAACCGCCTCCAGCCCGGACGTCAACTCACCGCGATCACGGCCCCACACCACCGCACGATGACCCAACACCGCACGACCCGACACCAACGAAAACGCCGCATCCACAACACCCACACCCCCATCACCAACCACCGGCACCAACCGGCCCGCCACCTCCCGCAACGCCCCCTCACCCCGCGCCGACACCACCAACGGCACCACCGGAGACACAGGCCCTTGCACCGATGGCTCCTCAACCACCGGATCCGGCGCCTGCTCCACAATCACATGCGCATTCGTCCCACTGATCCCGAACGACGACACTCCTGCACGCCGCGGATGCCCGTCCGCCTCCCAGGCTTGCTCCTCCGTCAACAACGACACCGCGCCCACCGACCAGTCCACCTGCCCCGACGGCTCATCCACATGCAACGTCCGCGGCAACACACCATGTTGAAGAGCCAGCACCATCTTCATCACACCCGCCACACCCGCAGCCGCCTGCGTATGACCGATGTTCGACTTCACCGAACCAAGCCACAACGGCCGTTCCTCCGACCGCCCTTGCCCGTACGTCGCCAACAACGCCTGCGCCTCGATGGGATCCCCGAGCCGCGTCCCCGTACCGTGCGCCTCCACCACATCAACCTCAACCGCAGACACACCCGCATTCACCAACGCCTGCCGAATCACCCGCTCCTGCGACGGACCATTCGGCGCCGTCAAACCATTCGACGCACCGTCCTGATTCACGGCCGAACCCCGCACCACAGCCAGAATCTCGTGACCGTTACGCCGAGCATCAGACAACCGCTCCAGAACAAGAACCCCCACCCCCTCCGAGGCCCCCATGCCGTCGGCCTCGGCGGAGAACGCCTTGCAGCGGCCGTCGGCGGCCAGGCCGCGCTGGCGGCTGAACTCCAGGAAGAACCCGGGCGTCGACATCACGGTCACGCCGCTGGCCAGTGCGAGAGTGCACTCGCCCTGGCGCAACGCCTGGGACGCCAGGTGCAACGCGACCAACGACGACGAGCACGCCGTATCCACCGTCACCGCAGGACCCTCAAGGCCGAACGTGTAGGAGATACGGCCGGACACCACGCTGGCCGAGTTGCCGGTGACGAGGTAGCCGGCCACGTTCTGCGGCACCTTGGTCACCCGGGAGGTGTAGTGCAGGCCGTTCGTGCCGGCGAAGACGCCCGTCTGGCTGCCCCGCAACGACGCCGGATCAATCCCCGCGTTCTCGAACGCCTCCCACGTCGCCTCCAACAACAACCGCTGCTGCGGATCCATCGCCAACGCCTCACGCGGCGAAATCCCGAAGAACCCCGCATCGAACGCACCCACATCACGCAGGAAGGCACCCTGGCGGACGTACGTCTTGCCCGGCCGGTCCGGGTCGGGGTCGTACAAATCCTCAACGTCCCAGCCCCGGTCGGACGGGAACTCCGACACGGCGTGCTCTCCGGCGCGCAGCAGCCTCCACAGGTCGTCCGGCGAGGCGACACCGCCCGGGAACCGGCAACTCATCCCGACGATCGCGATCGGCTCGTCCACGGCAGCCGCCGTCCGGACCGGGGTGCGGTCGTCGGCCCGGCCGTCCTCGTCCTCGCCCAGCAGTTCCGTGTTCAGGTGGCGGGCAAGGGCATCCGGGGTCGGGTAGTCGAAGACAAGGGTCGCCGACAGCCGCAGACCCGTCACCGTGTTGAGTTGATTGCGCAGCTCGACCGCCGTCAGCGAGTCGAACCCGATCTCCCGGAACGCCTGCTCCGCCCCCACCGCACCCGCGTCCGCATGCCCCAGCACTGCCGCCGCCTGCGAACGCACCAACTCCAACAACACCCGCCCACGTTCCACCACCGGCAACTCCGCCAGCCGCTCGGCGTACGACTTCCCGGAATCGGAGCCGGAGCCGCCCGCGTCGGCGGTACGGGGCTGCTGAGCGGCCCGGCGCACCGGGGCACGGACGAGGCCGCGCAGCAACGCGGGGACTTCGTGGGCGGTGGTGTCCGGGCGGACCGTGGTGTCCAGCCGGATCGGCACGAGCAGCGGTTCGTCGATTCCCAGGGCCGTGTCGAGGAGTTCGAGGCCCTGCTCCGCGGAGAGCGGGAGAACGCCGCCGCGCGCCATCCGCCGCACGTCGGTCTCGCTGAGGCGACCGCCCATTCCACCCGTCTCGGCCCACAGGCCCCAGGCCAGGGACACGGCGGGCAGACCGGTGGCACGACGGCGGTGGGCGAGGGCGTCGAGGAAGGCGTTGGCCGCCGCGTAGTTGGCCTGGCCCGGACCGCCGAGGAGACCGGCGGCGGCGGAGAACAGGACGAAGGCCGAGAGGTCCAGGCCGTCGGTCAGTTCGTGCAGATTCGCCGCCGCGTGCACCTTGGCCCGCAGCACTCGGTCGAGTTGGGCATCGGTGAGCGTCTCCGTCACGGCGTCGTCGGTGACACCCGCGACGTGTACGACGGCGGTGAGCGGCCACCCGGCCGGGATCGCGGCCAACACGGCCGCCAGCGCCGTACGGTCGGCCACATCGCATGCGGCGTACGTGACTTCGGCACCCAACGCCGCCAACTCGGCCCGCAGATCCGC
This sequence comes from Actinobacteria bacterium OK074, assembly GCA_001298575.1. Taxonomy (GTDB): domain Bacteria; phylum Actinomycetota; class Actinomycetes; order Streptomycetales; family Streptomycetaceae; genus Streptomyces. The sequence goes on from LJCV01000239.1 coordinate 3,903, forward strand.
CGCACCGGGCGCCTCCGCACCACGCCGGCTCACCAACAGCAGCCGACGTACGCCGTGGACGTCGGCCAGATGCCGGGCGACCAGGCGGCCCAGACCACCCGTCGCCCCGGTCACCAACACCGTGCCGTCACCCGGCACGAACGGGACGGTCCCAGCCGTCGACCGGGACGGGTCGGTCCTGGCCAGGCGCGGGGCGTAGGCCCTGCCCGCGCGCACCGCGATCTGGGGTTCGCCCGTGGCGAGGGCGGCCGGAAGCGCGGCCAGTGACGCGCGGCTGCCGTCGAGATCCACCAGGACGAACCGGTCCGGATGCTCACTCTGCGCGGACCGGAGCAGGCCCCAGACCGGGGCGTGCGTCAGATCGGCGACCTCCTCGCCGTCCCGGGCCGCGACGGCGCCCCGGGTGACGACGACCAGGCGTACGCCGACGGACCGGTCGTCGTCCGCGAGCCACGACTGTACGGTGGCCAGCGCCCGGTGAGCGGCCTCGGCGGCGGCATCGGCGTCAACACCCGTCGACCCGTCCGCCCCTTCCGTCGTATTGGAGAAGTCCGATACGAACGAGGCCAGGACAGTGTCAGGATCGCTCGCGCTCGCCGGAAGCTGACCGGCCAGCCCAAGCGGATCCGCGCCGAGGACGGCGAAGCGACCGGCCGGGGACTGGGCCGCGGGCAGCGGTACGGGCACCCACGCGACCTGGAAGAGGGCGTCCGCGTGCGCCGGAGCGGGCAGGTCGTCGGAGGTCAGGACGGTGGTGCGCATCTCGTCCGCACAAGCGATCGGCGCACCGGTGTGGTCGGCGAGCGTGAGCGCACCCGTGGCGGACAGATGGACGCGCAGGGCGGTCGCACCGGAGGCGAGCAGACGCGCTCCGCGCAGACCACTGATCACCAGCGGCTGTCCCTGCGACTGCTGGTCGTCGGCGATGGCACGGACCACGGCCTCCAGAAGCGCCGGATGCAGACCGTACGCCGTTACGTCGTCGGTGTTCGTGTCCGTGGGGAGGGCGATCTCGGCGAAGACGCCGCCGTCGCGCCGCCAGACACCGTCGGCATCCGAGGCATCGGCTCCGGCCGGCGGCCAGACGGTGAGGTCGGGAGCGTCATCGAGGTCGGGAGCGTCATCGGGCACGGGAGCGTCATCGGGCACGGGGCCGACGGCTGCCGCGAGCACTCCGTGCGCGTGCTGGTGCCAGGGCGCATCGGACGACACGTCGGCGGCACGCGAGTGGACGGTGAACGCCCTGCGATCGGCATCGTCCGGGCCGGCGACCACCAGTTGCAGATGCACGGCACCCTGCTCCGGCACCACGAGCGGGCTGTCGACGACCAGTTCGGCCACCAGTCCGCAGCCGACCTCGTCCCCGGCACGTAGGGCCAACTCCAGGAACGTACCGCCGGAGACGACGACCCTCCCGTGCACCACGCCATCCACCAGCCAGGCATGGTCCTTGAGCGACAGCCGCCCCGTGAGCACCACCCCACCGCCACCGGCCAGGCCGACAGCGGCACCCAGCAGCGGATGATCCGCCGCGGTGAGCCCCAAATCGGACGCACCCACGGCCTTACCACGCGGCTCCAGCCAGTAGCGCTGGTGCTGGAAGGCATACGTCGGCAGCGGCGTGACACGACCACCCGCAACCAACGGGGACCAGTCGACATCCACACCATCCGTGAACAACCCCGCCAGAGCAGCAACCATGCTCTCGGGCTCCGGACGGTCCTTGCGCAGGGACGGCACCAGCAGCATGCCGTTGTCCGGGGGCAGGCACTCACGCGCCATCGCCGTCAGCACACCACCGGGACCCAGCTCCAGAATCCGCGAAACACCAAGGTCACTGAGGGTGCGGATGCCATCCAGGAAACGGACCGGACGACGCACATGCTCCACCCAGTACCCGGGCGAGGACAGCTCGTCCCCTTCCGCGATCCGGCCGGAGACGTTGGAGACCACCGGAATCCTCGGCACCCCGTACCGCACCGATTCGGCAACCTCACGGAACTCGGCCAGCATCGGCTCCATCAACGGCGAGTGGAACGCATGCGACACCCTCAACCGCCGCACCCGGCCAGGGAGTTGTTCGACGACGGCCTGGACGGCGTCCTCGGCGCCGGCGATCACCACCGCCTCGGGACCATTGACCGCGGCGAGGGACACCCGGGGGTCGGTGAGCAGAGGCAGAACCTCCGCCTCCGACGCCTGCACCGCCACCATCACCCCACCCGACGGCAACGCCTCCATCAACCGGCCCCGCGCCACCACCAACCGGGACGCATCCTCCAACGACAACACCCCGGCCAGATGTGCCGCCGCGAGCTCACCGACCGAATGCCCGATCAGCACATCCGGCCGCACACCGAGCGACTCGACCAGCCGGAACAACGCCACCTCAACAGCGAACAACGCCGGCTGCGTCAGGCCCGTACGATCCAGCACTCCGGATTCCTCGGTCAGCACTTCCCGCAGTGACCGGCCGAGCAACGGATCCACCACCGCACACACCGCATCAAGGGCGTCCGCGAACACCGGGAAGGCCGCCGCCAACTCCAGCCCCATACCCGGCCGTTGAGCACCCTGACCCGTAAACGCAAACCCCAACCGACCACCCGACGACGCCACACCCAAAGCAACACCAGCACCACGCTCACCCCGCCAGACCGCCTCCAGCCCGGACGTCAGCTCACCGCGATCACGCCCCCACACCACCGCACGATGACCCAACACCGCACGACCCGACACCAACGAAAACGCCGCATCCACAACACCCACACCCCCATCACCAACCACCGGCACCAACCGGCCCGCCACCTCCCGCAACGCCCCCTCACCCCGCGCCGACACCACCAACGGCACCACAGACAAAGACCCTTGAGACAGAGACTCCCCCACCACCGGATCCGGCGCCTGCTCAACAATCACATGTGCGTTCGTCCCACTGATCCCGAACGACGACACTCCCGCACGACGCGGACGCCCGTCCGTCTCCCAGGCTTGCTCCTCCGTCAACAACGACACCGCGCCCACCGACCAGTCCACCTGCCCCGACGGCTCATCCACATGCAACGTCCGCGGCAGCAGCCCGTGTTGAAGAGCCAGCACCATCTTCATCACACCCGCCACACCCGCAGCCGCCTGCGTATGACCGATATTCGACTTCACCGAACCAAGCCACAACGGCCGATCCCCCGACCGCCCCTGCCCATACGTCGCCAACAACGCCTGCGCCTCGATCGGATCCCCAAGACGCGTCCCCGTCCC
>LJCV01000240.1 GCA_001298575.1 Actinobacteria bacterium OK074
TTATGACGCGGGGTTGGTGACGCCGCGGGCTTGAGACGGCGATTGACATCGCGCTGGGGGGGGCGGGTGTGGCTGGTGCGGATGTCAGCGCGGGGGGCGCCGAGGGGGCGCGGCGGGCAGCACACGGGCGCGGCACGCGCGTGCGTGGCGGGCACTTCGCGGGCACGCGCGCGCAGCGCCTCCTGCGCGGCGTGCCGGTCGCGGCCCGCGAACAGGGCGTGCGACAGCGCGAGCGCGGTGCGGCGCTCCTGGGGCGAGAGGTAGCGGTTGCGGCTGGAGAGCGCCAGGCCGTCCTCCTCGCGCACGGTGGGCACGCCGACGATCTCCACGCCGAAGTTCAGGTCGCCCGCCATGCGCCGGATCAGCGCGAGCTGCTGGGCGTCCTTCTGGCCGTAGAACGCCACGTCGGGGCGGGTGAGGTGGAGGAGTTTGGCGACGACGGTGAGCATGCCGTCGAAGTGGCCGGGGCGGGCCGCGCCCTCCAGGCGTTCGCCCATGGGGCCCGCGGAGATCCGCACCTGGGGGTCGCCGCCGGGGTAGACCTCGTCGACGGCGGGGGCGAACACGGCGTCCGCGCCCGCCTGTTCGGCGATCTTGAGGTCGGCCTCCAGGGTGCGCGGGTAGCGGTCGAGGTCCTCGCCCGCGCCGAACTGGAGCGGGTTCACGAAGACGGTCACCACGACCTCGCCGTCCGGCCCCGCGGTCTGCCGTGCGGTACGGATCAGGGTGGCGTGGCCCTCGTGCAGGGCCCCCATGGTCATCACGACGGCCCGCCGGCCGGCACGCACACGCGCGTGCAGCTCGGCGGCGGTGTGCAGGAGGGCGGCGGTCATCGGGGGGCTCCCGGGGCGGGCGGGGGCGGTACGGGGGTGCCGTCGGCGGCGGTACGGGGCAGGCGCGGTGGCCGCGGTGACCGGGGCCTCATCGGGCTCCCCCCTCCGCGGTGGAGCCGTCCGCGAGCACGCCCAGGAGGTCCTCCGCCAGTTCCGCCTTCAGCAGCCCGTGGGCGAGGGCGAGGGCGACGACGGCGCGGGCCATCGCGAGGTAGCCGGGCACGGTCTGCGGGGCGTGGCGGCGCAGTTCGGCCACATGGGCGGAGACGGTGCCCGCGTCCCCGCGCGCGACGGGGCCGGTCAGGGCCGCGTCGCCGGAGCGCAGCGCGTTGTCCAGGGCGGCGCCGAGGAGCGGGCCGAGCATGCGGTCGGGGGCCTCCACGCCGGTGGCGCGCAGCAGTTCCATGGCCTGGGCGACCAGGGTGACCAGGTGGTTGGCGCCCAGGGCGAGGGCCGCGTGGTAGAGCGGGCGGTTCTCCTCGGCGATCCACTCGGGCTCGCCGCCCATCTCGATCACCAGGGCCTCGGCGGCCAGCCGCAGCTCCTCGGGCGCGGTGACCCCGAAGGAGCAGCCCGCGAGCCGCTGGACGTCCACGGGGGTGCCGGTGAACGTCATCACGGGGTGCAGCGCCAGCGGCAGGGCGCCCGCGCGCAGCGCCGGGTCGAGCACGCGCGCGCCGTACCGCCCGGAGGTGTGCACGAGCAGCTGCCCCGGCCGTACGGCACCGGTCTCGGCGAGGCCCTCCACGAGGCCGGGCAGGGTGTCGTCCGGGACGGTCAGCAGGACGAGGTCGGCGCGCTCCATGACCTGCGCCGGGGAGAGCACCGGGACGTCCGGCAGCAGGGCGGCGGCGCGGCGCCTGGACGCCTGGGAGACGCCCGAGACGGCCACCGGGCGGTGCCCGGCGAGCTGGAGGGAGGCGGCGAGGGCCGGACCGACACGGCCGGCTCCCACGACGCCCACGGTGAGCCGCGCGGGGCGGTCCCTCGGGTCGGGTGTGGGATCTGGGTGCTGGAATGTACTCACGCGACGGCGGCCTTCCCGTTCCAGTCCGCTTCCGGGTACCGGACGATTTCTCGTCATGTTAACGCGATTGCGGTCGGGGCCGTCCGGTTGTCCACAGGCTGTGGGTTTCCCCACGCCGGGTTTCCCCAGCGCTCCACGGGTGTCCGCGCTGGTCGTCGCACGTCTGCCCGAGGCGGCCACGGCCCCGGCGCGAACCGTCGGGAAACCGGGGTGCCGGTCGGGCCACGCGCGCGCGATGATCCAGGGATGAACGACAACGAGGAGGCGGCCGGAGCGCCGTCGCAGAGCACACCGGAGCCCGAGCGGCCCGAGCAGTCGGCGGCCGACCTGCTGCGGGACCGGCGCAGGGCCGCCCACCGGACCGCCGAGCGCGTCCTGGCACAACCCGGCCCCTCGGGGACCCTGCGCGCACGCCTGGCACTCCTCGAAGAGGCGGCCGACCTCTACGACCTCGACGAGCCGGCGGACATGTACGGCTCCGGGATCGTCGAGGCCCTGGAGGAGAAAGTCGCCGGACTGCTCGGCAAGGAAGCCGCGGCTTTCTTCCCGACCGGAACGATGGCCCAGCAGGTGGCCCTGCGCTGCTGGGCGGGCCGCACCGGCAACAGCACGGTCGCGCTGCACGCCCTGTCCCACCCCGAGGTGCACGAACGCAACGCCTTCCGCGAGGTCTCCGGACTGCGCCCGGTACGCGTGACGGGCGAGCCCCGGCTGCCCACGGCCGACGAGATACGCGACTTCGAGGAGCCCTTCGGCGCACTGATGCTGGAACTGCCTCTCAGGGACGCCGGTTACGTGCTCCCCACCTGGGAGGAGCTGACCGAGCTCACCCGGGCCGCGCGCGACCGGGACGCGGTGGTGCACTTCGACGGGGCCCGCCTGTGGGAGTCCACGGAGCACTTCGGCCGCTCCCTGGCCGAGATCGCGGACCTCGCGGACAGCGTCTACGTGTCGTTCTACAAGTCCCTCGGCGGCTACAGCGGCGCCGCGCTCGCCGGCCCCGCGTCCCTGGTCGCGGAGGCGAAGACCTGGCGCCACCGGTACGGCGGCGCCGTCTTCCAGCAGTTCCCGACGGTGCTGTCGGCGCTCGCGGGGCTGGAGCGCGAGTTGCCCCGCCTCCCGGAATACGTGCGCCACGCGCGCGTGGTCGCGACCGCGCTGCGCGAGGGCTTCGCCGCGGCCGGCCTCCCGTGGGTCCGCATCCACCCCGCGGTGCCGCACACCCACGAGTTCCAGCTCTGGCTCCCGTACGCCCCCGAGGCCGCCGGGGAAGCGGCGGTCCGCCAGGCCGAGGAGACCGGCACCTTCCTGTTCTCCCACCCCTGGGGCGCGGCCGGCCCCGACCTGGCGGTCACCGAGGTGTCCGTACGGTCGGCGGGACTTGAGTGGACGGCCGAGGACATACGGGCGGCGGTGGGCGAGTTCGCGAAGCGGCTGGCGGGAGGCCCGGGAGGCACAGAGGGCTGAGCCGGGTCAGCCGCTGGAGCCGTGCCCGGCGCGGTGGAACCAGCGGCTCAGGGCGCGGCGCGTCCGGCCGTGTCCTCCGGCCGCCGCCACCCGCAGCTCCCAGTGGTCGCGGAGTTCGCGCACGACCTGCCAGTCGTGGGCGCCGGGCGCGGGCACGGTCGGCTCGCCGAGGCGGCGGGCGCGGTAGAGGTCGAGGAAGTACTGCTCGGTGATGCTCATGGCGGATCGCCCTCTCGGGACATGGAAAACGCACGGGATCCCATCGGAAACAAGGGATCTCATCGGAAGCGGGGGGAACCGGGCTCCGCGGTGGCCCGGCGGTGTCCCACGCTGCGCCCGGCGGGGCGCTCGCGTCGCGTGGATTGACGGCCGCCGTCAATCGACGGCCGCGTTGTCAGTGGCGGGGTGCACCATGAGGTCATGAGCGTGAGCATCGACATCGCGGGACTGCGGCCGGAGCGGGTCGCGGTCATGACGTCACCCCTGGCCGAGCTGGGGATGGCGCTGCACGCCCTGGCCGAGCCGGGCCACCACCCGGGCCTCCAGGGCTGGGTCACGGGCGTGACCGCCGGCCTCGACCGGCACCTGGCCGACCGGATGTGCGACGCCGACTTCCTGTGGCGGTCCACGTTCTCGGACCTGTTCCTGCCCTACGCGGGCATCCCCGGCCGTACGGCACTGCCGGGTGCGACGCTCGCCGAGGACCTGGACCTGCTCGACAAACTGACGGACGAACAGTTCGTGGACGCGGCCATGGAGTTCGCGTGCGCCCAGTGCTACAACCCGGGGCACGCCACGCACGACGCGCTCTCCGACACCGGCGTACGGCGGCGCGCGATGGAGGCCGCCGCCGCGCGCGGGCCGCGTCAACTGCGCTTCAGCGAGCGGCTGCTGGCCGATCCGCCGCGGGTACGGGCCTGGATCCGGCAGTTCCTGGAGGACTGCGACGAGGCGTTCTTCGCGGACACCTGGTCCCGGCTGAGCCACCAGCTCGCGGCGGACGCCCGCCACAAGACGGAACTGCTGCGCCGCAAGGGCCTGGCCGACGCCCTGGCCGCGGTGGGCCCCTCGGTCGCGCTCGACGAGTCGGGCACCCGGATCACGGTCGACAAACTCGCCAACGGCGTGACGACCACCGGGGACGGCGGCCTGGTGCTCATCCCCACCAGCCTCGGCTGGCCGCACCTCATGGTCCTGCACCGGCCCGGCTGGCAGCCCGCGCTGCACTACCCGGTCGGCTCACCGCAGCTCGCCGCCCCGCCCTCGGTCGAGCAGCTCGCCCTGCGGCTGACCGCCCTGTCCCACCCGGTGCGCATGCGCCTGTGCCGCAGCCTGGCCCGCAGCGCGTCCACCACCAGCGAGCTGACCCAGGTGCACGGCATGACGGCACCGGAGATATCCCGGCACCTCGCCGTCCTGAAAAAGGCGGGCCTGATCACCACCCGCCGCCGCGGCCGGTACGTACTGCACCAGCTGGACGTGACGATGGTGGCGCGACTGGGCAGCGACTTCCTGGAGGGAATCCTTCGCTGAGCCGCGAACGAGGCGTTGAACGAGGCGTCAGTCGAACCGGATGTGCCGCACCCCGACGCCCACCTGCCGCAACCGGGTGCGCAAGGCGCCCTCGTTGTTCGGCCGGAGCGTCAGGCCCGCCAGGACGGCGATGCGGTCGGCGGTCTTCGGGACCGTCGAGTGGTCCGTCCACAGGTGCTCGGCGAACTCCGGCTCGCGCAGCCGTTCCAGGCAGTGGTCGAGCTGCTGCACGGCCCAGCTCTCCCGGCGCAGCGAACCGCGCTTCCCGGCGACGTACGGAAGGAGGTGGCCCAGGCCGCGTTCCCGCAGCCGTTTCAGGACGGTCTCGCGTTCCGCGAGGAGGGCGAAGTGGTGGACGTCGTGGCCGAGTTCGCGCAGCCGGCCGACGGTCTCGGCGAAGTAGCCGGAGTCGGTGACCGTCATCGGGACGATCACCGGGCCGTCGTGCTTGGCGAGTGCCAGGTCGAGGACCTCGACGACGCCCTGCCGCCAGGACGCCAGGTCCTGGAAGTTGCCGCGCAGTTCGGGCGGCAGCATGCGGCGCAGGCCGAAGCCCGCGTGCTCCGGATCGCAGATGACGCTGGAGCGCAGCCGCCGCTGGATCTCGTGCGCGGTCTGGGTCTTGCCGCCGCCGAAGGGGCCGTTGAGCCAGATGAGCATGGCGGGACCTTAGCGAGCCCCGGTTACGCGCCGGTCACATGATCATGCGGTTGCCGTGTGCGTGCTTCACGCGCCCTGCGCCTCGCCACCCCGCTGCTCGCCGCCCCGCCGCTCGACCGCCCCGCCACTCCCCGGCTTCCGGCTGCCGCTCAACCGTGGCCGCCCGCCCGCACCAGCCCCGACTCGTACGCGAGCACCACGACCTGGACCCGGTCCCGCAGCCCCAGCTTGGTCAGGATGCGGCCCACGTGGGTCTTGACCGTCGCCTCCGACAGCACCAGCCGGGCCGCGATCTCGCCGTTCGACAGGCCCTGCGCGACCAGCACCATCACCTCGCGTTCGCGGTCGGTGAGCCGTTCCAGCTCCTTGTGCCCGGACTCGGTGGCCGTGCTGGGCAGCATCGGCGCGAACCGGTCCAGCAGCCGCCGCGTGGTCGAGGGCGCGACCACCGCGTCGCCGCTGTGCACGGACCGGATCGCGGTGAGCAGCTCCCCGGGCGGCACGTCCTTGAGCATGAACCCGGAGGCGCCCGCCTTCAGCCCGGAGAACGCGTACTCGTCGAGGTCGAAGGTGGTCAGGATCAGCACCTTCGGCGGGTTGGGGCCCTGGCAGATGCGGCGGGTGGCCTCCACGCCGTCCAGCTTCGGCATGCGCACGTCCATGAGGACGACGTCGACGGCGGTCGACCGCAGCACCTCCAGGGCCTCGACGCCGTCACCCGCCTCCGCCACGACCTCCATGTCCGGCTGGGCGTCGAGCACCATCCGGAAACCGGTGCGCAGCAGTACCTGGTCGTCCACGAGCATCACTCGGATCGACTGCATGACGGGGTCCTTCGGTCGGCGTGCGGAGAGCGAAACGGGGACAGGTTGCCGGTGAAACGGGGACAGGTCGCCGGTGAGCGGCCGGTACGACGATGACGATAGGGCGCACGACGCACGCCACACCCCGTCGAGCGGATGTGGCACGTGTCAACCGGCATGGTCGCGGGGGTCCGGTTCAGTGCGCGGGCTTGAGGGGCAGCAGGGCGCTGATGCGGAAGCCGCCGCCGGGGCGCGGGCCCGCGTCCAGGGTGCCGCCGACCATGCCGACACGCTCGCGCATGCCGATCAGACCGTGGCCCTGGCCGTCCGTGCCGCCCTCCTCGTACAGCTCGTGCGGGGCGCCCTTGCCGTCGTCCTCGACGAGCAGGCCGAGGCCGTCGTCGAAGTAGACGAGGCGGACGCTCGCACCCGCGTTCGGGCCGCCGTGTTTGCGGGTGTTGGTGAGGGCCTCCTGGACGATGCGGTACGCCGTCAGCTCGACGCCGCTGGGCAGCGGGCGCGGGGTGCCCTCCACCTTGAAGTCGACGGGCAGCCCGGAGACCCGGCACTGCTCGATGAGGTCGTCGAGCTGTTCGACGTCGGGCTGCGGCACGTACTCGCCGCCCTCCTGGTGCTCGCCGGTGCGCAGCACGCCCAGCAGGCGGCGCATCTCGGCGAGGGCCTGGCGGCCGGTGGAGGAGATGGTCTCCAGGGCCTTCTTCGCCTGGTCGGGGGCGCTGTCCAGGACGTAGGCGGCGCCGTCGGCCTGCACCACCATCACCGACACGTTGTGCGCGACCACGTCGTGCAACTCGCGCGCGATGCGGGCGCGTTCGGCGGCGACCGCGACCTTGGCCTGCGCCTCGCGCTCCCGTTCGAGGCGGGCGGCGCGCTCCTCCAGCTGCGCGAAGTACGCGCGGCGGGTGCGCAGCGAGTCGCCGAGCACCCAGGCGAGCGCGAAGGGCACGGTCTGGAAGACGACGATGGCGATGTTGCCCGCCGCGCTCGCGTCCTCCTTCGGCCAGCGCAGCTGGGACAGCGGCGCCGCGCACAGCCCCGCGGTCAGCGCGAACCGGGAGGCCCAGCGGGCACCGACCGCGGCCACGGTGTACACGGCGACCAGCAGGGCGAAGTCCGCGACCATGGTCTGCACGTCCAGCACCAGCTGGACGACTCCGGCCACGGCGGCCAGCACCACCATTTTCTCCGGCATACGGCGACGCAGCGCGATGACCGCGCACAGCACGACGGAGAGCACCAGCGCCTCGGCGACCGTGCCGTGGCCGTCGGGGGCGCCGTCGTTCTTGACGACAGCCGCGACGGCGACCAGAAGCAGGACGACGGCCCAGAAGCAGTCGACCGTGGTCGGGTGTCGGCGGAGGAAGTCATAGAGGCGCTGCACGTAACCCAGCGTAGGGAAGCATGATGCGTGCGGGGGTCAACCGGAGGATCGATCCGTTACGCCTCGGCGTACTCCCCAAGGTGGATACTCCGCTTCCGGAGCGCCCTAGCCTTGCCGGGTGAAACGAGTGACACCAGGGGCGATGGGGATGACAGGGACGACGGGCGACACAGGTGACGCAAGTGGCAGATGAGGCGACCGAGGACTCCCGCAGCGGAACCGCCCCGCAGCCCGCCTCCTTGACCGACGGCGGAATCGACGGCGGAACCGGCGCCGGAGACCGAGACGGCGACGGCGCCCCCTCCGACCGGAACGACGCCCGCACCCCCGTCTGGACCGGCTGGCAGGCAGCCGCCCAGGAGGCCCTCTACGGCCCCTCGGGCTTCTACCGGCGGCCCGAGGGACCCGCGGCCCACTTCCGGACCTCCGTGCACGCCTCGGGGCTCTTCGCGGCGGCCGTGGCCCGGCTGCTGTGCCGGGTCGACGACGCCCTCGGCCGCCCCGGGGAACTGGCGTTCGTCGACATGGGCGCCGGCCGCGGCGAACTGACCGCCGCGGTGCTCGACGCGCTCCCCGCCGACGTGGCGCCCCGCACGCGCGCGTACGCCGTCGAGATCGCCGACCGCCCCGCCGGACTCGACCCGCGCGTGACCTGGCTGCCGCACCCGCCGCGCGACGTCACCGGACTCCTGTTCGCCAACGAGTGGCTCGACAACGTGCCCCTGGAGGTCGCGGAGGCCGACACCGACGGCGTACGGCGTCGGGTCCTCGTCCGCGCGGACGGCACCGAACGCCTCGGGGAGCCGGTCACGGGCCCGGAGGCGGCGTGGCTGGACCGCTGGTGGCCGCTGCCCGCGGCCGACGCGCCCGAGGGGCTCCGCGCCGAGATCGGGCTCCCTCGCGACACCGCCTGGGCCGCCGCCGTCGGCACGCTCGCGCGCGGGCTGGCCGTCGCCGTGGACTACGCGCACACCGCCGGGGTCCGCCCGCCCTTCGGGACGCTCACCGGCTTCCGGGCGGGCCGCGAGACGGCGCCCGTGCCGGACGGCTCCTGCGACCTCACGGCCCACGTGGCGCTCGACGCGTGCGCGCTGCCCGGCGCCCGGCTGCTGCCCCAGCGGGAGGCCCTGCGCGCACTCGGCGTCACCGGCGAACGTCCGCCGCTGTCCTTGGCGAGCACCGACCCGACGGCGTACGTACGCGCCCTCGCCCAGGCGGGCGAGGCGGCCGAACTGACCGCACCGGGCGGCCTGGGCGCCTTCGGCTGGCTCCTCCAGCCGGTTGGAATTCCCAACCCACTGCCGTAGGGATCACCGGCGGGAGCAGGTAATGGGTTGGAAATCCGAACCCACCCCCGAGCCCAGGCCCACCCCCGAGCCCACAAACAGGCGAGGCGCCCTACTTGTCGATGTCCCCCACCACGAAGAACAACGACCCCAGAATCGCCACCATGTCCGCGACCAGCGTCCCCGGCAGCAGTTCCGCCAGGGCCTGGATGTTGTTGAAGGACGCCGAGCGCAGCTTCAGCCGGTAGGGGGTCTTCTCGCCCTTGCTGACCAGGTAGTAGCCGTTGATGCCGAGCGGGTTCTCGGTCCACGCGTACGTGTGGCCCTCGGGGGCCTTGAGGACCTTGGGCAGGCGCTGGTTGATCGGGCCCGGCGGGAGTTCGGCGAGCCGGTCGAGGCAGGCGTCGGCGAGGGCGAGGGCGTTGTGGGTCTGCTCCAGCAGGCACTCGAAGCGGGCGAGGCAGTCGCCCTCCTGCCGGGTGGCGACCTTCAGGACGTCGCCGAGTTCGCCGTACGCGAGGTAGGGCTCGTCGCGCCGCAGGTCGAAGTCGACGCCCGACGCGCGCGCGATGGGCCCGCTCACCCCGTAGGCGTGCACGGCCTCGGGTGCGAGGACGCCGACGCCCCGCGTGCGCCCGCGGAAGATCTCGTTGCCGAGGACGAGCCGGTCGAAGACGTCCATGCGGGAGCGCACGTCGGCGACGGCGGCACGCGCGCGCGTGGCCCATCCCGCGGGCAGGTCCTCCTTGAGGCCGCCCACCCGGTTGAACATGTAGTGCATGCGCCCGCCGGAGACCTCCTCCATGACGGCCTGGAGTTCCTCGCGCTCCCGGAAGGCGTAGAACATCGGCGTGATGCCGCCGAGTTCGAGGGGGTAGGAGCCCAGGAACATCAGGTGGTTGAGCACCCGGTTCAGCTCGGCGAGCAGCGTGCGCGTCCACACCGCGCGCTCCGGCACCTCCATGCCGAGCATGCGTTCGACGGCGATGACGACGCCCAGTTCGTTCGAGAAGGCGGACAGCCAGTCGTGGCGGTTGGCCAGCACGATGATCTGGCGGTAGTCGCGCGCCTCGAAGAGCTTCTCCGCGCCCCGGTGCATGTAGCCGATGACCGGCTCGGCGGACGTGATCCGCTCACCGTCCAGGACGAGCCGCAGCCGCAGCACACCGTGCGTGGAGGGGTGCTGGGGCCCGATGTTGAGCACCATGTCGGTGCTCTCGGCGGCACCGCCGACACCGACCGTGGTCTGGGTGGCGCCACTCGCCGCGTCGCTCATGGGGGTCATGCGCACAGTCTCTCGTACGGGCGATCCCGTACGTACGCTGGCGGCATGGAATCGGGGAGTACCAGTGATACGACCAGTACGGCGGACGACGCCGGCCACGCGTCGGCCCCCGTGTGGACCGGGCTGCCGCCGGGGCTGCTGCGCATGCGACGGCTGTTGCTGGTGGTGTGGCTGGGCCTGCTGGCGGTGGTCACGGGGCTGCTGCTGACGATCCTCGCCGGACCCTCGTGGGCGGCGCTCGCCGCGGTGCCGGTGGCCGTGGCGGCCTGGGGCTGGGTGCTGCTCGGCCGCAACTGGCGCTCCTGGCGCTACGCCGAGCGCGCCGACGACCTGCTGATCAGCCGGGGTGTCCTCTGGCACGAGGAGACCGTGGTGCCGTACGGCCGGATGCAGTTGGTGGAGGTCAAGTCGGGCCCCGTGGAACGGCACTTCGGGCTGGCGAGCGTGCAGTTGCACACGGCCGCGGCGGCGACCGACGCGACGATCCCGGGCCTCGACCCGGCCGAGGCCGAACGCCTGCGCGACCGCCTCACCGAGCTGGGCCAGGCCCGTTCGGCGGGCCTGTGAGCACCCCGGCCGCGGACGACGCCACCCGGGAGCACAAGCGCGCCCCCGCCGTCGTACACGAACGCCGGCTGCACCCCGTGACGCCGCTGCGGCGGGCCTGGGCGCCGGTGGCCGTGGTGATCGGCTGGGCGGTGCACGACCCCGGGGCGGCGCAGCACCAGCTGACCCGGCTGACGGCGCTGACCCTGCTGCTCGGGCTCACGGTGCTGCTCGTGGTGGGGTCCCTGTACGGCTTCCTCAGCTGGTGGTTCACGCACTTCGCGGTGACCGACGCGGAACTGCGCATCCGTACCGGCCTGTTGTTCCGGCGCACCGCGCACATCCGCCTGGAACGCATCCAGGCCGTCGACGTCACCCAGCCGCTCCTCGCGCGCGTGGCGGGCGTCGCGAAACTCAAACTCGACGTCATAGGGACCGACAAGAAGGACGAGCTGTCCTACCTGGGTGAGGCCGAGGCCCGCCGCCTGCGGGCCGAACTCCTCGCGCGCGCGGCCGGTTTCGCCCCCGAGACCGCGCACGAGGTGGGCGAGGCCCCGGCCCGACGTCTGCTGTGGGTGCCGCCCCGCGCGCTGGTGACGTCGATCCTGCTGTCCGGCGCCCCCTGGGGCTCCCTGGTGGCCGCCGCGGTCGTCTCCCCGCTGCTGTGGCTGGCCACGCACAGCCTGTGGACGTTCCTGGCGTCCGCGCTGCCGCTGCTCGGCGCGGCCGGGGCCAGCACGGCGGGCCGGTTCGTCGCCGAGTACGACTGGACGGTGAGCGAGTCGCCGGACGGCCTCCGCATCGACCACGGCCTCCTGGACCGCACCCACGAGACGGTGCCGCCGGGCCGCGTCCAGACCGTCCGGGTCGTGGAGCCGTTGCTGTGGCGGCGCAAGGGGTGGGTGCGGGTGGAGCTGGACGTGGCGGGCTCGTCCAACTCCGTCCTCGTACCGGTCGCTCCGCGCGCGGCGGCCGAGGACCTGATAGCGCGGGTCCTGCCCGGCGTGACCGTACCGGCCCGGCTGGACCGTCCCCCGCGGCGGTCGTCCTGGCGGGTCCCCGTGTGGTGGCGCGGCTACGGCCTCGCGGTCACGGACACGGTCTTCGCCACCCGCCACGGCCTGCTCCACCGCACGGTGTCCCTGGTCCCCCACGCGAAGGTCCAGAGCGTACGCCGCTCCCAGGGCCCCTGGCAGCGCGCTCTGCGCCTCGCGGACGTCCACGTGGACACAGGGGCCAACAAGACGGTGACGGCGCGTCTACGGGACGCACAGGAGGCAGAGCACTTGCAGTGGGCCCAGGCGGACCGGTCCCGAACGGGGCGCAAGGACGCGAGGCCGGACAGGTGGATGGACTGACTTCGCCCACCAACATCAAGGCCCGACAACATCAAAAGGCCGGACAACATCAGGACGCCGCGCTGCGCAGCCCCTCCACGTCGATCGCCTCGGTCTCGTCATGGGCCGTCAGGTCGATGACCTGCCCGACCCCCATCCCCCGCGCGCTCTCGTCCACCGGCTTGAAGCCCGACTCGGACTCCTCCTTGTGCAGCGCGAGCGCCTCCTGCCCCACGACATCGGCGAGGTCCTCGTTCTGGACGGCTTCCAGCTCCTTCGGCGACGCCTCCTTCTGCGTACCGAAGAAGTCGAACCCGCCCTCGACCCCGGGCCGCCGGGGCGAGGACGGCACGACGGCGACGGCGGTGGGCACGGTGAAGTGCCCGGAAGCCTGGCCGGACTGCCCGGTGGACTGACCGGCGGGCTGCCCGGACCGAGCCGCGGGCACCAGTTCCCGACCGGAAGCGTCACCCGGGCCCGACCCCGAGTCGGAACTCGAATCCGCACCCGCTCCTTCGTCCCCCTCGCCGGAGGCGTCCACGCCCGCCCGCTCGGGATCGTCGTCCCCGGGCCCGTCGTCCTCGGCGGCGGTGGCGGACGCCCCGCTCTTCGGCTCGCCCTTGACGGCCGTCCCGCCCCGCAGCAGCCGGTCCAGCGCCGAGTTGGCCTTCAGGTACAGCGCGGACCCGGCGGGCGAGAACGCCCCGGGCACGGCCGCCGACGCCACCTCGGCCTTCTCGCCGGTGGCAGACGCACCGGCATCCGTGGCCGCTTCTATCTCCAGCAGCCGACGCCCCTCCAGCGCACTGGCGCGCTCCGTCTCCGCGGTCGCGTACCGGCGCAGCAGGGCGGCGTGTTCGTTGCGAAGGTTGGCCAGTTCCGCACGCTTGGCGCGCAGCTTGTGCTCCAGGCGGACGCGCAGTTCGCGCGATTCCTCCAGGTCCGTCTCCAGTTCGGCCACGCGTTCCTCGTGCCGCCATTCGTCGCTCGCACGCGCGCGCGTGAGGTCCGCGACGCGCTTGCCCGCGCCGACGTCCCAGCGGCGCATGATCGCGGCGCCGACGACCGTCGTCGCGGCGGAGGCCGAGGCCAGCCCGCGCAGCCCCAGGGATTCGGTGAAGAACCAGGTGCCCAGCGCGCACACGACGGAGACGCCTGCGATCACCGCAGGCGGCAACAGCCTGTGCAGGGGCGGGGAATGGCGGTGGCGTCCACGTGGCATGGCCAGAAACTTACCGCGAGTGGAGGAATGATGGCGCCCCGCGCGGTAAAAACACAGCCACCCCGAAACCTACATGTGACCTCAGCCGGTCCCAGGAGTCATGGGCAACGGATAGCCGTCACCGAAACCCCTCATCGATACCCTGCCGATACCCACCTCGATACCCCCGCCGATACCCGCCGCCGTCCGCCGAATTCCAAGATCACGAAGATCAGTAATTGCCGAGCCGTCCGCTCATCCACCGCAACGCCGGCGGGATCTCCCGTCGCCATGTGTTGAAGTTGTGTCCACCGCGGTCGAGGATGATCGCCGCGATCCGGGTACGCCCCTTCGCCTTGACGCGGTCGACGAATTCGAGGGTGTCCTTGTAGTTGCGTTCCCCGACCCGGCTGCTGCTGACGAGCAGTGAAGTGTCGGGCGCCTTCAGGTGCTTGAGGCACCACCACAGGTCGGCGCGGTCGCGCAGGGCGGTGTCGCCCCGGAAGAGGTCCCCGGTGGTGGCGTCCAGGGACGCCTTGAAGGACGGCGACAGGCCGACCCCGGCGGCGTACACGTCCGGGTGGTGCATCGCGAGCTTGAGTGCGCAATAACCGCCCGTGGAGTCGCCGATGACACCCCATCCCCCGGGCTTTTCGCTCACCCTGTAGTGCGCGAGTACGGCGTCGGGCAGATCCCTCGCGAAGAACGACTCCGCCCGGGGCCCGCCGGGAACGTCGACGCACTCGGTGTCGCGCGGCGGGGCCACGGTCGGCCGCATCATGACGAGGATCATCGGCTGCATCCGTCCGTCCTTGGCGAGTTCGCGTGCCGTACGCGGATAGTGCAATCCCTTGATGAGCGCCTCGGCCGTACCGGGATAGCCGGTGAGTACGACGGCCGCCGGGAACCTCCGCTCGCGGTACCGCGGCTGGAAGTACTCCGGCGGCAGGTACACGTACGCGGGCGCGGCGATGTGCGTCGTACGGCCGACGACGGCGACCTTCTGGATCTGGCCGCCCGTGCGGGCCCGGCCGCCGCCGGACGCGGTGACGTGCTGGGTGTCGAGCACCTGGAGCGGGCCGCGGCCCGGGGCGCCGCCGGTGCCGTCGACGACCACGCCCTGACCGCTCTCCTGGCCGAACAGGTCCGCCCACCCGGCGTAGAACCCGAACGCCTGGTTGGCGCCGAGACCGACGGAGGCGAAGAGGGCCAGCTGGGTGGCGAACAGCAGTCCGATCCGGCCACTGACGGCCCGCCAGGTGCGCGGGGCGAGCACCGGCCAGCACCAGACCGTGCCGGCGAACAGCAGTGCGGTGAACAGGATCGACAGCACCAGTACCTTGTTGCTCGTGAGACCCATGAGGCCCCTTCCCATCCGTAACTGCCTGCGCTTTCCGTCCCGGAACCGGCCGATCGGCCCACACCTTTCGCGAGCCCTTGCCTCCGGCTTTCCTCCACCTTTGAAACGGCTTTCCGTTGGGGAGTGAACCTGCCTTCCCGGAGCACCGTCCTAGAGGGCGCAATGCCACGGGATGCCCGAAACGGCACCGTTTTGAACATTTCTCGCAGAACTATGGGATGCGATGACTGTCAGGATAGATGGGGACATGTCGGGCGAGTTTTCCGACGCACGCTCACCACAACCGGAAACACGGGCCCACGCGCGCGTACCCGTACCCACAGCCCCGGCCCCGGCCCCGTCCCACACCCCCGCCGCCTCCCCGTCCCCCGCGACCGGCGGCTCCCGGTGGCTGCACGGCCCCCGCGCCGAGGCCGTCCCCGCGCTCGTCGCGAAGGCGTGCGCGCTGGTGGGGTTCCTGGACGTGGCCGCGGCGGTCTTCCCCCGGTTCCGGCGCAGTCGTATGCACACCATGGCCGAGGTGCTGCCGGGCGCCCTGGGGCCGTTCGCGGCCGCGCTGGCGCTGAGTACCGGCGTCCTCCTGCTGCTGCTCGCGCACGGCCTGCGGCGGCGCAAGCGGCGGGCGGGGCGGGCGGCCGTGGCGCTGCTGCCCGCGGGTGCCGTGGGCCAGTTCGTGTACCGGCACTCGCTCGTGGGCGCGGTCATCTCCCTCGCGCTGCTGGTGACCCTGGTGCGCCATCAGGAGGAGTTCACCGCGCTGCCCGACCCGCGCAGCCGCTGGCGGGCGCTGGCCAACTTCGTGCTCATGAGCGCCGGTTCGATGATGCTCGGCCTGGTCATCGTCAGCGCCCACCGCGGGCGCATCGTGGGCGACCCCAGCCTGGCGGACCGTCTGCAACACGTGTTCTACGGCCTGTTCGGCTTCGACGGCCCCGTCGAGTACCGCGGCGACACCTCCTGGACGGTCGGCTTCTCGCTGGGCGCGCTCGGCCTCCTGACGGCCGTGACGACGATCTACTTCGCCCTGCGCCCCGAACACCCCACCGCCCGCCTCACCCCGGACGACGAGACCCGGCTGCGCGCCCTGCTCGACCGGCACGGCGGCCGCGACTCGCTGGGCCACTTCGCGCTGCGCCGCGACAAGGCGGTCGTCTTCTCGCCGAGCGGCAAGGCGGCGGTGACGTACCGGGTGGTGTCGGGCGTGATGCTCGCCAGCGGCGACCCCATCGGCGACGTCGAGGCGTGGCCGGGCGCGATCGAGCGCTTCATGGACGAGGCCAAGGCGCACTCCTGGACCCCGGCGGTGATGGGCTGCTCCGAGACCGGCGGCGAGGTGTGGACCCGCGAGACCGGGCTCGACGCCCTCGAACTGGGGGACGAGGCTGTGGTCGACGTCGCGGATTTCTCCCTGGCCGGGCGCGCGATGCGCAACGTGCGCCAGATGGTCAAACGCATCGAGCGCGCCGGCTACGAGACCCGCGTCCGGCGCGTGGCTGACCTCGGCGAGGCCGAACTGGAGCGCGTCCGGGACGCCGCGGAGGCGTGGCGCGGCACCGACACCGAACGCGGCTTCTCCATGGCGCTGGGCCGCATCGGCGACCCGGCGGACGGGGACTGCCTGATCGCCACGGCCCACAAGGCGGACCCCGAGCCGGGCCCCTACGGCGACCTGAAGGCCGTACTCCACTTCGTGCCGTGGGGCCGCGACGGCGTCTCCCTGGACCTGATGCGGCGCGACCGGGCGGCCGACCCGGGCATGAACGAACTGCTGATCGTGGCCGCGCTCCAGGCGGCACCGAAGCTCGGCGTCGAACGCGTGTCCCTGAACTTCGCGATGTTCCGCGCGGCGCTGGCCCGCGGCGAGAAGATCGGCGCGGGCCCGGTACTGCGCGCGTGGCGGGGCCTGCTGGTGTTCCTCTCGCGCTGGTTCCAGATCGAGTCGCTGTACAAGTTCAACGCGAAGTTCCGGCCCCGCTGGGAACCGCGTTTCGTGGTGTACGCCGCCTCCCGGGACCTGCCGCGCATCGGCTGGGCGGCGATGCAGGCGGAGGGCTTCGTGAACGTGGCGCTGCCGAGGCTGCCGCACAGGAGGAAGCGGGCACAGCGGAGGGGCGGACAGCCGGGGGTTGCGGAGCGGGCGGGGATGGGGGCGGCGTAAGGGGAGGTGCCTTGGGGGCACTGGGGACGAGACCGATTCGGGCGGGCGGGT
>LJCV01000241.1 GCA_001298575.1 Actinobacteria bacterium OK074
CGGCCGCCGGACCTGCGCGAGGTCGATGCGCGCGGTGGCAGGGCAGGGTTGCCGATTCTGGCGGGGTCCGGCTGCTCGCAGCGGCGACAAGACACGGCTGCCGGCCCTTGCGGCGCGGGCTGCCCGCAGCGAAGGCGGCTGTGGCGCTCGCCCCCGCGCAGGGGCGGTCGCCCACGGACGTGAGGGGACGGTACGGGGGTGTCCGCCCGCAGCGGATGGCGCGTCAACCTACGGCGACCTCTGCCGCCGTACCGACTCCGCGCCAGACCGAGGACGGATACCCCCGTACCGGCACCGACCCCCCACCCACCCCCAGGCGATCCACCGACGGCAGACAGCCGAAGACAGACCGTCACCCCCACAAGGGGCGCGGGGAACTGCGCGAGCAACCCCCACTCACCCGCGCGGCAACGCGAACTCGCACCACACCGCCTTCCCACCCCCCGGCGTCCGCCGAGACCCCCACCCCGAAGCGATCGTCGCGACGATCGCGATCCCCCGCCCCGCCTCATCCCCCGGCTCCGCCTTCCGTCGCCGAGGCAGATGATCGTCCCCGTCCGTGACCTCGATGATCAACCGTCGATCCGTCCGGCGGAGCCGAAGCCGCATCGGCGGCATCCCGTGCTGCAACGAGTTCGCGACCAGCTCACTCGTAGCCAGCACCCCCAGATCGTGCAGATCCGCCGGGAACCGCCAACTCGTCAGCACCCCGGAAGCGAACGCCCGCGCCCGCGGAGCCGCCTCCACCCCGCCCAGCAACTCCAACGCCGCGTTGCGGAACAGCTCGCCGTCGGGCCCCTTCCGCGCCGGATGCTGAAGCACCAGCACGGCGACGTCGTCGTCATGGTCCGCCGTGACGCCCGCCGAGCGGACCAGCCGGTCGCAGATCACCTGCGGCGTCCCCGTCGCCCCCGCCAGCGCACGCGACAACGCCTCGATGCCCACGTCCAGATCCGCGTCACGGCGCTCGACGAGACCGTCCGTGTACAGGACGGCCGTCGACCCGGGCCCCAGCGGCACGGACGCGGACGCGTGCATCCACCCGCCGGTGCCGAGCGGCGGCCCAGTGGGTTCCTCGGCGCGCAGGACCGTCCCGGTCTCGTCGCGGACGAGGATCGGCAGATGGCCGGCGGAGGCGTACACGAGCCGCCCCTCGTTCGGGTCGTGGACGGCGTAGACGCAGGTGGCGATCTGGTTCGGGTCGATCTCCGACGCGAGGCCGTCCAGGAGTTGCAGTACTTCGTGCGGCGGCAGGTCCAGCCGCGCGTACGCCCGCACAGCCGTACGAAGCTGCCCCATCACGGCCGCCGCCCGCACCCCCCGCCCCATGACGTCGCCGATGACCAGCGCCGTACGCCCGCCGCCGAGCGTGATGACGTCGTACCAGTCACCGCCGACGGCGGCTTCTCTCCCGCCGGGGTGGTACGTGGCGGCGATGCGCAGGTCGTCCGGTTGTTCGAGTTCCTGCGGGAGCAGGGAGCGTTGCAGCGTGACCGCGGTCTCGCGCTGCTGGCGTTCACCGGCGCGCAGCCGCTCCGCGGCCTCGGCGTGGTCGGTGACATCGGTGGCGAACAGGAGTACGCCACCGTTCTTGTCCTCGTCGGCGAGTACGGCGGCTGCGGGGACGTCCACGGGGGTGCACGTGAACGTGTACGAGCGGCCGTCGGGCGCCTTGCGGGACTTGACCGTGCGTGGCTTGGCGCTGCGCAGCACCTGGTCGAGGAGGGGCAGCAGGCCGATCTCGTCCAGTTCGGGCAGGGCCTCGCGCGCGGGTTCGCCGATCGGGCGGACGCCGAAGGCCGCCGTGTAGGCGTCGTTGACGTAGGCGATGCGGTGGTCGGGGCCGTGCAGCAGGGCGACGAGGGCCGGGACGCGGTCGAGGACCGCGCGGACCGGCAGGTCGTCGACCGCGGGCAGGCCGGACGGGTGGTGGCCCGGCGGCTCGTCGGCGGGCCGCTCGGCGCGGGCCGCGGGCACGGAGCCCTCCCCACGGCGGTCCGGGGCCTCCCCCCGCCGGTCCGGGGAGAGTGTGTGCTCGGTCCGCGCTGCGGCGCGGCGCTGCGTTCCGGGGAGCCGGGCGCTCCAGCGCGTGAAGTTCACCGAATCCTTGCCTCGTGTTGTTGTCTTTTCGGCCGGTTCCGGATCCGGCCGGGGACCCGGGACGTCCCCGGGGATGAAGCACAGCGGGAAGAGCGCCAGCTCTTCGAGTCGGACAGGACAGACGGTTCAGCAGGACGGACGGGTCAGGCGGTCAGGCGGTCAGGCGGTCAGGCGGTCAGGCGGTCAGGCGGTCAGGCGGTCAGGCGGGTCAAACAGGTCAGACGGGTCGGCAGACGGAACGAGGAGGATGAACGAACGACGCGAACGATCGGTTCGCCCCAGCTCCGTCCCTCCGAACCCCCGGACCCTCAGACCCCCGGACCGCGGTGTGAGGCAGTCCGATGATCCCTTGGTCCCTCGGTGATCCTTTGGTGGTCCTTCGGTCCCTCGGTCCCTGGTCTCTGTCCGGTCCGGTCCGGTCCGGAACCAGTCTGGCCGACCGGACCGATATCCGTCAGACGCCCGCCGCCACGCGGGAGTTCCTGAAACCGCTCAGAACGATCCCTTCGTGTCCTCTTCGAGTTCGAGCTGTCGTCGAACCGCCCTCGGGACGTCCGGGCGTCCGGGAACTCAGGAACCCTCGCGGGACGCCCCGGAGGACCCCTGGGGCGGGTCCGGCGGCGACCCCGGCCGTGGCTGCTCCCGCCCGGCGGCGGACTTCCCCCCGGCGGCCAGTTCGAACTCGGCGCGCGGATGTTCGAGCGAACCGAGCGACACGATCTCGCGCTTGAACAGCCCCGCCAGCACCCACTCGGCGAGCACGCGCGCCTTGCGGTTGAAGGTGGGCACGCGGCTGAGGTGGTACGCGCGGTGCATGAACCACGCCGGATACCCCTTGAGCTTGCGCCCGTAGACGTGCGCGACGCCCTTGTGCAGCCCGAGGGAGGCGACGGAGCCCACGTACGCGTGCCGGTACTCCCGCAGTGGCTCACCCCGTAGGGAGCGCACGATGTTGTCGCCGAGGACCTTGGCCTGGCGGACCGCGTGCTGGGCGTTGGGGGCGGTCTCCTTGCCGGGTTCGGACGCGGTGACGTCCGGTACGGCGGCGGCGTCGCCCGCGGCCCACGCGTGTGTGACGCCGTCGACGGTCAGCTCGGAGGTGCACTTGAGGCGGCCGCGTTCGTTCAGCGGGAGATCGGTCGCGGCGAGGATCGGGTGCGGTTTGACGCCGGCGGTCCACACGACCGTACGCGTGGGAAACCGGGCGCCGTCACTGAGGACGGCGACGCGGTCGACGCAGGATTCCAGGCGGGTGTTGAGGCGTACGTCGATGTTGCGGCGGCGCAGCTGGGTGACCGTGTAGGTGCCCATCTCCTCGCCGACCTCGGGCAGGATGCGGCCCGTGGCCTCCACGAGGATCCACTTCATGTCCTCGGGTTTGACGTTGTGGTAGTACTGCGCGGCGTAGCGGGCCATGTCCTCCAGCTCGCCGAGCGCCTCGACGCCGGCGTAGCCGCCGCCCACGAAGACGAAGGTGAGGGCCGCGTCGCGGATCGCGGGGTCGCGGGTGGAGGAGGCGACGTCCATCTGTTCGATGACGTGGTTGCGCAGGCCGATGGCCTCCTCGACGGTCTTGAAGCCGATGCCGAAGTCGGCGAGGCCGGGGACCGGGAGGATGCGGGAGATCGAGCCGGGCGCCAGGACCAGTTCGTCGTAGGACAGCTGTTCGGTGGCGCCGCTCTCCTCGCTGGCGAGCGTGGTGAGGGTGACCGTGCGCTTGGCGTGGTCGATGGCGGTGGCCTCGCCGATGACGATGCGGCAGGCGGTCAGCACGCGGCGCAGCGGTACGACGACGTGGCGCGGCGAAATGGAACCGGCCGCGGCCTCGGGGAGGAACGGCTGGTACGTCATGTACGGGTCGGGCGAGACGACGACGATCTCGGCCTCGCCCCGCTTCAGCTCGGCCTTGAGCTGTCTTTGCAGCCGCAGCGCCGTGTACAGCCCGACGTAGCCACCGCCCACGACAAGAACGCGGACACGCTTCGCGGGGCCGGGAGCGGAATCGGAGCCGGGCCCTCGGGAGATCGCTGCCTTCACCTTCCCATGACGCACCCATGACCGGATTTTGTCCACAGGCTCGGCAATTTGTGTGACCGATCAAGGGGGGCTCGCGGGGTTGGCCGAATCGCCGGAGCGCGGGGAAGGTTCGCAGGTCAATGGGTGTGAGCGGGGTGGTAGCAGGGGGCGCAAACGGGACGTATTCGGCCGGTACTCCAATCGAGGGGCCCGCCGTGCGGAACGTGCCCCTTCTGAATTGACCCCCGCTCAACTATGTTCGTGTGTCGACGGGGTGTAGGGGGATGCGCTTCGACGGGGCCGCCGCGACGGGCGGACCCGGTCACGGACACAGCTCTCGTTCCACGCACTCCGGCTTCCACATGGCGGGGAGAGTCTCCGGGGGGAGACGTCATTACCGGGGGAACGAATATGCATATTCAGGAAACTCGATGGTCCACCGCGTCGGCCGTAGCAAGCGGCGGCGCGGTCGGAGCGGCAGCGGGCAACGGACGCGGGGACGAGACCCGTTCCTCGGTCCGTACGACGCCGCTGCGCGTGGACGCACAGCGCAATCTGGAGCACGTGCTGCGGGCGGCGCGCGAGGTCTTCGGCGAGCTGGGATACGGCGCGCCGATGGAGGACGTGGCGCGGCGCGCGCGGGTCGGTGTCGGCACGGTGTACCGGCGCTTCCCGAGCAAGGACGTACTGGTGCGGCGGATAGCCGAGGAGGAGACCTCGCGCCTGACCGACCAGGCGCGGTCCGCGCTCGGCCAGGAGGACGAGCCGTGGTCGGCGCTGTCGCGCTTCCTGCGTACGTCGGTGGCATCCGGGGCGGGGCGGTTGCTGCCGCCGCAGGTGCTGCGGGTCGGCGTCGCGGAGGACGGCGACGACGGTACGGCGGAGGGGCTCGCGGAGGATCCCCGGGTGCCGCAGCAGCGGTCGCCGCAGCCCGGCACGACGACCGAGCTGCGGCTCGTGGAGCGGTCGGCTGCCGCCGGGGCGCCCGTGGAGGACGCGGGCACGGTGCAGCTCCTGGAGGTCGTGGGGCAGCTCGTCGACCGGGCTCGGGAGGCGGGTGAACTCCGTCCTGACGTGACGGTGGCGGACGTCCTGCTGGTCATCGCCACGGCGGCGCCGTCCCTCCCGGACGCGGCCCAACAAGCGGCGGCGTCGGCGCGCTTGCTGGACATCCTCCTGGAGGGGTTGCGGTCCCGCCCGACGACGTGACGGTGCCCTTTCGGGGGCGCGCGTGCGGTTGGGGTGCCCGGGGGCTGGTGCGACGGGCGTTACTGGTTACCCCAGGGTGGGTGCGGGTTGGGCGCGACGAGGGTTGCTGGGCACCCGAGGCCGATGCCGGCCGGGGGGAGGGTCCGCTCACCCGCGCTTGCGGGGTGCCGCTGCGCCCACCCGTGCCGCCCCTAGCGGCACGCATGCCCGCAGCGGCGGCAGGGCGGCGGGGAAGGTGCGGC
>LJCV01000244.1 GCA_001298575.1 Actinobacteria bacterium OK074
CCGCTTGCCCCAATGGAGAGCGAGGGACCGGGCGGCCCCTGAACACGCCCGGCGGGCCCTGGAGTGCACTCAGGGCCCGCCGCTCCACGCACGAAGCGGGGCCCCGGTCTGGATCTGCCCCGGGGCCCCGCTCCTGTTGCGAACCGATCGGCTGATCGGAAGCGCTACACGCCGACCTCCACACCGTGGTCGGCGGCCAGGCGGCGCAGGTCGTCGAGTTCGGCCTCCTCGACCTCCACGAGGAAGTCGTCGCCGCTCTCGCGCGCCCGCGTCAGGTCGGACTCGGTCGTCCTTATGCGCTGCAGAAGTCCTGCGGTGAATGCGTCCATGCTGCGCCCCCTCGTCCTGGGTCGTGGGTCGATGGCACGGGGGTGTGCCGTTCGGAAGGGGCGATCACGTCTCTACAGGGTGCCCAGCGCTGCCCGTGCTGGGCGGCGACGGTGCCGGACACCCACGCCCGCCCTGCGGAAAGCGGATCGAGGCCCACCGGAAACGTGGCGTGCCACATGCAGAGCGTGATCGCGGGGTGTAAACGGTCCTCCCCCCGCGTTCCGCCGTGGAAACCTCAACCGGAAGAGAAAATCTCGTATGCGCGGAAACGAGTTCGGTCACTGCGCGTAGACCCCAACAACGGCTCCAGGAAGGCCCCGAGAGGCGAAGATCCTGCGGATGCGGAGGCTTCGCGCCGAAGGCCCTCAGCCGCCTTACAGCCGACTTATGGCCGAAAAGGGCAGGATGGAGTCTCACCATGACAGAGCGTGCCCGCAATGCGCCGAGACGGCAGCTACGCGGGTGGACACGCCGGGGAACCCCCGGGCACATCGCCCGGCGGTGACCGGACAGAGCAGAACACAGAGGAAGGACAAACGACGTGCGCGTACTCGTCGTCGAGGACGAGCAACTGCTCGCCGATGCGGTGGCCACCGGACTGCGCCGGGAGGCCATGGCCGTCGACGTCGTGTACGACGGTGCGGCCGCCCTGGAGCGCATCGGCGTCAACGACTACGACGTGGTCGTCCTCGACCGCGACCTCCCGCTCGTGCACGGCGACGACGTCTGCCGCAAGATCGTCGAACTCGGCATGCCCACACGCGTGTTGATGCTCACGGCCTCCGGTGACGTCAGCGACCGTGTGGAGGGCCTGGAGATCGGTGCCGACGACTACCTCCCCAAGCCCTTCGCGTTCAGCGAGCTGACGGCACGCGTGCGTGCCCTCGGCCGCCGCACCAGCGTGCCGCTGCCGCCCGTCCTGGAGCGCGCGGGCATCAAGCTGGACCCCAACCGCCGGGAGGTCTTCCGCGACGGCAAGGAGGTCCAGCTCGCGCCCAAGGAGTTCGCCGTCCTGGAGGTGCTGATGCGCAGCGAGGGCGCCGTCGTCTCCGCGGAGCAGCTCCTGGAGAAGGCGTGGGACGAGAACACCGACCCCTTCACCAACGTGGTGCGGGTGACCGTCATGACCCTGCGCCGCAAGCTCGGCGAGCCACCCGTGATCGTCACCGTGCCCGGCTCCGGCTACCGGATCTGAGCAGCCGTGGCCACGACACCCGCTCCGCCCGCCCCCGCGGCCCCGCCCAAGCCCACCTGGGACCCCCGCAGGCCGGCGCCCAACCTCCCCTGGCTGCGCCCGACCATCCGCATACGGCTCACGCTGCTGTACGGCGGCATGTTCCTGATCGCGGGCATCCTGCTGCTCTCGATCATCTACCTGCTCGCCGCGCAGGCCCTGCGGACCGGCAGCGAACCGCTCTTCAAGATCATCGGTGGCACGGAGATCAAGGTCTCCAGCGACTCCTGCCCCGCGGTGAACGACGGGCAGTCGCTGACGACCTTCAACTCCGCGATCAGCGACTGCATCGACCACCAGCGCCAGGCCGCCCTGGACAACCTCCTCAGCCGCTCCCTGCTCGCGCTGCTCGGCCTCGCGATCATCGCGTTCGCCTTCGGCTACGCCATGGCCGGGCGCGTCCTGTCGCCGCTGGGCCGGATCACCCGCACCGCGCGCGCGGTGGCCGGTTCGGACCTGTCCCGCCGCATCGAGCTGGACGGGCCCGACGACGAGCTGAAGGAACTCGCCGACACCTTCGACGACATGCTGGAGCGGCTGCAGCGGGCCTTCACCGCCCAGCAGCGCTTCGTCGGCAACGCCTCGCACGAGCTGCGCACGCCGCTGGCGATCAACCGCACGCTGCTGGAGGTCCACCTCTCCGACCCCGGCGCCCCGATGGAACTCCAGCAGCTCGGCAAGACGCTGCTGGCCACCAACGAACGCAGCGAGCAGCTCGTCGAGGGTCTGCTGCTGCTCGCCCGCAGCGACAACCAGATCGTCGAGCGCAAGCCCGTCGACCTCGCCGAGGTGGCCACCCAGGCCATCGACCAGACCCTCACGGAGGCTGCGGCCAAGGGCGTGGAGTTCCGCGGCCGGCGCGCCCCCGCGGTCGTCCAGGGCAACGGCGTACTGCTGGAGCGGATCGCCCTGAACCTGGTCCAGAACGCGGTGCGCTACAACGTGCCCGAGGGCGGCTGGGTCGAGGTGGCCACCGAGGTGCAGCACGGACAGGCGGTCCTGATCGTCTCGAACACGGGTCCCGTGGTTCCCGCGTACGAGATCGACAACCTTTTCGAGCCCTTCCGGCGTCTTCGTACGGAGCGGACGGGCAGTGACAAGGGGGTGGGGCTGGGCCTGTCCATCGTGCGGTCCGTGGCCCGCGCCCACGGCGGCCACATCGCCGCCCAGCCCCGCGAGGGGGGTGGGCTCGTCATGCGGGTCGCCCTGCCCATGTGAGAAACGGCCGGAGAATACGGGAAGCAGCTGATGGGCGGGTGGGAACAGATCCGTGGTGTGGCCATGGGATCATGGCGTGGTCCGGACCGCGATCACGAAGCGCTGTTCGCTTTGCGCGGAATTTTCGGGTTCCCCGTGAGGTCGTGGCGGATCTTCGAGACGCGCGGCTCGTGTGTGATCAGTCACAACGGTGATTTTCCGGCCATCTACTTTCCGTGATCATGCGTGTTCCCATAAGGCCGGAAAATCCGGGTTTTCCAGGGGTCCGATCACGGGAAGTACCCGGTGAGGGTGCCTTTGGACTGCGGCCCATGGACCGTGTACGGTCCGGTTCGCCATCCCAGCCGATCACTCGAGAGGGGGCCGGTTGGGTGTCGATTGAGTAACAGACCTTGATGTGAGGCAAAATCTCCGCCTCGAGGCGGGCACAAGTCCGGCCTCTCACGCGTTACGTGCGCTGGAGACACCGCAGAGACCCAGAGGGGGAGAGCGAAATGGCAACCGATTACGACACCCCACGCAAGACCGACGACGATGTCGACTCCGACAGCCTTGAAGAACTCAAGGCCAGGCGGAACGACAAGTCGACGTCGTCGGTCGACGTCGATGAATTCGAGGCCGCCGAAGGTCTCGAACTGCCCGGGGCCGACCTCTCGAACGAGGAGTTGGCCGTCCGGGTGCTGCCCAAGCAGCAGGACGAGTTCACGTGCATGAGCTGCTTCCTGGTGCACCACCGCAGCCAGCTGGCCCGAGAGAAGAACGGTCAGCCGATCTGCCGCGACTGCGACTGAGGGCGGGTCGGCCGTGACTGGCTCGACCCCTCCTCGGAAGCGCCGCTTCCGCAAGACCGCGGAAGCGGACCAAGGGCCGTACGAAGAAGGCCCTCACGGCGTGCATGACGACGAGCGGGGCTCCGCAGGCCCGGGAAAGCCGGCGGATCCACAGGATCCGGGACGTCCGGGAGGCCCGGGAGCCTCGCTCGAAGCAGCGCACGCCCACGACGCGCGGACGGACGCCACGGATCCCGTGGCCGACTCCGTGCCACCCGCGGGGCTCCCCGTCCCCGCAGCCGCCCCCGAGCGGCCTCTGGCGCGCCGTGTGGCCGCCGTACGGGACGGCGTGCGGGAAAGCGTCCGCAAGGGCGCCCAGAAGGGCGGCAGCCGGGCCAGGGCGGGCCTCGGGTACCTCGCCGACCGCATCATCGAGAACGCCCCCAGAATCCCCGTACGCGACCTCGACACCCTGCGCGCGCACTTCCCGGGCCTCGGGCCCGAGGAACTCGCCGACAAACTCGTCACCGGCGCCGCGGCCGCCACGGCCACCGTAGGCGCGGGAGTCGGCGCGGCCGCCATGCTGCCGGTGCCGCCCGCCATGCCCGCGGAACTGGCCGCCGAGATCACCGGTGTCGCCGCGATCGAGATGAAACTGATCGCCGAACTGCACGAGGTCTACGGGCTGCGGCCGTCGGGCACGCTCGGCCAGCGCAGCACCGCGTATCTGCGGGTCTGGTCGGGGGAGCGGGGCATCGACGTGACGAAACCGTCGACGGTCGGCGTCGCCATGGGCGGCCCGCTCAAGCGCGAACTGCGGCAGCAGATCATGAAACGGGTGATCCGGGACCTGCCGAACCTGGCGCCGTTCATGGTGGGCGCCGCCGTCGGCGCGGTCATGAACCGCCGGGACACCAAACGGCTCGCGGAGCGGATCCGCAAGGACCTGCGCAAGGCCCAGGTGCCCTGGGACGCGCTGCCGGGGCTGCCGCCGCTGGAGAAGCCGAAGGACCCGCTGCCCCTGGAACCGGGCGGCCCGGAGGAGAACGGACGCTGAGGGTGCGTTTTCGGCCGCGGGATGTGTGGCGGACGACCGGCGGATACGGGACAACCTCCGCCGAAGCCTCCGGTGCGACCCTCCCGAAAGAGCCGAAAGCCGAGCACCTCCTGAAAGAGGAGCCCTGCTACGCCTCCGGCGCCTCCGCCCGCGCCGCCTTCAGCGCCTCGGTCAGGCGCTCGGGCTCCCGCGTCGACAGGTACAGGTACGGCGTCGGGTCCGCCGGGTCGGTGACCTCGACCTTCAGGGCCGTGGGGATGTACGCGCGCAGCAGCATGAAGGCGCGCGGGTTCGCCTTGTACGTCCGCCATGCCTGGGCCTCCTCGCGGTCGAGGGTCACCGCGTCGCCCAGGGCCGTCACCGGGATCTTCGCCTCGCCCGCGACCAGCGAGCCGCCCACCACCCGGATCCGCACCGAGCCGTACGAACTGGCCACGATCGCCGACACCGCCGTACCGCCCACCAGGCCGCCCAGCATCGGCAGGGTGCCGAAGGGCAGGAACGTCAGGGCCAGCATGAGGCCCACCACGAGGGAGCCCACCCACCACGTACGGGGGGCGGTGAGTCGTTCTTCGTACGGCGACGCGGAAAGCTGCATGGGGCCAAGTCTGGCAGGGTGTCGGAAGCCCGCCGACGCGCGGGTAAGGTCTGCGGCTGTGAGTGGTACTTCCGCGGCTCTCCAGCCTCCGGCCGACGCCCGGACCCCGGTGCGGCACCCCGACGCACCCGCCCCCGGCCAACCGCTCGGCGCGCACTACGACCAGTGCTTCGGCTGCGGCGACCAGCAGGCCCACGGGCTGCACCTGGCGGTGCGGGCCGGGGAGGGCGTGACGATCACCGCCGAGTTCACCGTGACCGCCGCCCACCAGGGCGCGCCCGGGCTCGCGCACGGCGGAGTCCTGGCCAGCGCCCTGGACGAGGCGCTCGGCTCGCTCAACTGGCTGCTGCGCACGATCGCCGTGACCGGCCGGCTCGAAACCGAGTACGTGCGGCCGGTACCGGTGGGCACCGTGCTGCACCTGGAGGCCGAGGCCACCGCGGTGGCCGGACGGAAGATCTACTCGACCGCGACCGGACGCGTGGGCGGCCCCGAGGGACCCGTCGCGGTCCGCGCCAACGCCCTGTTCGTCCAGGTCCCCATCGACCATTTCATCGACCACGGCCGCCCGGAGGAGACCCGGGCCGTCCTGGACGACCCGGACCAACTCCGGCGCGCACGTGCCTTCGAGGTGAACCCGTGAGCCCTGCCCCCGCTCCTGCCGCCTTTGCCGCGGCCCCCGTTGACGTACAGATCCGGCGCGTCGACCCCGACGTACCCCTGCCGTCGTACGCGCATCCGGGCGATGCCGGAGCCGATCTGCGCACCACCGAGAGCCGCGAACTGGCGCCCGGTGAGCGGGCCGTGCTGCCCACCGGAGTGGCGCTCGCGCTGCCCGAGGGATACGCCGCCTTCGTGCACCCCCGGTCGGGCCTGGCCGCCCGCTGCGGTGTCGCGCTGGTGAATGCCCCGGGGACGGTTGATGCCGGGTACCGTGGGGAGATCAAGGTGATCGTGGTGAATCTCGACCCGCGCGAGTCCGTGCGGTTCGAGCGCTTCGACCGGATTGCCCAACTGGTCGTCCAGCAGGTCGAGAAGGTCCGCTTCCACGAGGTCGCGGAACTTCCCGGCTCGGCGCGGGCCGAGGGGGGCTTCGGGTCCACCGGCGGGCATGCCGCGGTGGGCGACGCAAGCGGTCATGCCGCAGTGGGCGGCACTACGGGTGGGAATCGATACGCTTCGGTCGTATCCGACCGGGAAGGACAGTGACGTGTTCGGACGTCGCAAGAAGAAGGGTGCCGCCGACGACGCGGCGGGCGAGGCCGAGCAGGTCGTCGACGGCGTCGACACTGAGGCGGACGAGGAAGACGGCGAGCGCGAGCCCCTGCGGCTCGAACCGGCGCCGCGGCCCGAAGGGCCCTGGGACGGCTCGGAGGTGGACGACCCGAGCGAGGGCCGGGTCGACCTCGGCGGCCTGTTCGTGCCCGGAGTCGACGGCATGGAGCTGCGGGTGGAGGTCGCGGGCGACGCGATCGTCGCGGCCACCGTCGTCCTGCGCGACAGCGCGGTCCAGCTGCAGGCGTTCGCGGCTCCCAAGCGCGAGGGCATCTGGGGCGAGGTACGCGCGGAGATCGCCTCCGGCATCACCCAGCAGGGCGGTGTCATCGACGAGGTGGAGGGCCCGCTGGGCTGGGAGCTGCGGGCCCAGGTGCCCGTCCAACTGCCGGACGGCACGGGCGGGTTCCAGGTCGTGCGGTTCGTGGGCGTGGACGGTCCCCGCTGGTTCCTGCGCGGAGTGATCTCCGGGCAGGGCGCGGTGCAGCCGCAGGCCGCCGGGCTGCTCGAACAGATCTTCAGGGACACGGTCGTGCTGCGCGGCGACGGGCCGATGGCCCCCCGCGACCCGATCGTCCTGAAGCTGCCGAACGACGCGCAGATGGTCCCCGAGGGCGTCCAGCAGGAGGACCAGAGCGGCTCGCGCTTCTCCGGCGGCATGGGGCAGCTCCAGCGCGGACCGGAGATCACCGAGGTGCGCTGAGGCCGTCACAGGACCGCAGAAGTCGTACGGATGTACGGAGTGGGCCGCGTTCCCCGACGGGGGCGCGGCCCTCGTCGTGCGAGGGGCCGGGTGTCGTCAGGGTTGCGTCAAAGACGTCCGCCGACGCGCTCACCACCCCTTTTGCCGGGATCCTGGGACGTATCGTCGACGCAGTGTGTGCGGTGGTGACGGGAAGACAATAGGACCATGGGACGCGGCAAGCTTCGGATCTACCTCGGTGCGGCACCGGGCGTCGGCAAGACCTACGCCATGCTCTCCGAGGCGCACCGCCGCATCGAGCGCGGCACGGACTGCGTGGTCGCCTTCGTGGAACACCACGGGCGGCCGCGCACCGAGGTGATGCTGCACGGCCTGGAGCAGGTGGAGCGCCGGGAGCTGGAGTACCGCGGCGGCGCCTTCACCGAGATGGACGTGGACGCGGTCCTCGCCCGCCGCCCCCAGGTCGCCCTGGTGGACGAACTGCCGCACACCAATGTCCCCGGCTCCCGCAACGCCAAGCGCTGGCAGGACGTCGAGGAACTCCTCGCCGCCGGGATCGACGTCGTCTCCACCGTCAACATCCAGCACCTGGAGTCACTGGGCGACGTCGTCGAATCGATAACCGGCGTACGGCAGCGCGAGACCGTCCCGGACGAGGTGGTCCGGCGGGCCGACCAGATCGAGCTCGTCGACATGTCGCCCCAGGCGCTGCGCCGCCGGATGGCGCACGGCAACATCTACAAACCGGACAAGGTCGACGCGGCCCTGTCCAACTACTTCCGGCCCGGCAACCTCACCGCCCTGCGCGAACTGGCCCTGCTGTGGGTGGCCGACCGGGTCGACGAATACCTGACCGAGTACCGCAGCGAGCACCGCGTCTCGAAGATCTGGGGCTCGCGCGAGCGGATCGTCGTCGGCCTGACCGGCGGGCCCGAGGGGCGCACCCTGATCCGGCGTGCGGTCCGGCTGGCCGAGAAGGGCGCCGGCGGTGAGGTCCTCGCCGTCTACATCGCCCGCAGCGACGGACTGACCTCCGCCTCGCCCAAGGAACTCGCCGTCCAGCGCACCCTGGTCGAGGACCTCGGCGGAACGTTCCACCACGTGGTCGGCGACGACGTGCCCGCCGCGCTGCTCGACTTCGCGCGCGGGGTCAACGCCACCCAGATCGTCCTCGGCGTCTCCCGGCGCAGCTCCTGGCAGTACGTCTTCGGGCCCGGCGTCGGCGCCACGGTCGCCCGGGACTCCGGGCCCGACCTCGACGTCCACCTGATCACCCACGACGAGGCGGGCAAGGGGCGCGGACTGCCGGTCGCCCGGGGCGGGCGGCTGGGCCGGTCCCGGATCCTCGCGGGCTGGCTGACCGGCGTCGGCGGCCCGGCCGTCCTCGCGGTCCTGCTGAGCAGCGTCAACCTCGGTCTCGCCAACGACATGCTGCTGTTCCTGGCGCTGACCGTGTCCGCGGCGCTGCTCGGCGGGCTGCTCCCGGCGCTCGCCTCGGCCGCCGTCGGCTCCTTCCTGCTGAACTACTTCTACACACCCCCGCTGCACCGGCTGACCATCGCCGACCCCCGCAACATCGTCGCCCTGGTGATCTTCGTCGGGGTCGCGGTGTCGGTGGCCTCCGTGGTCGACCTCGCCGCCCGCCGCACCCACCAGGCGGCCCGGCTGCGCGCCGAGTCGGAGATCCTCTCCTTCCTCGCGGGCAGCGTGCTGCGCGGCGAGACCGGCCTTGAGGAACTCCTGGAACGGGTGCGCGAGACCTTCGCCATGGAGTCGGCGGCACTCCTCGAACGTATGAGCGAAACCGACCCGTGGACCTGCGCCGGCAGCGTCGGACCCGGCCGGGCCGTCGACCGGCCGGAGGACGCCGACGTCGACGTGCCCGTCGGCGACCACATGGCGCTCGCGCTGTCCGGGCGCGTACTGCCCGCCTCCGACCGGCGCGTGCTCGCCGCGTTCGCCGCCCAGGCCGCCGTGGTCCTGGACCGTCAGCGGCTCCAGCAGGAGGCCGACCAGGCCCGCACGCTCGCCGAGGGCAACCGCATCCGTACGGCCCTGCTGGCGGCCGTCAGCCACGATCTGCGCACCCCGCTGGCCGGGATCAAGGCCGCCGTGTCCTCGCTGCGCTCCGACGACGTGGCCTGGTCCGAGGAGGACCAGGCCGAGCTGCTCGAAGGCATCGAGGACGGCGCCGACCGGCTCGACCACCTCGTCGGCAACCTCCTCGACATGTCCCGCCTCCAGACCGGCACGGTCACCCCGATCGTCCGCGAGATCGACCTCGACGAGGTGGTGCCCATGGCCCTCGTCGGCGTCCCCGAGGACAGCGTCGACCTCGACGTGCCCGAGACGCTGCCCATGGTCGCCGTCGACCCCGGACTGCTGGAGCGGGCCGTGGCCAACGTGGTCGAGAACGCCGTCAAATACAGCCCCTACGGGGTGCCGGTGCTCGTCTCCGCGAGCGCCCTCGCCGACCGCGTCGAGGTCCGGGTCGTCGACCGCGGCCCCGGCGTCCCCGACGAGGCCAAGGACCGCATCTTCGCCCCCTTCCAGCGCTACGGCGACGCCCCGCGCGGGGCCGGGGTCGGGCTCGGCCTCGCGGTCGCCCGCGGCTTCGCCGAGGCCATGGGCGGCACCCTCACCGCGGAGGACACGCCCGGGGGAGGGCTCACCATGGTGCTCACGGTCCGGGCCGCGGACCATCACCCCGTGCCCCTTACGGCGGCCACGGCGGCAGAACCGGAAAGGCAGGCTTCATGACCCGGGTGCTCGTGGTCGACGACGAGCCGCAGATCGTGCGTGCCCTCGTCATCAACCTCAAGGCGCGCAAGTACGAGGTCGACGCGGCCGGCGACGGCACGACCGCCCTCCAGCTGGCCGCGGCCCGCCACCCCGACGTCGTCGTGCTCGACCTCGGGCTGCCCGACATGGACGGCGTCGAGGTCATCAAGGGGCTGCGCGGCTGGACCCGGGTGCCGATCCTGGTCCTGTCGGCCCGGCACTCCTCCGACGAGAAGGTCGAGGCGCTGGACGCGGGCGCGGACGACTACGTCACCAAGCCCTTCGGCATGGACGAACTCCTGGCCCGGCTGCGGGCCGCGGTCCGCAGGGCCGAGCCGACCGACGGGGGCGGCGAGGAGGACGTGATCGTGGAGACCGAGGGGTTCACCGTCGACCTGGCCGCGAAGAAGGTCAACCGGGACGGGAGGGATGTACGACTCACTCCTACGGAGTGGCACCTGTTGGAGGTGCTCGTGCGCAACACGGGGCGGCTGGTCAGCCAGAAGCAGCTGTTGCAGGAGGTGTGGGGCCCGTCGTACGGGACGGAGACGAACTATCTGCGGGTGTACATGGCGCAGCTGCGGCGGAAGCTGGAGGGGGATCCCTCGCATCCGAAGCACTTCATCACTGAGCCGGGGATGGGGTATCGCTTCGAGCGGTGACTCGGCGCTTTGAGTGGCGGCCCGGCGGCCCGGCGGTCCGGGGGCTCGTGGGGTAATCCGATGGGAGGAGAACCTCTGGCGGGTGCGGGCCTGTCGGTGGGCGCCGGTAGGCTTTCGGTATGAGTGCTGTTTCCCGTTCCGACAAGCCGGCCGGACGTTTCCGGCGCATGCTGGACCGGCTGTCCTCGACCCAGGAAGACCTGGAGTCGGAGGAACTGCGGGAGGACACCGAGACCGCGGGCTGCACGCGTATCGGTGACTGCCACGACCGCGAGATCGTCACCGTTACTGGTACCTTGCGCACGGTCACGCTGCGCCCGCGGGCCGGAGTCCCGGCCCTGGAGGCCGAACTGTTCGACGGTACGGCCGCCCTGGACGTCGTATGGCTGGGCAGGCGCTCCATCGTCGGGATCGAACCGGGGCGCAGGCTGATCGCCTCCGGCCGGATCTCCATGAGCCGCGGCCGCCGGGTGCTGTTCAACCCGAAATACGAACTGAGACCACTTGGACGGGAGTAGCCGGTGACGTCACTCGACAAGCCGACCACCGAAGACGCCCAGACCGAAGACGACCGGCAGGACGCCCGGGCGGTGACCGAGGCCGCGCTCTTCGAAGCCTTCGGCGGCCTCCGGGGCATGGTCGAGACGGTGCTGCCGGGCCTTCTCTTCGTCACCGTCTACACGATCAACAACGACCTGCACCTGTCGGCGATCGGCGCCTTCGTGGTGTCGCTGGTCCTGGTCGTGGTCCGGCTCGTGAAGCGGGACACCGTCAAGCACGCCTTCAGCGGCGTCTTCGGGGTCGCCTTCGGCGTGGTCTTCGCGATGATGACCGGCAACGCGAAGGACTTCTACCTGCCGGGGATGCTGTACACGCTGGGGCTGGCCCTCGCCTACATCATGACGACGCTGGCGGGCGTCCCCTTGATCGGGCTGATCCTCGGGCCGGTCTTCAAGGAGAACCTCTCCTGGCGTACGCGCAACCCCGGCCGCAAGAAGGCGTACGCGAAGGCGAGTTGGGCGTGGGGGCTGATCCTGCTCGCCAAGTGCGCGATCCTCTTCCCGCTGTACTGGTGGGCCAACACCGCGCAGCTGGGCTGGGTGCTGATCGCGCTGAAGATCCCGCCGTTCCTGCTGGCGGTGTGGCTGACGTGGGCCTTCCTGGTGAAGGCGCCCGCGCCGATCGACGTCTTCGCGGAGATGGAGGCGGAGGAGGCCGCGGCGCGTGAGCGGGAGGGTGCCGCGCGGTTGGGGGAGTAGGCAGCCGGGAGTGGTGCGGGCGTCCCCTGGGAGCTGCGCCCCCAGACCCCGCTTCGGCCTGAACGGCCTCGTCCTCGGCGCCGGACGGGCTGGTTGGGGCTGGTCGGCGTGGGAAGTGTGCCGGCATGGTGAGCCGGAAGAAGAAGTGCGCCGACACGGTGAGCCGGAATGGCAGGGGCGGTACCCGAAATGTCTCGGGCACCGCCCCGCTCTCGTCAGTCCTTCGTGCTCGTCAGCCCTTCGTGTCCTCCCGTCGGACCGACAGCAGGTCCTCCAGCTGTTCCTCCCTCGCCTGGGCCGCCACGAACAGCAGTTCGTCGCCGGCCTCCAGGGAGTCGTCCTGGGACGGGGTCAGGACGCGGGTGCCGCGGATGATGGTGACCAGGGACGTGTCCTGGGGCCACTCCACGTCGCCCACCTGCGTGCCCGCCAGGGCGGACTCCTCGGGGAGGGTCAGTTCGACCAGGTTGGCGTCGCCGTGGCTGAAGCGGAGCAGCCGGACCAGGTCGCCCACGCTCACCGCCTCCTCGACCAGGGCCGACATCAGCCGGGGCGTCGAAACGGCCACGTCCACGCCCCAGGACTCGTTGAACAGCCACTCGTTCTTGGGGTTGTTGACGCGGGCGACGACGCGCGGGACGCCGTACTCCGTCTTCGCCAGCAGCGAGACCACCAGGTTGACCTTGTCGTCGCCGGTCGCGGCGATCACGACGTTGCAGCGCTGGAGCGCGGCCTCGTCGAGCGAGGTGATCTCGCAGGCGTCGGCGAGCAGCCACTCCGCCTGCGGGACGCGTTCGACCGAGATCGCGGTCGGTGCCTTGTCGATCAGCAGGATCTCGTGGCCGTTCTCAAGCAGCTCGCCCGCGATCGACCGGCCCACCGCGCCGGCCCCGGCAATGGCGACTCTCATCAGTGACCCGCTTCCTTCTCAGGCCCCTCGGCGAACGTCGCCTCGACCTTCTCGACGTCGTCCGTGCGCATCATCACATGCACCAGATCGCCCTCTTGCAGCACCGTCTGCGAGCTGGGCAGCATCGCCTCGCCCAGGCGGGTGAGGAACGCCACGCGCACGCCGGTCTCCTCCTGGAGGCGGCTGATCTTCTGGCCGACCCAGGCGGGCGAGGCGTGCACCTCGGCGAGCTGGACGCCGCCGGTGGGGTCGCGCCACAGCGGTTCGGCGCCCGAGGGGAGCAGACGGCGCAGCATCTGGTCGGCGGTCCAGCGGACCGTGGCGACGGTGGGGATGCCCAGCCGCTGGTAGACCTCGGCACGACGGGGGTCGTAGATGCGTGCGGCCACGTTCTCGATGCCGAACATCTCACGAGCCACGCGCGCGGCGATGATGTTGGAGTTGTCCCCGCTGGAGACCGCGGCGAAGGCGCCGGCCTCCTCGATGCCCGCCTCGCGCAGGGTGTCCTGGTCGAACCCGACACCGGTCACGCGACGGCCGCCGAACGACGAACCCAGCCGACGGAAGGCGGTGGGGTCCTGGTCGACCACGGCGACCGTGTGGCCCTGTTGTTCCAGGGTCTGGGCCAGAGCGGAACCCACTCTTCCGCAACCCATGATGACGATATGCATAACCCTTACACCGCGCTTCCGGCAGGCCCCCTGGCCTGCCTAAATGTCGTGCTCATGGTCCTCTCTCGGCTCGGCGGGCGACACGATGCGGCCGGTGTGGGGCCGCCATGCAACATCATGCCGGTGAAAAGTGGTTGTGAACCCCGTGGGGCGGTCCGGGTCGCCGGCGGTGTGCGCCCGTGTCCCGGCGTCCACCGTATCCGCACCGGGCCTGCCGGGTTTCGGGGGCGGTCGCCCGGACGGTACGCGGCCGGGCGCGGCGCGTGTGCACCCGCCGAGGTGCGTCCTTCTTACCCGGGGAACTCCCGGGGCGCGCGTTCCGACCGAGCCTTGAGACGGCGATACCGGGCCTTGTGGTTGCGGCCGCCGGATCAGACCGCGGTCGTCGCCGCTGCCGCCGGTGGGTAAGCCGTCGACGACGACGCCCGGCGCAGCGCGTGCAGCAGGGCGGCGACCGCCGGGATCCCCAGCGTGTCCGGCCACAGCAGGGCGAAGACCCGGCGGGGCGGCCAGCCGGACAGGGGGCGGGCGACCACACGCGGGTCGAAGTGCGCGGTGACGCCCAGCTCGTTCATGACCGCGAGCCCGATGCGGTTGGCCACCAGGCTGTGCAGGGTCAGCTGGTCGTCGGCGGTGGCGGCCACCTTGGGCGTGAACCCCGCCTCGTGGCACGCGGCGAGGAACCGCGCCCGGCCCGACTCCAGCACCCAGCGCTCGCCCGCGAGATCCGCGAGCGACACGGTGGGCCGGGCCGCGGCCGGATGATCGGCGGGCAGCAGCACGCAACGGCGGTCGCTGAGCAGGGGGATACGGCGCAGGCGGGGGTCCACGGCTATGGACTGGCCCACGGTTTCGGGGAGGCCCGTGGCTTCGACAGCGGTTGCGGCTGCGGTGGCGGCGGCTGTGGCTGTGGCTTCAGGGAGGCTCGGGCCGGTTTCCGTGGGCGGGCTCACCGCCGCTTCCGGCTCCGGCTCCGCCAGGTCCAGGTCGCACATCACCGCCAGTTCCACCTCGCCGTCCAGCAGCAGCGCGTGCGACTGTTCGCACTCCGTCTGGACGACCGTGACCTCCAGCTCCGGGTGCGTACGGCTGAGCGCGCCGAGGGCCTGCGGCACCAGCGTCACGCAGCTGCTCTGCATGGCCGCGAGGCGGACGCGGCCACCGCACGGCGAGGTCAGGACCGCCAGTTCCTCCGCCGCGGTGCGCAGCGCGGCCAGCACCGTCTGCGCGTGCCGGGCCAGGGCGTGCCCGGCGGGGGTGAGCCGGACGCCGCGGCCCCGCCGGGTCACCAGCGGGGCGCCGACGGCCCGTTCGAGCATGCGCATCTGGTAGCTGACGGCGGGCTGGGTGTAACCGAGGGCGTCCGCGGCGGCCGTGTAGGTGCCGGTACGGGCGACCTCGGCGAGCACCTGCAACTGACGGGGGTCGTACATCTCGCAAAGCATAAAGAGCGTTTATGAATTCCGGATGACATTCGAATTGGACGCCCGGGAGCGGCCCGCACGATGCTGAGCACGTGCCTGCCGACAGCGTTTCCCGCGTTTGGGACGGTTCCGCGCCGGATGATTCCACTCCGGACGTGCTCATCCGTCTGGAGAAAGTCAACAAGTACTTCGGCGAGAACCACGTACTGTGCGACGTCGACCTCGACGTGCACGCCGGGGAGGTCGTCGTGCTGCTCGGCGCCTCCGGCTCCGGGAAGTCGACGCTGTGCCGGTGCGTCAACCGGCTGGAGACGGTGGACTCCGGGCGGATCACGCTCGGCGGCGTCCCGCTGCCCGACGAGGGCCGCGAACTGGCCCGGCTGCGCGCCCGGGTGGGCATGGTCTTCCAGTCGTTCAACCTGTTCCCGCACCGCACGGTGCTCGACAACCTCACGCTCGCCCCGGTCCGGGTCCGCGGCGTCCCGCGCGAGCAGGCCGCCGGGCGGGCCCGGGAGCTGCTGGAGCGGGTCGGTCTCGCCGACAAGGCGGACGCGCACCCGGCGCAGCTGTCCGGCGGCCAGCAGCAGCGGGTGGCTATCGC
Organism: Actinobacteria bacterium OK074; assembly: GCA_001298575.1. Taxonomy (GTDB): domain Bacteria; phylum Actinomycetota; class Actinomycetes; order Streptomycetales; family Streptomycetaceae; genus Streptomyces. The sequence goes on from LJCV01000244.1 coordinate 15,494, forward strand.
CCGCGCCCTGGCCATGGACCCGGAGGTGCTGCTCTTCGACGAGCCGACCTCCGCGCTCGACCCCGAGATGGTGGGCGAGGTGCTCGACGTCATGGCCTCCCTCGCCGCCGACGGCATGACCATGCTCGTCGTCACCCACGAGATGGGCTTCGCCCGCCGGGTCGCCGACCGCGTGGTCTTCCTCGACGAGGGCCGTGTCCAGGAAATCGCCACGCCCGCCGAATTCTTCGACAACCCGCGCACGCCCCGTGCCCGCGCATTCCTGTCGAAGGTCCTTCAGCACTGAGCCGCGCGCCGGAAAGCGGTGGTCCGAACACCCGACAACAGTGAGCCGGGTGCCCGGACCGTACGCCGCCCCGGCGGATTTGCACAGGTTTACCGATTCACCCCCGCCGCTTCACCGGATTTCCCCACCGGCTCTGTGAATTTATGGAGAGGACCCCCGCATGAGACTGCCCCGGCCCCGCCATGCCCTCGGCGCCGCCGGCGCGAGCGCCGCGCTCGCGCTGACCCTGACCGCCTGCGGCGGCTCCTCGTCGCTGCCGTCCTCCTCCGGCGCCTCCGCCTCGGGGTCGTCCGGTTCGGCCGCCGACGCCTACCAGGCCGTGCTCGACGACGCCCCCGTGGCCGCCGCCTCGCAGATACCCTCCGGCAGCCTCATGGCCGAGATCAAGAAGCGCGGCAAGCTGGTCGTCGGCGGCACCGACACCGCCGCGCTGTTCTCGCTCAAGGACCCGGTGACCGGCAAGACCACCGGCTTCGACGCGGGCCTCGCGGCGATGCTGGCGAAGTACATCACCGGGGACGCCACCAGGACCAAGCTGGTCCAGGTCAGCGTCGCCACCCGCGAACAGCTCCTGCGCAACGGCACGGTCGACACCGTCTTCGCCACGTACTCGATCACCCCGGAGCGCGCGAAGAAGGTCGACTTCGCGGGACCGTACTACGCCTCCGGTGACGCGATCCTCGTCAAGAAGAGCAATACGTCGATCAAGACGGTCAAGGATCTCAACGGCGAGACTGTATGTACGGAGAGCGGATCAACTGCCGCCAACGACATCAAGGAATACGCCCCGAAGGCCAAAGTGATGCTCTTCGACGGCAACAGCGAATGCGTCCAGGCCGTCAAGCAGGGCCGTGCCGACGCGTATGTACTCGATCAAGCGATCCTGGTCGGCGACGAGTACAGCGACTCGTCCGTCAAGGTCGTCGGGGAGCCCTTCACCACCGACCCGTACGGCATCGGTACGCCGAAGGCCGACCCGGAGATGAAGAAGTTCGTCGACGCCTGGCTGAAGAAGATCGAGGCCGACGGGCTCTGGGCCAAGCTGTGGAAGGCGACGCTGGGCACCGCCGTGACCGGGGACGCGCCCAAGCCGCCGGTGATCGGTTCTGTTGAAGGCAGTTGACGCGTCGTCATGTCGAACCATGTCGCGTCCATAGTTGATCAACTCGGTCATGGTCTGCTGCTGACGCTCGCGATGGCCGCGCTCTCCTTCGCGGGCGCGGTCGCCGTCGGCCTCGTGGTGGCCGTGCTGCGGATCTGCCCGGTGGGGCCGCTGCGCGCGTTCGGCGCCGCCTACGTGGGCGTGTTCCGCAACGTCCCGCTGCTGGTGCTCCTCGTGCTGTTCGTGTTCGGGCTGCCCGACGTGGGGCTGCTCTACCCGCTGTTCGCCACCGTGACCACGGCCATGGCCCTGTACTGGGCCGCGTTCGTGTGCGAGGTCGTACGGTCCGGGGTGCGGGCCGTGCCGCGCGGGCAGGCCGAGGCTGCCCGCGCGCTCGGCCTCGGCTTCGGCGCGTGCCTGCGGCACGTCATCCTGCCGCAGGCCGTGCGCCCCATGGTGCAGCCGCTCGGCAGCATCCTCATCGGCTGCGTGCTCAGCACCTCGCTCGCGGCGGCCGTCGGGGTGGCCGAACTCACCGGCCAGGCCGAGTTCGTGACCCTCAAGTACGACGCCCCGATGACCAGCTTCGCCGTCACCACCGTCGTCTACGTCGCGATCACCCTCACCTGCGGCCTCGTCACCGGCCGCCTCGAACGGAAACTGGCGGTGAGCCGATGACCTCCCCGGTGACCGAACCCGTCGAGGCGGTCGAGGTGAAGAAGGCGTCCCGGACCCGGTCCGCGCGCCGCCGCGACGACGTCCACCTCCTCTTCGACCCGCCCGGCCCCCGCGCCCGCCGCCGCATCCGGATCGCGACGGCCGCGTCCCTGCTCGTCCTGGCCGGTCTGCTGGCCCTGGCGGTACGGCAGTTCGCGGTGCACGGGCAGCTCGACCGGAGCCAGTGGTGGATGTTCGGGCAGTGGCCCGTGCTCCGGTTCCTGCTCGACGGGCTCGGTCAGACGCTCCTGGTGACCGCGGTCGCGGCGGCGTTCGCCTTCCCGCTGGGCTGCGCGGTCGCCCTCGGCCGCCTGGCCCGCGCCCGCCCCGTACGGGCGCTGGCACGGACGTACGTGGAACTGTTCCGGTCGGTGCCGCTGCTGCTCCTGCTGTACGTGTTCCTGTTCGCGCTGCCCACCGTCGGGCTGACGCTGCCCGTCTTCTGGCAGCTGATCGTGCCGATCGTGCTCGGCAACACCGCGGTCGTCGCCGAGATCTTCCGGGCCGGGGTGCTGTCCCTGCCGCGCGGTCAGAGCGAGGCCGCGCTCAGCCTCGGGATGACCCACCGCCAGACCCTGGGGCACGTGCTCGTCCCGCAGGCGCTGCGGGCCCTGGTGCCCGCCCTGGTCAGCCAGCTCGTCCGGCTGCTGAAGGACTCGACGCTCGGGTACGTGGTCAGCGTGCTCGAACTGCTGCACCAGGCCAAGGTGCTCGGCGAGTACTACCATGCCGTGCTCTCCACCTACCTGGTCGCCGCGGCCTGCTTCATCGCCGTCAACGCCGCGCTGTCCCAGGCCGCCTCCTGGCTGGAGTCCCGCCGCGCCTGAGCACCACCCCGCAGGACCGTTCCCCGGCCCGCAAGAGCCGTAAAAGAGCCGCTAGAAAAGAGAGAACCCGGCATGTGCCGCCTGCTTGGCGTGGTGACCCGCGCCCCCATGCCCCTGGACGCCGCACTGGACGGCCTCGTCGCCCCGTTCACCGAGCTGAGCTGCGAACACGCCGACGGCTGGGGCATAGCCGCCCGGGGCCCCGGCGCCGGGCCCCTGGTGGTCAAGGACACCGTCCGCGCCGTCGACAGCCCGGCCTGGCGGGCCACCCTCACCGGTACCGTCACCGACGCCGCCCTGCTCCACCTGCGCCTGGCCAGCCCCGGGCTGCCGGTGGTCCCCGGCAACACGCACCCCTTCGCCGTCGGCGCCCTCGCCTTCGCGCACAACGGCTACTTCTCCCCGTACGACGCCCTGGACGAGCTGATCGCCCCCGACCTGCTGGCCGGGGCCGTCGGCGACACCGATTCCGAGCGGTACTTCCTGCGGCTGCTGACCCTCCTCCGTGAGGAGGACCCCGTGGACGCCGTCGCGCACGCCGCCGCCGACATCCGCTCCCGCGCGACCTTCGCCAGCCTCAACTGCCTGCTGCTCACCGAGCAGGCGCTGTACGCGTACGCCGACGAGGATCCCGGCTCGGAGGTCAGCAGGCGGCGCGGGCCCGACTTCTTCCGGCTGCGCTACCGGATCGACGGCGACCGGGTCGTCGTCGGCTCCAGCGGCCTCCCGCAGCCGGGCGAGAGCTGGACGGTGCTGCCGTACCGGGAGGTGCTGGAGATCCGCAGGGCCGATCTGAGGGTCTCCCGGCACCAGGTGCATGCCGCGTCCCCGCAGCCGGGCCCGGAGGGCCCGTACGCGGCCGTGGAGGCCGTGTAGTCCGCTCCGGGCTCCGCGGGGCGGCGGCCGATGCTGCGGACGCTCAGCAGCGTCAGGACGGCGAGGCCGGCCAGCGCGGCGACGGCGCCGACGAACTCCGCGGACGCGTGCAGCACGCGCATCGCGTACATCAGGGGCATCACGCGCGTCGAGAACATCGGGAGCATGGGGACCTCCGGGGTGGGGGATCGCGGGGGCGTCGGGTGGGGGCCCGGTGCGCCTTCGGTGAACGCGCCGGGCGCACCGGCGGCGCACGTGCCGGGCGGTCCGTGGCGCACGGATCGGACCCGCCGTCGTCATGGAGCCACGGCACGGCTCCCACCTGCGCAAACCCGCGCCCGGCCGGGCGCGGATTTCACCCGGCGACCGGTACCGGTTTCACTCGGAGGGAAGCGTTCCGCGAGGCGCGGAGGTTCCCTGGTGGGGGAGGGTGGGCGCTCCCCAGTTCGAAGGCTTACGATCCTCTGTTGTGTCCAAACTGACCGACGTGCCCAAGCGGATCCTCATCGGGCGCGCACTGCGCAGTGACCGGCTGGGAGAAACGCTCCTGCCCAAGCGCATCGCACTCCCCGTATTCGCCTCCGACCCCCTCTCCTCCGTGGCCTACGCACCCGGGGAAGTGCTGCTGGTCCTCTCCATCGCGGGCGTGTCGGCCTACCACTTCAGCCCCTGGATCGCCGTCGCGGTCGTCGTGCTGATGTTCACGGTGGTCGCCTCCTACCGGCAGAACGTGCACGCGTACCCGAGCGGCGGTGGCGACTACGAGGTCGCCACCACCAACCTCGGTCCCCGCGCCGGTCTCACCGTCGCCAGCGCCCTCCTCGTCGACTACGTCCTGACCGTCGCCGTCTCCATCGCCTCCGGCATCGAGAACCTCGGCTCCGCAGTCCCCTTCGTCGTCCAGCACAAGGTGCTGTGCGCGGTCGTGGTCGTGGTGCTGCTCACGTTGATGAACCTGCGCGGCGTCAAGGAGTCCGGCAAGCTCTTCGCGATCCCCACGTACGTGTTCGTCGCCGGTGTCTTCGTGATGATCGCGTGGGGCGCGTTCCGCGGGCTCGTCCTGAACGACACCATGCGGGCGCCGACGGCGGCGTACCGGATCAAGGCCGAGCACCAGGGGCTCGCGGGCTTCGCGCTCGTGTTCCTGCTGCTGCGCGCCTTCTCGTCCGGCTGTGCGGCGCTCACCGGCGTCGAGGCCATCTCCAACGGCGTCCCGGCCTTCCGCAAGCCCAAGTCGAAGAACGCGGCCACCACGCTCGCGGCGATGGGCCTGCTCGCGGTCACCATGTTCTGCGGGATCATCGCGCTGGCCATGACGACGAAGGTCCGCATGGCCGAGAACCCGGCCACCGACCTGCTGCACAACGGCGTCGCGATCGGCTCCGGCTACGTCCAGAACCCGGTGATCTCCCAGGTCGCCGAGGCCGTCTTCGGCAAGGGCAGCTTCCTGTTCGTCGTCCTTGCCGCGGCCACCGCCCTGGTGCTGTTCCTGGCCGCCAACACCGCCTACAACGGCTTCCCGCTGCTCGGCTCGATCCTCGCCCAGGACCGCTACCTGCCGCGCCAGCTGCACACTCGCGGCGACCGCCTCGCCTTCTCCAACGGCATCGTGCTGCTCGCGGGCGCGGCCAGCATGTTGATCATCATTTACGGGGCCGACTCGACCAGGTTGATCCAGCTGTACATCGTCGGTGTCTTCGTGTCGTTCACGTTGAGCCAGACCGGCATGGTCAAGCACTGGAACCGTCATCTGCTGACGGAGAAGGACCAAGGTGTACGCCGTCACATGGTGCGCTCCCGCGCCATCAACGCGTTCGGCGCCTTCTTCACCGGCCTGGTCCTGGTCGTCGTCCTGGTCACCAAGTTCACCCACGGCGCCTGGGTCGCCCTGCTGGGCATGTGCATCTTCTACGCCACGATGACGGCGATCCGGCGCCACTACGACCGCGTCGCCGAGGAGATCGCCGCACCCGAGGAAGGCCCCGGCGACGACCTCGCACGGCCCTCCCGGGTGCACTCCGTCGTCCTCATCTCCAAGATCCACCGCCCGACGCTGCGGGCCCTGGCGTACGCGAAGCTGCTGCGTTCGGACTCCCTTGAAGCATTGAGCGTCAATGTTGATCCGGCCGAGACGAAGGCGCTGCGCGAGGAGTGGGAGCGGCGCGGCATCGACGTACCGCTCAAGGTCCTCGACTCGCCGTACCGGGAGATCACGCGCCCGGTCATCGAGTACGTCAAGAGCCTGCGCCGGGAGTCGCCGCGGGACGCGGTGTCGGTGATCATCCCCGAGTACGTCGTCGGCCACTGGTACGAGCACCTGCTGCACAACCAGAGCGCGTTGCGGCTCAAGGGCCGGCTGCTGTTCACGCCCGGGATCATGGTGACCTCGGTGCCGTACCAGCTCCAGTCCTCCGAGGCGGCACGGCAGCGGGCACGGCGCCGGCAGGAGTGGAGCGCGCCTGGTGCGGTGCGGCGCGGGCCGGCGGAGCAGCACCACCGGGCGGAGCGGGCGCCGGACCAGTCGGCGGGGCAGCCTTCGGACCGGTCCGAGGCACCCGCGGCCAAGGACTGACCGGCGGGACCCGGCGGGACCCGGTAGGTCGCGGCCGGTCCCGCCGGGACCGGCCGGCGGGGTCGGGTGGGGCGCGCGGACGTAGACTGAAGGGCTGCTGTTCGCCGAGGGGCGGGCAGTCGGCCGCTCGCCCTCCCCTCTTCTGTCTCATGCATCTGGAGTTCCCCCGCCATGTCGGCATCGTCCGCACCGTCTGCGTCGCCCGTACCGCCCGTGGAGAAGAAGTCGCTGGTCGGGCAGGAGTACGAGGTCGAGGTCGGACCCGTCGCGCACGGCGGCCACTGCATCGCCCGTACCGACGCCGGGCAGGTGCTGTTCGTCCGGCACACGCTGCCCGGTGAGCGGGTCCGCGCGCGCGTGACCGAGGGCGAGGAGGGGGCCCGGTTCCTGCGCGCGGACGCGGTGGAGGTACTGACGGCGTCGAAGGACCGGGTCGAGGCCCCCTGCCCGTACGCCGGTCCCGGCCGCTGCGGCGGCTGCGACTGGCAGCACGCCAAGCCGGGCGCGCAGCGGCGGATGAAGGGCGAGGTCGTCGCCGAGCAGTTGCAGCGGCTGGCGGGCCTGACCCCCGAAGAGGCCGGCTGGGACGGCACGGTCATGCCGGCGGAGGGCGACAAGCTGCCCGCCGGACAGGTGCCGCAGTGGCGCACGCGCGTGCAGTACGCGGTCGACGCCGACGGCAACGCCGGTCTGCGCCGCCACCGCTCGCACGAGGTCGAGCCGGTCGAGCACTGCATGATCGCGGCACCGGGCGTCAGCGAGCTCGGCATCGAGGAGCGCGACTGGTCCGGCATGGCGTCCGTCGAGGCAATCGCCGCGACCGGCTCCCAGGACCGCATGGTCATCCTGGAACCGCGGCCGGGCGCCCGCCTGCCCCTGGTCGAACTCGACCGCCCCGTCTCCGTCATGCGCGTCGAGGAGCACGACGGCGGCATCCACCGCGTGCACGGCCGCGCGTTCGTGCGCGAGCGGGCCGACGGCCGCACCTACCGCGTCGGCAGCGGCGGCTTCTGGCAGGTCCACCCGACGGCCGCCGACACCCTCGTCAGGGCCGTCATGCAGGGCCTGTTGCCGCGCAAGGGCGACATGGCGCTCGACCTCTACTGCGGCGTCGGCCTCTTCGCGGGAGCCCTGGCCGACCGTCTCGGCGACAAGGGCGCGGTCCTCGGCATCGAGTCCGGCAAGCGCGCGGTCGAGGACGCCCGGCACAACCTCGCCGCCTTCGACCGCGTCCGCATCGAACAGGGCAAGGTCGAGTCGGTCCTCCCGCGCACGGGCATCACCGAGGTCGACCTGGTCGTCCTGGACCCGCCGCGCGCGGGCGCGGGCAAGCGGACGGTCGAACACATCGCGTCCCTGGACGCACGCCGGATCGCGTACGTCGCCTGCGATCCGGCGGCGCTTGCGCGGGACTTGGGGTACTTCCGGGACGGGGGGTACAAGGTGCGGTCGTTGCGGGTGTTCGATCTGTTTCCGATGACGTCGCATGTGGAGTGCGTGGCGATCCTGGAGCCTGCCAAGAAGGCTGTCTGACCTGCGGTTTTGTTGCTCTGGTGGGATGCTCGACCTGTTTGCCTCCGTGTAGCGGTTCGAGCGGGCGGATCGATCTTTGAGAGCTATCTGACCGGCGAATTCGTGAGCGAGCCGCTTGCAACGGCGACGCCTTCAAGTGGCTCTTGCGGGATTCTTGACGCTCGGATGACGCTCGAAATGGAAGTCTTTGGGCCTCCGCGGTAGCGATGCGCACGGCCGCCTGGTCCCACGCTCCGCGGAGCCGAGCGTGGCCCGACGGCACCACTTGATACCGGCCTGGTATCATCTCTGTATGGCGATGACACTTCGACTCCCCGACGACCTTGACGCGAAGCTCACCGAGCGGGCTCATCGGGAGGGCCGCAGTAAGCAGGAACTTGCCATTGAGGCCATCCGTGACGCACAGGACCGGGCCGAGGTGAAGGTCGATGACGTCCTGGCCGAGCTCATGGACAGCGATACGGAGATCCTGGATTACCTGAAGTGACGGACGTTCGTTACATCCAGATCGACGAGATATTGGCAATCGCCCGCACGGTCAACGGTACCGAGCACAGCGTGCGTGACATGGGCCTTCTGGTGTCGGCGATCGAGCGACCCCGGACGCATGTGTTCGGAGCCGAGTTGTATCCCACGCTGCACGAGAAGGCTGCGGCGCTGCTGCACTCCGTCGCCCGCAACCATGCGCTGATCGACGGCAACAAGCGCACCGCCTGGCTCGCCATGCGTGTCTTCCTGCGGTTCAACGGCGTCAGCGCGAGTACCGTCCCGCCGCCCGTTTCCGTGGCCGGCCCGTTCGTCGAGGAAGTCGCGCAGGACAACGTCGATGTACCGGCGATCGCCAAGCGCCTCGCGACCTGGTTCCCCGTTTCCTGACGTTCCAGGGTCCGCGCAAGGCGGCCCTGATGCTCATGGGACGTTCGCTTTGATAGGGCGTCAGCTCATGTATGAGGTCGGTATGCGGTCCGTGCGTCGAGTTGCACGGGTCGCGGCAAGGGGCGGCCACATCAGGAAGGTGACCGGCGGTCCGGTGTCGACGGGGGGTGGAGTGCGGCGGTACGAGCAGCCCATGCACCGGGCTGTGCCTGTTGCGCATCGTGGACCTGGCCATGGGTGACTACGACTGCCAGTGGGCGGCCGTTGCCGTCCACGGGGGTGGATCTTTCTCGTCAGGCCACTACGGGATTGGTCTATTGCGTGGCTGGCTCGCCCCTGGTGGTAGGAGCTTTACTGCTGCGGCAGGTGGCGGCGTTGGTGTACCTCTCCGGCCGGGCCGTGTTCGTGGCGTTAGCGCTCCGGTTCTACGGAATTCGTGAACGCGGTAGGCGGATTCCATCGTCGTGGGCCATCACAAAGTGATGAAAGTGGCACAGGAAACCCAAGGACGGGCATACTCTGCGGGAATCACCGCAGGTGGGCTGGGGCGACCTGTAATGCGGCGGAGGTGTCATGGGTGGGGACCCGTATGTGTCAGCAAAAGGGGTCGGAGAATGCGAGCGGACGGGGGTGCCGGATCCGTACGGTGACCAAGCTCTCCTGACGTCTGCCATGACGGGGGGCTACGACGCCGTCCCCGGCCAGGAACGCAGTCGACTGCGGAGCTATCTCGAAGCCGTTGTCGCGGCCCGTCCGGCGCCGGTGCACACCACGGTCGCCTTCAACGCCGTGTACTTCGGGTACGAGCTCGGCGGCGACGGCTACGGCGGAAGCCCGCTGTGCCTCGATGATTTTCCCGTCGTCACCTTCGGTGAGTGCGCTCTCGTGCTCCCGGTCGGGGCCATGGTGTGTGTCGCCACCGGGTCGGACCCGCTTTACGCCGAAATCGTCTACAGGGAGGGCGCGCACCCGGAGGTGGACGCGCTCGGTGACGTACCGGCTTGGGTGTCGGGGGCGCCCGCGGGCGCCGAAGGCTCGGGTAAGCCGGGTGCAGACGCCGAACCACGGCGCAGGGAGCTGCTGGTGCCGGACCTCCACGCCTTCGGTCCGGCACTGAGTCTGTCACCGGCCCAGCTTCATCGCTTACGCACGCGCGGGCGATGGATCAATGAGGACGGGCATGTCGTCGTCGACGTGTGCTATTCGTCCTCGCAAGCAGCCCGGCGCGACGATCTGACGGCCTACGCGGACCATCTCCTGACGACGGCTCGGGAACAGCTTCTCAGCCCCTTCGTCCCTGTTTCTCTTGCCTCCCTGGTGGGCGGCACGCACGACGACGATCTGCGGGCGGGACTGCTCGGTCTCCTCGACACAGTGCGGGGTGTCCTCAACTCCAGTGCAGGGTTGCGCACCTGGGGCCACTACGCTATGACCCGTACCTCCCTCGCGGACTGCTGGCGGGACACCGGACCGTTGGGCGGCGACGACCTCAGGTCTCTCGTGGCCGCGGTCGAGCACGCGGCCACCCCGGCGAGGCGGCGACACGGCCTCGCCGCTCCGGTCACTGTGTACACAGCGGTCGGACCACGGCTCCGCGGTTTTCCTGGGGCGGAGGAACGGCTCAGGGAAGTGGGGTACGCCGCTGCGGTGTGCCGGGCGAACGTGGCGCTCGCCGACGTGGTCCAAGGGGACAGCGACCAGGGCCTGTTCGGCAACGGCTCCCGGGTCACCCTCGACGACGCCTTCGAGGGGGGAGGGGTGTGGCGGTCCCACCATCCCGGTGACGCTGAGGTACCCGGAGACCCCTTGGTCCCGGCCGGGCGCGGCTGGAACTCCACACTGCCCGCACCGCCGGAGCCGGAAACGGAAGTGGAGCTGGAACCGGTAGATGCGCCCCTCGCTGACGACGACGCCCTCGGATCCGGCGATCTCCTGCGAAGCGACGCGCAGGAGATCGTCTGGAGGGCGCCCCTGCGGCTGGCCCATCTCATTGGCGGCTGGTTTCCCCTGCACCCGTTCGTCGCGCAGGACCTTTGCCAGCCCCGCGGCGCGCACCCCACTCTTCGCCTCGAACTCGACCATGCTGGTGAGACGTTGGACGAAAAGGAGGCGGTGCAGTACGTCGAGGCCGAACTCGGGGACAACTCGGGACGGTTGACGGGAATCGTCTGGCCCGGTGACTTCTTCCCCGGCCTCATGCTGGAGCTGCGTCGGCTCCGTGGCGACACGGTGATTCGGCTGGCCACGATGCGGTTGAAGGAACGGGTGCAGGCCGGTGACCGTGAGACGGGGCACTGTTACGACCCTCGCGTGCTCACCAGGGAGGACGTGCCGGGCAGCAGCCGCCACGGTGACAGCGCGGTCGGGCTGGGTCCCCGGCAACTGGTGATGCGCACCGTGCGCCGTTGCGGTTTGCTCACCCTGGACGGTCATGCCCTGATGGACCGGTCGGTCCTGCCGAGCGCGGTCTATGGGCGCCGACCGGCCCGGTCGCAGGCCGCCGCCTTGGACTCGGCCGTCGCGGAACTGCTCGCGGAATGTCTCTTGGAGCCGGCCCTGGGCAGCCGGGACGCCTGGGGGCAGCCGCACTTCCCGCCGCGTGACGGACAGCGGACCATTTCCCTCATTGGCTACCGCCCCGCCAGGCCGCGGGTGATACGTCCGTGGGGCGGCGGCGAACCGGGCGATGAGGGACTGCGCGGCGCTCAGTTCGTCGCAGGTCATCTGCGCCGCCTGCGGCCGGGGTGTCTGCCCAGCGACGTTCAGCGCGCGGCCTTCCGGGAGCACTGCCGCAGGCTCGGCAAGGCGGACGGCTGGGAACTGCCGTACGGCTACACGTTCGTGACCGAGCACACGCGCGGCCGCTGACCTTTCAAGGCTTTCGCGCGTCCACGGCTCCGGCCCTCTCTCTTCCTCCCGTCACCCACAGACATCTCCCCGTCACCGACAGAAACGGAGTGCGTGTACATGCAGGACTACTACCGCGTCGTCACAGGGCCGCCGTGGTCCCCGCCGAGCGTCTCAGCCGAGGACCTGGAAGGCTTGGCCGCCGCGCTCAACGCCTTGCAATCCCCGGCCGTCGCCGCCCTGAACGACCTCACGGCGGACATGGTGGAACTCGCTTTCAACTCCCTGCGGCCCAAGCACCGCCAGGAGTTGCTCACCAGTCTGGGCATCCGCATGTCGGCCCCTCGACGGGTGAGCAGTGCCCTGTGCCGGGACGTCCTCACCAGGCTGCGGCGCGAGTCGCGGCAGCACACCCACGCATACGGGATCAAGGGACTCACGGTCACCGTGATGAACCAGGTGGGCGACTTCGTCCTGGCGCACGACGGGGAGTCGGTCCCCGACCCTGTTGCCCGGTGGGGCGCCACGCTGGTCCGGGCCACCGTGTTCGCGTGGTGCAACGCCTCCGTCACCGACGCCCACATCCTTGCCTGGGCGGCGGACCAGAACTGGTTCGGGGCGACGGCCGACGACGAGGAGGCCCGGCTCGCCGCCGTCGCTGCCGCGGCGCGGCCCCTCGTGGAGGCGTACCCCGATTTCGTTCCTGGAGCGGCGGAAGACGACGGGCTGGCGCTCGCGGAGGACAGTGAACCAGGGGCTGCTGCCATCGCCGACCGGCCGGGCATCAGCGCCCCCGCACCGCAGACCGCGGCAGCGGACACCGGTACTTCGCACGAGGAGACCGCTACTGTGTCCGACAACACCGGGACCAAGGCTGGGACAGCTCCCGAGGAGGCATGTCAGCAGCTGGAGTCCGCCCTGGCGGGGGCCCGCCAGGCTGCGGAGAAGGTCACCGACGCGGTCATGGACGGCCGCCCTCCGCAGGACGAGGACCTGGCTCGGCTCGCTGCGCTGAGCACTGTTTTCAACGACGTGGACGCGGTGTTCCGGGCCGCCGGGATCGAGGGGGCGCCTCGTCGTCTAGAGGACATCATGCGCGCTGCACACGCACACCGGACAGCGCGGGAGCGTGACCTCCAGGCCCGCGAGCCGCTGCGGGAACTGCTGGATGTCGCCTGCCGCCCAGACAGCTCCGCCGCTGCCGCCGCTGCCGCCGAGGCCGTGCGCGGCCCGGCTCGCCGCCTGCTGGACGTGCCGGTGTGGGGGGATCTGCAACACGAGGAGAGCGCCGCGCTCGCCGCCTTGGCCCGGCTCATCAGGCTGGGACGACAGGCGGATGCCGCCACGGAGATCCTGGCACTGCAGGGACAGGTCGTACGGGTCCTGCCCACGTGCGCCATGGCCGTGCTCATCGCTCCCGAGCTGACACTGGACCAGCCGGTGGACGGTGACCCGTGCCCCGCCGGGACCGACGAGGCACACGGCACCGCCGAACCCGCCGACGCCGAGACGACCGCAGAACACGAAACCGTGCAGTCGGCCGCATCGACCGAGGCGAGCGCGCCTCAGCCCGGCGCCGAGCCGGAAGCCACGACGACCGCCGTGCCGGTCCACGCCCCCAAGGCAGACGCCAGGCTGGCCGCCGACAGCGACTCGGCGCCCCCCACGTCCGCTGACGCGCCCGTCCAGGCACCCGCCGCACCCACGCTTTCTCCCGTCGAGGACACGCCCGTCCGGGAAGCGGCCCCGGCGGCGGACGACGTCACCGATGAGGCCGCGATCGAGGGGGTCCTGGCGCAGCTGGTCGTGGAGCGGCGCTTCGGACTCGCCCACCATGTGGCAAGGGCCGCCGGCCACCCCGAGCCCCAGGTGGCGGCGATCCGCCTGGCCGGTGCCGCCGCGCTGCTCACCTCCGGGGACAGCCAGAGTGCCCGGCTGACGGCGGACCTGCTCCAGGAGTACGGCGGATATGCGGGCCAGGACACCGAGGGCAGCGAACTCCTCCTGCTGCCCGCCCTGCTGCGTACCGCGCTGATCACCGGTGACCACGCTGCGGGCGCTCAGCTTAAGGCGCTGGTGCCGAGGCTCCCGGACCGGCTGGGGGAGGCGGCGGCCGCCGTCGCCGACCGTGCCCTCAGCGGCGCCCTGCTGATCGCCTCGCCGCTGGTCGCCGATGTCTCCGAGACCGAGGCCCGGCTGCGGGAACTGCGCGATCAGAGCCGTGCCCTGCTCTCGCCGCAGCGGCTGCGGTTCGCACGGGCGACGGAGATCGCCAAACGCTGGCTCGCCCCCGACGACGGGATGCTCGGATCGCTGCTCACGACCGTCGTCGGCGACGACCGCGACGCGCTGCAGCAGGTGCGGGAGCAGGCCGATCGGCTGTCGAAACTGGCCGAGGTCAACAGCGAGATCGACCGCATGGACCGCAAGTACCGCTCGTCCAGCGGCAAGCCGCTCCAGGGCTCCGGGCGGCAGGACCTGGTGCATCTCGTGGAGCGGGCCGTCAGCCTGGTCAAGGAGTGGTGCCTGGCGGTCGACGGCACCCGTCGCGGCGACCGTTCCGACGGCAGCCGGGCGGTCAAGGAGATCTCCTCCCTGCGCCAGTCCCTGCTGGACGGCAGGGAAGCGGCGCTGGGCGAACTGGAGCGGTTGGCGCGGCGCCCGGACGCCCTCTCGGGCGCGATGGCCTGGGCGGCCCACGCCTCGATGGAGGAGCTGTTCGCTCTGCTGGCCGGCGACACCGTGACCACGCGTTCCGGCGGTCCCGTCGACCCAGCGCTCGTTCTGGACGCGGAGCTGCTGAAGGTGTGTGACACCCGTGACGAGCGGCCGTCGCCCGACGAACTGCTGGCCGCGGTCCACCGGAGCTGGCAGGAGGCTCTGGACGAGCGGCTCTCCCACGACGCGTTCACCGCGGCCCGTGACATCGTCGAGCTGGCCGGACGAGGGCTGCTGCCTGCCGCTGGGGCGGGGGAGTTCGTCCCGCCTGCGGAAGCCGAGATCGACGACAGGGAGACCGCCCGGCGTGCGCAGCTGCGGAAGGCACACGACGCACTCGTCGCCGAGCTGCACCGTGCCCAGGCCGACGGTGCCGTGACCGAGGACCAGGACCTGGGCCTTCAGGAGTTGCTCGCCGACGCCCACAACAGTCTCGAAAGCGGTGACCGACACGACCTGCTGCATGTGCGGAGAGCGCTCGACACGGTACGGAGTGGCCTGCCGGCCTTCCGGGAGCAGGCAGCGGATCGAATCCGGGCTCGGCTCGACGCCCTGGACCCCTCCGTGGAGGAGCGGGCACAGGTCCTGCGGCGCCTGGAGACGAACGACCTGGCCACCGCTGCCGACCTCGTCTACTTCCTGGAGATCGGCGAGCCGGTCCCGGAGATCGAGGGCGGCGAGTCCCATCTGACCGAGTTCTTCCCGGCCGTGCCCGACGGCCTTCCCGGAGGGATCGACCATGAGCTCGTCGAGCTGGTCCGGTCCGGCGGCAAGCATCCGATGGTCCCCGTCCTGGACTACGGCGGCCTCTCCACCGACGAGGCGGCGCTGGCGGCCGACGCCCTCGACGAGTGGCGCGCGCTTGCCGCCACCGAACGCAAGGACCGGCTCCAGGTGGCTCCGACGCGACAGGTGCCGCCTCTCCTCAAGCTTCTCGGCTACGACGCCAAGAGCGCCAGGCCGCTCGACGACCGATCCCAGCACCGGCGGGAATACCGTCTCTTCGAAGCGACCGGCGTGGAGATCAACGGTAGAGCGAAGGCGCCCGCGTTCGGCTCGCAGATCAAGGAGCAGGGCGGCAACCTGCGGGTGATGATGGTCTGGGGCAGGCCGCCCGCCAAGGTCGTCATGAGCTGGGCGGAGCGCGACACCAGCGGAGCGAGCCTTCTCGTCGTCTACTTCGGCACGCTGAGCCGTGAGGCCCGAGTCGAACTCGCCGCCGGCTCCGACCGGTTGCAGCCGCTGCTCGTGGTGGACGATGCCGCCCTCGCCTATCTCGCGGCCTGCGGCAACCGCCAGGTGAGCGCCGCCACGCAGACCCTGCTGCCCTTCTCCGGCGTCAACCCGTACATCAGGGAGAAGCGCGGCCGGATCGGCGGCGAGATGTTCTACGGCCGCGACGCCGAACGCAAGAGCATCCTCGATCCGCGCGGCACCCAGGTCATCTACGGCGGCCGGGGCCTGGGCAAGTCGGCGCTGCTCGCCGACGCCGGGGAACTGTTCACGGAGCAGCGCTCCGGCTATCACCAGACGGTGTACGTCAACCTCGACCAGGAGAACATCGGCAAGGGCAGCTCGCGCGGGCCGGAGGCGCTGTGGAGCGTCCTCCTGAGAGAGCTGACCGTGGCACAGGTACTTGATGACCGGCCGCAGGGGCGCGGAAAGCGACAGGAGACCTCCGAGCGGGTGCGCGCCGGAATCCGGGCCTGGCTGGACGGGGACTCCCGTCGCCGACTGCTGATCCTGCTCGACGAGTGCGACCAGTTCTTCGAGGCCGACGCCCCGCGGTTCGACCAGACCAAGAAGCTCAAGGGCCTCGGGTCCGACACCAAGGACGCGGCAAAGGTCGTCTTCGCAGGACTTCACTCCGTGCAGCGCTTTTCTAAGCTCGCGAGCAACGGGCCGTTCGGCCACCTCGCTCAGACCCCGAAGGTGATCGGCCCGCTGGCTCCCCAGTCGGCTGCGGAACTGCTGGTCGAGCCGATGCGGGCGCTCGGGTTCGAGTTCAAGGACCTGGATCTCGTCAACCGTGTGCTCGGCTACTGCTCGTACCAGCCGTTCCTGCTGCAGATGTTCGGGCACCGGCTGGTCGAGCTGATGCACCGCAAGCGGACGCGGCGCGGCGCCGGGGAACCCCCTTACGAGGTGGAGGTGACCGACATCGAGATCGTGGAGTCGGACGCCGCGCTCCGGGACGGCATCTCGGCGGCTTTCAAGGACACGCTGAGCCTCGACCACCGCTACGACGTGATCGCTAATGTGCTGGCGTACCATGCCCGCCATCACGGCCTGGAGGTGCGGCTGAGCGACACCGAGTTGCGCGAGGAGTGCGAGACGTACTGGCGCAAGGGGTTCGAACAGCTCGACACCGAGGGTTTCCGCGCCTACCTTTCCGAGATGGTGGGTCTCGGTATCCTCGCGCCCAACCACGACGGACTGGGCTGGCATCTGCGCGGTCCCAACGCCCTGCGCATGATCGGTACCTCCCACGAGGTGGACGCACGTCTGCTTAGGGCCGAACAGGACTGTGAACTGCAGGAGAGCATCGTGCAGGAGGGCCGCCCCGAGCTCGCCGACGGGCGGCCGGCTCCGCTGACCAACACCCAGCTCGACGACCTCTTGGGCGAGCGGTCCAACCGGACCCGAGTCGTCCTCGGCAGCACCGCCACCGGAGTCACCGGTGTCGCCCGGACCTTGCGCACGATCGCCGGACCGATCGACGGCTGGACGCTGCCGCCCGTGGGCAAGCCCAGCGTCTACAAACAGGAACTTACGGGCGGACGCCCCCGAGAACGACGGGTCGTCATCAGCGATTTCGTCAACTACCGGGAGCCAGTCCGGCCCGAGACCTGCCGCGAAGCCGTCGACCTGGCCGAGACGCTGCTGCCCGCCACTCCGGGGGTCACCCGCGCGGTCGTCCTCGTCACCGACCCCGCTCAGCTCGCCCTGTGGCGCTCCCTGCTGACGGGAACCGAACCCACCTCGGCCGCCCCGGTGGTGCTGCGTAGGCATGACCACCGCAGCCTGCGCGGCTGGGCTCAGCGCGTCAACATGTTCCACACGGAGGGCCGCCTGGACCGTCTCCACGAACTGACCGGTGGTTGGCCACTCCTGGTGGACCAAGCCCACCGTCTGCACGAGGAATTGGGCGACCCCGACGAGGTGTTGCGTCGTCTGGCTGACCTACGCGCGGACCGGGCCGAGGCCCGCGCATTCGCTGAGGCGACCGGCGTGTACGCGGATCTGCTGCTGGCCGCCGGATACCGGGCTCTCAATGACGAGTTCGAGGACGGCCTCTTCGACCTGGAAGGTGCGGTGACCGCCGTCGCGCTCAAGATCGATGACGAGGACGAGGCGCGATGGGTCGTCAACTGCCTCGACGCCCTCCAGGTCTTCGACCGCGAGGACATTCAGCTGCGCCTGGAACCGGTGCTCCGGGAGTGCGTGGCGCTCAACGGGTGACAGAGCCGCACGTGAATCGTGACCGGACATGGCCGTGGCGATCGCGGGCGTGCCGGTCGCGGTTCAGCAGTGGGCGGAGGACCTGTTGCGCCGACGAGAGCAGGGCATGTCCAGACGGGACCAGGAACCCTGGTAGACCGCGCGACCTCCTCCGTGCTGCTCAGGGTTGAACAGACTAGCGGCAACCAGAGCATCCCGAGAGACCGCCTCGCTCGCCCGCGAGGCTGGGTGGTCCGACACTGACCCGGCACTGTCCGCCGTGACGCTCGTTTGACGCTCTGCGCTCCTTCAAGCTGCACATCCAGCGGAGAATGCGTCTCTGACCTGGCCTTTTCTGTGGCTTGCTCAGGCCGGCATCTTTCCGATGACGCATCACGTGGAGTGCGTCGCGATCCTTGAACCGGTCGCGAAGGGCTCCTGAGCTGGGGTTTTGTGCGTGCGTGTTATGTGCGGTGTGGGTGTTACGGGCGATAGCCTGACGCTGAGACGACGCTCGGGACGCTCATTCGGCGCTCGTTCTGACGGGGCGTCAGGAACGCTGTTGGGCGATTCTCCCCAGGGAGCGGCTCAGCGTCCGCACGGGTCCGGGGCCGCGCCCGTCGGGCGCTGATCTCTCCACCGCCCGCTCCGGAAGCCGACCGGAGTGCGCCTCGGGTGACTCGGCGTGGTGTGAACTTGGCTGTTATGGCTGTTACCGCCCCGCAAGCCCTGTGACCGCCGCCACCGCGTGGGTCTGATGGTGCCTCAGTTCCCTTTTGCGGGAGGGGAATTCGGACCTCTTCGATTCCTCTGTCCAGGCTCTTGGTGGCCTGTGGAGGGATCGCTAGGTTCGCTGTCGTGCGGCGGCAGTGCTCTGCCTGGCACGTGTGGGGGGAGTGGCGACCGATGCCGTCGTGCGTCCGATTCGCCCATCGTCAAAGGGGACTTCCGCATGTACGGTTCCATCCGCATGCCGCTGGCCGGGTCCAGACGTCGAAGACTGTCCGTCTGGGCCGTCGTGTTGGTGATCCTGTCGTTCGGACTGGCGGGCCTGCAGTCCACGCCCGCGTCCGCCGCCCCGCACGGCCAGGGCAGCGCCGCCCGGGCGGCGACAGCCGGCGGTGCCCAGGTGACGGCCGCCGTCACCGACAAGCCGCGCCAGTACACGGCCGAGGAGCTCGACCAGCTCAACACCCGGCTGTACGACGAGGACACCATGGCCAAGGGGAAGGCGGGGCCCGAGCCCCGACACGCCCCACTCGGTGCCGCGCTCGCCGAACCGTCCCCCGTACCGTCCGTCGCCACCACGGTGCGCGACAGCGCCATACCGACGTCCGGGATATCGGGCGGCGCCTCGTCCCTGTCCTCGACGCAGGAGCCGAGCACCGACGCCAACGGCTCCAACATCTTCCAGACCGGCAACTGGTACGCCACCCGCTCCACCGACAACGGCACGACCTGGTCCTACCTCGACCCCTACTCGCTGTTCGGGTCGGGATTCTGCTGCGACCAGGTCACCCAGTACGACCCGGCGACCGGCAGGCAGTTCTGGCTGCTGCAGTTCAGCGACCACCTGGTGATCGCCAACGCCACCGCCTCCGGCTCCGGCGCGTTCACCGGCTGGTGCTACTGGAACATCACACCGGGCTGGATGGGCCTGGCGACCACCACGGCGCTGGACTTCAACGACATGTCCATCAGCAGCAGCAACGTCAACATCTCCACCAACTTCTTCCCGACCGGCGGGGGAAGCGGTGCCGGCCTGCTGCGGTTGCCGAAGAGCGCGATGAGCACGTGCGGCGCCTTCAACTACAGCTACCTGACCCGCACCGACAACTTCACCTACAAGCTGGTGCCCGGCTCCACCGACACCCTCTACTGGGGCAGCAACTGGGGCCAGACCAACGGCAGTTCCTTCCGCGTGTTCGCGTGGCCGGAGAACTCCGGCAACTACTCGTGGTGGGACCGCACCGTCCCCTCGTACGGCTTCTACACCCGTGACAGCGGCCAGAACTGCGCCAGCGCCGACGGCGTGGTGACCAACTGGTGTCAGTACGCCGACTCGCGCGTCCTCGGTGCCTACCGGACCGGCGGACTGATCGGCTTCTCGTTCAACGCGAAGCAGGACAGCAGCCACCCGTTCCCCTACACCCGGTTCGTCTGGTTCAACGAATCCGACAAGAACCTCAACGGCTCCGGTGACCTGTGGGGCAGCTGGGGTGCCATGCAGTTCGCCGCGCTCGCACCCAACTCGCTCGGGCGGGTGGGCCTGGAGTTCGCCTGGGGCGGCGGCACCGGCACTACCCACTACTACCCCGGCAGCGGCATCAACTCCCAGCCCGCCAACGCCATCGACACCAGCCCCAACTACTACCTGTGGGGTGCCGGCAACACCTGCACCTACTCGGGCCTGCCCCGCTGGGGCGACTACCTCACCGTCCGCACCTACCAGGCCGATCCGACCCGCTGGATCGCCGCCGGCTACGCGATGAAGGGCGGCAACTGCGGCGCCACCGGGGCCTACCCCGAGCCGCACAACGTGCTGTTCTCCTAGCAGCACCAGCACCAGCACCAGCACCAGCACCCGCATCCGTACCAGCACCCGCACTCGCATCCGTACCAGCACCCGCACTCGCAGCAAGCGACCCGGGGGTCGGGCGGGAATCCTCTCCGCCCGGCCCCCGGGCCATGCCCGCCGAGGTACCCGGGCCGTGCCGGTCCAGGAACCGACCGGCACCACGGGAAGTCCAACCCCTATGAAGAGTCTCCTTCGCACCGCGCTCGTCGTCCTGGTGCCGGCCGTCGTGCTCTCGGCCGCCGGATGCGGGGACTCTCAGGGAGCCGAATCGCCGACCGCACCCGGCTCGGGGATCAAGGGCCGCACCATGGTCGACGGCGGCTGCCCGCTGGCCCGCGACCACAGCCCCTGCCCCGACCGGCCCCTGAGCGCCCGGCTGACCATCACCGGCGGCGACGGCGGAGGGACGGTCATCGAGACCACCAGCGACGCCGACGGCCACTTCCGCGTCCCGCTGCCGCCCGGCAGCTACACCGTCCGTCCGGCCAATCGCACCGGCGCCGTCGTCCCGATCGCCCAGCCGGTCTCCGTCGCCGTCAGGAGCGGACGGTTCACCACGGTCGACATCTCCTTCGACTCGGGCATCCGTTGAGACAAGTCGAACGAAGGGGAGAGCCACCCCGGCAGGTCCTGCCGGGGCGGCTGTCGCGGTTCAGTGGCTGTCGGTCAGGGGCTGTCCTCACCGCCCCCGGTGCCGCCGTTGGCCAGCCATTGCGCGTAGGCGATTGCCGCCAGGCGGGCAGAGAGGGCGTTGTCACGTGCGGTGGCGGTCGTGGCGGTGGCGGTGCCTGCGGCCGCGGTGAGGCCCGAAGTCGGCGTGTACATCGCCTCGTTGAAGACCGACCCGCTGGGGGCCGAGGCCACGGCGAAGACGGGGTGTGCCGTTCCGCCGGAGAAGGACGTCGAGATGTAGTCGCCGACCATGGTGCCCTGCGTGGTGCTCGCCAGCCAGGAGTGGGTCATCGGACCGGCCAGCTGGGTCGGCGCCGTCCAGGTGCTGCCGGCGTTGGTCGAGGAGACGTACCCGACGTCCAACTGGCAGGTGGCGGCGGTGCAGTTGGCGACCGGGTGGTAGTAGTACGCCAGCGCCAGGTGCGCGGTGGTGCCCGAGGTGGCCGGGTCGACGGCGAGGCCGGGGATGAAGTGGTCGACGGTGCTGGTCGTCGCGTCGATCGGGATGCGGGTCACCGCTGACCAGGTGGTGCCGTTGGTGGTGGTCGCCATCACGATGTCGTTGGCGGTGCAGGAGCCG
Source organism: Actinobacteria bacterium OK074 (assembly GCA_001298575.1). GTDB lineage: Bacteria > Actinomycetota > Actinomycetes > Streptomycetales > Streptomycetaceae > Streptomyces. The sequence continues at coordinate 37,119 of LJCV01000244.1, forward strand.
CCGCTCGCGCGGAATCGGCAGTCCTGCCAGACGACGTACACCTTGCCGGCGGCGTCGATCTCGGCGGAGGGCAGCGGTCCGCTGCGCAGGCTCCCGCGCACGGTGAAGGTGCTGACGGTGGCGATGGTGGTGGTCGAGGTCCAGGTACTGCCGCCGTTGGTGGACCGGAAGGAGAGGATCGACGTCTCGGAGGCGTTGGCGGCCGGGACGATCACCGTGCCGTTGGGCTGGACGACGGGCTGGCCGCCGAGGCCGGTGGCGTTGTTGCCGGTGTTCTTGGAGGCGCCCCAGGTGAGGCCGCCGTCGGAGGAGGTGGTCATCTTCAGACGGTCGCCGTCGCCGTTGTTGTCGTACTCGGTGTAGCAGTTGCCGTAGAAGGCGCTCGTGGCGGTGTTGTCGCAGACGATCCAGTTCTTGTCGAGGCTGGAGCCGGTCGCGGTGATGACGGGGTTGCTCCAGGTCAGTCCGCCGTCGGTCGAGCGGCTGGTGAAGACCTCGGGGACGGTGACGGACGACGTGATCGGGATGGTGGAGATCAGCCAGGTGTTGTGCTTGGCGTCGTAGGCCACCGACGGGTCGCTGACCCGCTGGAAGGTGCCGCCCGCCTGCGTGGTGATCCCGGGCAGGAAGCCCTTGGTCCAGGTGGCGCCGCCGTCGGTGGAGGTGGAGAAGCCGACGTTGGAGGAGCCGCCGTCGTTGAAACGGCCGACCTGGAAGGCGGAGACGATCGTGGAGCCGTAGGAGAAGGTGTCGGGCTCGACCTCGGTGGCGTGCTGGCTGGTGGAGTTGGTGTAGGGATCGGTGCTGATCTGGGTGAGGGCGGGTGCGGCGTCGGCGGTGGTCGTCGACAGGGCCAGCAGGCCGGCCGCGAGGGCCGCCGTCACCAGGCCGGGTCTCGCCAGACGGTGGAGCCGTGATGCCAGGGACATGATCCGTTCCCTTTCGAAGAAGGGGCACGTCCGGCATCGGTGTGTCGCGAAGTGGGGTCGGGAGCAAGCCTCGTACACGTCCGCACCATGAGGGCGGGCGGAGCCCGGCCGAACCGAACGTCATGCAGGACGTGCTGAAGGACGCCGCCACTCTGGCTACGCAATCATGGTCATGTCAACACTATCTGCTACAACACCGCCCGAACCACAGGGAATTGACGTCTCCTTGACCCTCGGACACCTCGATGGCCCGCCTTGCCGCACCGCGCTCTACGGGCAGCCGCCGCCACGAGGACGACGTCACTCCCGGACCGCTGCCCCTGCCCGCCGCCACCGTCGGCGCCCCGCGTCAGAGGCTTCGGCTCCAGGTGGTTGCCGCTCGACGGCGAGGGCTTGATCCTGGTCTCGGCAGCGTCCATCGCCGCGGGTCTCGTCGGTGCATGGCAGACGTGCGGGGCAGTCCGGCTCGCACTCGCCGACGAACGGTCCACCAACCCCGCGTCATCTCGAAGGAGGCCGGCCCTGGTCGCGGTGTCGCGTGGTCCGCGTCCCTTTCGGCTCGGGCATACGGTGAGACCCTCCGCTTCCCTTTGGGCGACGGGAACCGAACTGCGGCCGAGGGCGTCGCGGGGACGTTCGGCGGAGCAAGGGAGTCGTCATGATGCCGGAGGACCGCAGACGGGGCCGCGGATCCTGGACCTCGCTCGCGACCGTCCTGGTCGCCCTCTCCTGTGTTCTGACCGCCTGCGGGGGCGGAGGGGACGATTCGGAGGCGGACTCGGCGCCGCCGCGTCCCGCTACCGGTTCCCCCACCGACACTCCCTCGGAGAGCGGCCCCGGCACGCGGGGAGCCCCCGGCCCGCCCTCTGCGACAAGGCCGGCAACGCCGTCGACGCCGTCGACACGAGCCCCGGCCTCTCGGGGGACGGCCTCCACGTCCCCGGGGTGTGTCGCGGGCTCCATCACCGTCACCCACCGCCCGGGAGACGCCTTAGTCCGCGGCCTGTGCGTTCGGCCCGGGACCGTCGTGTCCCTCGTCCTACGGCCGCGGAACGACGACAAGCGGTGGACGGGTGCGCTGAGTTCCGCGCCGGTCTTCGTGCTGGCGTCCGGGTGGGAGGTGGGGGCGGACGGCACCGCCCGGGTCTCGCTGCGCTGTGCCGGGACAAGGGGCGGTACGGCGGACGTCACAGTGTCGGCGAAGGCGCCGGACGTGGCGGGCGCGGCACGGATCGTCTTCACGCTGCACATGTCCGTGGTGCCGTACACGACGCAGGGGTGACCCCGGCAACCCGGGATCACCCCTTTTGGCGCCGCTGCGTCAGTCGAGGTCGCGCATGTCGATCGTGTAGATGCCGCGGCCGTGGGTGGCCGCGTACAGCGTCCGGCCGTCGGGGCTCAGCTTCAGCTGGAGTACGGCGACGGCCGGGAGGTTCCCGACGCGCTGCCAGGTCGTACGGCCCGGCGCACGGTAGACGACGCCGAGGTCGGTGGCGACGGCGAGGCCGCCGTTCGGTGTGACGACCGCGGAGTCGGTCGGCACGTCGGGGAGGTTGTTCGAGATGTCCTTCCAGGTGGTGCCGCCGTCGGTGGACTCGAAGACGTGGCCCACACCGGCACCGGGTCCCTCGGTCCAGTGCCGGGAGAAGCCGTTGACCGCGAGGTAGACGTGGTCGGCGTTCTTGGGGTCGATGGCGAAGCCGCTGAGGTACCGGTTGGGTACGGTCGCGTCCACCGGCAGGGTCACGTCGTGCCAGCCGGTGCCGTCCGCGTTGCCGACGGAGATGCCGCGGGCGAAGCCCTGGTTGTTGCAGGGGCCGCACCAGGCCGCGTACACCTTGCCGCCCGAGGCCGCGACGGCGGTCGCGGTACGGCCCTCGCCGAGGTCGTACACGCTGGTCCACTCGTCGCCGCTGCGGATGGCGTAGCCGTGGGTCTGCACCCAGATGTGCCGGCCGCCCGCGATCCAGGTCGAGCTGTTCTTCATGTCGGCCGTGATCGGGGCGATGAATCGGGCCTCACCGGTGGCGTTGTCGGCGGGGGCGACGCCGTACGACGTGATCTTGCTGGGGTCGTTGACCCAACTCCCGTCGTTCACCGCGCAGTTCTGGGTCACCTGGATCGCCAGGTAGACGTACTCCTCGGCGATGTCGCAGCCGTTGGCCGGGTCGGTGAGGGTGTCGCCGCCGTCGCCACCGAAGTTGGACCCCATCACCGTGTCGTTGCTGCGCAGGATCGACTGGCCGTTGTCCTGGAGGCCGCCGGTGACGGAGACGCCGCCGTAGGTCAGGTCCTTGCCGACGCCCACCGAGTAGTACTGGAGGGTGTCGATGGTGCCGTCGTTGAGCGAGGTCCAGTCGGTGGCGTGCCCGGAGGCGTCCTGGGAGCCGTTGAGGGGGCGCTTGTAGACGCCGCCGTCGTTGCCGACGTAGACGAAGCTCTTGCCGTGGTAGCTGCCGATCGCGACGCCGTGCTGGTCGGAGTGGGTGGTCGGGTTGCAGTCGCCCGTCTGTTTGGTGGGGTCGATGTTCCAGCAGGGGAAGCCGAAGTTCCAGTACGGGCCGACGGTCGACCAGTTGGTGCCGCCGTCCTTCGTCTCGTAGACCTCCTCCAGGCCCGCGTAGACGTGTTCCGCGTTCGCCGGGTCGACGGTCAGGAACTGGTTGTACCAAGCCTGCACGCCCGGCATGTAGCCGCTGGAGGTGAGCGCCGAGCCGTCGGCGGCCAGGCCCTGGTAGTCGGCGATCTTCGTCCAAGGGCCGGTGGGAGAACCGGACTTGGAGACGTAGATGCCCTCCAGGCCGCTGTCCGGGTTGGTGTTGAGCTGCTCCGGCGACTGGTCGATGGCGTAGTAGCGGGAACCGTCGGCGGAGCGGGCGAAGGTGACGTTGCCGATGTCGTCCGCGTCGGCGGGCAGGTCGCCGAGGCCGCTGGTGATCCGGGTCCAGGTGCCGTCCGCGCCCTTGGTGTAGAAGCCGTTGTAGTCGTCGCCGCTGCGCCAGCCGACCGCGAGGACCACCTTGTTCGGGTCCTTCGGGTCGATCGCGATGTCGTTGGCGATGTTCTTGTACGCGGCCGAGTCGTCGTTCGCGAGTGAACCGCCCGGCAGATAGGCGGGGTTGGGCGCGAACTCCAGCTTCCAGGCGCCGCTCAGCTTCTTCGTGGAGTGGCTCCACACGCCTTCGCTGGTCGCCGCCCACACTTTCCCGCCGCCGAAGCGCAGTTCGTGGATGGTGGTGGACTCCAGCTCGTCGCCGCCGACCCGGCTGCGGGCGGAGAACGTGCCGTGACGGGGGTTCGACAGGACGTAGACGCCGCTGCCGAGATACGCGTCCGCGTTGGTCGTCGCCTCGCCGGTGCCCAGCCACAGCCGTCCGGCGCCGTCGAGCGCGAGGGCGCCGGTGGACTGGGCGGGCAGCTTGTCGCTGATCGGCTGCCAACGGCCGCCTCCGGTGCGCGAGCGCCACACGCCGCCGCCCGCGCTGCCCGCGTACACGTACCCGTCGTCGTCGGCGGCCATCGCCGCCATCCGGCCGGTGACATTGCCCGAGCCGCCGCTGGAGTTGGAGTCGTAGTCGCGGTAGCGCGGGTCGTCGGAGTTGTACGGCAGGTCGGTGATGTTGCGCCAACTGCCGCCGGTGCTGGGCAGGTTGGTCAGACTCGTCCAGGCGGCTCCGTAGGCGCCCGGTGCGACGATGCCGGGTGAGGTGCGGGCCTCGGCGTACTGGTCCGCGCCCTCGGCTATCTCGTCGGCCTCGTTGCCGTCGTCACCGCCGCCGTCGTCGTCCTCGGCCTTCGCCTTGGGACTGACAGCGCCCACCGACTGCCCTCGTTCAGCGGCGAGTTGGGCGAGTGCGCGGGCCCCGAAGGGGCTGTTGCCCCCGCTGGGAGCGGCGCCGGCGGGTATCGCCACGAGTGCGGCGGATGCGGTGATGGCACAGATGGTGAGCCATCGTCTCTTACGGGTTGGTGCTGACACCAGGTCCTCCGAAGAACGGGTGGTCATACAGCCGTCGCAGGGGACCCGATCACGAGCGGTGGGAGGAATCCGGCACTTGGGTAAATCTTTGACCGGAACCTGTCACTGTGCATGGCCGGAAGTCGACCGATTCATCGCGCCTTTCCATCGGGGATGCTTGCCGTGCTTGAGGTGGTGGCGACCGTCCGCAGTGGCCACCGCGCTGTGCCCGCTGCCGCGTCGGGTCCTTTTGACCAGCCCACGCTGTTCCAAGGGAATCCTGGAGACGGCCATAGGGAAATCCTGGAGGCCGCCATGGCTGCCGGCTCAGGCGGTCAGGGCTTCCCGAACCATTCGTGCGATCAGGGCGAGGCCCTCGACGGCCGGCCCGACCGGCTCGTGGTGGGTGAAGGAGTGGTCGACGCCGGAGATGACTCGGTGCGTGACCGGCACTCCGGCCGCTTCGAGGGCCTTGGCGTAGCGGTCGCCCTCGTCGCGGAGGGTGTCCAGCTCTGCCGTGATGACCAGGGCCGGTGGCAGCCCGGCAAGGTCGTCGGCCGTCACCGGGGACACCAGCGGGTTGGTCCGGGTTGCCGGGTCCGGTACGTAGGCGGCGGTGAAGATCCTTGACAGCCCGGGAGTGATCAGGGGTTTGTCGGTGAGGCTCCGCTTGGTCTCAGGGTCGACGGCCAGATCCAGGGGTGGGTAGACCAGGGCCTGCAGCCGGGGGGTGAAATGGCGTCGCTCCCGCGCGAGTCGGCTGACCGCGGCGGTGAGGGCGCCGCCGGCGCTCTGACCGCCGATGGCCAGCCGGGATCCGTCCCATCCGCGGTCGCCGGCCTCGTCCGCGGCCCATCGGCAGACGCCGTACACCTGTTCCACCGGAGTGGGGAAGGGCTTCTGCGGTGCGACGTCGTAGTCGACGTTGAGGACCACGCAGCCCGCGCGATGGGCCACGTAGCGGCACAGGGCGTCGTCCTGTTCGGGGCGGCGCAGGACGTATCCGCCGCCGTGGCTGTTGACGTAGACGCCGGGCAGCCCGGATGTGGGCAGCCTTTCGCTCGCCGGGTGGTAGCTGGTGCAGGTCACCTCTCCGGCGTCCGTCGCGACCCGGTGCACCCGCTTCTCCGCCATGACGAGCTCGGGGAAGCTCAGGGGCGACGGAGGGTAATCGCGCAGCAGGCGCTTGCTGATCATCTGAATGAACCGCCCGCCGAGTTGGCCTCGCACGTTCATGGTGCTCCCAGCACTGGACTTTACGTTTCACTCAGATTCCCTCTGATGCGGTAAACTGTCAAATAACTGAGAGTGTCGATGTCTCTTGATTCCGGGGAGTCCTTTCGTGGCGAACGATCCATCGAGTCATGGTTTCGACGCGGGCGAGATCTTCCCCGGGGTCGGCCACGGAGAGGCGCGGCTTCCGCGCAGGCAGGCCGGCAGCTCTCCGCAGGACCTCACCGTCATGCTGTTCGCGGACTACGCTCTCCGGCACCGCGTCTGGTTCCCCACGGCGGCCCTCGTCGCGCTGCTCGGCGAGTTCGGCGTGACACCGGGCGCTGCCCGCACCACGGTCAACCGGCTGGCCCACCGCGGCGTCGTCCACCGCGCGAAGGACGGCCGCCGCACGTCCTACCGGCTCACCCCGCCGGCCTCCACGGTGCTGATCGCGGGCGGCCGGCGCATCGCCGGCTTCGTCGGCCAGGCCGAGGCGTGGGACAACACCTGGACGCTCGTCGCGTTCACCCTGCCCAAGGAGCGCGACGCCGACCGCCGCACCTTGCGCAACCGCCTCCGGCTGCTGGGCTACGCACCGCTGTTCGACGGGCTGTGGGTCTCCCCCCAGTTCATGGACAAGGTGACGGCAGAGACACTGTCGGGCGCCGTATCCGCCACGGTCACCGTCTTCCGGGCACGCCGGGTGGATCTCGGCGCGGCCGACCGGGATCCGCTGGAAGCCTGGGACCTGAGCGGGATCGCCGAGGAGTACGCGGACTTCATCGGCCACTGGACACCGCTGCTCGGGCGGCTCCGGGCCGGTGCCCTCAACGGCGCGGACGCGCTCAGGGCGCGTACCGGAGTGATGGACGACTACCGGCGCTTCCCCCTCCTGGACCCCGAGGTGCCCCTGAGACTGATGCCCCCGGGGTGGCCCAGAGAAGAGGCGCGGAACCTGTTCGTCGCGCTGTACGACGGCCTCGCCGACCCGGCCCTGGAGCATGTCCTCCGCCTCGTCGCCGCCAGCGGCGACGCCCCGGTGACCGGCATCGGCGCCTACAGCGTTGCCGATCTCCTGACCGGGATCCCTTCGTAGGGTGTGCCGTCCCTCAAGCCGGTCGAAAACCCTGGCGATTGGGTCTCGCCCACGTCGGACGAGCGATCATTGCGGGACGAGCTCTGGCGTAGTAGGGCGGGTCGTGGTTCAGGACGCCGGGCCGCAGCGCAACGCTGCCGGGACGATGACTCCGCGCTGCAACTTCGGGTCGTGGGGCTGCTCGGTGATACCGGCGTTGGTGATGTAGAGCTGGTTTCCGCGCACCGCGGTGGAGGTGGGGGAGGCGAGGCCGTCCGAGGAGGTGAGGGCGGTTTCGGTGGTTCCGTCGGGGTGGACGACCGCGATCTTGGCGGGGGTGAGGCCGTACTGCGCGGCGAACACCACGTCGGAGCGGTCGTTGAGGAAGTTGAAGTCGTCGGCGCCGGTGAGGTCGCTGGTCACGGTGTGGATCCGGCCGGGGGCGCCGGTGGCGGTGACCGGGATCCGCAGCAGGGTGCCCTTCGAGTAGTTGGAGACCCAGACGGCGCCCTTGTGGAAGCGGAGGCCGTTCGCGCCGAGCCGGTACGGCTCCGGAACGGAGGGGTCGGCCGCGAACGCGGGGCCCGTCAGCCAGGCGGTCGCGGTTCCGCCGGAGACCGGGACGGCCCATACCGTGGCCTTGAAGCTGTCGGCGACGTACAGGGTGCGTCCGGCCGGGTCGAGGGCCAGGCCGTTGGGGAGGCCGTCGGTGGGCAGAGCGGCGATGCGGTGAGGGGTACCCCCAAGGGGCAGCTGCCATACGCCGGACCGTGAGGCGTCGGAAGACTTCACGTTGAAGTAGACGCTGCCGTCGTGGCCGCGCGTGATGCCGGCGAAGGTGTCGCCCAACTGCCCTGCGGCGATCACCTTGCCGCGCCCGGACGGATCGACCCGCACCAGCGTCGGAGGCTTGCTCGCGAAGCTGCCCGCCATGGAGATGATCAGAGAACCGTCCGGATCGACGGTGAGGTTCTCCGGCACCCCACCGGCGGCGAAGTCGAACGCGGCGAGGGTCTGCACATCGGTGACGACCGGTCTCGGGGGCGTCTGCTCCGTCGCCGCGGACGCGTACGGGGCCGCGGACGCGTACGGCGCCGAGACGAGGACGGCCGCCGTCGCGACGGACGCCGCCGTGAGTCTGGACCGCTTCCGCGGGGGGAGAGTTGTCCGGGCTGCGACCGTGGTGGGGATTCCCATGTGGTTCATCACGCTTTTCTTGACGTTGGGGGGATGAAGGGGCCTTGGCGTGCCACACCTTCGCTAGGGCAGACGTGCCCAGAAGTCGTTGAGGATCGCGGCGCCGGCTGCGGGCTGCCTGGCCATCCACCAGTGCCCGGCGTCGTCCAGGACGGCGATCTCCGCGCCCGCTTCGGTGGCCACCTGGTGCCGCATGTCGTAGGTGCCGGTGAGCGGGTCGTCCGTCACGAAGAGGGCCAGACCGGGACGGGCCGCGGCGGCCGAAGCCTTCTGCCCCGCCTTCGCCAGCGCGGGCTGAGCGGCGGAGCGGTAGAGGGAGAGAACCGCACGCCACATGTGCTCGTCGAAGCCGGCGGCCAGCCGCGTGGCGAGCGGCTCGCCCACACCCCACGCGCGACAGCCGGCGATGTGCTCCTCCAGCGACGCCTGGAGCTTCTCCTCCACGAAGCGCTCGCCCGCTCCCGGCGTCTGCACGAGCTGCGCCAGGCCGTGCCACTCGTAGTCGGGATGGAAGACGCCGATCGCGTCGCAGGCCCAGCTGCGGATGAGGTCGGGCCGGTTCATGGCGAGGTTGAAGACGTGCAGGGCGCCGTAGTCGTGCCCGACGAGGTCGACCGGCCGCCTGAACTCCTCCAGGCGGGCGACCAGCCAGTCGAGACAACCGTCGAGACTCACGTCGAAGCCGTCCCGCAGCGGTGCGCCGAAGCCGGGGGGTGACAGGCAGACGACATCGTCGCGATCCAGCTCCTCCAGCAACGAGAACCAGACGGCGGATGTCTCGGGGCCGCCGTGAACGAAGACAGCGGGGCCGTGCGTGCTCATGGAACGCCTCTCGTGCAAGGGCTCAGGACTGCATGACGCGATACCTGCAAAACCAGGTGCTCGCCAGCTGCCGCGACTCTAATACGTACGACCGTACGTAACAATACGGTCGTACGTATCTGCCCGTGCGGTCGACCGTACATGGGTTAGATTGGTGCCATGCAGACAACTCGTCCTGGTGACCAGCGGCGCCGGGTCGTCCTGGAGCGGGCCATGCAGATCGGGTCGGTCGACGGCCTCGAAGGCACGACTCTGGGCAGGCTCGCGACCGACCTCGGCATGTCCAAGAGCAGCCTGCAGGCGCTGTTTCCCACCAAACAGGAACTGCAGCTCGCCACCGTCGCGGCCGCGTACGAGGTCTTCTCCGAGCGGGTCCTGGGCGCGGCCGACAAGACCGAAGCCGGCCTGCCCAGCCTGTACGCCGTACTCGATGCCTGGATCGGCTGCCAGGACCTCTTCGACGGCGGCTGCTTCTTCGCCGCGGTGTCCCACGAGTTCGACGGCCGCCCCGGTCCCGTCCGCGATGCGCTCCGCGACGGCCTGCGGCGCGGCCTCCAGGTGGTGGCCGAGCAACTGCGCCTGGCTGTCCGCCTCGGGGAACTCGCCCCTGACACGGACATCGACCAGCTCGTCTTCGAACTGCACGGCGCGGTCCTCGAATCGAACCTCGTCCACCAGCTCCTGGGAGACCCCGCGGCGCATGACCGCGCCCGCCGCGCCATTCGCGACCGCGTGGCCCGGGCCGCGGGCACCCGGCGGTCCGCGGCCGACACCCCGGAAGTCCCCGGCAGTCAGCGGGGCGGGTACCGCCAGGGACCGTAAATCGTTCGGCTCTGTCGGGTATGGGCTGCCGAGCGCTCCGCCCGGTTGCCCAGGTCCCGGTTATTCGGACGGGAGATTGCCGAGGCGCTCGGCCATGTTCAGCTCGAACTCCCGGTCCTTGCCGAAGCCGGCGGCGTTCAGCCTCGTGAGCATCGCCTGTGCCTCGGGCCAGGTGTCCACACCGGCGAGCACATGGTTGGAGACCCAGAGATCCCCTTCCGAGGGGACACCGGCGCGCGCGTTGACCAGCTTCTTGCCGGTCTCCAGCGCGCGCTTCTCGAAACGGCTCACGCGCTCGGCGAAGGCGTCGACGAACGCGTCGAGTTCGCTGTCGGGGACGGCTCGGTTGATCCAGCCGTATCGTTCGGCGATGTCCGCGTCGAAGTCGTCGGCGCCGAGGACGATCTCCAGGGACCTTGAACGTCCCACCAGGGCGGCGAGCCATTCGATGCCGCCGCCGCCCGGAATGGAAGAGCCGGCGACCTCGATCAGGGAGAACACCGCCCGTTCCCGCGACGCGAAGCGCAGGTCGCAGGCGAGGGCGAATTCGAACCCCTGGGCTCGGGCCCGGCCGCGCACCTTGGCCACGCTGATCACGGAGGACTGCGCGAGTCGGGTCACGAAGCTCGGCCAGTGGTCGAACGACGCGGCACCCGGCTGATCCGGTACCACGCCATGCTGCTCAAGATCATGATGGTTGACGAAGAAGTCCTCGTCCGCGCTCTCGAAAACGACGATCTTGAGATCGGTGTCGTGCTCGATCTCGTCCATCAGGACGTTCAGTTCCGCGAACGTCTCCAGGTCGAAAAGGTTCAGCGGGGGATTGTCGAAGACGATCCGCCAGTAGGAGGGCGATTGGCGGATGACGCCGAGACGATGGGTGACGGCCATGATGCGTGCTCCGTTCAGAGGATCATTGCGAGGTGGAGTGCCGAATCAGGCGGCGGCCTTCGACAGCGCCTCGAACTCGTCGTCGGTGAGCTCGATGCTCGCGCCGGCGAGGTTGTTCTCAAGGTGTGCGACGCTCGACGTTCCCGGGATGGGGAGCATGACCGGGGAGCGCTTGAGGAGCCAGGCGAGGGCGAGTTGCGACGGCGAGGCGTCGTGCTGCCTGGCGAGTTCGGTGAGCGGGCTGCCCTCGCCGGTGAGCTGTCCGGTGGCGAGCGGGAACCAGGGGATGAAGCCGATGCCCTGCCCGGTCGCCCAGTCGAGCAGCTCTTCCGAGGAGCGGTTGGTGAGGTTGTAGAGGTTCTGCACGGAGACGATCGGCGCGATCTCCCGCGCGGCCTCGACCTCGGCCACGGTGACCTCGCTGAGGCCGATGTGGCGGATCTTGCCCTCGTCCTGGAGCTTCTTCAGCTCGCCGATCTGGTCCTCGAACGGCGTGTCGGGGTCGATGCGGTGGAGCTGGAACAGGTCGATGCGCTCGACACCGAGGCGCCGGAGGCTCATCTCGGCCTGCTGACGGAGGTAGTCGGGGCGGCCGAGGGGCGTCCAGAGGTTGGGGCCCTGGCGGGTCTGGCCGGCCTTCGTCGCGATGATGATGTCGTCGCCGTAGGGGTGCAGGGCCTCGCGCAGGAGGTTGTCGGTGACTTCGGGACCATAGGCATCGGCCGTGTCGAAGAAGTTCACGCCGAGCTCGACGGCGCGCCTGATGACGCGGACGGCCTCGCCGCGGTCCTTCGGCTCGCCCCAGACGCCCTGGCCGGTCAGCTGCATCGTGCCGTACCCGAGGCGGTTGATCTCAAGGTCGCCGCCGAGGCGGAAGGTGCCCGAAGCCTCTGCCGGGCGGGTGTCGGTTGCCTTGCTCATGGGGGTGGTCCCTTCGGATCGGATGTCCGGACAGGTCGCGTACCCGGTCGTGACCGGGGCGCGATGACCTGACCGCGTGCCACGACCCCACGATGCATCCTTGACATCTGTGTCAAGGTCAAGCCGGGCCGGGGTGACCGGCGTCTCCGCGGAACGTGTGGCTGCCCGTTCGGCCTTCCACCGGTGTCAACGTCGGACCCTGCTGTCGCGACGAGAGCACGACACCACGAGCACGCGGCCCGGCTTCCCGGCCTCTTCGAGGTGGTCGCCGTATCGGCGCGCCGGCATGCGCCGTTGGCCAAGGAGAGGCGGGTGTCATGCCGCAGACCCACAAGATCGGCGTCCTCGTCCTTCCCGGCGCCTGCCTGCTCGACCTGGCCGGACCGCTTGAGGCGTTCGCGGAGGCCAACCAGGACGGCACGCGCTATGAGGTGCGGACCCTCTCGGCCGACGGGCGGGACGTGACCGCGTCGACGGGGATGCGGATCCCCGCCTCCGCCTCCGCCTCCGCCTTCGGCGCCGGCCATGGCGAAGGGCGCACCGGGCGCCGCATTCCGAGCTTCTCTCCGGAACCGTCCCGCGCAACGCCGCCCTGCGCGGGCTCATTCGGCACATCACGAGGACCCGGCCGGCCCGCACCCGCTCGCCGATCTCGCCCGGCGCGCCCGTGTCAGCCCTCGGCAGCCCACCCGGCTCTTCCGCGCGGAGTCGGACACGACACCGCGGAAGTACGTCGAGAACGCGCGGTTCACGGTGGCGAAAGCGCTCATCGAAGGGGGCCGTTCCGTCGCTTTCGCGGCGGCCGACGCGGGCTTTGGCACACCGGAGGCCCTGCGCGGATCCTTCGTCGCGCACACCGGATCCCCGCCGTCGGAGTTCGTGCGCCGCCGGCGCCCGTCCCCGGCCCCCGCCGCGGGCGGACGTCGACCCCCGCCATCCGTATGGCCGATGACCCTCCTGTCGGTACCGCCGGGCTCGCTCCGACGACTGCCTACGCCGCCCCGGCGGTGCTTCGCGCCGAAGTCGCCTCGTTGACGGCGTCGATGTAGCTGTCGATGGCGTCCCGGTTTCGGGTGAGGCAGTCGATGCGGTCCGTCATCCGGTCGCGCTCGACGGCGAGCAGTTCGAGCAGTTCCGGTTCGGCGTCATCGACGACGATCTTCAGAGGGCTGCCGAGGCACGGCAGCATCTGCTTGATGATCCGGGTGGGGATGCCGCTGTCGATCAGCCCGCGGATCTGGGTGACCCGGCCCACCAGATAGTCGTCGTACTCGCGGTATCCGTTGGGCAGCCGCCGCGGTTCGATCAGCCCCTGCGCCTCGTAGTAGCGCAGTGACCGCGCGGGTGTGTCCGTCAGCTTCGCGAGCTCTCCGATGCGCATGTGGCCGTCCTCACTTCCCATCAGCAGGCTCCGGGTTGACCTTGACATCAATGTCAACCATGCACCGTAAGGTTATGACTCAAGTACACCGGGCGCCTGCCCCCACTGGCCAGTCCGGTCGCCTTCCGCTCACCGGCCTGCTCGCCCTCGCGGCCGGCGGCTTCATCACCATCATGCTGGAGACGATGCCGGCGGGAATCCTGCCGGCGATCAGCGGCGACCTCGGGATCTCCGAGTCGGCCGCGGGCCAGACAGTGACCGTCTTCGCGATCGGATCCATCGTCGGCGCCATCCCGCTGATCGGCGCGACGATGGGGTGGCCGCGCAGACGGCTCCTGCTCCTGGCCCTTGCCGGGTACGCCGTGACCAGCGTCGTCACCGGCCTGTCCGGCTACTTCGTCCTCACCCTCGCGGCCCGGTTCGTCGCCGGACTCTTCGCGGGCGTGCTGTGGGCGATCATCGCGCCCTACGCCCGGCGGATGGCGGCACCGCACCAGCAGGGCAAGGCCCTGACCATCGCACTGGCGGGCACCCCTGTCGCGCTCGCGATCGGCACCCCCGTCGGAACGCTCCTCGCCGGCCTGATCGGATGGCGCGCCACCTTCGGGGTGATGACGCTGCTCGCCGGTCTGGTGATCGTCTGGGTGCTCGCGGCCGTGCCGGACTTCCCCGGACAGGCCAAGGGGGAGCGCACCCCCGTCGGCCGGGTCTTCGCCATTCCCGGCGTGGTCCCGGTCCTCTCCGTCGTCCTCCTGTACGTGATGGCGCACAACGTGCTCTACACCTACATCGCCTCCTTCCTCGCCCCCGTCGGCCTGGACGGCAGTGTCGGCGCCGTGCTGCTCGTCTTCGGCGTCGCCTCTCTGGTCAGCATCTGGATCACGGGCGTGCTCATCGACCGCCACCTGCGGCTTCTCATGATCGGCAGTACCGCGTTCTTCGCGCTGGCGGTACTCGCACTCGGCCTGCCGGCCTCCCTTGCCGTCGTCGTCTTCCCCAGCGCCGCGCTGTGGGGACTCGCCTTCGGCGGAGCCGCGAGCCTGCTGCAGACCGCCGCCTCCAACGCGGCCGGTGACGCCGTGGACGCCGTCCAGCCGGTCATCGTGACCGGCTGGAACATCGGCATCGCCGGCGGCGGGGTCGTGGGCGGACTCCTGCTCGGCGGCCTCGGAGCCACGTCCCTGTCCTGGGGAACCCTCGTACTCCTGGTCGTCGCGCTCGTCATCACCGTCGCCGGACGGCGCCACGCCTTCCCCGCCCACCGCGGCTGACCCGAGGCCGTGCCGCGCACCACCCCCCCCCCGAAGGAACCTCCGTAGATCCGCCTCCACGCGAAGGAGAAGCACCGTGAAGAAGCAGATGCGCGGCGAACCGGCACACCTGTGGCAGGACAGGCGGCTGACACCGGACGAACGCGCCCGGCTCGTCGTCACCGCGATGACCGAGGACGAGAAGTTCGCCTGGCTCTCCGGGCCGATCGCGGTCCCGATCCCCGGCCGCCCGCCGATCCCGGACGGCGCACTGGGCTCGGCGGCGTTCTACCCGCCGATCGAGCGCCTCGGCATCCCGGGCATCCAGCAGTCCGACGCCGGCCTCGGTGTGGTCAACCCCGGTGGTGTCCGCGAGGGCGACGAGGCCACCGCGCTCCCGTCCTCGCTGCTGCTCGGCGCGGCGTTCGACACCGAGACCGCCCGCGAGACCGGGGCGCTCCTGGGCCGCCAGGCGCGGGCGCAGGGATTCGCGGTGCTGCTCGCCGGCGGCGCGAACCTGGTCCGGGAGGCCACCGGCGGACGCGACTTCGAGTACGTCGGCGAGGATCCGCTCCTCACCGGCAGGCTCGTCGGCGCGTCCGTCGCGGCGATCCAGGCCGAGGGTGTGGTGTCCACGGTCAAGCACTTCTCCCTCAACGCGCAGGAGACCGGCCGGGTGATGGCGGACTCCCGCATCGCGGAGGCCGCCCACCGCGAGTCCGACCTGCTCGCGTTCCAGATCGCGATCGAGGAGGGCCGGCCGGGGTCGGTCATGCCCGGCTACAACCTCGTCAACGGCCACTACGCCGGGGAGAACGCCCACCTCATCAACGGTGTCCTGAAGGGCGAGTGGCAGTTCGAGGGATGGGTCATGTCCGACTGGGGCGCCACCCACAGCACCGAGAAGGCCGCGCTCGCCGGTCTGGACGTGCAGTCCGGCGCCGACTTCGATGCGGAGCACTACTTCGGCGAACCGCTGCGCGCCGCGGTCCGCGAGGGCCGCGTCCCGCCCGAGCGCATCGACGACATGGTCCACCGGCAGCTGAGGACCCTGTTCCGGCTCGGCGTCATCGACGACCCGCCCACGCCCGGCGGTCCGATCGACCTCGCCGCGGGCCGCCGTATCGCCCAGCGGGCCGCGGAGCGGGGCCTCGTCCTGCTCAAGAACGAGGCCGACACCCTGCCCGCGGCACAGGGCCTCGACCGCATCCTGGTCATCGGCCGCCACGCCGACGCCGGCGTGCTCGCCGGAGGCGGGTCATCCGCCGTCACGCCCAGGGGGAGCCTGGTCGAGCCGTCCGGTTTCGACCGGGTCTGGTCCGACCGAGTCCACCACCCGTCCTCCCCTCTGGAGGCCATCCGGGCCGAGGCGGGCGCGGAGCGCGTGGACTTCCTCGACGGCACCGACCACGACGCCGCGGTCGCCGCCGCCGAGGGCGCGGACCTCGTCGTGATCCTCGCCGAGGAGTGGCGCGCGGAGGGCCTCGACAGGCAGGGCGTCGGACTTCCGGACGGGCAGGAGGACCTCATCGAGCGGGTGGCCGCCGCGAACCCGCGGACCGTCGTCGTCATCGAGTCCGGCGGCGCCGTCAGCGTGCCGTGGGCCTCGAAGGTCCCGGCCGTCATCGCGGCGTTCTACCCGGGCTCCGGCGGCGCGGAGGCGATCTCCGGAGTTCTGTTCGGCCGGGTCAACCCCTCCGGACACCTGCCCGTCACGTTCCCCGCCCACGCCGGTCAGCTGCCGCGCCCCGGGCAGCGGGACCCGGCCACGACGACGTCGAACCCGAACCAGGAACGGATCGGGGAGATCTTCGAGGTCCCGTACGACATCGAGGGCAGCGACGTCGGCTACCGCTGGTTCGCCCGCGAAGGGCACGCCCCGCACTACCCGTTCGGCTGGGGGCTCTCGTACACGACCTTCGCGTTCAGCGGCCTCACCGTCACCGCCGACGGCGCGGACGTGCGGTTGCGAGGAGTCGTCACGAACACCGGGACCCGCGCGGGGGCGGCCGTGACCGAGGTCTACGTCGGCCGTGCCCACTGGGACGGCGCGGGCTTCGTCCCGCGTCTCGCCGCGTTCGACCGGGTGCACCTCGAAGCCGGCCGGAGCCGCTCGGTCGAGCTGCGCCTCGAACCCCGCGTCCTCGCCCGCTGGGACGACGCCGAGGGAGCCTTCCGTATCGCGGGCGGCGACTACGAGGTCCGCATCGGGGCGCACGCCCTCGACGAGGACGGCCCGGCCCGGACCTTCAGGCTCGCACCCGCGCTCCTGCGCCGACACCGGACCGGTGAGAGGCCCTTGCCGACGTCCCCGAGGAATCGCGAGCGGCATCGGTCGTGACCGGCCGCACCACGCGACAGACACAGCGACGCCGAGACGGCCGCGCCCGCGTTTCCCGTCCGGCCGTGCTGTGGGAGATCCACTGCCACCACATCAGTCCGAGCGGTGTCCACCGCCGGTCCGTCAACGCCGTACCGCACGACATCACTGGCGGCGAGGAGACGATGATCCGCGGTGGATACCGCCACCTCCGGGTCTGGAAGCACGTGCCCAGCGGCGACCGCCACGGCCCGGTGCCCGAAGGTGCCGCCGCCCGTCGCGCCCGAGCAGGAGGAGGACGGTCGGCGTCGTCGGCGGACGACGTGCTCGCGCCCGGTCCGAGGCGGTCCCCGTCCGCCGGGGAATCCGGTGGTCACCTCGGACGCCCACGCCGTGGCGCCCCGAGGATCTCCCGTGTGCCGTGGCGCTCCCCGCGGATAGGGTGGGCGGTGATCGACAGGGCTGGGCGAGGGCGGCGGACGGCGTGGGCGGTGCCGAGGAGAGCAGGAACACGGGCACCGGGCGCCCGACGTCACGGGACGTCGCCCGGCTCGCCGGCGTGTCGCACACCGCGGTGTCCTTCGTGTTCAACGGCCGCGCCGAGGGCAACCTCTCGCCCGCCACCCAGGAACGCATCCGGCAGGCCGCGGCCCAACTGGGCTACCGCCCCGACCCGGTGGCCCGCGGCCTGCGCCGTCGCCGTACGGCCGTGATCGGGCTGGTCACCGACGAGATCGCGTCCTCGCCGTTCGCCGGCCGGCTGCTGCGCGGCGCCATGGAGACCGCCTGGGACAGCGACCACCTCGTCCTCACCGTCGACTCCGGCGGCGACCCGGCCAAGGAGGACGCGGCCGTCGCGGAACTGCTCGACCGGCGTGTGGACGGCATCATCTACGCGGCCATGTCACTGCGCCGGGTCCGCGTCCCCGAGGGCCTGCACCGCACCCACTCCGTGCTGGCCAACTGCCTGCCCGAGGACGGCTCCCTGCCCGCCGTGGTCCCCGCCGAGCGCGCCGGTGGCCGTACCGCCGCCCGGCTGCTGCTCGGCGCGGGCCACCGCCGGCTCGCCGTGATCGGCGGGCTGGACGACATCGCCTCGGTGGAACGTACCCGCGGCTTCCGGGACGCGCTGCGCGCCGAGGGCGTCACCGTGCCCGGGGAGTGGATCGTGCGCGGCGGCGGGGAGATCTCCGCGGGATACGCGGGGGCGCTGCGCCTGTTCGACGGGGTCGAGCCGGGCCGTCGCCCCACGGGCGTCCTCTGCTACAACGACCGGGTCGCGGCGGGCGTCCTGCACGCCGCGACCCGGCTCGGGATCGACGTGCCCGCCGATCTGTCGGTGGTCGGTTACGACGACCAGGAGCACATGGCCGCGTTCCTCACCCCGCCGCTCACCTCGGTCGCGCTGCCGCACCGGGCGATGGGCGAGGCGGCGGCCCGGCTGCTCCTGGACGCCATCGAAGCCGGCCCTACGCCGCCCGCGACCGTCCGGCGCCTGGCCTGCCCTCTGGTCAGCCGCGCCTCCGTGGGTCCGGCGCCCATCCGGTGACCCGGGCACCCGGCCCGTCGACAACCAACTCGGCGATGTCGCCGGGGCGCCGGTAGACCCGCTCGGTGACCATCGCCCGTTCCCCGACGAAGAGTTCGAGGAGCGAGCCGTCGACGAGCAGCCGGAGCGCGAGTTCCGGCGCCTTCGGCACGTGCACGGTGATCGGGGCGGACCCTTCCCTACCGGTCCTGGGCCAGGCGCCGCGGTCGAGGACGACGGTCCCCGAGGCGGGGTCCGCCCGGACGGTCAGCTCCCGGCCCGCCGCGTCCCGGAGCAGGCTCACCGTGGTCGGTTCGCATGCGGTGACCGTCAGGTCGTACGCGTGGGGGAGCGGAATCCGGCCCGGCGCGGTGACGAACGGCTCGGCCGGGCGCAGCAGTTCGAGTTCCGGGGCCGGGCTCACCCGCAGCGAACCGTCGGGGTGGACGTCGACGACCCGTGGCGCGGTGAGTACGCCCGCCCATCCGGCCCGGTGCACCTCCTCCTGCGGGCGGGACTCCCACGACCAGCCCCACAGCAGTGCGCGGTCCGGCTCCTGGAGCACGGCGGGGGCGTAGAAGTCCCGCCCCTGGTCGAGTCGGCCGCCGGCGCGCGGCAAGAACCTCAACTCGCCCTCGCCGTCGGCTTGCAGACGGCCCGTCAGGTATCCGGTGGAGCAGGGGTCTCCGTCCCACAGGGACACCAGGAGTACGTGGTCGCCGCCTGCCGTCCGGTACAGGTGCGGGCACTCCCAGCCCACCGCCTTGTCGCCGAACGCGCCTGCCGCCACCGGGTCGTTGCCGTCCAGCAGCACACCGGCGAACCGCCAGTCGGTCAGGTCGTCGCAGTCGTAGAGCAGGACCGACGGCGTGCCGTCGGCGTGCCCGGCCCCGACGAGGGCCCAGCGCCTGCCGGCGAAGTGGAAGACGAACGGGTCGCGGAACATCACCACGTCCAGTCCCGGCGGCGGGCCCGCCACCACCGGCGTCGGCAGCGGTTTCCACTCGGTCAGCCGCTCGTCGTCCGGGTCCGCCGCCCGCGCCAGGCAGATGGTGCCCAGTCCGGTGTGGGAGTGGTCAACTCCCGTGTATACGGCGGTCGGTGTGCCGGCGTCGTCGGTCACGCAGCCCGACCAGCAGCCGGCCTCGTCGGGGCCGCCCGGCGTCGGGGTGAGGGCGATCGGGTGGTGCTCCCAGTGCGCGAGGTCGGTGCTGGAGGCATGACCCCAGTGGACGTTCGCGTGCACCGGTGCGTCGGGGTTGTGCTGGTGGAAGAGGTGGTAGCGGTCCCGCCAACGGAACGGCCCATTGGGGTCGTTGATCCAGCCGACGGGCGGACGGACTCTGAAACGCGGCACGTTGGGGTCATTGCTCAACGGTTGACTCCTGCGGACGTGATGCCCTCGCGCAGAGGGCGCTGGCCGACGACGAACACGGCGACGGCGGGAAGCATCGAGAGCACGACCCCGGCCAGGACCACCGAGATCGACCCGGTGCCGAGGTTGCCCTGGAGGGAGACCAGACCCAGCGGAAGCGTGTAGTTCTGGCCGGAGGTCTCCAGGATCAGCGGGCGGAAGAACTCGTTCCAGTGGTAGTTGAAGGCCAGCACGCCGACGATCGCCAGGCCGGGTGTGGCCAGCGGCGCGTACACCGAGCGGAAGATCCGCCAGGTCCCCGCGCCGTCCAGCATGGCCGCCTCGCCCAGGTCCTTCGGCATGCCGAGGAAGTACTGGCGCATCAGGAAGGTGCCGAAGGCGGTCGGGAAGGCCGGGATGATCAGGCCGAGGAGGGTGTCGGTGAGGCCCATCGTCTTCAGCACCAGGAACACCGGCACGACGGTGACCTGCAACGGCACCATCATGGTCGCCAGGACCAGGCCGAAGAGCGGCTTCTTGAAGCGGAACTCCAGGCGCGCGAAGGCGTATCCGGCCAGGCCCGCCGTGATCATCTGGCCTACGGCGATCAGTGCCGTCACGAGAGTGGAGTTCAGGGCGAGCAGCCACACGTCGATCTGCTGGAAGACCCCGTGGTAGGCCGCGGTCGTCGGGTGCGTCGGGATGATCTGCGGGGGCAGGTCGAAGGACTGGGCCGGAGTGCGCAGTGAGGTGGCGACGGTCCAGATGACCGGGCCCAGCGTCAGCAGGGCGCACCCGGTCAGTACGGCGATCCGGGTCCAGGGGGCGAGTGAGTAACGTACGCGGCTGAGGGTCGGGGTCGCTTTCAGGGTCGGGGTTGCTTGGCTCATGGCGCTCATGCGGCTCACCGGCTCACTGGTAGTGGACGAAACGCCGGCTGAGCCGGAACTGGAGGGCGGTGACCGCCATGATCAGCGCGAAGAGCAGCACGCCCACCGCGGACGCCTCGCCGAAGTCGAGCTGCTCGAAGGCCCTTTCGTAGATCACCATCACCACGGTGCGGGTGGCGTCGCCGGGGCCGCCGTCGGTGAGGACGTAGGGCTGTTCGAAGACCTGGAGGGCGTTGATGATGCCGACCACCGTCGCGACGAGCAGCGTCGGCGACAGCAGCGGCAGCGTGACGCCGAGGTGCTTGCGCAGGCCGGTCGCGCCGTCGAGGGCGGCGGCCTCGTGGATCTCCTTGGGGATGTTGTTCAGACCGCCGACGAACAGCAGGAACGAGAAACCGAACTGCTGCCAGACGTAGACCAGGATCACCGTGGCCATCGCCGCGTGCTCCGAGGTCAGCCAGGGCACGGGCGCGACGCCGACCAGGCCGATCAGCCAGTTCACCACCCCGAAGTCCTGGTTGAACAGGTACTTCATCACCACCGAGATCGACGCGGCGGACAGCACCAGCGGGAAGAAGAACGCCGAACGGAACGCCGACCGCAGCCACACCGGCATCCGCCCGTTCAGCGCGAGCGCCAGCGACAGCGCGATCAGCAGTTGCAGCGCGACCGCGAGGACCATGAAGACGAGCGTGTTGCGGAAGGAGACCAGCACGGTCGAATCCGTGAACGTCGTACGGTAGTTGGCGCCGCCGACGAAGCGGGGCGGGTCGATCACGTTCCACTGGAACAGACTCAGCACGACGGACCCGATGATCGGCACCACCGTGAAGACGACGATGCCGACGACGGTGGGCGCCAGGAACAGCGCGGCCACCAGCCGGACGCCGCGGTCGCGGACGGACGGCCGCGCGGCGACGGTGGATGGCGGGACCGGCCGTGAACTCACTTCCTGTACCTGGGTGTTCGTCATATCTCACGCTCCATGGCCTGCTCCAGGTCGCCCTGCATCCGGCGCAGTGCGGGACCCACCGCACGCGGCGAGGCCAGCGCGGTGCCGGTGTACTTGAGCAGGACGTCGGTGACCTCGGCGACCTGCGGCGGCGCGGGGATCGGGCCGGTGTCGGGGAACCGGTCGAGGGTGTCGTAGAAGACCTTCCAGTGCGCCGGACCGCTCTCGGCGTAGCGGGCGGCGTTCAGCATCGAACGCCGGGCCGGGGTGGTCTGGTTGCTCCGGAACAGCCGGGTCATGGTGTCCTTGCGGGCCGCGTACTTGATGAACTCCCAGGCGGCTTCCTGCTTCTTGGAGGTGCGCAGCAGCGCGTAGCCCGCCGCGCCGAACTGGTGGCGCTGGGTACGCCGGCGTGGGAAGTACTGCACGTCGTAGTCGGCGGCCCGCATGCCGGCCAGGTGCAGGCCGCCCGCCCAGAAACCGCCCGCCGGTGTGACGCCGACGTGGCCGGTGGAGAACACGCCGACCAGGTTGCTGCCGTTGCCGCCCTCGGGCCGGGTGCACAGGTCCTCCTGGACGAGGGAGGCGAGATAGTCGTACGCCTCCTCGACCCGGTCGGCGGTGGCCTGCGGGGTCGTCCAGCGGAAGCCGCCGCCGCGCCCCTGCCGGTCGGCGGCCGGGTAGAAGGTGTCCCACAGCCAGGAGCCGCCGGGCGCCTTCGACTCCTTCAGCAGGTTCGTGCCGTTCGCGAAGAGCCAGGGCACCACGCCGCCCCACAGCCGGTTGGTCCAGAAGTACGGCGTGAAGTGCGAGCCGCCGGCACGCTTCAACTCCCGCAGCAGCGCGGTGAAGTCGTCGCGGGTCCAGTCGGCCGCCGGGAACCCCGCGCCCGCCCGCCTCAGCACCTGCTTGTTGAGGTACATGTCGGCGGCGTTGAACTCCATGGGCAGTTGGTAGAGGTTGCCCTCGTACATCATCGACTCGACCAGCGAGGGGTGGACGTCGGCGAAGTACTCGCGCAGCTGTGCCGCGTCCCGCCGCACCCAGCGGTCCAGGGGCACGCCGAGTTTCTGAGCGAACAACTGCACGCCCTCGGTGGCCACATACACCAGGTCGGGGGCGGTGCCCGCGGCGATCTGGGTGAGGATCTTCGCGAAGAAGTCCGACCAGTCGACGGCCTGCACCGCGTTCACGCGCAGCGGGATGTCGGGGTGGAGCCGGTGGAAGCCCTTGGTGAGGGCGTCGACGGTGGCCGGGTCGAAGGCGGAGCCGAGGGTGGCGACGACGAGGGAACCGTCGTCACGGCCGGGGATGTCGGCTCCCGTGAGCCGGTCCCAGCTCGCGGCGGTACCGGCCAGGGCGGCTGCTCCGGCGCCGTACGCGCCGTACCGCAGCAGCGTGCGGCGGGGGAGGTGCGAGTCAGTCATCGAACGGGCCTAACTCGTGTTAGATCAGGGGTGATGCCCCAGATGATGGGAACCGGGCAACAGGCATGTCAAGGGTCGGGAACGCTTGACCTTTAACGAGTTAGGTCTACAGTCCTCGTTCGCGGGAGCCGATTTTTCACGCCCTTCGCGTTGTGAGCCGCACTCGCGTGCGTGACGAGCCGCCACGAGCCCTCATGGGCCGCCACGGGCCTTCACGGGCCGCCACGAGAGGAACGATGTGTCATGCCCGGAACATCGGGGATTTCCAGGAGATCGCTGTTCGCGGGATCGGCGGCGGGTACCGCCGCCGCGCTGCTGCCCACCGCAGCGGCCACGGCCGCGAGCGGGTCCAACTCCGCCGCGAGCGGGGCGAGTTACCGCGCCGCGTACCACTTCACGGTCCCCGACCAGTGGAAGAACGACCCGCAGCGGCCCGTCTGGATCGACGGCGAGTACCACTACTACTACCTCTACAACGCCGACTACTTCACCGGCGCCGTCGGCACCGCGTGGCGCCTGGCCACCACCACGGACCTGGTCTCCTTCACCGACCGCGGGGTCGCCGTGCCCAAGGACACCACGTCCAACGGCGATCTCTGGTCGGGTTCTGCGGTCGTCGACACCGGCAACACGGCCGGATTCGGCGCGGGCGCGGTCGTCGTCATCGTCACCATGTCCCCCGGCGGCGGCACCGACGACCAGGAGCAGTTCCTGTACTACTCGACCGACGGCGGTCTCACCTTCACCAACTACGGGACCGACCCCGTCCTGCCCAACCCCGGCGTCGCCGACTTCCGCGACCCCAAGGTGATCCGCGACGAGGACCGGGGCCGCTGGGTGATGGCCCTCGCCGAGAACGACAAGATCGGTTTCTACCACTCCGACGACCTCAAGTCCTGGACGTACGTGGGCGGTTTCGTCCACGACGGCATCGGCGTCCTGGAGTGCCCCGACCTGTTCCGCGTCACCGCCGCCGACGGCACCGTGAAATGGGTGCTCGGCGCGAGCGCCAACGGCAAGGGCTCGGGGCTGCCCAACACGTACGCCTACTGGACGGGTTCCTTCGACGGCAGCGCGTTCACCGCCGACGCGAGCGACCCGCAGTGGCTCGACCACGGCTGGGACTGGTACGCCGCCGTCACCTTCGAGAAGCGGGACGCGAGCGGCACGGTGGACGCGGCTGCCCGCTACGCGATGGGGTGGGTGAACAACTGGGACTACGCCGACACCACCCCCACCATCGACTGCGACGGCTTCAACGGCACCGACTCCGTCGTCCGCGAGATCACCCTGAAGAAGGCGTCCGACGGCACCTACTACCTCGCCTCCCAGCCCGTCGCCGGCCTCGACGCGCATGTCTCCCGCACCGTGAACCTGGGCGACGTGACCGTGGACGGCACGAAGGTGCTCGACTACACCGGCATCTCCTACGAGGTGACGACCGAGATCAGCTGGTCCCAACTCACCGGCGCCGGACTCCAGTTGAGGCGCTCGCCCAGCGGCGGTCGGCACATCGACGCCGGCATCTACGCCGACTACGCCTTCCTCAACCGACGAGGCACGGTGAACGCCGACACGTCCGGCAAGTGGCAGGAGAGCCACACCCCGTTCGACCCGTCCGCCGGCACGGTGAAGCTGCGCATCCTGGTGGACCGCACGTCGGTGGAGATGTTCGTCGACGACGGCCGCTACGTGCACACCAGCCAGGTGTTCCCGTACCTGCTGGACACGCGGCTCGCGCTGTTCACGATCGGGGGCAGTGCGGTGTTCCGTAACACGGTGATACGGGAGTTCTCGGTGTGAGACCGGCCGGGGGCGAGCCCCGTTCGCGAGCCGGGGAGACCCTCCCGCGCGGCGCTTGGCCGGCTCCGTGGGGCCTGCTTTGAGGGCGAGTTGAGGCCGCAAGGACAGGAACAAGCTGTGGTGCTGTGGTCGATGGCCATGCCCATGAGCGGTCGCCCGGCCGGACGCCGACCGGCAGGCTTCAGCCGACCGGCAGGCTTCAGCCGGCCGGCACCGCGAGCGCGGTGAACGCTCCCGGCCGCACCTGGAGTGCCCACGCTCGCTCCACCAGGCGGTTCGCCTTCGATCGCAGTCCCTCGGCCTTCGCCGGGACGGCCTTCGGGCCCAGCGCGACGGCCAGTCACCGGCAGCGCCTTCGGATTCCGGCACCGACGGCGGGGCCGACGCGGGCCAGGTCCGCGCCGTGCCGCACCGTGGCCCCGCCCCAGCGGGCGAGGCGCGCGGCCATCGCGCCGACCCCGCCGAGCACGCCGTGGACCAGGACGAGCACGCCGCCGACCGGCCCGTCGGCGAACACGGCGCGGTGGGCGGTGATGCCGGGGACGCCCGGGCGCGCGCCGAGTTCGTCGCTCAGGTGGTCGGGCAGGGGGGACGGCCAGGTCGGCGGGTACGACGGGTGTACTGGGCCGCGCTGCCGAACGGGCGGTAGGACTGGGCGCCGTACACCCACACCCGCTGCCCGACCCGGCGCGCGTCGACGCCGTCGCCCACGGTGTCGCCGTCGCCCGCGGCGTCGCTGTGCGGGATCACCCGGGGGCGGGGCATGGCCGAACCGGGCCAGCCGCGCCGCTTCCTGGTGTCGCCGGGGTTCACCCCGGACGCGGTCACGCGGACGCGGATCTTGCCAGGCCGGGCCGAGCGTAGGGGGACCGCCGCCGGTGCGCGCGCCGACCCGGCCCGGTCAGCGGGCGGGCCCCAGCAGGCCCGCGAGCAGCTGGAGCCGTTCGGCGTCGGGGGTGTTCTCCGCCGCCGTGCAGACGACGAGTACGGGGCCGGGGGTGCCCGGGATCGGGTAGGCGTCCCAGTCCAGGGTGAGTTCGCCGACCAGGGGGTGGTTGATGCGCATCCGGCCGCGGATCGGTTCCTCGACGTCGTGGCGGGCCCACAGGGCCGCGAACTCGTCGCTGTGGACCGCGAGTTCGCCCACCAGCTCGACGGCGCGCGGGTTCCCGGGGTCGGCGGCGACCTGCGTGCGCAGCATTCCGATCAGCTCCGCGACGGTGGCCGCCCGGTCCGGGCAGGTCTGGTCGGCCTCGGGGTGCAGGAACAGCGACAGCAGGTTGCGTTCCTCCCGGGGCCGTTGGGTGAACTCGCCCAGCAGGGCGCCGGCGAGCGGGCTCCAGGCCAGTACGTCCAGGAAGCGGCCGACGACCAGCGCGGGCGAGGTCATGGTGCGCAGCAGCCGTTCCGTGGTGGGCGGCACCTCCTCCGGGACGTACGGGCGCGGGACGCGGGCGGGGGTGCGCGCGGCGGCGGCGAGGCTGTGCAGGTGGCGGGACTCCTCGGCGGAGAAGTTGAGGGCGCGGGCGAGGGCGTCCAGGACCTGCTCGGAGGGGCGGACGTCGCGGCCCTGCTCCATGCGCTGGTAGTAGTCCGAACTCACCCCGGCCAACAGGGCCAGCTCCTCGCGCCGCAGCCCGGCCACGCGGCGCCTGGGGCCCGGTTCCAGGCCCACGTCCCGCGGGCGCAGTCGGGTTCGGCGGGTGCGCAGGAACTCCGCGAGTTCGCGCCGGGGGTCGTCCGTCAGGGCCGGGGAGTCGTCGGTCACGGCGCCAGTATGGCGCGCGCCCGGCCCGTGAGGGTGGGTCTGCCGGACCCAGGAAAAGGCGAACGACCGTGCCGCCGCGCGCGGGGTCCAGCATCGGAGCAACCACACGGCGGGCCACGGAAGGACAGCGACATGAGTGACACGGGCGACATGGGCGAGATGAAGGCCGTTCAGATCATGAGCTACGGCGATGCGGCGGATGCGCTGCGGGTCCGTGACGTCGAGCGGCCCGCTCCCGGCGCGGGTGACGTGCTGGTCGCGGTCGAGGCGTCCAGCGTGAACGGGCACGATGTGATCGTCCGCGCCGGGGAGTTGAAGATGGTGTCGGGGCGCCGGTTCCCGATCGGGGTGGGCCTGGACTTCGCGGGCACCGTCGCCGCGACCGGCGCCGACGTCGCGGGCTACCGGGTCGGGGACCGCGTGTGGGGCACGGTGCATCCCCGGCGGCGGCACACCACCGCGGGGGCGGCCGAGTACGTCGTCGTGGCCGCGGACCGTGTCGCGCACGCTCCGGCGGGCCTCTCCGCCGTCGAGGCGGCCGCCCTCGTCGTCACGGGCGCCACGGCGCTGATCGCCCTGCGTGACAGCGTCCATCTCGCCGCCGGGGAACGGGTGTTGGTGCGGGGCGCGGCCGGTGGCGTGGGCACGGCCGCCGTGCAGCTGGCGCACGCCATGGGCTGCCACGTGACCGCGCTGGCCCGCGACCGGCACGCCGGGCTCCTCACCGGTCTCGGCGCCGACGAGGTCCTGGACCACGGCTCGACCACCTCGGACCGGATCGGCCCCTTCGACGTCGTCCTCGACACCGTCGGCACCGAACTGCACTGCTACCGGAGCCGGTTGGCCAGGGGCGGCCGGATGGTCACCGTCGGGCTCTCCGGGCCGGCCCTCGCCGCGGTCGCCGCGTCCACCGTGCACGGCTCCCGCCGCATCCGTACGTTCAGCGCCAACCCCGGCACCGACGTACTGCGCGAACTGGCCGAGCGGGTCGGCTCGGGGGCGCTGCGGCCGGTGGTGCACGGCGTGTACCCGCTCGCGGACGTCGCCGCCGCGCACCGGGCGTTCGAGCGCGGCGGGGTCGTGGGCAAGCACGTGGTCGCGGTGGCGGCCGGGTAGCCCCGTGGCTCAACTCGCGGACGGCGTCCGGTCGGTGAGCGTGCGCAGGTCGATGCCGCGGGAATGGGCGTCGTTGGTCACGACCCGGGTCGCCAGCCGCGACAGCCGTTTCCGGTCGGCCGCGGGGAGCGCCGCGGCGCACGTCTCGATCCGCTCGGCGAACTCCGCGGCGACCTGCTCGGTGAGCTGACGCCCGGCGTCGGTGATCGACACCTGGAACGCACGGCGGTCGACGGCGCTGACGGTACGGGTGACCAGGCCGCGGCGCTGGGCGCGGTCGACCAGGCCGGTGATCGAGGACTTGTCGAGGCCGAGGTGGCGGCCGAGCTGGTTCATCGTCGGTTCGCGGTCCCGCAGTATCCCGAGCAGCCGCGTCTGGACGACCGACAGGTCGTACCGCCCCGCGATCTCGCCCAGGACGCCCAGCACCAGGAACGACAGCTGGGCGAGGGCGTCGACGAGGCCGAGGTCCTCGCTGGCGAGGGCCGGAGTCTCCGGGGCTGGAATCTGCGCGTCCGGTCCCTGCGGGGGCGGCCGGTGGTCGTGGGATGAGGTCATGTGCCGATTCTACTTGCGAAGGTACGCGGCACCAACTAATTTAATCCGTGCCGCGTACTGTTGGTGTCACGGACTTTCCGTGTCGCGTACCAAATCTGAGGAGAACTCCCATGGACGTGCATGCCGCCGTCGTCAGCTCGTTCGACACCCCGCCCCGCTACGAGCCGTTCGACCTGCCCGCCCCGGCCGACGAGGACCAGGAACTCGTCGACGTTCTCGCCGTGGGCCTGCACCCCCGCGTCCGCACCGGCGCGTCGGGCAGCCACTACACCAGCACCGGGAAGCTGCCGATGGTGCCCGGCGTCGACGGGGTCGGGCGGCGCGCGGACGGCCGGCTGGTCTACTTCGTCGCCGACGACGAACTCACCGGCCCGATGGCCACCCGGACCGTCATCGACGGCCGCCGCGGCATCCCGCTCCCGGACGGCGCGGACGTCGTGAAGATCGCCGCCGCGATGAACCCGGCCATGTCGTCCTGGGTGGCACTGCGCCGCCGCGTTCCGATCGAGGCCGGGCAGTCGGTGCTGATCCTCGGCGCCACCGGCAACGCCGGGCAGATGGCCGTCCAGGTCGCCAAGCGCCTCGGCGCCGGGCGGGTCGTCGGCGCCGGCCGCGACCGGGCCCGGCTGGCGGCCCTGCCGGGACTCGGCGCCGACGCGACCGTCGCGCTCACCGACGACGCCGACGCCACCGCGGCGGCACTGGCCAAGGAGGCCGCCGAAGTCGACCTGGTCATCGACTACTTGTGGGGCAAACCCGCCGGTGAGGCGATCATGGCCGTGCTGCGCGCCCGTGCCGACCGCGGCCGTGCCCTGAACTGGATCCAGATCGGCGCCATGGCCGGTCCCACCATCGAACTGCCCTCCGTCGCGCTGCGTTCGGCGAACTTCCGGCTCCAGGGCAACGGCCAGGGCGCGGTGTCGACCCGGACGTACCTGGAGGAACTGCCGTCCCTCGTCGAGGAGATCGAGAGCGGCGCCCTCGCGGTCACCGCCAACGCCGTACCCCTCGCCGACGTCGAGAGCGCGTGGACCGCGCCCGAGGCCCCGGGCGTCCGCACCGTCCTGATGCCGTAACCCACCCCCCCCGCAGACATCGAAGGAGCGCCGAACCATGACCACCACCCCTACCGCCACGAACACCGAAGTGATCATCTGTGGAACCGGTGCCGCGGGGCTGACCCTCGCCATCGACCTCGCCCGCAGGAACGTCGGATTCCTGCTGATCGACAAGGCGCCGCACCCGTTCGTCGGCTCCCGCGGCAAGGGCATACAGCCCCGCAGCCAGGAGGTGTTCGAGGATCTCGGGGTGATCGACCGGATCGTCGCCTCCGGCGGCGAGTACCCCGTCCAGCGCATCCACACCGCCGACGGCCCCCTCGACCAGGTCGCCGTCGAGATGTCGGAGCCGACGCCGGAGGAGCCGTACCAAATCCCGCTGCTCGTCCCGCAGTTCCTCACCGAACGGCGGCTGCGCGAACGGCTCGCGGAACTCGGGCACGCCCCGCACCACAGCCACGAACTCGTCGGCTTCGAGCAGGACGGCGACGGCGTGACCGCGCGGATCGCCACCCCGGACGGCGAACAGGCCGTACGGGCCGCCTACTTGATCGGCGCCGACGGCGGATCGAGCTTCGTCCGCAAGGCACTTGGCATCGGCTTCCCCGGCAGGACCCTCGGCGTACGGGCGATCGTCGCCGACGTGTACGTGGACGGCGTTCCGTCGGACGCCTGGCACCGCTGGGGCGAGGACACCGCGGGGCAGGTGTCGCTGTGCCCGCTCTACGGCACCGACATGTTCCAGCTCCAGGCCCCGGTCCCCTTCGACGTCGACCTGGACCTGACCGCCGAGGGGCTCACCGCGTTCTTCCGCGCTCGCACCGGCCGCGACGACGTCGTGATCCAGGCCGTGAGCTGGGCGTCCGCGTTCCAGATGAACGCCCGGCTGGCCGACAGCTACCGGAACGGGCGCGTGTTCCTGACCGGCGACGCGGCGCACTGCCACCCGCCGACCGGCGGCCAGGGCCTCAACACCGGCGTCCAGGACGCCTACAACCTCGGCTGGAAGCTCGCCGCCGTGCTGGGCGGCGCCCCCGAAACCCTGCTGGAGACGTACGAGCAGGAACGCCGGCCGATCGCCGAAGCCGTCCTCGGCCTGTCCGAGAGGCTGCTCGAAGCGGCCAAGAACCGCGACATCCACCGGGGCCGCGAGGTCAGCCAACTCGACCTCGGCTACCTCGACTCGCCCCTCTCGCTGCCCAACCCCGGGCGCGACAAGGGCGTACTGCCCGGGGACCGCGCCCCCGACGCCCCCGTGACCGGCGCGGGCGGCCTGCCCACCCGCCTGTTCACCCTCTTCCAGGGCCCCCACTGGACTCTGCTCGGCCACGACACCGACGCGACCCCGGCGGCCCGCCCCGGCCTGCACATCCACACCATCGGCGGCGCCCGGGGCGACATCCTCGACTCCGGCGACCGCGTCCGCGACGCCTACGGGCTGACCGCCGAGCAGTGGGTCCTGGTCCGCCCGGACGGCTACGTCGCCGCCGTGGTCGACACCGCCGACCTGGCCGCCGTCGAGACCCATCTTGACGGCGTGGGGGTCCGGCGTCTGACGGAATCAACATCGCGATCAACATCGCGGGCAATGCCGAAATCAACGTCTGAATCAACATCGGGATCAATGTCGGAATCAACGTCTGAATCAATGGTGTCCAGTACCGGTAGTACACCCCGCACCCGACGGGAGCACCGGCAGGCCCGTACCGCCGCCGAGAAGCGGCTCGCCACCGCCCAGCGCGAACTCCACCAGCTCTCGCGCCAGGTCCAGCGCGACCTGCGCAGCGTCCGCCGGCACGGGGAGACCACGGCCATCGTCGCCCGCTCGAACTTCGCCGAACTCGCGGTCCAGAGCATCAACCGGCTGACGGCCGGCTTCCGCTCCGACCGCGCCGATCAGTAGCGCCGGGTTCGCGGTGGCGGCGTGGGCCGGTTCCGCGTCGCCGAGGAGGCCCGTCAGCCGGGACCGAGGTCCACGCGCCGCGCGACCAGGCCCCCGTACCTCCGGGTGCGTACGTGCCTCCCCGGGAATTCGCGTGCACGTTTCCGCTTCTGCCCGGTGTCTACGGCGCCGGAGTGGCCGACCGGTTTCCCGTCGGCCGTGAGTCGGCGGGCGCGTCCAGGTGTGCCGCGCGCCGCCCGTCGGCGTTCGTTTCCTGGAACGTTCTCTAGACCGCCGAGCCCAGCTGAGCCACCGGCGCCGCCCGGGTCGCCGAGCCCTCGGGAGCGTGAGGGAACGCGGTCGCCCGGTGCTGGAAGGAGAGGATCTTCGGGTTCTGGACGACGCCGTCGCGGATCTCGATCGCCTTCCGCACCGTGACGTCCTCGTCCCACCCCGCCGGGCCGCTCATGACCTTGCGCAGGTAGGGAAGGAGCGCCTCGCTGATCTCCCAGGTGGCCGAGTTCCACAGGTGGGACGGGCTGTGGTCCACCGCGTAGTAGTGGCAGCCGGGACCGACCGTGGACATCGGGTCGCCGAAGCCGCTCGGGCGGGCCCAGGCGAAGCCCATGCCCTCGTCGCAGGCGACGTCGATGAAGAAGGTCCCCGGCTGGAACAGGCCGAGTTCCTCGTCGCTGACGAACATCAGCGGCGCGTCGGTGTCCTGGAGGACGCAGTTGACGACGATGTCGAACCCGGCCAGGTACTGCGCGAGCGGCACGGGCCCGAGCCCGGTGACCGCCTGGAGCCGGGTCGGATCGTCCTCCCGCTCCTCGAAGTGGCCCATCACGACCGACGGCATCGGCGAGGCCACCGCCGCGGCGGCCCGCTGGGTGAGCACCGTGACGTCGGAGACGCCCATCGCGCCCAGGCCCGTGACCGCGCCGCGTGCCGTGGCGCCGAAGCTGATGACCACCGCGCGCAGCCGGCGCCCGTAGCTGCCGGTCAGTCCGCCGAGTTGCAGGGCGTGCAACACCGAGCAGTAACCGGCGAGTTCGTTGTTCTTGTGGAACACGTGGACGCTGAAGGCGCCCGTGGAGGTCCAGTGGTTCATGGCCTCCCAGGCGATCAGGGTCAGCCGTTTGTCGATGCCGATCTGGGTCGTCTTCTCGTCCTGGACGCAGTGCGGCCAGCCCCACAGCACCTGGCCCTCGCGCAGCTCGGCGAGGTCCTCGTGCATGGGTTTGGGCAGCAGCAGGATGTCGCACTCGGCGACCAGCCGCTCGCGGGTGCGCAGACCGGCGACGAGCGGGCGCAGCGCGTCGTCGGCGACGCCGAACCGTTCGCCGTAGCCCTGTTCGAGGAAGATCCGTTCTCGTACGTCCGGGGCGATCCGGTCGAGGTGGCGGGGGTGCAGGGGTAGCCGGAACTCGTTCTCCTTGCGGGAGGAGGCGAGTACTCCGAGACTCATCAGACTCATGTGGGGCGGCTCGTTTCCGGCCGGACGTCAGGTGCTCCGGCCTTGCCGTTCCCCGAGGGCGACGCCGAAACGGATGACGGCGTGCGAGGTGCGCTCGGTACCGCCACCGTACTCCGGTTCCGGCCGAGGTCGGTCCGCCCGCCGGTGCTCCTCGCCCGGCCCCGGCGGAAGGGCGCCCAGGAAGCGGATGCGCGGGCGGTCGTCGGTGAGGTGGGACACCCGGACGCCTCTTCGTACGCCCGCGGCAGGTCGGCTACGGCTGTGGCTGCAGGAACCGCGACAGCAGGTCGTCCAAAGTCACCATGCCGGTCAGGGCGTCGGAGTCGTCGTGGACGACCGCCAGGGAGGCGCGGTGGCGGCGCAGGACGTCGATGGCGTCGGCCGTGGTGGTGTCCTCGGTCAGTTTCGGTATCGGGCGGGCCAGGTCGCGGGCCGTGGTGGTGCGGCCCTGGGCGCGGGCGACCAGGGCGTCGCGGGCGTGGACGGAACCGAGGACCGCGCCGTGTTCGCGGACCAGCAGGCGGGTGCGGTCGGAGCCGGCGGCCACCCGCAGGATCTCGTCGGTGCCGGCGGCGCCGTCGACCGCGGTGATCTCCGCGGCCGGGACCCGGAGTTCGCGCACGGGTGTCTGCGGCTCGGTCAGCGAGCGGGTGAGGAGGTCCGAGTCGGTCTCGCTGATCAGGCCCAGACGCTCCGACTCCTCGACGAGGTGGGCGAGTTGCTCCCGGTTGTGGACCGAGGCCGACTCGTCGCGCGGGGCGACCCGGCACAGTCGTACGAGGGTGTTGCTGATCCGGTCGAGGAGGGCGATCAGGGGGCGGACCGCCTGGACCAGGGCCCGGAAGGCGGGGGAGAGGAGCATCGCGGAGCGTTCCGGGTGGGCGATGGCCCAGGACTTGGGGGCCATCTCGCCGAGCACCATGTGCAGGAACACGACCACGATCATCGCCACCGCGAACGCGACGCCGTAGCTGAGCGCGCTCGGCAGGCCCAAGTCGTGCAGCAGCGGGTCGAGTTCGTGGGAGATCGCCGGCTTGGACACCGAGCCCAGGCCCAACGTGCAGACGGTGATGCCGAGTTGGGCGCCCGCCAGCATCAGCGACAGTTCGCGGATGCCGGCCAGCGCCGCCCGCGCGCCCGGCTGCCGCTGGGCCGCCGCCTTCTCCAGGCGGTGCCGTTTGGCGGCGACGAGCGCGAACTCGGCGGCCACGAAGAACCCGCTGCCCACCAGCAGCAGCACGGTCACGAAGAGCGCCATCGGGAAACTCATGCCTGCTCCTCCGCCGTCTGCCCGGCCACGCGTTCGATACGGACCAGCTCGGGCACGTGCCGGTCCAGCGTCCGTACGTCGATGACCGCGCGCCCGCCGTCCGGCAGCTCCACGGTGAGGTGGTCGCCGACCGCCGGGAAGCGGCCCAGGCGGTCCACGATCAGGCCGGCCACCGTGTCGTAGTCGTCCTCCGCGGGCAGTTCGATGCCCGTGCCGTCCGCGACCTCGTCCAGCCTGCGGCCCGCGTCCACCAGCCAGCCCGCCCCGTCGGCGACGGCACGCTCGGTCACGGTGTCGGACTCGTCGGCGATGTCGCCCACCAGCTCCTCGGCGATGTCCTCGTAGGTGACGATGCCCGCGACCCCGCCGTGCTCGTCCAGCACGACCGCGAACTCGTCGTCCCGCTCCCGCATTTGCTCGACCGCCTCCGGGAGGGGCAGCGTGTCCGGCAGCAGGAGGGGGCGGCGGGCGACGCTGGCCGTGGTCGTGGTGGTGAACCGCCCGGCGGGCAGCCGCATCAGCTCGCGCACGCCCAGGACGCCGGCGACGTCGTCCGGATGGTCGCCGAGCACGGGGTAGTTGGAGTGGCCGTGCTTGCCGATCAGTTCGACCGCCTCGGCGGCGGACGCGTCCTTGCGGACGAAGACGGCGTCCGCGCGCGGCACCATCACCTCGTCCAGGGTCCGCTCGGAGAACTCCAGCGCGTGGTCCAGCAGTTCGGCGGTGTCCGTGGGCAACTCGCCCCGCTCGTGGGACTCGCCGATCAGATGGCCCAGCTCCTCCAGGGTGGCGCCGTGGTGCAACTCCTCGACGGGCTCGATGCCCACCTTGCGCAGCAGCCGGTTGGCGGCGCCGTCGAAGACGTGCACGACCGGGCCAACCACCTTCAGGTACGCCAGAGTTGACCCGGCCAGCGCCTTGGCCAGCCGCTCCGGGACCGCGATTGCGAGGTTCTTGGGGGCCAGTTCGCCCAGCACCATCTGCACGACCGTGGCCCCCACGAAGGCGAGGACGACGGAGAGGGCGCTCACGGCCGCGCCGGGCAGGCCGAGACCGGAGAACGCCGGCTCCAGCAGCGCCGACACGGACGGCTCCGCGATGAACCCGACGACCAGACCCGTCACGGTGATGCCCAGCTGGGCGCCGGACAGCATGAACGACAGCCGCTCCAGCACCGTCAGCGCGCGGGCGGCCCTCCGGTCCCCGGCCTCCGCCTCACGGGCGAGCGCGAGCCGGTCGGCGGAGACGTACGCGAACTCCTGGGCGACGAAGTAGCCCGTACCGGCCGTGAGCACGAACACGGCGAGCAGGCCCAGGACGGCGGCCGTGGTGCTCATCGCCGCGTGCGCACCGAGACCGAGGGGGCCGGGTGCGGGGCTGCGAGGTCCGTCGGGGTGGCGGACAAGGGGTGGCTCCTCGTGCTCGGTGTGTGCTCGGGCAACGATCGTGGTCGGATCCATGTTCCTGGATACGGCCCGGTCGCGCGTCTTGGGGGATTGCTGAAACGAATGACGATGGCTGCGCCGTCGTAGGTTCAGACGCCGAGGACGGCTCGGACGTTGATCGAAGACCGCTCGGAGGTTGGCCGGAGACCGCGCGGACGTTGGCGGAGACCGCTCAGACGTTGACCCCGAAGTCCGACGCGATGCCCGCGAGCCCGGAGGCGTACCCCTGGCCCACCGCGCGGAACTTCCAGTCGGTGCCGTGCCGGTACAGCTCGCCGAAGACCATCGCGGTCTCCGTGGAGGCGTCCTCCGACAGGTCGTAGCGGGCGATCTCGCTGCCGCCGGTCTGGTTGACGACGCGGATGAACGCGTTGCGGACCTGGCCGAAGCTCTGGCCGCGGTTGTCGGCGTCGTGGATGGAGACCGGGAAGACGATCTTGTCGACCTCGGCGGGCACGGCGGCGAGGTTCACCTTGATGGACTCGTCGTCGCCCTCGCCCTCGCCGGTGAGGTTGTCGCCGGTGTGCTCGACCGAGCCGTCCGGGCTGGTGAGGTTGTTGTAGAAGACGAAGTGCCGGTCGGAGACGACCGTGCCGGACGTGTCCAGCAGCAGGGCCGAGGCGTCGAGGTCGTAGTCGGTACCCGTGGTCGTCCGCACGTCCCAGCCCAGGCCGACCAGGACGGCCGTCAGCCCCGGAGCCTCCTTGCTGAGCGAGACGTTGCCACCTTTGGACAGGGAAACTCCCACGCTGCTCTCCTCCGCGAATTCACGAGTTCACGACTTCACGAGTCGCCGTCCGCCGGGTGCGACGGGAGACGGCGGGTCAGTGGACCGGGTTTTGAATCTACATCACTGTAGAAGACATGGGGAGAGCGGGTGATGGCCGCTCATGACGGGCGGTGCGGCTCATTACGATGGGACGGCTGTCGGGCCACGTGCGCAGGAGGACGTGGCTCGCGGCACGTGAGGAAGGTGGCATGGGTATGCAGGGCAGAGGCGGCGGCGCGGGGGCCGCGGGGACGGAACCGCCCGCCCGGCGGCGCGGGCAGGGCGAACTGGAGGTCCAGGTGCTGTCCGCGCTGCGGGCGGCGCCGGCGCCGGTGACCGCGGGCTGGGTGCGCGAGCGGCTCGGCGGCACCCTCGCCTACACCACCGTCATCACGATCCTCACCCGGCTCCAGGCCAAGGGCGCGGTGACCCGGGAGCGGACCGGCAGGTCCTTCGTCTGGACCGCCGCCGCGGACGAGGCGGGCCTCGCCGCCCACCGCATGCGCCGGGTCCTGGACAGCGAGGCCGACCGCGGCGCGGTCCTGGCCAGCTTCGTCTCCGGCCTGCCACCCCAGGACGAAGAACTCCTGCGCAGGCTGTTGCAGGAAACGGGAGCGGGAGCGGGGTCGGGAGTGGGGGCGAGCGCGAGCGCTGGGGCAGGGGTCGGGCCGGGGCCGGTGAGCGGTGGCGGTGGCCGGTCCGGGTCGCTCCGGGAGATCGACGACGGCGGTGGCGGCGCCGGTCGTGGCAGTGGCAGTGGCAGTGGCAGTGGCAGTGGCAGTGGCAGTGGTGACGGTGACGGTCGGCCCGGGTGGGCAGACGGTCGGGTGGGCTGATCCATGGGCGTGTTCGTCCTGTTGCCGCTCGTCCTGCCGTTGACCGCGTGGCCCGTCGCGCGGCTGGCCGAACACCGTCTGCACCCGCGTCCGGCGACCCTCCTGCTGACCGCCGCCGCCGTGGTGCTGGGCCTGTGCAGCACCCTCTGTCTCGCCCTGCTCGCGATCGTCGGCACCGCGCAGCTCCCCGGCAACCCGCTGCCCGACGCCTGGGCCGATCCGGAGGTGCGCGCGGCCGTCCCGCACGACGAGGTGATCGGCAAGGGCGCGATCGGCGCGCTCGCCGCCGCGGCCACCGCCTGCGCGACGCTGTTCCTGCGCCACCACCGGGTACGCCGCCGCACCGCGCGGGCGCTGCGCGGACTGCCCGCCGCGCGGGTCGCCGTGCTCCCGGACGACATCCCGTACGCGCACACGCTGCCCGGGCGGGGTCGGGCGGGCCGGATCCTGGTCTCCACCGGGATGCTGGCCGGGCTCGACTCCCGTGAGCGGCGGGTGCTGTTCGCCCACGAGCGGGCCCACCTCGCGGGCCGCCACCACCGCTACCTGCTGCTCGCGGGGCTCGCGGCCCGGGCGAACCCCTTCCTGCTGCCGCTGCGTACCGCCGTCGTCTACACCGTGGAGCGCTGGGCGGACGAGGAGGCGGCCGGGGCGGTCGGCGACCGGCGCACCGCCGCCCGCGCGATTGCGAAGGCCGCGCTCATCTCCCGCCCGGCACCGGCTCCCACGATGGCCGCGCTCGCCGCCGTGCCCGGTCCGGTGCCGCGCCGGGTCGCCGCGCTGCTGGGCCCGGCCCCGGCGGTGCGCACCTGGCCGCCGATGTTCACGACGGTGGGCATGGCCGCCTGGACCGCGGCCGCGGGTGCCGTCCTGTCCGCGATGTCCTCGGCGAACTCGGCGGTGACGATGTACCTGATCCTGAAGGCGGCGACACCGCTGTAGGAAGCCGTCCCCGCATGCGGACCGGCGCCCGGCCGCAGTCGGATCACCGCGGCCGGGGCTGCCTCTCTCGGACTCTCTCAGCGGCCGAACCTCAAGGGCTCAGAGGTCGAACTCGTGCGGCGGCAGGTCCAGGGTGAAGCACGCCTCGCGGACGACGGCCTGCTCGGTCTTGTCGAAGTCGCCGTCGGCGCCGCCGATGACGATGCCGATCTGGATGACGGCACGGGCCTCGGCGGGCTTCTTCTTCGCCTTGGCGACCTCCTGCAGGACGCTGACCTTGCCGAAGGCGAAGTCGGCGGTCAGCTTGTTCAGGTTGTCGTCGAAGCGGCGACGCAGGTCGTCGGCGGGGAAGTTCTGCAAGACCTCGTTGGTGGCGATCAGTTGGGCCACGCGCTGCCGCTCGGCCGGGTCGATGGTGCCGTCGGCGGCGGCGACCAGGGCGCACATCGCCATGCTCGCGTCGCGGAAGGCGCCGCTCTTCAGGTCGTTCTTCTTCGCCACGAGCTGGGTCTGCATCGTCGTCGCGGATTCCTTGATGCGGTCCCACAGGGCCATGAGAACTCCAGACATACGGATCGGAGGCTCGGTCCACCCGGTCGGCGGCCGATGCCTCAGCGGTATCTACAGCAACGTAGAAACTACTGGCCCGCCGGATAAGTTCCAGCAGTTCCAGGGATGTTCACCCCGGCCCGGCGAGCGGTCCCGGCCGGACCGCCAGCGCTGGCACTCCCCTCCCAGCCAACCCTCGTCCTCTAACCCTCGTCCTCCTCGTCACCTTCGAAAAAGTCCCCGATCTCGTCCACGACTTCGGCCGCCACCATGCCGCCGACGACACCCACCGCGAGCCCCGCGGCCCCGGCGGCGACCGCGGTACCGACCCCGGGGCCCGAGCGGTGGCCGCCGTGGTGATCGTCGTGGTGGTGGGACTCGGCGTGGCCGTACGGCGAAGGGGAGCCGTACGCGTCGGAGGAGCCGTACCCGCCGTGGGACCCGTACGCGGAGCGGTGTTCGAGGAGTTGGCGGATCCAGCCGTCGACCTCGGTGTTCCAGTCCCGGGTGTGGACGTCGTGGTGGCCGACGGTGAAACGGGTCACCGTGTCGTGCCCGGCGGAGAGGAACCCGCCGCGTTTGTCGGCCTCCAGGACCACCTCCATGCCGCCGGGGTTGGCGAGGAAGGTGACCTCGATCTCGTTGACCTGGTGGGCGTACGCGGGCGGTGGGCTCAGTTCGAGCTCCTGGTAGAAGGGGAGTTGCTGGCCGGTGCCGCCGATGCGGCCGTATTCGAGGTCGGCGGACCGGAAGCCGAAGCCGAGTTGTCCGAGGGCTTCGAGCACCGCCTCCTGCACGGGCAGCGGGCCGACGGCGAGCGGATCGAGGTCGCCCTTGTTCTTCGCCCCGGCCACCGCCAACTCGGTGCGCACGCCGAGCACGATGCCCAGCGGCTGGCCGTGCAGCTCGCTGACCGGCGTCTCCCACGGCAGCGTCACACCGAAGGGCACGCTGTACGTCTCCTCCTCGCCGAGCCGGAACCCGCCGCCGACCGTGAACCGCTCGAAGGCGACGAAGCCCTCGCTCTCGCCCTCCGCGTGCTCCGCCTCGACCCGGGCGACGAGTTCCAGGGTGATGTGC
The DNA here is from genome assembly GCA_001298575.1 of Actinobacteria bacterium OK074. Classification (GTDB taxonomy): domain Bacteria; phylum Actinomycetota; class Actinomycetes; order Streptomycetales; family Streptomycetaceae; genus Streptomyces. The sequence continues at coordinate 76,604 of LJCV01000244.1, forward strand.
TCGACGTCCACGGCCGTGCCGCCGCCCCGCAGCCGCACCTGCCCGGACAGCACCCCGCCCGGCGGCACGGCACCGCCGTCCAGCACTGTGTCCACCGAGGGACCGCCCACACCGAGGGCCCCGAGCAGCCGTTTGAACACCATGCGGGTGTCGCTCCTTCACTGTGTCCGTACTACGTCGTACTCACTGGTCGTACTGATCGCCTTGCGGCCCGGCGCGTCGTACGCCGGGCCGTTGCGATCAGAACTCCCGTGTTCGGTAAAGAAGTTCCCAAGTCCCTCGGACGAGTGACACTTTCCGGCCGCCCCGTCACCTCGTACGACACCTCGTACGGTCGTCGGCCACGGACAACGCCTCGTCGAGCACCGCCGGCCCCTCGCGGAGTTCCGCTTCGGTGATGTTCGGCGGTGGCACCCCATGGACGCGGTTGGTGTTGACGAAGGGCCACACACCGCGGTTCCGGCACACCGCCATGATCCGGTTCACCGACTCGGAGATCAGCGCGCCACCGAGCGGTACGTAACCGGAGGTGACGCCCTTCACGAACGTCAGCAGGTCGGGTACGACCGCCCAGTTCTGCACCGCGAACCAGGTCCCCGTACGGCCGAAACCGGTCATCACCTCGTCGGTGATCAGCAGGATGCCGTACGCGTCGCAGATCTGGCGCAACCACCCCGGCGGGGCAGGCGAGACCGTACGGTGCGGTCGCCTCGTCGACGTCCCGCAACAGACAGCCGTCGGACCTCGTCGTACCCGCAGCCGCCCGGCTCCAGCAGGCCACCGGCGAAACCACCACGCAGATCGGCCCCCACAACAGCCCTCCTCCCTCCTCCGAACCCGACGACCGCGGACCACCCCGCGCTGCCTTCGTCCAATGCAGCGAGTCCAATGCAGCGAGGGGGGGGCTATCGGTCGGCTATCGGAAGGCGATGGGGGGTGTGGTGGGGGGGGATGGGGGGATGGGGGCGACTGCCCAGGGCCTAGTAGGCGAGCGCCGCCGTCTTGCGGGGCGAGAGATGTCGTCGGGACCTGTGCCGGTGGCCCGCCGCCGTCCGGACGTTCGCCGGAGCCGGGATCAACACGGGGGCCAGGGGCGGGAGTTGCGGGAGGAGAGGGAGGAGCGGGAGGGGCGCCGACTCCGACGTCCGGGCCGGGGCCGTGTTCAGGAGCGCGGGGGAGGCCAGGGCCGGAGTCAGTGCCTGAGCCGAGGTCAGAGCAGGAACCAGGGCCGGAGCCGCAATCTGAACCATGGTCGTGGCCGGAGCCGCAATCTGAACCATGGTCGTGGCCGGAGCCGCAATCTGAACCGTGGCCGTGGCCGGAGCCGCCACCGAGTCCCGCTGCTCCGTCGCCGTACCCACCCGCTTGCGCCCCGTCGCGAAGACGAACACCCGCAGGATCACGAAGCGGCCGATGCCGGCCAGGCCCGACGCGCTCAGGTAGACGATCTGCTCGGTGAGCATCCCGGGCGACGACTGGATCAGGTGCAGGACGAATATCGCGGCGGTGGTCACCGCGTACGCGGCCGTCGCCGAGCCCGCCGACTGCCAGTGCTGGCGCCACCCCGCGCTGCGGCCGGTGCCGAAGGTGAAGCGGGAGTGGAGTTCGGTGCAGAGGATGGTGGAGACGACGGTGATCACCGCGTTCGCCACCGCCCACGGCATCAGCAGGGCCACCATCGGGACGGCCAGGCTGGAGAGGACCCCGATCCCGCCGCCGCAGACCACGAACCGGATGAAGGAGGCGAACGGGCCGGGGGCCGCCGGGGCGGTCGTACCGGCCGCCGTGTCCACCGTCGTGCCTTCGGTCCGCATCGCGCGCTGCGGCTCGCACACCGCCTGGGGCTTCGACGAGAGCAGCGAGTTCATGGCGGATCCTTCCGGAGCAATGGCGCGGGCTGAGCCATTGGGGTTGCTTGACTTAGGCAAGCATATGTCGATTGCTTGAGTTAGGCAAGTAAGTTTTTCCGGTGCGGAATGTGGCGTGGGTCACGAGGGGGGGGGGGGGCGGTGGGGTGG
>LJCV01000243.1 GCA_001298575.1 Actinobacteria bacterium OK074
CCCTCCGCAAACGCCTTGCACCGCGCATCCGGCGCCAACCCCCGCTGCCGACTGAAGGCCACCAGAGCGTCGGGGGTGGACATCACGGTCACACCGCTGGCCAGCGCCATCGTGCACTCGCCCTGGCGCAACGCCTGGGACGCCAGGTGCAACGCGACCAACGACGACGAGCACGCCGTATCCACCGTCACCGCAGGACCCTCGAACCCGAACGCGTACGAGATACGGCCCGACACGACGCTCGCGGAGGTGCCCGTGATGAGGTAACCGTCGTCGCTCTTGGGGGTGTTGGTCAGCAGGGCGGCGTAGTCCTGGCCGTTGGTGCCGGCGAAGACGCCCGTCTGGCTGCCGCGCAGGGACTCCGGGTCGATGCCACCGTGTTCGAGCGCCTCCCACGTCGCCTCCAGCAACAACCGCTGCTGCGGATCCATCGCCACTGCCTCACGCGGGGAGATCCCGAAGAATCCCGCGTCGAAGTCGCCGGCGTCGTAGAGGAAGCTGCCCTCCTGTACGTAACTGGTGCCTGTCCGGCCGGGGTCGGGGTCGAAGAGTTCGTCGGTGTCCCAGCCCCGGTCGGCGGGGAAGGCTCCGACGGTGTCCTGTTCGGCGCGCAGGAGCCGCCAGAGGTCTTCCGGCGAGCGCACCCCGCCGGGGAAGCGGCAGCTCATGCCGACGATCGCGATCGGTTCGTCCGTGGCCGCCGGGCCGGCCGTCGCCGGGAGGGGGGCGTTGTCAGTGGTACCGAGTAGCGTCGTGTGCAGGTGATCGACGAGGGCACGAGGGGACGGGTGATCGAAGATGAGCGTGGCGGACAGCCGCAGGCCGGTGGCGGTGTTGAGCCGGTTGCGCAGTTCCACCGCCGTCAGTGAGTCGAAGCCCTGTTCCTTGAAGGCGCGAGCGGGTTCGACGGCGTCGGGTGAGGTGTGGCCGAGGACGGTGGCCGCATGGCCGCGTACCAGATCGAGCAGGGTCCGTTCGCGTTCGTCCGCCGGGAGCCCGGCGAGTTGTCGAGCGAAGTCGGAGTCGCCGGACATGCCGGCTCCGGTGCCGGTGCCGTTTCCGGTCGTCACCGCGCGGCGGCTGCGGGGCGGTTGTACGAGACCGCGCAGCAGGCTGGGTACGGGGGCGGTGTCCGCCTTGGCGCGCAGGGCGGCGAGGTCGAGGTGTGCGGTGACGAAGTGGGAGTGCGGCTGGTCGCCGGTGGTGGCGTCGAACAGGGCGAGGCCCTCCGCGGTGGAGAGGGGCCGGACGCCGTCGCGGGCCATGCGCCGCAGTTCGGTCTCGTTCAAGTGGCCGGTCATACCGCTGCGTTCGGCCCACAGCCCCCAGGTGAGGGACACGGCGGGCAGACCGGTGGCGCGACGGTGCTGGGCGAGGGCGTCGAGGAACACGTTCGCGGCCGCGTAGTTGGCCTGGCCCGCCGTGCCGAAGGCGCCGCCGAGGGAGGAGAACAGGACGAAGTGTGACAGGGGGAGGTCTTTGGTCAGCTCGTGCAGGTGGACGGCCGCGTCGACCTTGGGCCGCAGGACGGGGTCGAGACGGTCCGGAGTGAGTGCCTCCACCGTCCCGTCGTCGAGCACTCCGGCGGCGTGTACGACGGCGGTGAGCGGGCGCCCGGCCGGGATCGCGGCCAACACGGCCGCCAGCGCCGTACGGTCGCCCACATCGCACGCCGCAAACGTCACCTCGGCACCCAACGCGACCAACTCGGCCCGCAGATCCGCCGCACCGGCCGCCTCCGCACCACGCCGGCTCACCAGCAGCAGGTCACGCACGCCTCGGTCGGTCACCAGGTGCCGGGCGACCAGACGGCCCAGACCACCCGTCGCCCCGGTCACCAACACCGTGCCGTCACCCGGCACGAACGGGACGGCCCCGGCCGTCGGCGGCTGTGCACGCACCAGCCGACGGGCGTACACCGCTCCCCCGCGGACGGCGAGTTCGGACTCATCGCGGGCCGCGGCCAGGGCTGCGACGAGGATGTCGTCGGACATCGGGTCGTCCACGTCCGCCAGGACGAAACGGCCGGGGTGTTCCGACTGGACGGCGCGGACCAGACCCCACACGGGGGCGAGGGTCAGCTCGGGTACGTCGTCGCCGTACCCGGTGGTGACGGCACCACGCGTGACCAGGACCAGCCGTGAGGCGGCGAACCGGTCGTCGGCCAGCCAGCGTTGGACCAGTTCGAGACTCGCAGCGGTCAGCGTACGGACCGCCGCGGGAACGTCCGTGTCGGGCTCGGCGGCCAGGGTCACCAGTACGGTGCCCGGCGCGCCCGCGTCCGCGAGCGCCGCGAGGTCGGGGTGGAGGGCGGCGCCCACGATGCCCGTCAGCCACGCGACACCGTCGAGGCCGTCGCGCGTGGCCGGCGGTGCGGGCAGGTCGAGCGGAGCCCACTCCACCCGGAAGAGGGAGTTGGCCGGTACGGATCCGCCGGGCGCGGCGGTCTGCGGTCCACCGAGGACCACCGACGCGATCCGGGCGACCGGCACGCCCGTGGCGTCGGCCAGTTCGACCGTCACCGGGCCGACGGCGGTACTTGAGCCGGTGTCGGTACTCGCACCGGTGGCAAGGGTCCCGCCGGTGGGCCGTATGCGGACCCGCAGTCCCGAGCCGCCGGTCGCGTAGACGTGCAGCCCGTGCCAGGCCACCGGAAGGGTGCCGTCCTGGAGGGCACCGACGTGAAACGCGGCGTCGAGCAGTGCGGGATCGAGGACGAAGGCGTCGCCCTGGTCCGGCGTGTCGACCGCCACCTCGGCGAACACGTCGTCGCCCTGCCGCCAAGCCGCCCGGACACACTGGAAGGCGGGACCGTACGGCATGCCCCGGTCGGTCAGGTCGGCGTAGAGGTCGTCCACCGGGACGGGCACCGCGCCGGGCGGCGGCCAGGCGGTCAGATCGAAGTCGGCGGGCACGCCACCTGATGTCAGGGTGCCGCTGGCGTGCCGGGTCCACTCCGCGTCCGGCTCGTCCGGACGGGCATGCACAGTGACCGCGCGAACCCCGTCACCGTCGACGGCCCCCACCTGGACCTGGACCTGCACATCACCGTCGTCGGTCGGCAGCACGAGCGGCGCTTCGAGGGTCAGTTCCTCCAGTACGTCAAAGCCGGCCTCGTCCCCGGCCCGCACCGCCAACTCGACGAACACAGCACCCGGCACGGGCTCCCGGTCCGCCAGCCAGGGATGCGACTTCAGCGACCACCGCCCGGTCAACACGACCTCGCCGCCCGGGAGATGCACCGCCGCACCAAGCAACGGATGCTCCGTCGCCGACAGCCCCGCCGCACCCACGTCCCCCGCACCGGTACCCGACTCCAGCCAGAACCGCTCCCGCTGGAAGGCATACGTCGGCAACTCCACCGGAGGACCTGCGGGCAGGACCGCCTTCCAATCCACGTCGACACCCTGGACGAACAACTCCGCCGCCGAGGTCAGGAACCGCTCCAGACCACCCTCGTCGCGGCGCAGCGAACCCGCCACCACCGCCGCACCATCCACCGCCTCCACCGACTCCTGCACCGCCGTCACCAACACCGGATGCGGACTCACCTCGACGAACGCGCCATAACCCTCGGTACTCAACTCCCTTACCGAAGACTCCAGTTGAACCGTCTGACGCAGATTGCGGTACCAGTACCCGGCATCCAGACCCCTACCGTCGACGTAAGCACCCTCCACGGTCGAGAAGAAGGGCACCTCACCCTCACGCGGCACAACCGGACCCAGCACCTCCAACAACCGGGACTCCAACGCCTCCACATGCGCCGAATGAGACGCGTAGTCGACAGGAACCTGACGGCAGCGCACGCCCTCCGAACGGCACCACTCCAGCAATTCAGCCAGCGCATCCGCGTCACCGGACACCACCGTCGCCGACGGCCCGTTCACCGCCGCCACCGACAACCGACCCGACCACCGAACCAGCCCGCTCTCAACCTCAGCCACCGGCAACGCCACCGATGCCATCCCACCCCGACCAGCAATCCCCACAATCTCCCGCGACCGCAACGCCACCACCCGCGCCGCATCCCCCAACGACAACACACCCGCCACACACGCAGCCGCAATCTCCCCCTGCGAATGCCCCACCACCACCGACGGCACCACACCCACCGACCGCCACACCGCAGCCAACGACACCATCACCGCCCACAACACCGGCTGAATCACATCAACCCGCTCCAACACCACCGGATCACCCAGCACATCCAGCAACGACCACTCGACGTGAGACGCCAGCGCCGCCGCGCACTCCGCCATCCGAGCCGCAAACACCGGCGAAGACTCCAGCAGTTCAGCCGCCATACCCACCCACTGCGCCCCCTGACCAGGAAACACAAACACCACCCCACCAGCACCAACCGCATCCGCACCCACCCCCACAACCACACCCGGCGCCTCAACACCACACTCCAACGCCCCCAACCGCTCAACCAACTCCCCACGATCCCGCCCCAACACCACCGCCCGATGGCCCAGCGCCGCGCGCCCGCCCACCAACGAGAACCCGACGTCAACGGCGGACGAGTCGCCCACCCCGGCGGCCAGCCGCCCCGCCTGAGCACGCAGCCCGGCGGCCGACGCGGCCGACACCACCCACGCCACAGGTCGACCATCCGCGCCCGCGCCCGAAGCAGGCGGCTCCGTCGTCTCCGGCGCCTCCTCAACGATCACGTGCGCGTTGGTCCCGCTCATGCCGAACGACGACACGCCCGCGCGCCGGGGGTGCCCGTTCCGGGCCCAGGGCTGGTGTTCAGTGAGGAGCGAGACCGTGCCGGTCGACCAGTCCACGTGCGGCGTCGGTTCGTTCACGTGCAACGTCCTTGGCAGCAGGCCGTGTTGGAGGGCGAGCACCATCTTCATCACGCCCGCCACACCCGCGGCCGCCTGCGCGTGCCCGATGTTCGACTTCACCGAGCCGAGCCACAACGGCCGTTCCTCCGACCGCCCTTGCCCGTACGTCGCCAACAACGCCTGCGCCTCGATGGGGTCACCCAGCTTCGTCCCCGTTCCGTGCGCCTCGACCACGTCGACCTCGGCCGCCGACACCCCGGCGTTCAGCAGCGCCTGTCGGATGACGCGCTGCTGCGACGGGCCGTTCGGCGCCGTCAGACCGTTCGACGCACCGTCCTGGTTCACGGCCGAACCGCGGAGTACGGCGAGCACCTCGTGGCCGTTGCGCCGGGCATCGGACAGCCGTTCCAGGACCAGGACCCCCACGCCCTCGCCCGCGCCCATGCCGTCGGCGGAGGCGGAGAACGCCTTGCAGCGGCCGTCGGCGGCCAGACCGCGCTGGCGGCTGAACTCAACGAACAGCGCCGGGCTGGACATCACCATGACGCCGCCGGCCAGCGCGAGGGAGCACTCGCCCTGCCGCAGCGACTGGGCCGCCAGGTGCAGCGCGACCAACGACGACGAGCACGCCGTGTCGATGGTCGCCGCCGGACCCTCGAACCCGAAGGTGAAGGCCACCCGGCCGGAGACGACACTGGCCGAGTTGCCGGTGATGAGGTGGCCCTCGACGCTCTCGGGTACGTCCGCCAGTGCCGGGGCGTAGTCCGAGCCGCTGACGCCCGCGAAGACGCCCGTCGGGCTGCCGCGCAGCGACCCCGGGTCGACCCCGGCCCGTTCCAGGGCTTCCCAGGAGGTCTCCAGGAGCAGCCGCTGCTGCGGGTCCATCGCCAGCGCCTCGCGCGGCGAGATCCCGAAGAACCCCGCGTCGAACGCTCCCGCGTCGTGCAGGAACGCGCCCTCCCGCACGTAGCTCTTGCCGGGCCGTTCGGGATCCGCGTCGAAAAGTCCTTCCAGGTCCCAGCCGCGGTCGGTGGGGAAGCCGGAGATGGCGTCGCCGCCCTCGATCAGCAAGTCCCAGAGTTCTTCAGGGGAGTTCACGCCTCCGGGAAAGCGGCAGCTCATGGAGATGACGGCGATGGGCTCGCTGGCCGCGTCGGTCAGCTGCCGGGTCTGCTGCCGCAGCCGCTCGTTCTCCTTGAGCGATGCCCGGAGCGCCTGGACCAGTTGCGCACTCTGAGCGCTCTGCGCGCCCTGTGCGCCCTGCGCGTTCGGCTCGTGCGGCGCACTCTGCTCGTGCTGCTCGGGCCGCTCGTTCGAGGCAGTCATGTCCGTTCCCCCTCCAGTCGTCCGCTCAGGCTTCCGGCGTGCCGAGAGCCCGCTGTACGAGGCTCGCGACGTCCATCGAGTCGATCAGTTCCGCTTCACCCGGCCCGGCGTCTCCACCCGGTTCGACAGCGCCAGCGTCGGCGCCACCGTCGTAAAGAGCCGGGCTCGTATCGCTCGCGCCATTGGCGAGCCGTAGAACGGCCTCCATGAGCCCTGCTTCCTGGAATCGGCTGACGGGTATGCCGGAGATCAGCCGCCGGAACTCGGCCGCGTCCGGACCGCCGTCCGGGCCGGTGTCCGGTCCGTCCTGCGGGCCGGTGTCCGCCGCCCCCGCGGGCAGCAGCTCCTCCCGGAGGTACTCGGCGAGCGCCGCAGGGGTCGGGTAGTCGAAGACGAGGGTGGCGGGCAGCCGCAGACCGGTCGCGGCGTTGAGCCGGTTGCGCAGTTCCACCGCCGTCAGCGAGTCGAAGCCCAGTTCCTTGAAGGCCCGGGTGGCCCCCACCGTGCCGCCTCCGGCGTGGCCGAGGACGGCGGCGGCATGGGAGCGCACCAGCCCGAGCAGGGCACGGGTCTGTTCGGTACCCGACAGCCGGGTGAGTCGCTCGACGAGCGACGGACCGCCGGCCGACCCCCCGCCCTGCGCCGCCACGGACCGGCGGGTGACGGCCGGGGTCCGCACGAGTCCGCGCAGCAGGGCCGGCACGACGCCGGAGGCCGCCTGGGTACGGAGGGCGGCGAGGTCCAAGTGGGCCAGGACCAGGGCGGGTTCGTCTAACCTTTGGGCCGCGTCGAACAGGGCGAGCCCGCGTTGCGTGGTCAGCGGTACGACCCCGCCCTTGGCCATCCGTCGCAGGTCGGCGTCGTCCAAGTGGCCGGTCATGCCGCTTCGTTCGGCCCACAGACTCCAGGCGAGCGAGACCGCGGGCAGCCCGGCGGCCCGGCGCCGACGGGCGAGGGTGTCGAGGAAGACGTTGGCGGCGGCGTAGTTGCCCTGTCCGGGCCCGCCGAAGGTGCCGGCCGCCGAGGAGAACAGGACGAACGCCGACAGGTCCTGATCCCGCGTCAGTTCATGCAGATTGACGGCCGTGTCCACCTTGGCGCGGAAAACCCGGTCCAGCTGCTCGGCGGTCAGGGACGCGATCGTGGCGTCGTCCAGCACACCCGCCGCATGGACGACTCCCGACAACCGCACCCCCTCCAACACACCGGCCAGCGCACCCCGGTCCGCGACGTCACAGGCCGCGAACCGCACCCGCGCGCCCAGTTCCGCCAGTTCGGCCGCCAACTCGCTTGCCCCCGGGGCCGTTTCGCCGCTCCGGCTCACCAACAGCAGATCCCGTACGCCCCGTTCGGCCACCAGGTGCCGGGCCACCAACCGGCCGAGCACCCCCGTAGCCCCGGTCACCAGGACCGTCCCCTCGCCCATCCCCGACGGAAGAGTCAGTACCACCTTGCCGACATGCCGGGCCTGGCTGACGAACCGGAACGCCTCCCGCACCCGCCGCACATCCCACACCCGCACGGGAAGCGGCACCAACACACCCGACTCGAACAGCCGGACGATCTCCCGCAACATCTCCTGAATACGATCAGGCCCCGCCTCCACCAAATCGAAAGCCCGATAAGCGATCCTCCGCTCCGCCAGCACGCCGGCATCACGCACGTCGGCCTTCCCCATCTCCACGAACCGGCCGCCCGCACCCAACAACCGCAGCGACGCGTCCACGAACTCACCCGCGAGCGAGTTCAGCACCACATCGACCCGCCCGAAAGCAGCCTCGAAACCCACATCACGCGACGACGCGATCCGCTCAACCGGAACGCCGAGACTCCTTACGGCATCCCACTTCGGCGCACTCGCCGTCGCGAACACCTCCGCACCCAGATACCGGGCCAGCTGCACCGCAGCCATGCCGACGCCCCCGGCCGCCGCGTGCACCAACACCCGGTCCCCGACCCCCACCCCACCCAGATCCGTCAGCCCGTAGAGGGCGGTGAGGAAGACGATGGGGGTACTGGCGGCCCGTACGAACGACCAGGTGTCGGGCACCTTCGTCAGCATGCGCCAGTCGGACACGGCGATCGGGCCGAAGGAACCGGTGAACAGGCCCATCACCCGGTCCCCGGCGACCAGTTCGGTCACCTCCGCGCCGACCTCCACCACCACCCCGGCCCCTTCGCTCCCCAGCAACGCCTTGTCGGGGTACATCCCGAGGGAGATCAGCACGTCCCGGAAGTTGACCCCCGCGGCGCGGATCGCGACCCTTACCTCGCCGGGGGCCAGCGGTTTGCCGACCTCGGGAGTGGGCGACAGGCTGAGTTCTTCCAGGGTTCCGCGGTCGCCGGGCTCCAGCCGCCACCAGGGCGCGTCCTGCGGCAGGACCAGCGTGTCGTCGCCGGTGGCCACGGCCCCGGTGAGCCGAGCCGCGGCCAAGTCGCTGCCACGGACGACCAGTTCGGGCTCGCCGGTGGCCAGCGCCCGGGGCAGCGCCGCCGTCGGGTTCGGCTCCGCGTCGAGGTCGAGCAGGACGAAACGGTCCGGGTTCTCCGACTGCGCCGACCGTACGAGCCCCCACAGCGGGGCGTGCGTCGGATCGGCCACGTCCTCGTCCGGCGACGCGGCGACCGCGCCCCTGGTGACCAGTGCCAGCCGTGAATCGGCGAGCCGGGGCTCCGCCAGCCACGTCTGGAGCAGTTCGAGCGCGGCCGTCGTAGCGGCACGAGCCGCGTCGGCGGAGGGCACACCGCCCGCGCCCAACGGCACGTCGTCCCAGCCGAACGGTGCCACGACGACATCCGGTACCCCACCGCCGGCGTCGAGGGGGCGGACCAGTTCGGCGAGGCTCGGCCAGACCGGCCACTCCGACCGGCCCGGCCCGGACGTCCCGCCGCCGACAACGGCCCAACTCGTGTCGGCGGCAGGCAAGTCGGCCGCCTCGACCGGCACCCACTCCACGCGGTACAGCGAGTCGAGCGCGGCCGACGTCCCGACCGCCCCGAGCTGCTCGCGCGAGAGCGGGCGCAGCGCCAGCGACCCCACGGCGGCGACCGGTGCACCCGTGCTGTCGCAGACGAGGAGCGAGACCCCGTCGGCACCGGCACGCGCCAACCGGACCCGCAACGCGGTGGCCCCCTCGGCGAACAGCCGGATACCGCTCCAGGCGAACGGCAGCAACGGCTGCCCGGTGTCCCGCAGCAACTCGCCGACCCCGAGGGCGTGCAGCGCGGCGTCGAGCAACGCCGGATGCAGGCCAAAACCGTCGCCCTGGTCCGACGCGTCGACCGCCACCTCGGCGAACACGTCGTCGCCCTGCCGCCAGACCGCCCGCAGCCCCTGGAACGTGGGCCCGTAGGCCAGCCCCCGCTCGGCCAGCCGGGCGTAAAGGCCGTCCACCGGGAGAGGCACCGCGCCGGGCGGCGGCCAGGCGGTCAGATCGAAGTCGGCGGGCACACCACCTGATGTCAGGGTGCCGCTGGCGTGCCGGATCCAGGCCGCCTCGGGCTCGTCCGGACGCGAGTGCACGGTGACAGCACGCACCCCGTCGTCGTCCGACTCCTCCACCTGGACGCGCACTTGAACGGCCCCGTCGGCCGGCAGCACGAGCGGCGCTTCGAGGGTCAACTCCTCCAGTACGTCGCAGCCTGTCTCGTCCCCGGCCCGCACCGCCAGTTCCACGAACGCCGTACCCGGCAACAAGACCGCCCCGTGCACCGCGTGATCCGCCAGCCAGGGGTGCGACTTCAGCGACCACCGCCCGGTCAACACG
>LJCV01000245.1 GCA_001298575.1 Actinobacteria bacterium OK074
GCAACCCGCGCCGCCGGGCAAACACCCGAGGCGACCGAACCCGCAGCCGCACCCGCCCCGGCCCCGACCCCCGCACCCGCACCGGCCCCCGCACCCGCACCCGCACCCGAGAGCCCCACCCCCGAAAGCCCCGCGGTCACCCCCGCACAAAACCCTCTCTCCCCGACCTCAGCCCCGCCGTCGCCGTCGCCGTCCCCACCCCCACCGCACCGATCCACCTCACACCAAATCCGCTTCCCCGCAGCCTCCGTGGACCACCCCCACCGATCGGCGAGACAGTCGACGAGCGCCAACCCCCGCCCCCCGGTCTCGTCCCCGTCCGCGCACCGCGGCAGCGGCGCCCGCGTGCTGGAGTCGGCGACCTCCAACCGGACCGTGCCGGAGGGCCCGTCCGCGGAGTCGTCCCAACTCCCCGGCAGCAACAGCCGCAGCACCGCCGGGGACCCGGTGTGCACGACGGCGTTGGTGACCAGTTCGGAGACGAGCAGCGTGAGCGTCTCGGCGAGGGGCTCGTCCGCCTCCACCCCGCACCCGGCGAGCCGCGAACGGGCCCATCTCCGCGCCCGGCCCACTTCAGTGGGGTCGGGCCGGATCTCCAGCTGCACTTGACGCACCTGCACCGCTCACACCATCCGAACCGGCGGACACATCGCCTCGCGCCGCACAAAGGGCAGAAGCGGAATCACGGACCGTGATTCCCTTGCGAGACAGCATGATTGACGTTCCGTCACCGCAACAAGCGCTTCGGGCATATTCCAGCGCGAAGGAGTACGTGTACGGCATACTGTGCGACGCTCGCCCCGGGAAGTCGAACAGGCGGCGACGGCAATCCGCCGCGCCCCACGCGCAACCGAAGCGGCGCGCAGCACCGGACCAGGCATTCCCGCGGACACCCGCACGGACACCGTCGGCGCCGTCACGGGCGCCGCACCGGGATGCATCGGCCTCAGAACCACTCGCATCTCACACAAGGTACCGGAGCGGCACACCGACTCCAGGCCGTGACAAGTCACGCCTAGGACACAACCCGATATCAAACTTCCGTATCGCTCCTTATCCACCCGATTCCCCACCGCATTTCCCGAACCCCCCTCCCTCCCCCGTCTCGGCCAGCAGGGCAGCGGCGAGAACTTCCTCACTCTCCGTGACACCGCCGCCCCGCCGGGCCCGCACCCAGGCCCGCTTCAGATGCAGGTGAACGTCCGCCTCCCAGGTGAACCCCATTCCGCCGTGCACCTGGAGGCAGTCGCGGGCGCCGCGCACGGCGGCCTCGTCGGCGAGCAGCCGAGCCGCCGCGATGTCGACCGGATCGACGGTGACGGCCGCCGCGTACACGGCCGCACGCGCCACTTCGGTCCGCACCAGCAGGTCCGCGCACACATGCTGGACGGCCTGAAACGCCCCCACCGGCCGCCCGAACTGCTCACGCGCCCGGGCGTGTTGCACCCCCAGCTCCCCCACCCGCCCAGCGGTCCCGAGCTGCTCGGCGGCGGTCAGCAACACCCCCACCACATCCACGCCCCCCGCCGCCGACGGCACCCCCACCACCCGATGCAGAGGCGTCAACGGATCCACCGACCGCACCGCGACGGCCCCGGAAACATCCCCCTGTACGACATCGGCGGCGCCCAACCACTCCACCACCCCACCACCGCGGCCGTCACCGTCGACCCGCGTCACCACCGTCTCCCCGACATCCGCCCCCGCCACCACCCCCGCCGCGAGATGCGTCGCCACCAACGGCCCCGGCAGCAGCACCCGCCCCGCCTCCTCGAACGCCAGCACCGCCTCCGGCAGCCCCAGCCCCACCCCCAGCGCCGCCTCCGGCAGCCGCAGCGCGAAGAACCCGGCGGCCCCCAACTCCCGCCACAGCGCCCGGTCGAGCACCGGCCCGCCCGGCTCGTCGACGGCGGCCCGCAGCGCCTCCCGCCCGAAGCACCGCGCGAGCATCTCCCGCACCCCGTCCCGCAACGCCCGCTGATCGTCAGTCAGTTGAAAGCGCACCCGCACCACCACTCTCCCCGTCAAGGCAGACCCACATGACGAACGCCCCCTCATCTCCCCCTGGGCAACCCCAGAATCCGCTCGGCCACGATGTTCTTCTGGATCTGCGAGGTCCCCGCCGCGATGGTGTACGACAGCGCCGACAGCCGTTCCAGGACCCAGGGTTGACCGAGGTCGAGCGCGTCCGCGCCCAGCACCTCGGCGGCGGCGTCGTACAACTCCTGCCGTGCGTGCGAGTAGCGCAGCTTGAACACGGAGCCGCCGACGCCGGGCACGCCGCCCGCCGTGGTCTCCGCCTCGCTGACGTTCCACTGGGTCAGCCGCCACAGCGCGCGGAACTCGGCGTTGAGGCGGCCGAGACGACGGCGGACCACCGGATCGTCCCAGCACCCGTTCCCCCGTGCCGTGTGCGCGAGTTGGGCCAGGACGCGGCGGCAGGCGACGACCTCGCCGACGAACGCCGTGCCGCGCTCGAAGGCCAGCGTCACCATCGTCACGCGCCAGCCGTCGTTCTCCGCGCCGACCCGGTTGCCGACCGGCACCCGCACCTCGTCGAGGAACACCTCGGCGAACTCGGCGGACCCGGCGAGCGTCCGCAGCGGCCGTACGGTGACGCCGGGCGCGTCCATCGGCAGGGCCAGCCAGGTGATGCCGCGGTGTTTGGGCGCGTCCGGGTCGGTGCGCACCAACAGCTCGCACCAGTCGGCGACTTCGGCGTGCGAGGTCCAGATCTTCGAGCCGTTCACGACGTACGTGTCACCGTCCCGGCTGGCCCGGGTACGCAGGGAAGCGAGGTCGGACCCGGCGTCCGGTTCGCTGAACCCCTGGCACCACACCGCCTCCCCGCGCAGGATCGGCGGCAGCCAGCGCGCCCGTTGCGCCGCGCTGCCCTCGGCGGCGATGGTCGGCCCGGCGTGCAGCAGCCCGACGAAGTTGGCGCCGACGTAGGGCGCGCCCGCCCGTTCCGTCTCCTCCAGGAAGATCAACTGCCGGGTGGGGCTGGCCCCTTGGCCGCCCGCGTCGAGGGGCCAGTTCAGCCCCGCGTACCCGGCGTCGTACAGCATCCGCTGCCAGCCGAGGTCGTACGCGCGCCGCGCGGGCCAGTCGTCGGGGGACGGCTTCGGCGGCAGCAGAGGCAGTGTCTTCGCGAGCCACTCCCGCAACTCCCCCCGGAACACGTCCTCTTCGGGTGTGTACGCGAGATCCACCAGCCATCCACCTACCCGTTCTGACGATGCGTCAGATTTCCCTGCCTCCGCCGAAGGCTAGCTCCACCCCCCTGGACCGACAAGGCGCACCGCCTTACGCTCTGGCACACCATCTGACGAACCGTCAGCTTCCCCTTCCCGCAGCCAGACTCCGCCACCCGGGGGCCGCCGCCGTGAACGACACCGCACACGCCCTGAGTTCCGCCCCCACCCTGTGGGAGCTGACCGTCCGCCGCGCCGAACTCACCCCCGACCGCCCGGTCCTCCTCCAGGACGACCGCACCCTCACCTTCGGTGAACTACGGGAGAAGGCCGAGCGGTTGGCGGCCGGGCTGTACGGCATGGGTGTGCGCCCCGGCACGGTGGTCGCCTGGCAGCTGCCCACCCGGATCGAGACCGCGCTGCTCTCCTTCGCGCTGGCCCGGCTCGGTGCCGTGCAGTCCCCGGTGATCCCCTTCTACCGCGACCGCGAAGTCGGCTTCGCGCTGCGGGAGTCGAGGGCGGAGTACTTCGCCGTACCGGGCGTGTGGCGCGGCTACGACCACACGGCGCTGGCCCGCCGGCTCGGCGCGAAGGGCGTCTTCGAGGCGTACGACAGCGCCCGACTCCCGGACGGTGACCCGGCCCTGCTGCCCCCTCCGCCCGCCGACGGCACCACGGTCCGCTGGATCTACTGGACCTCGGGCACCACCTCGGACCCCAAGGGCGTGCTGCACACGGACCGTTCGCTGATCGCGGGCGGCTCGTGTCTCGCCCACGCACTGCACCTCACCGACGCCGACGTGGGCTCGATGGCCTTCCCCTACGCGCACATCGCCGGGCCCGACTACACGGTGATGCTGCTCCTGTACGGCTTCCCCGCGGTGCTGTTCGAGCAGTTCGCGCTGCCGGAGGCGCTGGCGGAGTACCGCAGGCACGGCGTCACGGTCGCCGGCGGCTCAACCGCCTTCTACTCCATGTTCCTTGCCGAGCAGCGCAAGCAGCCGGGGACGAAGGTCATCCCCTCGCTGCGGCTGCTCGCGGGCGGCGGGGCGCCCAAGCCGCCGGAGGTGTACCACGCCGTCGTACGCGAGATGGGCGTGCAGCTGACGCACGGGTACGGGATGACCGAGGTGCCGATGATCACCATGGGGGCGCCCGACGACACCGTGGAGAACCTCGCGACGACCGAGGGGCGACCGCCGGAGGGGATGGAGATCCGGATCGTCGACGGGGAGGTGCGGTTGCGCGGAGAGGCCGTGTGCCAGGGGTACTTGGACCCGGCGCAGACGGCCGAGGCGTTCGACGCGGACGGGTTCCTGCGCACCGGCGACCTCGGGCGGGTGACCGGCAGCGGACATCTCGTGCTCACCGGGCGGCTCAAGGACGTCATCATCCGCAAGGGCGAGAACATCTCGGCGAAGGAGATCGAGGACCTGCTGCACGCGCACCCGGCGGTCGGGGACGTGGCGGTGATCGGGCTGCCGGACGCCGAACGCGGGGAGTTGGTCTGCGCGGTCGTCGAACAACCGGACGGAGCACAGGAGTTGACCCTGGCGGCGGTGAACTCGTATCTGCGCGCGCAGGGGCTGGCCGTCCACAAGGTGCCGGAGCGGCTGGAGGTGGTGGACGCCCTGCCGCGCAACGAGACACTGCGGAAGGTGCTCAAGTACCAACTCAGGGAACGCTATTCGGGCCCTGCTCGGGCACGGTGAAGTTCAGGTCCCTACTCGGGCACGGTGAAGTTCAGGTCCCTACTCGGGCACGGTGAGGTTCAGGCTCCTACTCGGGCACGGTGAAGTAACGCGCGAACGCGTTCACGATCTCCGCCTCGCCCACCTTGCCGTCGCCGTCCGCATCGAGCATGTTCGCCGCCGTCATCGCGACCTCCGTGTCCACGCCGAGGGCGCGCAGCACGCGTACGGTCTCGGGGACGCTCGCGGTGCCGTCCGCGTCGCCGTCCGCCACGGCGAGGGCCGCGTGCAGGAAGGGGCGGGCGATCTCGGCGAAGCGGTCGGGGCTGTCGCGCAGCCGCTTGACGGCGCCGCCGACGAACTCCTCGCGGGTGATGCGCTGGTCGCCGTCCCGGTCCGCGATGCCGGCCATGCCCTGCCAGAACGCCTCGGCGCCGACGTACAGGGCCTGGCCCCGGTCGGAACGGGCCGTGACGCCGAACTCCGTCAGCAGCGCCTTGGCCGCCGCGTTGAAGTCCTCGCGGTCGATGGAGCCGTTGCCGTCCTGGTCGAAACCTGCGAACCGGGCGGCGATCCTGCGCTCGTACTCGGTGCTGACCATGTGATCTCGGGCCGCCTTACGTGAACGTGGGGTCTTTCTCGCTCGGAGCGTACGACGCCGGCGGCCGGTCGGGAGCGGGAAAGCGGCCCTTGTACCAAGACTGCGGGAATTCTGGGACAACAGTGTGGCCGAGCGGTGTCCGGGGTATGAGGTACCTCACCCCGAAAACGGACGGAAAGCGTCAGGGAGGCCAGCGGCCCGGCTACGCCACCGCCGCCGGGTCCGGCTCGGTGACGGCCGTGGCGAGGTCCGGGTGGACGTCGAAGAGGCGGCGGACGCCGAGGGCGGCGAGGACGCGGTTCACATGGGCGCCCTCATTGCCGTACTCGTCGGGCAGGATCAGCCGCAGCCGCCCCCGGCAGGAGCGCAGCAGCCGTCGCGTCGCGATCAGTACGCCGACGCCGCTCGAATCGCAGAAGCGCACGTCGGAGAGGTCGAGCACGAGCCGGTGGCGGCCGTCGGCCACCACGGCGTGCACGCGTCGGCGCAGCTCCGGCGAGGTCACCAGGTCGAGTTCGCCCGCCACCGTGAGCACAGCCCAGCCGCCGTTGTCGGTTCCGGTCACCTTGAGCGCCACCGCCATGCCTTCCGTTCGCCCACCCGCTGATCAAAAACGGAAGCCATTCCTACGCTTCCATCAGCGCGGCTGCCCACTCGCCGTTCCATGAAACACCGCGACGTCGAGGGGGGCTCTAGTCCCTTCGGCCATTTAATGAGCATTTCAGATCCGTATCGGTCCAATCCGATCAGAACGCGATCGGAGTCGGTCACGTCATCGGGGGTACGGGGAACGGCCGGATCCCTATCATCCGAGGCGTATGAAGGGGCGCACAATGCCGCAAAGGGGCGTGCGTTGTCAGACGTGCCGACTACATTCGAAGAGCGTGGGGAAGCAGGCTGGACCAGGGACGGTCCGGCGAAACCAGGTGAAACCAAGGGAACCCGGGGCGCGGCCGAACATCGGGCACCCCGGCAACGTAGGAAACATGGGACAGGCGTAGGACAGGTAGAGGACAGACGTAGGACAAACGCAGGACAGGCGCCGGGTAGGGCAAGGATTGAGGGGCCGCATGGCGACGAAGAACGGACCGCTGCGCTGGGACCGCAAGATGCAGCAGCGGCTCGCGCGCGGTGAGGCCGCCGCGCTCGGCGAGCTGTACGACCGCTTCGCCTCGCTCGTGCACTCCCTCGCCCACCGCATCCTGGGCGAGGACGCCGACGCCGACGGCCTCACGCGCGAGGTCTTCCACCACGTCTGGGAGAACCCGGACGCGTACGACCCCAAGCAGGGTCCGCTGCGCTCCTGGATAGCCGCGCTCACCCAACGGCTCGCCGTACAGCGGCTGCGCGCCAACGAGACCGCCGCGCTGGTCCGCGACGGCGGCGGCACACAGGCGACGCAGGAGCTGGAGCGCAGGGTGCGGCACGCATCGGTCGCGGCCCGCGCGGACTACATCGTGCAGTCGATGCCGGCCCCGCTGCGCGCCGCCCTGGACCGCGCGTACTTCCAGCGCCGCGACTACCGCCAGACCGCCACCGACCTGGGCATCTCGGAGGACGAGGCCCGCCGCCGCCTCCGCCTGGGCCTCCAGCTGCTGTCCACGGCCCACGACACGGGCCCGTCGGGCACCCCGCCCAGGGTCGGAGGTCCGGCGTGAACGGCAGCGGGGCCGAGCGGTTTGAGCCGCGGTCCGAGGCGTATTTCGAGGCGTATTCCGAGGCGTATGAGGGGTTGAACAGTGCGCGCGGTGCGGCTTCGGGGGCGGGGAGTTCCGCGGAGGGGGCTGGGGGCGGTGGCGACGAATCCGGCCAAGGCCAGGGTCATGGGCACGGGCCTGGGAGTGGGCCCGGCGGTGCCGGTGGACCCGCCGGGCCGGACGGCGGTGCCGGCGACGCCGCGGGCGACCCCGCCCGGCCGCCGCGCATACCCCTGCCCCGTACGTCCGTCGAGGACACCGGCCGCCCACTGCCCGCACTCGACGACGGCGCGGAAGCCGCCCCGGAGGGCCCCCCGGAGGGCGCCCCGGACGAGGCTCGTATGACCCCCCTCGACCTCCCCCACCCCGTGCTGAAGTCGCTGCTCGGCGCCTGGGCGCTGGCCGCGTGCTCGGCGGCGGAGGCCGTGGCCGTCGAGGAGCACCTGGGCGGCTGCGGGCCGTGCGCGGAGGAGGCGTTGCGGCTGCGGGAGGCCGTGGGGCTGCTGCACCCGCCGGAGACGCTCGACCTCGACCCCGGGCTGCGCACGCGCGTGCTGGCGAGCTGTCTCGACCGCCGCCCGCCGCGCATCCCCGTACCGGAGTGGGCGGCGTCGTACGACGCGGAGGCGGCCCGGCTCGACGCGCTGTTGCAGGACTTCGGCGACGGCGAGTGGCACGCGCCGGTGCGGCTGCGCTGGTTCGACGGGCTGGGCCCGGCGAGCCGCCGTACGACGGTCGCCGGGGTCATCGCGCACCTGCTGAGCGTCGACGGCCTGGTCGGCATCGCCCTCGGCCTGCCCGACCCGCTCGGCGACACCCTCGTGGCGCACAGCACCCCGGCCGCCCGTACGGAGGTGTACTGGCAGGCGGCGCACTTCCCGCACACGCGGTCGGTGCGCGGCACCTGGCGGGACCAGACGCACGACATCGTGCGGACGGCGGCGTTCGCGGGCGGCGGCTCCGGGCGGCTCGCCGTGTCGTACGGCGACTTCGAACTGCCGTTGCGGGACGCGCTGGTGGACCGGGCGTTCGAGTGCTGGGTGCACGGGGAGGACATCGCGGACGCGGTGGACTACCCGTACGCCCCGCCGTCGCCGCGCCATCTGCACGAGATGATCGACCTGGCGGCGCGGATGCTGCCGGAGGCGCTGGCGGCCCGCCGCCAGGCGGGGCTCGCGGCGCCGGGCGGCCCGCGCCATCTGGTGGCGGCGGGCGCGCCGGGGCGCAGTCTGCGGCTGGAGATCGAGGGCTCGGGCGGCGGGGAGTGGCTGATCCCGCTGGACTCGCCGGGGGCGGCGGCGTCGGCGGACCACGAGGTGGCCCATGTGGCGCTGGACGGCGTGGAGTTCTGCCGGGTGGCGGCCGGCCGGGTACCGCCGGACGAGGCCGCCGCGGGCCGGGGCGGCGACCGCGAGGCGATCCGGGACGTCCTGCTGGCGGCGGCTTCTTTGAGCCGCATGTAGCCGGATGTACAGGCGTAAGTAGTGGCGTATGAAGGGTGGTTGGGGAGGGGCGTCCGCCGCAGCTGACGCCCCCCGACCACCGGCCCAGGACGGGCTAGCTCCCCGGCACCTCCCCCCTCTTGTCCGCGACGCCCGCGTCCAGGAGCGCGCTCTTGGTCGTCCCGAGGTACTTGAGGCTCGTCGCGTCGAAGACCCAGGCGTAGCCCTTGGGGGCGCCCGCGAACGTCAGGCCGACGCCTTCCCGCCCGGCGGCGTCCTTGACGTGCTCGACGACGCCGACGCCCGAGAGCCCGGCCATCGCACGGTAGATCGCGGCGCTGAGGTCGGGCAGCAGGGTGGCGTCGTCGAGGATGGCGCCGACGTTCTCGACGATCCATTCCGTGCGGCGCGCCTGGGAGCCCTCGACGTCGCCGGAGAACTTCTTCAGCAGCGCGTCCGGGTCGGTGGGCAGGGCCTGGAGCTGCCGGAAGGTGAGGTATCCGACGCCGATCATGCGCATGGTCATCGTCTTGGCCGGGTCGGAGACCGCGACGCCCTTCCGCAGACCGTTCTGCTTGCCGTTCACCGAGTCCCACTGCTCGCGCCGGACGGCACCCTTGTACTCCGGGATCTTGATGGGCCCCTTGCGGTGCATCAGCTCCTCGGGCACGCCGAAGTCGACGCCCAACTCCCGTGCCGAACCTTGGGACTTGGTGTAGATGTACTGGTCGTCGCGGACCGTCACCACCGGCTGGTCGGCCGCCGCCAGGGCGATCCGGTCCAGCAGTTGCGCGGCCGTCCCGGGCCCGCCCGCGGTGGCGGCGGTACCGTGCCCGCCGTCCCGCACGCCGTCGACCACGACCGCGCCCAGGCCGACGACGGCGGCCAGGGCCAGCGGCGCCGCGACGAGGACGAGACGGCGGCGGGGGCGCCGGGGGCCGGGGCTCACGGGCGACGCGCTGGACGAGGCGCCCGTCGCATCCAACCGCTCGCGAGTGCTGTCTTCAGCGCTTTCTTCAGTGCTCTCGTGGGTGATGTGTGCCATCAGGTGTTCCCTCAGAACGCGGTGGCGGTCCCGCGAGAGCACCGGGTGGCCCGGCGCGGGCAGCAGCTCGGCCAGATCCTGGTGGTCGGCCGGCGACTCGCGTCGTAGCGGATTGGTGTTCATCGCCTCTTCTCCTGCGTGGACCGAGCCGTCTGCTGGCGGCTGCCTGGTAACTGTCCGACCGGGTCCGGGCGTTGCACTCCGATCCGCCAAGTGCCGTCATCCGTACGGCTGTTGACGTCCGTGCCGCCCACGTCGCGTGCGCCGTCGTCGAGTCGGAGTTCCCGTTCGGTGAGTCCGCGGAGGCGCTTTCGCGCGCGCGAGAGGCGGGAGCGTACGGTGCCGACGGCCACGCCCAGGGCCGCGGCGGCCGTGACCGCGTCCAGGCCCTCCCACACGCAGAGCGTGAACACCTCGCGCTCCCCGCGCCGCAGTTTTCTCAACGCCCGCTGCGCGGCGGCCAGTTCGTCGGCGTCGGCCAGCCGCCGGGTCACCTCGTCGGCGAAGTCCGGTACGGGGTCGGGGGGCGGGAGTCTGCTGAGCGCGGCCTGGTGTCTTCGGGCCGCCCGCGCGGTGTTGCGCGTGACGTTGGTGGCGATCCCCAGCAGCCAGGGGCGCAGGCTCTCGTCGCCGGGGAGCACCCGGTCGCGCAGCCGCCACGCCTCCAGGAAGGTCAGCGACACGATGTCGTCGGCCGTGACCCGGTCACCGGTCATGCGGACGGCGTGCCGGTGGACCACCGAGGCGTGCTCGTCGAAGAGTTGCCCGAACGCGTCCGGGTCACCGGACCGCACTCGGGAACGCAGTGAATGTTCCACACTGCTCCCTGTCCGCGACGGGGACGGCGCTGCGGTGATCCGCGTCACACGACAGCGGACCCCCTCGCGGCACGGCTCAAGTCATGACACGGCTCAGGCGAACACCACGGTCCGCCGCCCGTTCAGCAAAATCCGCCGCTCCGCATGCCACTTGACCGCGCGCGCCAGCGCCTGGCACTCCACGTCGCGCCCGATGGCGACGAGTTGGTCCGGCGTGACGCCGTGCCCGACCCGCTCGATCTCCTGCTCGATGATCGGCCCCTCGTCGAGGTCGGCCGTGACGTAGTGCGCGGTCGCGCCGATCAGCTTCACCCCGCGCGCGTGCGCCTGGTGGTACGGCTTCGCGCCCTTGAAGCTCGGCAGGAAGGAGTGGTGGATGTTGATGATCCGGCCGCTGAGCGCCTTGCACAGGTCGTCGGAGAGGACCTGCATGTAGCGGGCGAGGACGACGAGTTCGACGTTCTCCTCGCGCACGATCTCCAGGATCCGCGCCTCGGCGTCGGCCTTCGTGTCCTTGGTCACCGGAATGTGGTGGAAGGGGATGCCGTACGACCCGACCAGCTCGGCGAAGTCGGTGTGGTTGGAGACGACGGCGGCGATCTCCACCGGCAGCGCGCCGATCCGCGCGCGGAACAGCAGGTCGTTCAGGCAGTGCCCGAACTTGCTGACCATGAGCACGACCCGCATGCGCTCCTCGGCGCGGTGGAGCTGCCAGTCCATGTGGAAGGAGTCCCCGATGGCGGCGAAGCTCGCGCGCAGCTTGTCCACGGTCACCGGCGCCTCGGCCGAGAAGTGGACGCGCATGAAGAACAGTCCCGTGTCGCGGTCGCCGAACTGCTGGCTGTCCTCGATGTTGCCACCGGTCATGAACAGGTAGCTGGACACGGCGTGCACGATGCCCGCCTTGTCGGGGCAGGACAGGGTGAGGACGTACTGCTCGGCGGGGGCCGCGACCTGGTCGGACTGCTCGTTCATACCGGACAGGGTCCCATACGCCGTCCAGCCCCCGGGTCGCCGGTCCGCTAGGCGGACCGGGTCAGGATCCGCAGCACCTCCAGCGTGCGCGGCGGCGCGTCCGGGTCCTCGCCGTCGCTCACCGCCAGGTGCACGTGGGCCTCGCGGGCCGCGCGTACGGCCTCGGGCCAGTTCTCGTGTTCGAGGTACGCGGAGACGGGCGCGTCCGGCCCGACCTGGTGCACGATCCGCAGCACGCGCAGGACGGCGCCGTCGACGAGCGTGGCCTCCTGCGCGTCGCGGAAGATCGTGCCGACGTATTTCTCGGCGGACCAGTTGTCCAGCCAGGTGTCCTCGACGAGCCGGTAGACGGCGTCGGTGACGTCCCCGTACCCCTCGGCGCCCGCGAGCCAGACCTCGCGCTGGAACCCGGGGTCGGAGAGCATGTGCAGCGCGGAGCGCACATTGCTGCGCCAGCGCCACCACGGCATGTCGTTGAGTGGCATGCCACCCATCGTGGACGAGCGACGGCCCTGACGGGAAGAGTTGTCCGTACCTTGCACGGTCAGTGATCGTACGTTGATCGCACCCAACCCGCGCAAACGGAAGTCCCACCCTTGTAATTCACCTGGGCGTCACCTTTCGTTGACCGCCTGTCACACCCCGGTTGACGGTGTGACGGAATCGTGCAGTTCCATGACTGGCAGTCGACGCACGGCCCTCGCTGTCCCCTCGGCCCCCAGGAGGCCGGCCAGACCGGTACTGCTCGGGCTCGGCGCGGTGGTGGCGTGTGCGTCGATCGCCGTCGGCTGCGGGGTCGTGTCCGGGGTCACGGGGGACGCCGCGGACGACACGATCACCGTGATGACGTGGGCACCCCAGAACACCGACGCGACGAACAAGCCGGGCATGCCCGCGCTCGCGGAGGCGTACGCGCGCTGGGTCAACAAGAACGGCGGCATCGACGGCCGCAAGCTCAAGGTCCTGACCTGCAACGACCACAACGACACCGTGGCCGCCGCCAAGTGCGCCCGGCGCGCGGTCGACGAGGGCGCCGTCGCCGTCGTCGGCTCCTACAGCCAGCACGGCGATGCCTTCCTCTCCCCGCTGGAGTCGGCGGGCGTGCCGTACATCGGCGGCTACGGCGTCACCTCGGACGAGTTCCAGAGCCCCCTGTCGTACCCGGTCAACGGCGGCATGCCCGCGCTCGTGGCGGGCCTGGGCGAGGAGTTGGGCAAGAACTGCGGCCCCGTCTCGCTCATCCGCCCGGACACCATCGCGGGCGACGAACTGTCGGCGCCCTTCGACCAGGGGCTCAAGGACGGCGGCCACGCGGCCTCGGACGACCTGCGGGCCGACGAGAACGCCACCGAGTACGGCACCCAGTCCAAGCAGGCGCTGGTGTACGCGACGTCGGGCGCGTCGACGTCGACGTCGGCCTCGACCTCGGCGGAGGGATGCGTGGTGCCCGCGCTGGACGAGCAGACGGACACGTTCATGGACTCCTTCCGCCGGGACCGCGCCGACTACCCGGCGGTGCGGACGGCGTCGGTGCTCGGCAGCGTCGAGCAGTCCACGGTCAACGCCTCGGGCGGCGCGTCGAGCCCGTACGAGGGGTCGTACATCACCGGCTGGTACCCGGTGGCGAGCGACGCCCGCTGGGACGCGATGAAGAAGGTCATCAACGAGGAGGCATTCGACGACGACCGCATCGACACCGCGGACCCCGGCGTGCAGACGACGTGGATCGCGTACCGGGTCTTCCAGCAGGTCGTCGAGTCCCTCAAGGGCGGGGACATCACCGCCAGTACGGTCCACCGGGCCCTCGACGACGGCCTCAAGGTCACCACGGGCGGCCTCACCCCCACCCTGAGCTGGCGCTTCGAGGACCTGAAGGGCGTGGCGGGATACCCCCGGCTGGTCAACGCGGACGTGACCTTCCAGGTGGTGAAGCAGGGGCGGTTGGTGGCGGCGCGGAAGGGGTTTGTGAATGTGGGGAAGGTGTTGGAGGCGACGACGTATGGGTAGCGGGGGCGCATAGGGGGGTGGGGGGTTCGGGTGCGTTGGCGGGTGCGGGTCCGTCGTGGCCGTTCGCGCGGTTCCCCGCGCCCCTAAAAACGCGCAGGCACCCGGAGCTTGAAAGCGACGGGTACTCGCGGCGCCGGAAAAGCGGGGCGCAGCCCCTGCTTTGAGGGGCGCGGGGAACTGCGCGACCAGCCCCCACCCACCCGCACCCGGCCCTCAACCGCCTCCTACAACTGCGTAGCCGCCCGCTGAGTCAACCCGTACTTCGCCGCGATCACATTCCACAGCCGCGACGCCGTCGCCTTCTGCGCACTGGCGACGCCGCTCTCCTTGTTGCCGGCCGCGGTTTGGCGGGTCGCCCGGGCGGAGCCCTTCGCGCAGCCCTTCTTGCCGGCGGCCTGGTCGGCCCACGCGGCGTAGTGCGAGTCGGCGGAGGCGGACGCCTTCCACGCGGCGTTCAGGGCGGCGGTCAGCGCGGCGTGGTCGGGCAGCTGGTCGACCGGCACCCCCGCGAGGCTCGTCACCAGCGAAGCCCGCTGCTTGGCCGCGTCCCGCAGATCCGCCGCGGACGCCGCCAGCGCCTTGCACGCCTTGACGTTCGCGACGGCGGCGATCACGGCCTCCCGGCTGCTCCCGCTCTGCGCGAGCAGCTTGTCGAGGGCCACCGCCTGCGCCTTGGCGGGATCCGTGGACGGCGACGCGTCCACGGCGGGCGCGGTCGCCGCGACGGTCTTGTTGTCGTCGGTGCTGTCCCCGCCCCCACCGCTGAGCATCGCGCCCGCACCCACACCGAGTACGACGATGCCGATGCCCACGGCGGCGATCACGGGCACCCGCGAACGCCGACGCTCACCCGACGGCGGCTGAGCGGGCGGCGGCGGTTGCGGCGCGCCGTACTGGGGCTGAGCACCGTACGGCGGCTGGGCGCCGTAACCGGGCTGGGGGGCGCCGTAGCCCGGCTGGGGCTGCGCGCCGTAACCGGGCTGCGGCTGGGCCCCGAACCCGGGCTGTGCCCCCGGCGGCGGAGCCACGGGCGGCAGGTACTGCGTGGCGGCGGCAGCGGCGGCACCCCCGGCACCGGCGCCCGCCCCTCCCCCGCGGAACAGGTTGTCGAACTCGGCGGGCGTCTGCCGACCCCCGTCGGCGCTCACCGGCGCGATGTACTGCGTGGCCTGCGCGTCCGGGTCCACGGCGGGCGGCAAGGGCCCGGCCGTCTGCCCGAGGAACCGCGTGGCGTGGTCGGGGTCCGTCTCGGGCGGCAGCGCCCCGGGCCCCACGGGCGGTATGTACTGCGTGGCCTGCGCGTCGGGCGCGGCGGGGACCGGCGGTATGTACTGCGTGGCCCCGTCGTCGACGGGCGGCAACGGCGCACCCCCGCCCCCGGCCTCCGGCGGCAACGCGGAACCCCCACCGGCGACCCCGGCGTCGTAAGGCGTCAGATACCCGGAGGCGGCGGGCTGCTCGGGCGGCAGAGCGGACCCGTAGGACGGCGCCGGTGCCGGCACCGGTGCCGACTCCTGCTGGGGCTGGGGTTGATATTCCTGATACGGCTGATACGGCTGATACGGCTGCGGAAGCTGAGCGTCGTAGCCGGGCTGGGGCTGCTGCGGCTGCTGTGCCTGATGGGACTGCTGCGCCTGCTGCGGCAGATACCCGCCTCCGGCCTGCGCCTGCGCCCCGTCCCAGGACGGCTGCGCCCCCCAGGGGGCACCCTGCTCGGCGGGAGCCCCGTAAGGGGCCTGCGGAGGCGGCGGAAGCTGCGGCTCCGGAGCCCAGCCCCCGCTCCACCCCTGACTCTGACCCTGACCCTGACCCTGGCCTTGGTCATGGCTCCGACCCTGACCCGAGCCACCCGTCATCCCCGGCAGCAGCGGCGCGCCACCGTCGGAGGGCAGCACGATGCCTTCGTGCGCGGGCCGCGCCGAGGGCTCCTCGCCCTGTCCACTCTGCGTCACCGGGACTCCTACGGATGGGGGATCTTCGGAATCGTCGGTTCACGCTACCCGGTCCGCACAACCGCACGCGAGGCAGCACAGACCGCGACGCCTACCCCAACACCAGCAACAACGAAACGCCCCCGGCCAACGAGTCCCCAGCCTCTACTCGACTCTCCTCAAACCCCCCGCACCCCTACCGCGAAACGTTCACACCAAAAGGGGCGCGGGGCTGTGACATTTGCGGCTCCGCCGCGTGGGCGCGAGCAACCACGGCGAACCAGCGGAGTTACGCCGCCTGCAACTCGACCCGCGCCCCGAACTCCCGAACAACCGCCTCCTCCCGAAACGGCTCAAGCCGGGCCTGGAAGTCCTCCAAATACTCGGCCCCCCGATTCGACCGCAACGTCCCCAGCAACTCCACCGCCTGCAACCCCGTATGGCACGCCTGCTCGACCTCGCGCAGCTGAACCTGCGCGCTGGCGAGCAGCACGAGCCCGATCGCCCGCCGCCGGGCGCGCGTGACGGGATGCGCGGCGAGGGACTCCGACGCGCACCGCGCCGCCGCCTCGGCCTGCCCGAGATCGCGGTGGCAGTGCGCCAACTCGTCGGCGAGATAAGCCTCGTCGAAGTGGGCGATCCACGCGGGGTCGTCGCCGGAGGAGCCGTCGGCCGCGTCGAGCGCGGAGACCGCCTTGCCGGACGCGGTCTGCGCGGCCCGGACGTCGCCCATGAGCGCGTGCCCGCGCGCCTCGGCCGCGTAGAACATGGACTCCGCGCGCGGGGTCACGCGTCCGCGCGCCCCCTCCTGGGCCGCGCGCGCCAACTGGGCGATCTCGCGCGGGTTTCCGAGCTGGGCGGCGAGGTGGCTCATGGACGCGGCGAGGACGTAACCGCCGTACGCGCGGTCTCCGGCGGCCTGGGCGAGGCGCAGTGCCTGGATGTAGTAGCGCTGGGCGAGGCCGGGTTGGCCGGTGTCGATGGCCATGTACCCGGCGAGTTCCGTCAACCGGGCGACGGCGGCGAACAGTTCGCGCCCGACGGCCTCGCGGTAGGAGCCGGCGAGCAGCCCGGAGACGACGGAGTTGAGGTAGTGGACGACGACGGGGCGGACGTGTCCGCTGCCGTACTGGTGGTCGAGGTCGACGAGGGCCTGGGTCATCGCGCGGACGGCGGCGACGTCGGAGGGTCCCACCCGGGGCCCGGCGGTGCGCGCGACCTGCGAGTCGGGGGCGGAGATCAGCCAGTCGCGGCTCGGTTCGACGAGCGCGGAGGCGGCGACGGAGGACCCGGACAGGAAGTCCCGGCGGCCGACGTCGCTGCGCCAGAGTTCGCAGACCTGCTCGATGGCGCCGAGGACGGTCGGCGAGAACTGGAGTCCGACGCCGGAGGCGAGGTTCTTGCCGTTGGCCATGCCGATCTCGTCGATCGTGACCGTACGGCCGAGCTTGCGGCCGAGGGCCTCGGCGATGATCGCCGGGGCGCGGCCCCGCGGCTGCTGTCCGCGCAGCCAACGGGCCACGGACGTCTTGTCGTAGCGCAGATCCAGGCCGTGCTCCGCACCGCACATGTTGACCCGGCGGGCCAGTCCGGCGTTCGAACAGCCCGCTTCCTGAATGAGTGCCTGCAACCGCTCGTTCGGCTGCCGGGCGACGAGGGGCCTTGCGGCCATGGTTCAACCCCCTGTGGCTACGGTGCCTGCCCACGCACCGAGTTGGTGTTCCGTCAACAACCGCACCAAGATCCGGCCTCAACCGCACCGAAAAGATCCGGCCTTGAAGATCGATGCCCCGCTGCGATACGGACAATGCGAGACATGCCAGGATTGCCGGGGTAAAGGCGGTTGCTCTCCCCATCCGTGGCTACCCACCCCCGCTGCCGATCCGCTCGCGCGCCCCCGGCCATGCATCCGTGCGCCCCACCGGAAAAGGGGCCGCTCCTCCCCCGCGCATGTGGCATGCGTAACCCCCGGTGACGGCTAGAGTTGTCTTCATCGTGGAAGAGACCATCGCGGGCCCTGATGCTGCCCAAATTCCCCAGCAGCGCGGCGAATCCCTCCTTGAAGCCGCCGTACGTTACGCCGAAGAACGCCATTGGGACGTCTTTCCCGGCACCTGGCTGGAGGCCGTCGAGGGCACGCACCGCTGCTCCTGCGGACAGCCCGCGTGCGCCGCACCCGGTGCCCACCCCGTAGGGGACGACTGGGCGACCCTGGCGACCGGCAGCGCGACCGTCGCCCGCCGGCTGTGGCAGAAGCAGCCGGACGCGTCGATCCTGCTGCCCACGGGACGCACGTTCGACGCACTCGACGTCACCGAGACCGCCGGGTTCCTCGCGCTCGCACGCATGGAGCGCATGGAACTGACGCTCGGTCCGGTCACCCTGTCCCCCAACCGCCGCATGCAGTTCTTCGTCCTGCCGGGCGCGTCCGCGAAACTCCCGGACCTGGTACGGAAGTTGGGCTGGTCGCTCGGGAGCCTGGACCTCACGGCGCTGGGAGAGGGGTCGTACGTGGCGGCGCCACCCACGCGGTTCGGGTCGCGGGGCGCCGTGCAGTGGGCTTGCCGCCCGACGGCAGCGAATCGGTGGTTGCCGGATGCGGAGGAGCTGATCTCCGCTTTGGCTTACGCCTGCGGCAGGGATCGATAGGGTCCGTCGGCGACTGCGGGTCGTCTGTGGTTGCTCGCGCCCGCGCGGCGGAGCCGCATATCGGCACAGCCCCGCGCCCCTAACGGGGGCGCTGCCCCTAGGGTGCTTGTATGAGCGACGGAGTATCAGCCGAAGCAGGGAAAACGGGTCCGGCCGCCGTCCGCATCCAAGGGCTCTGGAAGCGGTTCGGGGAGCAGGTCGCCGTCGCCGGGATTGATCTGGAGCTGCCTGCCGGGCGGTTCATCGGGCTCGTGGGGCCGAACGGGGCCGGGAAGACGACGACCCTGTCGATGGTGACCGGGCTGCTGCGGCCCGACCTCGGCCGGGTGGAGGTCGTGGGGCACGACGTGTGGGCGGACCCGGTCGCGGTGAAGGCCCGTATCGGGGTCCTCCCGGAGGGGCTGCGGTTGTTCGAGCGGCTCTCCGGGCGGGAACTCCTCGCGTACACGGGCCGGTTGCGCGGGCTGCCCGGCGCCGAGGTCGACAAGCGGGCCACCCAGCTGCTCGACATCCTCGACCTGGCCGGGGCCCAGCACAAACTCGTCGTCGACTACTCGACCGGCATGCGCAAGAAGATCGGGCTGGCGGCGGCTCTCCTCCACAACCCCGAAGTCCTCTTCCTGGACGAGCCGTTCGAGGGCGTCGACCCCGTCTCCGCGCAGACCATCCGCGGTGTCCTGGAGCGGTACACGGCCTCGGGCGCCACGGTCGTCTTCTCCTCCCACGTCATGGAGCTGGTCGAGTCGCTGTGCGACTGGGTGGCCGTGATGGCGGCCGGGCGCATCCGCGCGCACGGCCCGCTCGCCGAAGTCCGCGGCGAGGCACCGACGTTGCAGCAGGCGTTCCTGGAACTGGTCGGCGCGAACGGCCGCACCACCGCAACGGACCTGGACTGGCTGGGCGGCGGAGCGCCCCGATGACCACAACCGCGCCGGCTCCTCCTCTTACCGGCCTCACTCCAATCGTCGTACGGCTCAAACTCGCCCTGTTGCGCAACGGGTTGCGGCAGTCGGGCGGGCGTCGGGCCGCGTTCATCGGCTCGGCGGTGCTGGTGGCGCTGCTGTCCGCGCTCCAGTTGATCGGGCTGATCGCGCTGCGCGGCAACGCGCACGCGGCGGCCGTCACCGTGCTGCTGACCGCCGTGCTGGCGCTCGGCTGGGCGGTGATGCCGCTGTTCTTCCAGGGCGGCGACGAGACCCTGGACCCGACCCGGCTGGTGATGCTGCCGTTGCGGCCACGGCCGTTGGTACGGGCGCTGCTGGTGGCCTCGCTCCTGGGCATCGGCCCCGCGTTCACGCTGTGCCTGCTGCTGGGTTCGGTGATCTCCCTGGCGCACGGAACGGCCGCGTACGTCACGGCGGTTGTGGCCGTCGTCCTCGCGCTGCTGACGTGCGTGGCGCTCGCGCGGACCGTGGCCGCGGCCAACGTCCGCCTGCTGACCAGCCGTCGGGGCCGCGACCTCGCCGTACTCAGCGGCCTGGTCATCGCGATCGGCGCACAGCTGGTCAACTTCGGTGTGCAGCGCCTGGGTTCGGCCGGACTCGGGCGCCTCGACCCGGTCGCGGACGTACTGCGCTGGGTGCCCCCGGCGTCGGCGATCGGCGCGGTGGACTCCGCGAGCGACGGTTCCTACGGCACTGCCGTCGCCCAACTCGTCCTGTCCGCCGGGGCGTTGGTGGCCCTGCTGGTGGTGTGGTCGCGGACCCTGACCCGGCTGATGACGGCGCCGGACGCCTCCACGGTCGGGGCGGCCGAGACGTCGGGCTCCCGGGAGCGGACGGCGACCGGCCTGTCGCGCCTGCTGCCGGACGGCCGCGTCGGCACGGTCATGGAACGCAGCCTCCGCTACATCTGGCGCGACCCCAAGACCAAGGCGTCGTGGGCGACTTCACTCGCGATCGGCCTGATCGTGCCGGTGTTCAACGCGATCCAGGGCACCGGCTCGGTCTACATCTCCTGCTTCGCCGCCGGGATGCTCGGCATCCAGATGTACAACCAGTTCGGGCAGGACACGTCCGCGTTCTGGATGGTCGCCACGACGATCGCCTCCCCGCGCGACGCCTACGCCGAACTCTCCGGCCGCGCCCTGGCGTTGCTGCTCATCACCCTGCCGTACGCCACCCTCGTCACCACCCTGACGGCCGGCCTCCTGCACGACTGGCACACCCTCCCGGAGGCCCTGGGCATCTCCTTCGCCCTCCTCGGCGCCATGCTCGCCACCGGCGCCTGGTCCTCGGCCCACTTCCCCTACACCATCCCCCAGGACAGCCGCCGCAACGCGGCCCCCGGCCAGTCCGGCCTGGTCACCGCCTCCATCTTCGGCGGCATGATCGCAGCGGCCCTCATCTCGTCCCCGGTCATCACAGCCACCATCTGGCTCAACGCCACGGCGGACGGCGACGGTTGGACCTGGACCATCCTGCCCATGGGCGCGTCCTACGGCACAGCGATCACCTTGCTGGGCCTACACCTGGCGGCCCCGAGGACGGTCCGCCGCTTGCCGGAGATCCTGACGGCGGTCAGCAAGGAGTAGCGGGGGGACTTATTTACGCAGGGGCGAGCCGAAAGCGGGCGCAGCCCCTGCTTTCCCCCTCCGGCCGCCTTTTTCCCCGGGCGCCCGCACGTTTTTAGGGGCGCGGGGAACTGCGCGACCAGCCCCCACCGGCCCGCACCCGCAAACACACCCCCCACCCCCGAGCTATTAGGCGCCCCCCAACCACCGGTCCACCACCGGCTCAACTACGGCCCTCCACCCCTCCGGCTGGTCATAGTGCAACAAATGCCCCGCATCAGCCACCTCCGCATACTCGCCGAGAGGCAAAACCCGCACCATCTCCTGCGCCTCCGCCCGCCCCAACTCCCCGTCCAGCCCGCGCAGCACCAACGTCGGGCACCGCACCTGCGCCAACTCCTCCCAGTGCGCGTCGTACACCCACGTCTCCCGGGACTTGAGCATGTGCTCCGGCTCGAACACGGGCCGCCACCCGTCGACGGACTCCCGCATCACCTCGGCGTACCACTCGCCCCGGGCGGGGTTGGGCCGCTCGCACCAGGGATCGTCCGCCCCGAAGAACCGCCGCACGTCGGCGAGCGTGGCGAACGGCAGGGGCCAGGACTTGAACCAGCCCTCCCACTCCCGCTGCGAGGCGGCGCCGAGCGCGGAGGCCCGCATGTCACAGATGATCAGCCCCCGGACGAGGTCGGGCCGTTTGGCGGCGAGCTGCCAGGCCGTCAGGGCACCCATGGCGTGGCCGACGACGACGGCCGGGGCGAGGCCGAGCTGTTCGAGGGTGGCTTCGACGTCGGCGACGTACGCCTCCCGGGTGTAGGCGTCCTCCGCGGGCCGCTCGCTGCGGCCGTGGCCGCGCTGGTCGAGGGCGACGACCCGGTGCCGGGCGGCGAGCCAGCGCGCGGTGGACGTCCAGTGCGCGGCACGCCCCATGAGCCCGTGCAGCAACAGCACCCCGGGCCGGGCATCCACACCCGACCCCGCACCCCCCGTCACGCCATCCCCTGCAACACCATCCCCCGCAACGGCATCCCCTTTGGGAGGATCGCCGAACTCCCAGGCCGCGAGGCGTACCCCACCCGCTCCGGTCACGTCGATGCGCCGCACCATCGTCCTGGCACCCCCCTGGCTCCGCTCGGACCGCTCGCTCCCGCTTCGAGCCGGCCGGTCCACGCGCTCGTCGAAGTTCCGTAGCCCCCGCCCCCGCGGGCTCGTCATCATGGTCGCCAGCTGTCGCTACAGCACGCCATCCGTGGCAACCACCACCTCACGGTATCGAATGCCCATTCGAAACTCCCGTCCCGGACGGCAACACCCCTCATTCGAGTGACATGCCCCGGGGATTGGTCGCCGTCGCCGAGGGGAGACCTTGAACGGGAGGCGGACCGATCGGGGAAAACGGTCCGAAGGGGATGACCCTGGGAGCTCGGGGCTCCGGGTCAGCACAGGGGAGGACAGGCCCCGGCGCTCTTGGGCGCCGGGGCCCTCGACATGTCCACCGCGCATATGCCCGCCCCCTTCTCTTCAAGGGACAGACTTGCACGCGACCCGCGAATGCGCTGCGATTCGGCGCAGTCAACCGGCCACAGAAGCGCCCCACACCTCCGCGCCACCCCACGCGAAGGAACGGGAAGCATAACGCGCACCGTCACGGTGCGTCAGCGATTCACTACAAAAAGACAGACCCCGACCTCAACACTCGACCTCAACCCCCGACGACCTACCGCTTCGCGACAAACACATGCGAAGCCACATCCGCCTCCAGCTCCGCCGCCTCCCCGCCGCTGCCCACGAGGACCCCGCCCGCCGACTCCGTCACGCTCACCACGGAGCCGGGCTGCACGCCCGCCCGTCGCAGCGTGTACATCAGCTGGGCGTCCGTCTGGATCGGCTCACCGATGCGGCGGACGACGACGGTCTTGCCGTCGGAGCCGGGGTCGAGGTCGGCCAGGGAGACCATGCCCTCGTCCAGGAACGGGTCCGCCCCGTCCTTCTCGCCCAGTTCCTCCAGGCCCGGGATCGGGTTGCCGTACGGCGACTCGGTGGGGTGGCGCAGCAGTTCGAGGACGCGGCGCTCGACCGCCTCGCTCATCACGTGCTCCCAGCGGCACGCCTCCGCGTGGACCTGCTCCCACTCCAGGCCGATCACGTCGACCAGCAGGCACTCGGCGAGGCGGTGCTTGCGCATCACGCGCGTGGCGAGGCGGCGGCCCTCGTCGGTCAGCTCCAGGTGGCGGTCCGCGGCGACGGCCACCAGGCCGTCGCGCTCCATGCGGGCCACCGTCTGGCTGACCGTCGGACCGCTCTGGTCGAGCCGTTCGGCGATCCGGGCGCGCATGGGGACGACGCCTTCCTCCTCCAGTTCGAGGATGGTGCGGAGATACATCTCCGTCGTGTCGATCAGTCCGGACATACGTGCCCCTTGATGAGATTGCCGGAGGCTCGGCGGCTCCGACGCGTGCGCTGGCCCTGGACCCAATTCTGACGCATCGCACTGACAACCGTGCCGCGCCGTTGAAACCACAGGGTTACGGCCGGTGTCACCCGCACCGCCGCGGGCGCCGTCCCAACGCGTCCGTACATTTTTTCGATCGTATCGCAGTTATATCGCAACCGTATCGCAGACCTATCGGAATGGTCGGGGAACAGCCGGGGAACGGCCAGGGAGCGCCCGTCCGCCGTACCGGACGCGGGAGCGGCATTGACAGTCAAGTGGTCCAGACCTCACCGTGATTCCCCATGAGCGCGGAACCCCTGAACGAGTCCCGGAACAAGCCCCGGGACAGCAGCCCGACGCACCATCGCCCCACCCCCGCCGACCACTTCCTCGACGCCGCCATCGGGCTGTTGCGGCAGGTCCGGGACGACGGCGCCGAGTCGATCGCGGCGGCGGGGACGCTGATCGCGGACACCGTGGTCGCCGGCGGCTGGCTGTTCGCCTTCGGGGCCGGGCACTCCTCGCTCGCCGCGCAGGACCTCGTCTACCGGGCGGGCGGGCTCGCCCTGATGAACCTGCTGCCCGTACCGGGCGTGGTCGGCGTCGACGTCCGGCCCGCCACGCTCGGCTCCGCGCTCGAACGCGTCGACGGCCTCGCCACCGCGGTCCTCGACTCCAGCCCGCTGCGCCCCGGTGACGTACTGATCGTGATCTCCCTGTCGGGCCGCAACGCGCTCCCGGTGGAAATGGCGTCCCACGCGCGCGTGCTGGGCGCCAAGGTCATCGGTGTGACGTCGGTGGCGTACGCGACCGAGACCGCGCCCCGCAACGCCTCGGGCACCTTCCTTAAGGACCACTGCGACGTCGTACTCGACTCGCGGATCCCCGTGGGCGACGCGACGCTCACCCTGGAGAACGTCGCCGCGCCCTTCGCCCCCGCCTCGACGGTCGTCACCTCGGCGCTGCTCCAGGCGGTCATGGCCACGGCCGCCGCCACCCTCGCCCACCGCGGCGTCGAACCGCCCCTGCTGCGCTCCGGCAACGTCGACGGCGGCCCGGAATGGAACACGCGCGTGCTGCACGACTACCGCGACCGGATCTTCTACCAGCACTGACGGCCCAAGGGCCTATGCGGCCCCCGCCAGGTCCAGCGCCGCCGCGATCCGTACGGCGACGTCCTCGGCGTAGACCGCGTCCGCGCGTTCGAACGCGTTGCGGCCCGCGCCGCGCAGGAACGTGACCACGCCGAGCGTCCGGCCCCGGCTGCGCAGGACCGCGCACAGGGCGTGGACCGCGTCCGGGGGCCACTGCCGGGTGGTCGCCCACTCACGCGCGCGTGCCGTCTCGACGGTGCCCACGCTGGTGCGGACCGTGCCCGCCCGCTCCGCGCACTGGAGCGCCGGGTGGCCGTAGCCGTAGCGCACCGGCAGGCCCGCCCTGCCCGTGAGCTCGCTCGGTCCGGGGGCGCCCGCGGGGGTGGCGACGGCGCGCACCAGCCGTACGGGGAGCTGGGCGTCGTCCAGGCGCGGGCCGCCCGCCACGCGGTCGACGAGGGCGTGGTCGGCGAACCCGGCGAGGGAGAAGTCGAGGTGGACGGTGGCCGCCTCGGCGGGGTCGGCGCACTCGGCGGCGGCGCGGGCGGCGCGGTGCAGCTGGTTGGCGCGGAACCGCAGCAGCGCCGCTTCCTGCTCGCTCTGCTTGCCCTCGGTGATGTCCTGGAAGAGCCAGCCGACGCCGAGCGGCACGGGCTCCTCGGCGAGCGGCGAGGCCAGCCGCAGGAAGCCGCTGCGCCAGCAGCGCCGCTTCTCGCCCTCCGGGGTGCGCACGCCCACCCACATCTCGGCGGGCGCGGGCGGCGCGCCCTCGGCGAGCACGTGCGTGAGGGCGCTCTCCAGGTCCTCGACGCCCTGGACGAGCAGTTCGCCCAGCGGGCGCCCCAGCGCGGCCGTACGACCGATGCCGAGGGCCCGCGCGGCGTGCGCGTTGACGACGGCGGGGCGCAGGTCGGCGTCGACGAGGACGACGCCCCAGGAGGCGTCCTCCAGCAGGGCCTCGCTCAGCGCGATGGACCGCTCCAGGTCTATTTGCGCGTGCACCTCGCTGAAGGCGCAGTAGACCCCGGCGGGCTTGCCGTCGCCGCCACGCACGGCGGCGGACTGGGTACGCACGAGCACGCGCCCACCGTCCTTGGTGAGCAACGCGAACTCGTTGACCTGCCGTCCGGCCGCGTGCATGGCCGCCAACAGCCGTTCCTCGACGTCCTCGGCGTCCGCGCTGCGCACCGCCCAGCCCGCGAGCCCGCGCCGCCCGACGGCGTCCTCGGCGCTCCAGCCGAGGATCCGCTCGGCCTCGCGGTTCCAGTGCGTGACGACCCCGTCGGCGTCGAAGGCGCACAGGGCCGCGTCCATGCCGTCGAGCAGGGCGGCGAGGAGGTCGTGGGAACCGGGGCCGGACCCGGGTTCGGGCTCGCTCTCGGGTTCCGACACGGATGCCTGGCCGGGCTGTCGGTCGGGCTCGTCGGGCCCCAGCTCGTCCGTGGTCCCACTACACCGAGAAGCACTCACCTGGACCCCCTGTGCAGGCTGCATGCGCACGTGCGGTACGTCATCGCCTCGTCCACCTACTTGCCCTCATTCAACTGGAACGTGACCCAGCCCACACCGTGTTCCCGGAAGAATGCGCGAAATCGTTGTACGCGCGGGCTCCTGTGGTCGGCCGCTCCGGCCGCTTCAAAAAAGCGGTTGAGGTCCGTGAGATCGCTTCCTAGGGTGTTCCTCAACGCCGAAAGGAGGTGATCCGGAAGATGCATGACTCCCGGACGAGCGAGGTGGCTGCGGGCTAGCGGCCCGCCACCACACGTAGTGCGGTGCCGGTCCAGCACGTGAGTGCAGCGTGCAGCCGGCCGAAATTCCACGCAGTCACCCGACCCGCGAGCTGCCGGTACCGTCCGGCCGGCTTCTCCGCCTTCAGAGGCGGAGGGACCTCGGCTCGCGGGTCGCCTGCGTTCTCGTACTCCCCGTAGGGGTACTCGGGGATTCGGAGATTCAGGGACTCAGTCGCTCCACGCGCCACGACCCGTCCGGCTCCGCCACGTACCGGAGGCGGTCGTGGAGGCGGTTCGTGCGCCCCTGCCAGAACTCGACCGCCTGGGGCGCGACCCGGAAGCCGCCCCAGTTCGGCGGTACGGGGACCTGCTCGCCCTCGGGGTAACGGGCGCTCAACTCCGCGTACGAGGCGTCCAGTTCGGCCCGCGAGAAGATCACCGAGGACTGCGCGCTGGCCCAGGCGCCCAACTGGGAGCCGTGCGGGCGGGTGCGGAAGTAGGCGGCCGTCTCGTCGCGTCCGGTGCGGCGGGCCGTGCCCGTGACGATCACCTGGCGGGCCAGCGGGTGCCAGGGGAAGAGCAG
Organism: Actinobacteria bacterium OK074; assembly: GCA_001298575.1. Taxonomy (GTDB): domain Bacteria; phylum Actinomycetota; class Actinomycetes; order Streptomycetales; family Streptomycetaceae; genus Streptomyces. The sequence continues at coordinate 26,404 of LJCV01000245.1, forward strand.
CGACACGTAGGGGTTGGCGGACAGGTCGCGGCCCTTGCGGCTGTCGTAGTTGGTGTAGAAGACGAAGCCCTGGTCGTCGTATGCCTTCATCAGGACCGTACGGGAGCTGGGGCGGCCCTCGGCGTCCGCGGTGGCGACGAGCATGGCGTTGGGCTCGTAGAGCAGGCCCTTGTCCGCGGCCCGGGCGGCCTCCTCGAACCAGACGGCGAACTGGCCCATCGGGTGCGCCGCCAGATCGCCCTCGTCGAGACCTCCGGCGCCGTACTGCTTGCGCATGGCGGCGGGGTCGAGGAGGGGGTCGGGCACGGTGGCGGGGTCACGGTCGGTCGTCACGCGGTCATCTTGCCGTATACGTACGGACGTCCGCCGGGTGCGCGCGTCAACTGTGTGTGGCACTGAGTGCCGCCACCCCTCCCCAAAGGTGGCACTCGGGGATATCGTGCTGGTGCCCCTGGAGTTCGGGCGTCCCACCCGGCTCCGCGAACATGCGAAACCCCCCATCCGCCGCACCATCACTCAGTGCAAACCATCACTCAGTGCAAACACGAGGAGCCGCCTCATGTCCGACTTCGTACCCGGGCTCGAAGGAGTCGTCGCGTTCGAGACGGAGATCGCCGAACCGGACAAGGAAGGCGGCTCCCTGCGGTACCGGGGCGTCGACATCGAGGACCTCGTCGGCCATGTCTCCTTCGGCAACGTGTGGGGGCTGCTCGTCGACGGCGCCTTCAACCCCGGGCTGCCGCCCGCCGAACCCTTCCCGATCCCCGTGCACTCCGGGGACATCCGCGTCGACGTCCAGTCCGCGCTCGCCATGCTCGCGCCGGTGTGGGGCCTGAAGCCGCTGCTCGACATCGATGCCGGGGAGGCGCGCGACGACCTCGCCCGCGCCGCCGTCATGGCGCTGTCGTACGTCGCCCAGTCGGCGCGCGGGCAGGGGCTGCCGATGGTGCCGCAGCGGGAGATCGACAAGGCGCAGTCCGTCGTCGAGCGGTTCATGATCCGCTGGCGCGGGGAGCCGGACCCGAAGCACGTCGCCGCCGTCGACGCCTACTGGACGTCCGCCGCCGAGCACGGCATGAACGCGTCCACGTTCACCGCGCGGGTCATCGCCTCCACGGGCGCGGACGTGGCCGCGGCGCTCTCCGGTGCCGTAGGGGCCATGTCGGGGCCGCTGCACGGCGGCGCGCCCTCCCGGGTGCTCGGCATGATCGAGGAGATCGAGCGCACGGGCGACGCGGACGCGTACGTCCGGCAGGCGCTGGACCGGGGCGAGCGGCTGATGGGCTTCGGCCACCGGGTGTACCGGGCCGAGGACCCGCGCGCGCGTGTACTGCGGCGCACGGCACGGGAGTTGGGGGCGCCGCGGTTCGAGATCGCGGAGGCGCTGGAGAAGGCGGCGCTGGCGGAGCTGCACGCTCGTCGTCCCGACCGGGTGCTGGCCACGAACGTGGAGTTCTGGGCCGCGATCGTGCTCGACTTCGCGGAGGTCCCGGCGCACATGTTCACGTCCATGTTCACGTGCGCGCGGACGGCGGGGTGGTCGGCGCACATTCTCGAACAGAAGCGGACGGGGCGGCTGGTGCGGCCGTCGGCGCGGTATGTGGGGCCGGAAGGGCGGGGGCCGGAGGAGATTGAGGGGTATGGGGATATTGCTCGCTGAGGCGGGGCTCTGCGGGGTTTGGCAGGGCGCGAAGCCCTGCGGGGCTTAGCGGGGCGCCTATTGGGCGGGGAACTGCGCGTGCGTACGCGACTGCCGGTTGAATTTGGTTGCTCGCGCAGTTCCTCGCGCCCCTAACGGGGCTTTACGGGTGCGCTATGTCCGTGATCACCTGGTCGTACCGTCGGACGGTGCCGGTGAATGTCGAGTTCGGATAGTGCTGTTCGGCGCGGGCCTTTGCCGCGTCGACGAAGACCCATATGTCGTCGGTATTGGCATTGGCGTCGAAGACGGCGTGGGCCAGGTATTCGCCCTCGTCGTTGGCCACAAAGGCTTCGAACTTCTGCGCTTCCGTGGTGACGGCCATGGCTGTATCGGTCTCCTGAGTCGTGGCCTGCGAGGTGTTTTCGCCGGTGTCGTCCGCGGCGGCTGCCGGAATGGTTCCTGCCGCGGCGAGAAGCGTCACCGCTGCGGCCGTACCGGCTGCGCCCAGCACGGTTCTTCGGGAAATATCTGCCACAGTTCTCCCCCTGTGTTCGGCCCCTCCCCCTGAGAGGCCGCAGCCGACCATACCGCCAAGTTCCTTTAAAAGGGGAGTGGTTGGCGGATATATGCACCCGTCGATGACTACCGATGGCCGACGGCGTCAGTCCGAGGGCTTGTCGACGAGCAGGCGAATACCGTCGATCAGCGCCTGCGCCTGGCCGTCGGGCCAGTCCGCGATCAGGCCCGCGAGGTGCCGGGTCAGTGCGGTGCGGAGCCCGGCGACCGCGGTGCGGCCCTTGGGGGTCAGCGCGAGCAGGGTGGCCCGGCCGTCGGTGGGGTCGGGGCCGCGCTTGAGCAGGCCCGCGCTTTCGAGGCGGTCGGCGTAGCGGCTCGCGCCGGACCGGTCGATGCCGATCTCGTCGGCGAGTCGCGCCGCCGACTGCGGTCCGAGCCGGGCCAGCCCGCTGAGCACCGGGTAGGTCTGCCGGTCGACGCCCGGCGGCGCCCCTTCGAGGGCCGCGTCGTAGAGCGCGCTCCGGTTGCGCCGCAGCAGCAGTTGCCCCAGCGCTTGCTCCAGGTCGCGCGCCAAGCCCGTATTCGCCATTCGACAACGATACGTGCGAACCGCACGGGATGGGCGTACGGTAACTGCGTGCGAATCACACGCAGTTACGCGAGGGAGCCTCATGGGCTACGGGGTGCGGTGATGGCCGAGTTGATGACCAAGGTGATGACGGCGAGGCGGCAAGGCGCGCTGATCGGGCCGGTGTTGGTGCTGGCGACGCTGGTCTCCAGCATCATCAGCTCGTTCGGTGCTCCGCTCGTCCCCACGGTCGCCCGCGATTTTCACGCGTCGCTGAGTACGGCGCAGTGGTCGCTGACGGTGGCGCTGCTGGTCGGCGCGGCCAGTTCACCGGTGCTGGGCCGGCTCGGCGACGGCGCGCGGCGGCGAGTGACGTTGCTCGGCGGCCTGGCCGAGGTGGCGGCGGGCGGCGTCCTGGCCGCGCTGGCAGGCGACTTGGGGATGTTGCTCGTCGGGCGCGGGCTGCAAGGCGTCGGGCTCGGGCTGGCGCCGTTGGCGATGGCCACCGCCCGGGACGAGCTGCCGAAGGCCGAAGTGGCGCCGATGATCGCGCTGTTGTCGGTGTCGGCGGGGGCCGGCCTCGGCGCCGGTTACCCGGTCAGCGGGTGGATCGCCGGGGCGTGGGGGCTGGCGGGCGCGTACTGGTTCGGCGCGGTCGTGTCCGGTTTCGCGTTGGTCTGTGTCGCCGCGGTCGTACCGTCGCGCGCGGGGCGCGGCGCCCCCGAGCGGTCCCAACTCGACTGGACCGGGGCGGTGTTGCTCACGCCGGCGCTGGTCACCGCGCTGGTGGCGGTGGCGGAGGGGACGGAGTGGGGCTGGGAATCACCGGCATTCATCGGCCTGTTGGCCGCCGGGGTGGTGCTCTTCGCGGTGTGGGCCGTGCAACAGCTGCGCGCCGAGAGCCCGTTGGTTCAGTTGCGGCTGCTGCGCCATCCGTCCGTGCTGTCCGCCGATGCCTGCGCCTTGGTGCTCGGCGTCGCGATGTACATGGTGCTGTCGGGGGTGACGGAGTTCGTGCAGTCCCCGCGCTCGGGCGGATTCGGGTTCTCCGCGTCGGCCGTCGTGGCCGGCCTCGTCCTCATCCCGCTGTCCTTCTTCATGCTGAGCAGCTCCCGCGCCCTGCCAACCCTGGTGACCCGCGCGGGGATCCGTGCGGTGCTGACGCTGGGCTGCCTCATAGCCGCGCTGGGCTGCGCATTCTTCGCCGTCTTCCATGGCGCCCTGTGGCAGGCATTCGTCATGACGGGCGTCCTGGGGGTGGGGCTGGGCACCACCTTCGCCGCGATTCCCGGGCTGATCGTGCAGGCGGTGCCCGCCCGGGAGACGGGGAGTGCCATGGGCTTCTACCAGGTGGTCCGCTTCACCGGCTTCTCGCTGGGCAGCGCGCTCGCTGCCACGGTGCTGGCGGCTCATGTCGGTGGCGACGGCGGTGACGGCAACGGCCGTCCGACGGTGGGGGGTTACACCCTGGTGCTGTGGATCTCCGCGGGTATCTGTGTCGTCGCGGCGGCCGTTGCCTGGTTCCTGCCCGCCCGGGCCCCTCAGTCCCCCCGATCAGTCCGCCCGATCCGCGAGATCCGGCTACGGGAACGGGCCGACGGCGACGACCTCTCGTCGTAAGTCGTAGGCAGACCCCAGGACTTGCCGACCCGAGCGGGATACTCGCGAGACTCCGACACGGCGGCTGAGGACGGACGCGGCCCGATCGTCAGGTGACGGAACGCGCGACGCGGAATCCGACGTCGTCGACCTGGAAGGTCGGGTGGCTGCGGCGGCGCGCGGAGGCCCGGCAGCTCCAGTGTTCGTCGAACCAGCCACCGCCGCGGAGCACCCGGTAGCTGCCGTAGACCTCGGCGTCGTAGACGTCCCAGCACCAGTCCCAGACGTTGCCGAGCATGTCGTAAAGCCCCCAGGCGTTGGGGAGTTTGCCGCCCACGGTGTGGATGCGCTCGTGCGAGTTGCCGCGGTGCCAGGCGATCTCGTCGAGCTCTCCGTAGCGCGGTCCTGCCGTACCGGCACGGCAGGCGTGCTCCCACTCGGCCTCGGTGGGCAGGCGGTACCCGTCGGCGGACGGGTCCCACTCGACGTCTTCGCCGTCGCCGTCGACGTCGGTGCGGAAGTGGTACGCGGGGGTGAACCCGTCGCGCCGGGACAGGGCGTTGCAGAACCGCGCCGCGTCCCACCAGGAGACGCATTCGACGGGCAGTTGGTCCCCGCGGGCGGTGCTCGGCCGCCTGCCGCCGGTGAGTTGGGCGTACAGCGCCTGGGTGACCGGGAATGCGGCGAGTTGGTAGGGCGCCAACTCGACCGCCCAACTGCGTTGCGTCCGCCGGTCCTTCAGTGTCACCCGCCCCGGCGGTATCGCGATCATCTCGTTGCCCGTCGTCACGTCGTCCATGACTACAGGACCCTAACGAGACCTGCCGGTCCGGTGTCAGCCGATCCTGTCCGTGAAGCCCACCGACAGGAACGTCTGACGGGTGACCTTGCCCTTACTGGCTCCCGCCGTCCACGTGAAGGTGTATTCCAGGATGGAGCTCGTCTTGGGGTCGACGATCACCCGGCCGACGCTCCTGGCCTCCGCGAACTCCAGGGCGATTCCGCCGCGCCCGGTGCTGTCCTTGACGGTCCCGACGAGTTTGACGCCCTTCAGCCCCGCCAGCGCCTTGAACAGCCCCGCCCGCAGTTGCGGACTCGCCGGCGACCCGCCGAGCAGGGTGACCGCCTGGTCGAAGGGGGAGATGCTCTTGGGCCGCGGCGGAGTCTGGAGCAGCTGGAGCAACTTCGCCGGGTCCGTAGTGAGTTGGTCCAGGGACTGCCAGTCGAGGTCCTTCGGCCCGAGCTGCCAGTCGGGCTGGCGCCCCTTCTTGTACGCCTTGCCGCCGTTGACGACGTAGAGGTCCATGGACTGCGAGAGGTACGAGTCGCCGACCGTCAGCTGCGTCTTCCAGTACTTCCCCGAGGTGACGGACTGGCCGGCGGCCACCGTGGAGATGTCGTCGAGGAAGACGGACGCGGTGTCCGCGCGCGCCTCGCTGCGCGTGCCCGGCCCCGAACTCGTGGGTGTGTCACCGGTGTTCGCGTACGTCACCACGCCGGCCGCGACCGCGGCGGCGGTGAACAGGCCGACGAGGACCCGACGGCGCCCGGTCACCACAACGCCCTTCTTGCGCCCGGCCGCCTCCTGCGCGGCCACCGCCGCCTCGACCCCCGCCAGCGCCCTGGCCAGCGCATGCGCCGACGGCGGCTCGACCCGCCCCGCGGCCACCAGTTGATCGGCGCCGGGGAAGTCCAGCAACACCGTCCGCTCACTCATGCCGGTCTCCTCCACGTCGTCGTACGTACTCATGCCATGTCTCCCGTCACGCTCAAGTGCCGTCCTGCCGGGCGAGTTGGTGCGAGCCGGTCGCGCAGCCGGCCCCGGGCCCGGTGCAGCCGCGAGCGGGCGGTGCCCGCCGGGATGCCCACGGCGGCGGCCGCCTCGGCGGGGGTGAGCTGCTCCCAGCCGACGAGCAGCAGCATCTCCCGCTCCTCGACGGACAGTTCGGCCAGCGCCCGGCGCAACTCGGGGGCCAGCGCGGCCGCGTCGAGCCGCTGGTCCACCGCCTGCCAGGGGTCGGTGATCTCCACTCCCGGTACGGCCTCCTGCCGCCCCGCCCGCCGCAGGTGCTGGGCCAGCACGTTGCGGGCCACGCCGAACAGCCAGCCCCGCGCCGAGCCGCGCGCCGGGTCGAACGTGCGCCGCGCGGCGAACGCCTGCAACCACGCCTCGGCCAGCAGGTCATCCGCCGCGCCGGGCAGCCGCCGGGCGAAGTAGCCGTGCAGGGCGGGCGAGTACGCCTCCACCAGCGGGGTGAACGCCGCCGCGTCGCCCGCGGCCGACCGTGTCAGCCGGGCGTCGTTGTCGCCGTCGCCGTCGCCGTCTCTGTCTCTGTCTCTGTCTCTGTCGCTGTCACGGCTGGGAGCGCCGTCGTCGCGTTGCTCGTGTTGCCGGGTATCCGGTTTCACGGAATCTCCGTCTCCGACCGCCGGACGACGGTCTCACCCTGTACTTGTCATCAAGGTGCGGATCCGTTCGCGTCGCCTGCCGGAGCGGGAGTTCATGGCGTTACTCGTACCGCTCCCACGAGTGGCCGCCCCGGTGCGCGTCGGCGAGCCAACACGCGTCTCCTCCCAGGGGACTTCGCGAAGGGCAATAGGTAATTCGCTGTACTCGGATTTCTTCCTTTCCTCTGCCCCATGTGATCCATACGGCCGCGTCGTCCTTCTTCGGGTCGAGGTCTTGGAGGAGGGCGAGATGGTCGCCGTGCGGGTGTTCGTCCAACTCGCATGTCACGCGGTCAGGTGGGGGTTCGTCGGCGGTTCGGCCCTGCGCGAGTTCCCTTGCCGCGACCAGCATTCCGGTCGGCACTTCCAGCGGATTCCCGCATCCCCACATCATCGTTCGCACCGCCGTGAGCATGAGAAAGGTGCCGCGCCGCCCTTCGGTGTGCGCTTGGTCGTGGTCGTCGTCCTGCTGGTCATGGTCGCTTGCCGTGCCCCTTCGCGTCCGGGTGCTCTCTGTGACGTTCCGCTCACACCATGACGTGCGGACGCGTACGCTCACCAGTACAAAAGGGGTTCCAACGGGTCTGGAAAGACAGGCAGGTTGAACGAATGAGCGAACAGTTCGGGGAGCCTACGAACGGCCTTGAGTGGTTCGGGCAGGAGTTGGAGGCAGCCCTGGCTCACAAAGGGGCCAGCCAGCGGGAGTTGGCGGACTTCACGGGCTACAAGGAGCCGTACGTATCGAAGGTCAAGAACGGCAAGGCGATGCCGTCGACCTTCTTCGCGGAAGCGTGCGACCGCTTCTTCAACACGAGTGGGACCTTTGCGCGGTTGTTGCGCAAGATTTCACAGCGGGGGCATCCCGAGTGGTTCGTGCCGTACGTGAACCTGGAGAAGGAAGCCACCAAGGTCGAGGACTACAGCAACGCGTTCATCATGGGCATGTTGCAGACCCCCGCGTACGCGGAAGCAACCTTCCGCTCCACTCACCCGCGCGAGACTGACGACCAGATCAAGACCCGTGTGGAAGCCCGCATGAGGCGGCACGAGGTCATGGCCCGTGACGAACCTCCGCTCCTGTGGGTCATCCTGCACGAGTCGGTCCTGCATACGGTGGTTGGTAGCCGAACCGTCATGCAGGGGCAGATGGAGCACCTTGTGGCCGAGGCCACAACTCCCCACGTCACGCTTCAGGTTCTCCCTTTCAAGGCGGGTGCCCCTGCATCATCTCTGCCGTTTATCCTGCTTACGCAAAAAGATGGGGCAACCGTCCTGTACTCAGAGACCAGGGAGGCGGGGCACGTGTCCGACTCGCTGACGGCCGTTGGCAAAGCACAGGCCACATACGAGCGGCTGCGCGCTTCGGCGATGTCCCCTGAAGACTCGCTGGCTCTCATCAGGCAGACAGCGGAGGACTACACCACATGAGCAGCACCCCCGACCCCCGCACGATCACGCAGTGGGTTAAGAGCACGTACAGCGGCGGCGAAGGCGGCAACTGCATCGAGTGGGCACCGGAATACGCGAGCGCCCACGGCGTCGTCCCCCTCCGCGACAGCAAAAACCCCGGCGGACCGACCCTCACGCTCTCCCCCGCAGGGTTCGCCGGACTCGTCGCCCTCGCTCGCGGCGCCGACGCGTAGACCCTTGTTTTCCGGCTCCCGAGGAGTACGAAGATGAGCAACACCCCTGCCCCATACGGCTCTGCGTGGGTCAAGAGCACCTACAGCGACGGGCAGGGTGGCCAATGCGTCGAGTGGGCGCCGACATACGCGAGCACGCACGGCATCGTCCCCGTCCGCGACAGCAAAAACCCCGGCGGACCGACCCTCATGCTCTCCACCGAAGGCTTCGCCGGACTCGTCGCCCTCGCCCGCGACACCGACGCGTAGTCCGGGACCGGGGACCGGCCCAACAACCCCGTCTTTCCTACCCCCTTGGAAAGGCGGGGTTTCTCACGCCCGCTCCAACAACCCCCCATGATGCCGCTCCGCCGTCAACGGATGTGCCCGCAGCTTCCCCTTCAGTTCGTTGAAGCCGTACTCCGCGAAGAGGGGGTTCGCCGGGTCCGTCGTTACGCCGGGGGCCATGTTCGCGTGGGGGAAGGGGAGTTGGGCTATGCGGGCGTCCAAGCGGGGGTTGTAGAAGAACGGGACCGAGAAGCGTTCCGTCGCGCCGGGTGGGCTGATGACTCGGTGGTTGGTGGCGATGAGGTAGCCGTTCGTCGCCACCTCCAGGAGTTCGCCGAGGTTGACCACGAAGGCGTCCTCCAGGGGTGGCACGTCGTGGAAGAGGCCGTCCTCGCGTTGGACCTGGAGGCCGCCCACGTGGTCCTGGAGGAGGAGGGTGAGGAAGCCGTAGTCCTTGTGGGCGCCCACGCCCTGGTCGGTGCCGTCGGTCGCGCTGCCGGGGTAGCGGACCAGCTTGAGGTGCGGGTGGGCGTGGGGGCCGAAGACGTCGTCGTAGAAGTCGGCCGGCGCGCCGATCGCGGTGAGTAGTTCGTGCAGGAGGCGGCGGGCTACCTCGCCCAGGCTGTTTATCCAGGTCAGGGCCGCTGTGCGCAGCTCCGGGAGCGCCTTTGGCCATTGGTTGGGGCCTTGCAGCCACCAGTACGCCGGGGCGCCCGGCTCCGGCACGCGCGCGGGGCGTTCCGCGCCTATGTCCAGCTGGTCGCGCCAGTCGCGGGCGCCCGCGGTGCGTTCGTCGCCGGTGCGCGTGTAGCCGCGGAAGTGGGGGGAGTTGGTGTTGTCCAGGGCCAGGCGGTCGGGCTCGGGGAGCGCGAAGAAGGCGTGCATCGCCGTCAGCAGGGCCTTCTTTTCCGTCTGCGGGACTCCGTGGCCCACCAGCTGGAAGAAGCCGACGTCGTGCGCCGCGCTGTGCAGCTGCGCGTGCAGGAGCGCGCGGGCCTGGGGGCCGCGGTCGGCGGGGAAGTGGTCGATGATCGGGAGTTGGTCGTACGACGCCGCGTGGGCTCGGTGCGACGGTGTGGTCGACGGGTTCGTCATGGTGCGTCCGTGGGGTGTACGGGGGCACGGGCGTCCTCGCCGGGGTGGGGCGGGGCGGGCGCTCGGGTGCCGCAAGGGGAAGTGCTGCTGAGGCTCGGGCTGGGTCAAGCTGAGCGCCGACAGCCCGTGCTCGTGACGCGCACGTAGTCCACGTGGCGGCGTCGTACGAGCATCGGAGGCATGTTCACCAGCGTACCCGCGGGTGGGTGGGAACGCTCAGTCCACGGTCTCGTCGTCCACCGTCTCGTCCACGACGTCGTCCAGGGCCTCGTCCAGGAGTGCCGCCCACTGGGCGACCACGCGGTCGCGGCGGGCCGTGTCGTCGGTGAGGAGGTTGGCCAGGCCCAGGCCGCGGGCCATGTCCAGCAGGCCCTGGACGGTCTCGCGGGCGCCCGGACGGGACTCGTCCGCGTTGAGGAGCTGGACGGCTATGCGGTGCGTCTCGCGGCCGACGCGGGCCTCCAGCTCGGTGACGCGGGGGCGCAGCCGGTCTTCGTCGGAGGCGGCGACCCAGAGGTGCAGCGCGGCGCGGAACAGCGGGCCCGTGTAGAGGTCCACGAGCGCCGCGACGACCGTACGGCGGTCCGCGCTGCCGTCGGGGAACAGCTCCCGCAGCGCCGTCGACCGCTCCTCGGCCACGTACTCGACGGCCGCGGTGAACAGCTCCTCGCGGGTGCGGAAGTGGTGCTGGGCCGCGCCCCGGGAGACGCCGGCGTGCTCGGCGACCACCGAGACCGTGGAGCCCGCCCAGCCACGGTCGGCCAGGCACGCCACGGCTGCCTGGAGGAGCCGCTGGCGGGTGGCTCGGCTGCGGTCCTGCTTGGGGGTGCGGTCGTCCCGGCTGCGGGCATGGCCGGGGCCGTGTGGCGCCGCCCCCGGTACCTGCTCTGTCGTGGTCACGCCACCGCCCATGCCGGCTCCCGTCGTTCGAGGAAGGCCGTCATCCCCTCGCGGGCCTGCGGGGAGGAGAACAGCCGGGCCGAGAGCGCGGTGAGGTCCGCCGCGTCCCGGTCGAAGGTCTCCAGGACCTTAGCCGTGAGCAGCCGCTTCGTCGCGGCCAGGGCCTCGGGGGCGGAGCGGCGGAGGCCGTCGAGGAGGGGGGCGAGGACGTCGTCCACCTCTTCGCCGTCGGCCGCGCTCGCGGTGAGCAGGCCCGTTCGTACGGCTTCGGCGGCGTCGAAGGGGGTTCCGGTGAGGTAGTGGCGGGCGAGGGCTCGGGGGTCGGTACGGGGCAGGACGGTCAGGGAGATCACCGCCGGGGCGACGCCGATCCGCACCTCCGTGAACGCGAAGGTGGCGGTCGCCGATGCCACGGCGAGGTCGCAGGCGGCCAGCAGGCCCAGGCCGCCTGCCCGTGCGTGGCCCGTCAGCCGGGCTACGACCGGTTTCGGGGCCGCGACGATCTGGCGCAGCAGCGCTACCAGGGCCTCCGGGGATGGCGGGTCCCGGAGGTCTGCGCCCGCGCAGAACGTGCCGCCGGTGTGGGTGAGGACTACGGCTCGGACGTCGGGGGCCTCCATGGCGGTGGTGAGTGCGGTGGACAGGTCGGCTACGAGGGGGGCGGAGAGGGCGTTGCGGTTGGTGGGTGAGTCGAGGGTGAGAGTTGTGACGGCTCGGTGACGGCTTGTAAGGATCAACGTCACGGCCGCTCCTCCGGTTCCCGGCGCGCACCCGCTTCTTTGGAATCTTTGGCGTCGGAATCTTTGGCGCCCCGGTCGGTGGAGTCTTCGGGTCCCCTCTCCTTGGCATCCTCGGCGTCCCGCCGCTTTCGCAGCTCCCTCCGCAGGATCTTCCCCGAGGCCGCCCGCGGGATCTCGTCGACGAAGGTGACCCGGCGGACGCGTTTGTACGGGGCGACGCGTTCGGCGACGTGCATCAGCGCCTCTCCCTCGGTGAGGCCGGTCGGGCCGGTCGCGGTGCGGTGGCGGACGACGTAGGCGTGCGGGACCTCGTTGCCGTGCTCGTCGTGCGTGCCGATGACGGCGGCGTCCGCGACGAGCGGGTGGGCGATCAGGAGCGCTTCGAGTTCGGCGGGGGCCACCTGGAAGCCCTTGTACTTGATCAGTTCCTTGACGCGGTCGACGACGAACAGCCAGCCGTCGGCGTCGACGTACCCGACGTCGCCGGTGCGCAGCCAGCCGTCCGCGTCGATCATCTCGGCGGTGGCCTCGGGGTTGCCGAGGTAGCCCTTCATCACCTGGGGGCCGCTGATCGCGATCTCGCCCGCCTCGCCGACGTCCAACTCCCGTGCGGGATCGGCGAGATCGAGGATGCGCATGCGGGTGTTGGGGATCAGCTTGCCGACGGTTCCGGGCGGCGGGTCGACCGCGTCGAGCGGGACGACGTGGGTGCCGGGCGACAACTCCGTCATGCCGTACGCCTGTCCGACCGGCGGCAGCCCGAGCCGCCGGGAGCAGGCCGCGGCGGTGGCGGCGTCCAGCGGGGCGGCGGAGCAGATGACGTACTTGAGGGAGGAGAGGTCGTAACGGGCCACGGACGGGTGCTTGGCGAGGGCGAGGACGATCGGCGGGGCTACGTAGAGCGCCGTGATGGCGTACTCCTCGATCGTGGCGAGGAAGGTGGCGAGGTCGAAACGGGGCAGGACGACGACGGTGGCGCCCAGGCGCAGGGGCGCGTTCATGAGAGCAGTTAGTCTATATATGTGGAAAAACGGCAACACCGCGAGGATGCGCTCGCCGGGGAACGCCGGTACCAGCGGCTGGATTTGGGCCAGGTTCGTGGCGATCGACCGGTGCGTGAGCTGCACGCCCTTGGGGGTGCCGGTGGTGCCCGAGGAGTACGGCAGCACGGCCACGTCCACCGCCGGGTCGATGTCCACGTGCGGTTCGGGGGCGGTGGTGGCGAGCAGGTCGACGACGCTGCGGTGCCCCTGCGCCTGGTCGAACACGAGGATCTCCCGTACGCCACCGGCGAGTTCGGCGGCGGCACGGGCAACGGGGAGGAACGGTGACGCCGTCACGAGCCAGCTCGCCCCCGAGTCCCGCAGCTGCGCCGCGAGTTCGTCGACGGTGGCGAGCGGGTGCGCGGTGGTGACGGTCGCCCCAGCCCGCGTCGCCGCGTAGAACACGACCGGAAAACCTACGGTGTTGGGGCTGTGCAGCGCGAGTACGTCACCCTTGCGCATCCCCGACTCCGCGAACGCCGCCGCCAACTTCCGGTGCCAGCGGTCCAGTTGCTCGTACGTGAGGGTGGTGCCCGCCTCGCCGTCGATCAGCGCCGGGGTGTCGCCGAAGTCGGCCGCGTGGCCCAACACGGCGTCGTGGATGGGGAGTTCGATGGGCGGTACGTCGGCGTACTGGCTGCGGAACACGGCTCCTCCTCGGGTGCTTCAACCCTTCGTCCTCAGTACGACTTTGGCAGGCCCAAGGTCTGGTGCGAGACGTAGTTGAGGATCATTTCCCTGCTGACGGGGGCGATTCGGGCCACTCGTGCGGCAGTTATCAACGAAGCGAGGCCGAACTCGCGGGTGAGGCCGTTGCCGCCGAGGGTGTGCACGGCCTGGTCCACCGCCTTCACGCACGCCTCCCCCGCCGCGTACTTGGCCATGTTGGCCGCCTCGCCCGCGCCCGCGTCATCGCCGGAGTCGTACAGGTGGGCCGCCTTCTGCATCATCAGGCGGGCCAGTTCGAGGTCGATGTGCGCCTGGGCCAGGGGGTGCGCGATGGCCTGGTGGGCGCCGATGGGGGCCTGCCAGACGGTGCGTTCGCGGGCGTACTCGATCGCGCGGGCGAGCGCGTAGCGGCCCATGCCGATCGCGAAGGCGGCCGTCATGATGCGCTCCGGGTTGAGACCGGCGAAGAGTTGGAGCAGGCCCGCGTCCTCGTCGCCGACGAGTGCGTCGGCGGGGAGTCGGACGTCGTCCAGGGTCAGCTCGAACTGCTTCTCCTCCGCCTGGAGTTCCATGTCTATCTGGCGGCGCGTGAAGCCGCTCGCGTCGCGCGGGACGATGAACAGGCAGGGCTTGAGGCTGCCGGTGCGGGCGTCTTCGGTGCGGCCGACTATGAGGGTGGCGTCGGCCAAGTCCACTCCGGAGATGAAGACTTTGCGGCCGGTGAGGAGCCAGTCCGCGCCGTCCCTGCGGGCCGTGGTGGTGATGCGGTGGCTGTTGGAGCCTGCGTCGGGTTCGGTGATGCCGAAGGCCATGGTTCGGGTGCCGTCGGCCAGCGCGGGCAGCCAGGTTCGTTTCTGGTGCTCGGTGCCGAAGCGGGCGATCACTGTGCCGCAGATGGCGGGTGAGACGACCATCATCAGCAGGGGGCAGCCTGCGGCTCCCAACTCCTCCAGAACTATGGAGAGTTCGGAGATGCCGGCGCCTCCGCCGCCGTATGCCTCCGGCAGGTTGACGCCCAAGTAGCCTAGCTTGGCTGCCTCCGACCAGAGTTCTTCTCGGTCGTAGGCGCGGCCATGGCGGGCGCCTAGGGCGGATACGGCTGCGCGTAGGGCCCTGTGTTCGGGGGGTTCTATTGCGGAGAGCAATTGGGTCCTCCGGTTCGTTGCCGGGTGCGGGTTTGTGGGGGCTGATCGCGCCCACGCGGCGGAGCCGCAAATCAGAACAGCCCCGCGCCCCTTACGGTGCGGGTTGTACTACTGCCAGCAACATGGCGACCTCTACCTGTTGGCCTGGCTCGGCGTGCAGAGCCGTGAGCGTGCCCGTGACCGGCGCTGTGACCTTGTGTTCCATCTTCATCGCCTCCAGCCAGAGCAAGGGCGCGCCGGCCTGCACCTCGGCCCCGACCGCAACCCCCTCCGCAACCCTCACCACCGTCCCCGGCATCGGCGCCAGTAGGGATCCGGGGGCCAGTTGGGTGGTCGACTCCGGGAAGCGGGGCAACACCGTCAGCGCCGTCGTGTTCACGTACACCCGGTCGCCGTACCGCGCCACCTCGAACTTCCGTCGCACGCCGTCCACTTCGAGTACGACGAGGCCGGCGTCCGCGTGGACCACGCGCACCCCGTCCGCCGCCAGGCCCTCCCTCGTGTGCCGGTAGTGGACCTCGTGCTCGGTGTCGGCCATCGCGTAGCGCTTGGTCTGCGGTTGGGACGGCACGTTGCGCCAACCGCCGTAGCGGGAACGGCCGTTGGCGTCGGCAAGGGCTGCGGCCAGGGGGGCGTACGGGTCCGGGGTGGGCTCTGTCAGGTCGGGGAGGTGGCGGGTGTAGAAGCCGGTGTTCATGCGGGCGGTGGTGAACTCCTGGTGGCGCAGGGAGCGGACGAGGAGGTCGCGGTTGGTGAACGGGCCGTGGATCACCGCTCGTTGCAGGGCGTCGGACAGTTTGCGGACGGCTTCCGCGCGGGTGGGGGCGTGGGCGACGACCTTGGCGAGCATGGGGTCGTAGTGGACGCCGATGTCGTCGCCGTCGCTGTAGCCGGTGTCGAGGCGGACGCCTTCGGGGACGGTGAGGCGGTGCAGGGTGCCGGTCTGCGGGGTCCAGTCGTGGGCGGGGTCCTCGGCGTAGAGGCGGGCCTCGATGGCGTGGCCGCGCGGGCGTGGGGGGTCGGTTTCGAGGGGGTGGCCCTCGGCGATCCGTAGTTGCAGGGCCACCAGGTCGATGCCGAACACGGCCTCGGTGACGGGGTGTTCGACCTGGAGGCGGGTGTTCATCTCCAGGAAGTGGGCCTTGCCGTCGGAGGGGGTGACGAGGAACTCGACTGTGCCCGCGCCCTCGTAGGCGACGGCTCGGGCGGCGCGGACGGCCAACGCACGCAACTCTTCCGCCAGTTCCTCGGAGAGGCCCGGCGCCGGGGCCTCCTCGATCACCTTCTGGTGGCGGCGTTGGAGGGAGCAGTCGCGGGTGCCGAGGGCCCACACCGTGCCGTGCGTGTCGGCGAGGATCTGCACCTCGACGTGACGGCCGCCCTCCACATAGGGCTCGACGAAGACCTCGCCGTCGCCGAAGGCACTGGTCGCCTCGGCCCGTGCTGCCGTCAACTCGGCTTCTAGCACCGCTAGTTCGCGGACCACGCGCATGCCTCGTCCGCCGCCGCCCGCCGCCGCTTTCACCAGGACGGGGAGGTCGGCCTCGGTGACCTCTGCCTCGTGCAGGGGCTCGATGCCCATCAGCTCCTTGGCGCGCGTCTTCGACGCCATCGCCTCGATCGCGGCGGACGGCGGGCCGATCCAGACGAGGCCCGCGTCCTGGACGGCGCGTGCGAAGTCGGCGTTCTCGGAGAGGAATCCGTAGCCGGGGTGCACCGCGTCCGCGCCCGCCGCGACGGCCGCCTTAACAATCAACTCGCCGCGTAGATACGTCTCTTGGGGTGTCGACCCCGGCAGCCGTACCGTCGTGTCGGCCACGCGCGCGTGGAGCGCGTTCTCGTCGGCGTCCGAGTGCACGGCGACCGTCCGGATGCCCAACTCCCGGCAGGTGCGGAAGATCCGGCAGGCGATCTCGCCCCGGTTGGCGACCAGTACCGTCGAAATCACGTGATCCCTCACATCCGGAAGACGCCGAAGCCACCGCGCGCGCCCTCGTAGGGCGCCGTGTGGATGGCCGACAGGCACAGGCCGAGGACGGTGCGGGTGTCGCGCGGGTCGATGACGCCGTCGTCGTACAACCGGCCGGACAGGAACAGCGGCAGGGACTCGGACTCGATCTGCTGCTCGACCATCGCGCGCAGGGCGGCGTCCGCGTCCTCGTCGTACGGGCGGCCCTTCGCGGCGGCGGACTGGCGGGCCACGATCGAGAGGACGCCCGCGAGTTGCTGCGGGCCCATCACCGCGGACTTGGCGCTCGGCCAGGCGAACAGGAAGCGCGGGTCGAAGGCTCGGCCGCACATGCCGTAGTGGCCGGCGCCGTACGAGGCGCCCATGAGGACGGACAGGTGGGGTACGCGGCTGTTGCTGACCGCGTTGATCATCATCGCGCCGTGCTTGATGATGCCGCCCTGTTCGTACTCCCTGCCGACCATGTAGCCGGTGGTGTTGTGCAGGAACACCAGGGGAATGTCACGTTGGTTGGCCAACTGGATGAACTGGGCCGCCTTTTGGGACTCCTGGCTGAACAACACGCCCTGCGCGTTGGCGAGGAGGCCGACGGGGTGGCCGTGGAGGCGCGCCCAGCCGGTGACGAGGCTCGTGCCGTACAGCGGCTTGAACTCGTCGAAGTCGGAGGCGTCGACGAGGCGGGCGACGACCTCGCGCGGGTCGAAGGGGGTTCTGAGATCGCCCGGGACGAGGCCGAGGAGTTCGTCCGCGTCGTACTTGGGAGGTGCCGCCGGGCCCGGATCGGCGTACGCCTTGCGGTGGTTGAGGCGGGCGACGATGCGGCGCGCCTGGCGCAGGGCGTCGGGTTCGTCGACGGCGAAGTGGTCCGCGAGGCCCGACACGCGGGCGTGCATCTCGGCGCCGCCGAGTGACTCGTCGTCACTTTCCTCGCCCGTGGCCATCTTGACCAGTGGCGGGCCGCCGAGGAACACCTTGGCGCGGTCCTTGACCATGACGACGTGGTCGGACATGCCGGGGACGTACGCGCCGCCGGCCGTCGAGTTCCCGAACACGACCGCGATCGTGGGGATTCCGGCCGCCGAGAGGCGGGTGAGGTCGCGGAAGATGGCGCCTCCGGGGATGAAGATCTCCTTCTGGGAGGGGAGATCCGCGCCGCCGGACTCGACGAGGTTGATGCACGGGAGGCGGTTGGCGAGGGCGATGTCGTTGGCGCGCAGGGCCTTGCGCAGGCTCCACGGGTTGCTCGAACCGCCGCGTACGGTCGGGTCGTTGGCGGTGATGACGCACTCCACGCCCTCGACGACGCCGATCCCGGTGACGAGGGAGGCGCCGACGGTGTACTCGCTGCCCCAGGCGGCCAGCGGGGACAGTTCCAGGAAGGGGGTGTCGGGGTCGAGGAGCAGTTCGACGCGTTCGCGGGCGAGGAGTTTGCCCCGGGCGCGGTGCCGTTCGACGTACTTCTCGCCGCCGCCCGCGACGGCCTTCGCGTGCTCGGCGTCGAGTTCGGCGAGCTTGGCCAGCATGGCGTCGTAATTCGCCCTGTGGTCGGGGCTGTTGGGGTCCAGGGTGGAGGTCAGGACGGTCACGGCAGCAGGGCCTCCGGTATCTCCAGGTGCCGGGCGCGCAGCCATTCGCCGAGCGCCTTGGCCTGCGGGTCGAAGCGGTGCTGTGCGGCGACGCCCGCGCCGAGGATGCCCTCGACGACGAAGTTCAGCGCGCGGAGGTTGGGCAGGACGTGCCGTACGACGGTCAAGTCGGCTGTCTCCGGGAGGAGTTGGCGGAAGCGGTCGGTGGTGAGGGTGTGCACGAGCCAGCGCCAGGTGTCGTCGGTACGGGACCCGTCCGTGCGGGCCTCTTCCCTGCGGGCCTCATCCGTGCGGGCCTCATCCGTGCGGGCCCAGACCCCGACGTTGGCGTTCCCGCCCTTGTCGCCGCTGCGGGCCCCGGCGACGAGGCCGAGCGGGGCGCGCCGGACCGGTCCGGTCAACAGGGGCTCGGGCAGGGGCGGTTCGGGGACCTCGGCGAGCGGGCGGGTGTCTGCGTCTACCGGTCTCCTCACGTCCTCCCGGCGGCCGTCGTCGTGGACGGCCACGTGCGGCACGGTCGCGCGGTCGGCGTGGGCGGACTCGAAGACGCCGTAGGGGGCGCCCTTGCCCGGGGGCGCGAGGAGGTGGAAGCCGGGGTAGCTGGCGAGGGCGAGTTGGACGGCGGCGTCGGCCAAGTCCCGCCCCACGGGCCCGGGTTCGGGATCGCGGACGACCAGCCGGAGCAGGGCGCTGGCGGTCTCCTCGGTGGGGGCGTCGGGGTGGTCGGTGCGGACCAGGTCCCAACGGGCCTCTGCGGGCGGCGACTTGGCGAGCGCGTCGGCCATCTGCCGCCGCACGAGGTCGTCCTTCGCCTCGATGTCGAGCCCGGTGAGGACGAAGACGGTTTCGTTCCGGTACCCGCCGAGCCGGTTGACGCCGACCTTGAGGGTGGGCGGGGGCGGTTCCCCGTGCACGCCGTCAATACGGACGCGGTCGGGGCCGTCGGAGGTGAGGCGGACGGTGTCGAGCCGGGCGGTGACGTCGGGTCCGGCGTAACGGGCGCCGCCGGTCTCGTAGAGGAGTTGGGCGGTGACCGTACCGACGTCGACGAGGCCGCCCGTGCCGGGGTGTTTGGTGATGACGGCGCTGCCGTCAGGGTGGATCTCGGCGAGCGGAAAGCCCGGGTGGCTCATGGATTCCATGGCCTGTGCCGAACGGGCGTTGAAGAAGGCGTAGTTGCCGCCGGTCGCCTGAGTACCGCACTCCAGGACATGCCCGGCGACGACGGCTCCGGCCAGCCGGTCGTAGTCGCCGGGCCTCCAGCCGAAGTGCGCGGCGGCGGGCCCGCTGACGAGGGCCGAGTCGGCGACGCGCCCGGTGACGACGACGTCCGCGCCGCCCCGCAGGCAGGCGGCGATACCGAACCCACCGAGGTAGGCGTGCGCGGCGAGAGCACCGCTGTGACGATCCGTCAGGTCACCCCCCTCCACATGCGCGACCCGCACCGGAATGCCGACCCGCCCGGCCAACTCCCGTACGGCGTCGGCGAGTCCGGCGGGATCGAGGCCGCCGGCGTTGGTGACGATCCGGACGCCACGGTCGTGCGCGAGCCCGAGGCAGTCTTCGAGCTGGCGGAGGAAGGTGCGGGCGTAACCACGGCCGCTCTTCGCTCGCTCTCGGGCGAGGATGAGCATGGTGAGTTCGGCGAGGTAGTCACCGGTGAGGACGTCGAGGGGGCCGTCGGTGAGCATCTCGCGGAGGGCGCCGAAACGGTCGCCGTAGAAGCCGGAGGCGTTGCCGATGCGGAGGGGGGCGGGGGTCCCGGCGGCGGTCACTCGGCGACCTGCTCCGGCGCCCCCGCTGCCGTCCCCTTCGGTGGCCGTCCCGTGCCCGCCGGTCCCGCGAACGCCTGGGCGATGTCCAACCACCGGTCGGCATCCGGCCCTTGGGCGTGCAGGGCGAGGTCGGAGCGGTGGGCGCGCCGCGTGACGAGGAGGCAGAAGTCGAGGGCGGGCCCGGTGACGCGCTGCGGGGCGCTTTCGGGCCCGTACGCCCAAAGGGCGCCGCTGCCAACGCCGTTGGAACCGCTGCTGACGCCAGGCGGAACGAGTTCGACGCGGAACTCCTCCTCCGGCGCCGCCAACCCCCGTACCCCGAAGGCGAAATCACGCGCGCGGACGCCGATACGGGCGATGTGGCGCAGCCGTTCGGTGGGGGCCCGGGTGACGCCGAGCGCGTCGGCCACGTCCTGGCCGTGCGCCCAGGTCTCCATCAGCCGTCCGGTGGCGAGGGAGGCGGCGGACATGGCCGGCCCGAACCAGGGGAACCGGGCCCCGGGCGCGGCACCCCGCAGGGCGGCCTGGAGCGCGCCCCGCCCCAGCCGCCACCGGTCGAGCAGCTCACCGGGCGCCGCCTTGGCCCCCTCCTCCGCCCCGTCGTCCACAAACGTGTCCGGCGCCGCGACGGCCTTCTCCAACTCCACGGCAAAGGCGTCCGGTTCGGTCACGGCGAGCAGCGCGGCCCGATCGGTCCAGACGAGATGAGCGATCTGGTGTGCGATGGTCCAGCGCGGGGCGGGGGTGGCGAGCACCCACTGATGCTCCGTCAACTGACTGACAATCAAGTCGAGTTGACGACTCTCGTCATCCAGATCGTCCAGCACTTGCGTGGGATCGGACACGGGCTCGGCCCCTTCCGGCTCCGGGCGGCACGGCGGTGTGCGTAGGGAGCATGGCAGGGGGTGCGGAAACAATCAAGCGTGCTTGCATGGATTGTTCGGGTGAGGTGCGGCGGACAGCTTCAGTCGAGCCACTCGGACTCGACGAGGTCCGCGACAGCCGCTAGGTGAGCCTGAAGAACGGGGTCCGGGGTGGCGGCCGTAACGATCAACAGCACCTGGAATTCCGGGTGTTCGGGCAGGTACAGCTCGTCCGCACCGTCGTCTCCGGGAATGAGGTTGGGCTGGACCTGGATGTGCATGTCGGGGGTACGGGCGCGGTGGTAGACGCCCCAGAAGTCACTTTCGCGCCTCTGGAAGAGCAGCCCGAGGCGGTCGTTGAGGAGCCGGACCAGTTCGTCGGGGGTACGGGTGCCGGTGCCGTAGGTCTGGTGGACGGTCATGGTGTCCAGGACCTTAGCCAATGGCCAGGGTCGGCAGCCCCCACCGGAGACAAATGACTTCGCCCAACTCCCCCACCACCAGTACGTTCTCCAAATGCCTGGATCTGCGGTAGTTGATGAGTTGGCGCTCGTGGTGCGGGACGCCTTCGGCCCGGGGTGCCGGATCGTGGGAGTGGACCGGTTGCGTGGCGGGACCAAGAAGGGGGTCTACCGCGTTCGGTTGAATGGAGCTGGCAGCGGAGTCGCCAGTGTGGTCGTCTATCGGTGGGCCGCCGAGGAGGACTTCTGGGGTGGTGGCGTCGGTGATGGGGGCGCCGATCCGTTCGCGCATGCCTCCGGGCTGGAGCCGTTTCTTGTTGCTCGGCGGCGGTTGGTGGAAGTCGGGGCGCGGGTGCCCGATGTGCTGTTCGTGGACGGGGGTCGGGGGCGGTGCGGCGCCGATGTCGCTGTCGTCGAGGACGTCGGTGGTGGGAACTTGGAGGAGCTGCTCGACGCCGACACCGAACTTGGGCGTGCCGTTCTCGGGGATCTGTCGCGGATGCTCGATCTTGTGCACCGGGACCGCAACTCCCGTTATGGGCGGGTGGACTTGGTGGAGCGGGGCGGGCGTTCGCTGGGTGAGTCCTGCGAGGGGGTCGTGCTCGACCGTGCCCTGCGTGACCTTGGTGAGGCCGCCGGGCGTGAGCCCCGTGTCGGTGCCGTACGCGGTCAACTCGACGATCGGCTGCGGGAGTTGCACGCTCTCGTCGAGCCGCGTAGCGAATACTCCCTGATTCACGGCGAACTTGGGCCCGACCACGTCCTCGTGACCCTCGACGGCGCCGCCGTGCTCATCGACATCGAGGGGCTCATGTACTTCGACGTCGAGTGGGAGCACGTCTTCCTGCGGCAGCGTTTTCATGAGCACTACGCGGTTCTGGAGCGGCCCGGTCTCGACCCGCGACGCGTCGAGTTGTACCGGCTGGCCATGCATCTGTCGCTGGTCGCGGGGCCTCTCCGGCTCCTCGACGGCGACTTCCCGGACCGGGCGGCGATGCTCGGCATCGTCGAACACAGTCTGCGCGAGGCTCTCGCGCTGGTCGGGCGCCGCGGTTAGCCGCCGGTCTTCGCCCGCCCCACCTGCGTCCGCACCGCCCCCATGCTCGCCGCGATCACCAGTGCGATGGCGAGCGCCTGCGTCGTCGACAGCGCCTGGTGCAGGACCAGGAAGCCCGCCGTCGCGGCAATCGCCGGTTCCAGGCTCATCAGGATCGCGAAGGTCGCGGCGGGCAGGCGGCGCAGCGCCAGGAGTTCGAGGGTGTACGGCAGCACCGAGGACAGGCAGGCCACCGCCGCGCCGAGGCCGATCGTCGACGGCACCAGCAGCTTCGTACCCGATTCGGCGATCCCCAGCGGCAGGAACGCCAGCGCCGCGACCCCCATCGCCATCGCCAGGCCGTCGGCCTGCGGGAAGCGGCGACCCGTACGGGCGCTGAAGACGATGTAGGTGGCCCACATCCCGCCCGCGGACACGGCGAACAGAACCCCTACGGGATCCAGGTCGCCGAAGCCGCCGCCGCTCAGCAGCACCACGCCCGCCAGGGCCAGCGCCGCCCAGACCAGGTTCACCGCGCGGCGCGAGGTCAGCACGGAGAGGGTCAGCGGGCCCAGGACCTCCAGGGTGACCGCGGCGCCGAGCGGGATACGGGCGACCGACTGGTAGAAGAGGCCGTTCATCGCGGCCATCGTCAGGCCGAACACCACCACCGTGCCCCAGTCGGCGCGCGAGTGGCCGCGCAGCCGCGGGCGGCAGACCGCCAGCAGCACGACGGCGGCCAGCAGGAGCCGGAGCGCGACGACGCCCATGACGCCCGTCCGCGGCATCAGGTTGACCGCCACCGCGGCGCCGAACTGCACCGACACCCCCGCCGCGAGTACCAGGCCCACCGGCCCTAGGGACTTCGTTCGACTCGTACGGCCACCACCAAGAGGGCCCCACCGCCGCGGACCTTCCGCAGGTGCGTGGTCCGCCGCGGGGGTTACGGCGGCCGGGGAGGTTGACGCGGCGCTGGGGCTGTTCACGGGGCCTTCCAGGGACAAGGGCGGGGCGGCTGCCGGTTCGCCCGATGATCCGATCGACCGCCGTCGGCATGATCGTTTGTTCATCGGGGTGCACTGACCAGTCCAGGGTAATGGACCTCGTCATGTGCGTAAACCGTTATGCGCCTGTCCCGGGTCTGTCCCGGGTCTGTCCTGGAGGCGTTCTCTCTTGGTGGGCGGGTGTTCCGCCCCGTTTCAGATGCCCGGCCAGGGGCGTTCCTCGTCGCGGAAGAGGGGGCGGCCGTCGTCGAGGTGGTCGAGGTGGTCGGGGACGGCCGCCGGGTACCCGGCCGGGGGCTGCTGGTACTGGTTCGCGTTCGGGTCCTGGTAGGCGTACGCCGTGTTCTGGTACGTCTGCGGGTACCAGCCACCGCCGCCCACCGCTTCGGCCCCGGCCACGCCCTGCTGCTCGTACCCGCCGTACTGGTACTGCTGCGCGTACTCACCACCGTGCGCCGCCGCCGGTACGACCTGCGGGACGAACTGCGGCGCGAACTGCTGGGCGGCAGCGGGCACTTGGGGAGCCTGCGGTGCGCCCCCGCCCTGCGTCACCCACAGCGGCATCTTCAACTCCCCCGTGTCCATGAAGGTGTTGTTCTGCGAGCGGTGCAGGCGGGCGTACGCGCCGCCCCGGGCGAGGAGTTCGTCGTGACGCCCGGTCTCCACGATCCGGCCGCCGTCCACGACGAGGATCCGGTCCGCGTCGGGCGCGAGGTTCAGGTCGTGCGTGATCATGATCGTCGTCCGGCCGGCCATCAGGCGCCGCAGCGGTTTGACCACGCGGCGCGAGGCCATCGCGTCCAGGCCGGTGGTCGGCTCGTCGAGGACGAGGACGGGTGCGTCGCGCAGGATCGCGCGGGCGATGGCCAGGCGCTGGAGCTGACCGCCGGACAGGCGGGCCGAGTTGGGGTCGATCTTCGTGTCGTAGCCGTGCGGCAGACCCATCACGAAGTCGTGCGCGTCGGCCGCCTTCGCCGCCTCGATCAGGGCCTCTTCGCTGGCCCCGGGGCGCCCGCAGGCGATGTT
Source organism: Actinobacteria bacterium OK074 (assembly GCA_001298575.1). Classification (GTDB taxonomy): domain Bacteria; phylum Actinomycetota; class Actinomycetes; order Streptomycetales; family Streptomycetaceae; genus Streptomyces. The sequence goes on from LJCV01000245.1 coordinate 50,399, forward strand.
CGCGCGGACGGTGTCGTGCAGGACCAGCGTCTTCTGCGGCAGCAGGGTGATGTACTCGCGCAGCCGCGCCAACGGGAACTCGTTCACCGGGGTGTTGTCGAGCAGGACGGTGCCGGAGTCCGGGTCGTAGAAGCGGAGCAGGAGCTTGGAGACCGTGGACTTGCCGGCGCCGCTGGGGCCGGTGACGATGACCAACTCGCCGGGGCTGACCCGGAACGAGAGCCCCTGGAGCGTCGGCGTCTCGGCCGTCGGGTACTGGAAGTCGACGTCGCGGAGTTCAAGTGCCCCGTCCGGACGGCCCGTTGGCGTGACGGCGCCGGGGCCGGGGTCGGCGACGGACGGCTGTACGTCGAGGATCTCGATCAGCCGCTCGGCGCCCGCCGTGGCCGCCGTGACGGTCAGGCCGAGCTGGGCCAGGCCCCGGACGGGCGGGTAGAGGTAGCCCAAGAAGGCGGAGAACGCCAGGAGTTGACCGAGCGTCATGCGGCCGGTGGAGATCTCCCAGGCGCCGATGCCGATCACGGCGAGCACGCACACCGTCTCGATGACCTCGACGAGTTGGGAGTACGCCTCGTTCAGCCGGGTCGAGCGGACCGAGGCGCGGAACCAGCCCTGCGCCTCTTCGTTCAGCCGCCGGCGCTCGGCGTCCCGGCGGTCGTACGCCTGGGTGAGCACGATGTTGCCGAGCGACTCCTCCACCACGGAGGTGATCGCGCCGTCGGCGACGCGGCCCTCGCGCGAGACGGTCTTGATGGCGCCGGAGAAGCGGCGGGCCGCCAGCCAGAACAGGGGCGCGAGGACGAAGGTGGCCAGCGCCAGGTCCCAGCGCAGCCAGAACGCGGCGGCGGCGTAGAAGAGGGCGGAGAAGATCGCGGAGGCGGTGCCGATCAGACCGGACACGACGAGCGTCTCGATCGCCTCGACGTCACTGGTCAGCCGGGACAACAGGTCGCCCTGGCGGTGCCGTTGGAAGAAGTGCGGGGGCAACTGCTGTACGTGGTCGAAGACTTGCTCGCGCAGCCGCATCACGAAACGCTCGGTGGCCCACGCGGCAAGGGAGTTGCCCGCGTAGCCGACGATCGCGCCGACCACCGCGACCCCGAGCCACTTGGTGGCCGGGCCCCAGAACGCGCTCAGCGAACCCTTCGCCAGGGCGCGGTCGGTGAGGTCGCTGAAGAGCAGCACGGCCTCGGTCTCGGCGAGCGCGGCGATCACCGTGCACACCCAGACGAGTACGAGCCAGCGGCGCAGCCCCCGGGTCAGCGGCCAGAAACGGCTGAAGGCGGTACGGGCGGGGATGGTCGGGGTGTCGTACTCGTCGTCATCGTCGTCGTCATCGTCATCGTCATCGTCGGCCTCTTCGTACTCGTAGAGTTCGCCGTCCCGCTCGACCTCGTCGGACCATGATTTTTCTTTTTTTTCCCGCACGAATATTTCCCTTTCCTTACCGCCGTCAAGGGCACTATCGGCTCAATAATTGCGCGCGACTTTCTTATTCGTGCGAGAAGAGGGCCGACGGCGTACCGTCGACCCTCTCACCTACCGCACGATCAACGGTTGTCGTTGCCGCGGTCGTCGCCGGAGGGGATCGGCTTCGGCGGCGGGGGGACAGCCTTGTGCTTCTTCTTGGGCTTCGGCGGCGGGGGGAGCAGCTGGTTCTTCGGCTTGGAAAGCGGGGAAAGCTTGTTCAGTGCCATTCCGACTCCTTGAGACGTTTCGTGCAGATGGTGCGAGAATTCTCAATGATCGCGGTCGGCATACGGGCGGGAATTTCATCTCCCTGGATCGTCATCCGGGGTTGTTCCCGCCGCTTCCGACATCCAGAAACTTACACGCCCCGGACCTCAAGGCGCGGCAAATTGAGCGAGGGAACGGCAAACTGGCGCTGTGAAAACCTTGGCAGTTCCTGAGTGACGGCCCTCAGCCTGAGAAGAGCCTTATAAACCTGAGAGTGACCTTAAGAAGCCTGAGAACCAGCCATGAACGCGGGGCTCCGCGCGGCCCTCCGCACCCCAGAAATGTCTCGACACGGCCGCACTGTTGTCTCAGAGGGGCTGCACTACGGTTTCGGCCGGGCTTCGCCGGGGTCTCAGCGGTGGGACATGTACAGGTCCAGCGCCCGGTGCAGCACCCGGTTGAGCGGAAGGTCCCACTCACCCAGGTACTCGACGGCCTCGCCACCCGACCCCGCCTTGAAGCGCAGCAGCCCCAGGAGGTGGTTGGACTCCTCCAGCGTGTCCGTGATCCCCCTGAAGTCGTATACGTGCGCCCCGAGTTCGTGCGCGTCGGCGATCATCCGCCACTGGATGGCGTTGTTGGGCTGCACCTCGCGCCGCCGAGCGGTGGAGGCGCCGTAGGAGTACCAGACGTGTCCGCCGACGCCCAACATCGTGGCCGCGGCGAGGACTTCGCCGTCGTGCCGGGCGAGGTAGAGGCGCATCCGGTCGGGGTCCTCGGCGGTGAGCGCGGTCCACATCCGCTGGAAGTACGGCAGCGGGCGCGGGAGGAAGCGGTCGCGCTCGGCGGTCTCGGCGTAGAGCGTGTGGAAGGCGGGGAGGTCCTCGTAGCCGCCGCGTACCACCTCGACGCCCGCCTTCTCCGCCTTCTTGATGTTGCGGCGCCACTGCTGGTTGAGGCCGCGGTGGATGTCCGCCAACGTCCGTCCCGCGAGCGGTATTTGGAAGACGTAACGGGGCTGCCCGGCGGCGAAGCCGTCCTCTTCCCCGGGTTCGGCCTGCTGCCAGCCGAGGCGGCGCAGCCGGTCGGCGACGTCGAAGGCACGCGGCTCGTGCGCGGTCGCGGTCACGTCGCGCAGCCGGTGCGCGGCCGGGTCGGCGACGGCCGCCTTGACCGCGTCGGCACTCCAGCGGCGTACGACGACGGGCGGGCCCATCTTCACGGAGAAGGCGCCCCGGGACTTGAGATGGGCGAGGAGAGGGTCGAGCCAGCGGCCGAGATCGGGGTCGTACCAGTCGATGACGGGGCCCTCGGGGAGGTAGGCGAGGTAGCGCTTGAGCTTGGGGAGGGGGCGCAGCAGTACGAGGGCGACCCCGACGAGCCTCGCCCCGCCCTCGCCGTCGGCCGCACCGTCGTCGTACCAACCCAGGCTCTCCGCCTGCCAGTCCGGCTTCACGTCGCCCCAGGACGGGAGTTGCATGTGGCTGGCGGAGGGGAGGGCTGCGATGTGGGCCAAGTGCTGGGCGCGGGTGACGGGTTGGACGCGGAGGGGCATGGGTGGGGCTCCTAGGGAGGGGGAAGTGCACGTGAGTGCGCAGGTCACGTGGGTAAGGACGGCCGGACTCCGGCTGCCGGTTCTCCACGGCCGCCGCTCCGCGCGATCACCCGTACCGCCGCGTGCGCCGCGTGCGCCGCTTATGCGAGCAGCATCCCGATCGACCGATACGGCAGCCGAGGGCGCGGGGCGTGAATTTCCTGAGCGCGGCGCGAGAGCGGTTCCCTGGCACCCGGGCAGGCTGGTCAGCTCGATGATCGCGGTCATCGCCTACGACGAGGCGGTCGCGGTGGTCCGCCTCGGCCCCGAGGTCAAGAAGGCGCGGTTCGTGGGGCCGGCCCGGCCCCAGGGCGATCCTCCGCCGAAGGACCGTACGGCGCCGTCGTCGTCATACGGGTCCGGTGCGGTTCGGTTCACGACGAGCGCCGTAACTGCCAGGCGTACGGCGGGAGTTCAGGGTGTGTGGTGTCCGGCGCGGGCGTCCCGCAGGAGCAGGTCGATCGTGCGGCGGGCGAAGGCGTGGAGGGTTTCGGGGTCGTGTTCGCCGAAGGAGTTGGCCCAGAGGGCGAAGCGGCCGAAGAGGGCGGCCCACAGGTGCATGGCCGTGTCGCGGGGGCCGTCCGGCCAGCTCGGGCCGTCGTCCTCGCAGGCGGTCACGGCCGCCAGCCACTGCTCCCACAGGACGCGGGCCGGGTGGACGCCCCGGTCCGCGTCGGCCGGGGCGCCGAAGCGGGAGGTGTCGTGGCCGAACATCAGCCGGATGACACCCCGGTTGGCGCGGGCGAAGTCGCAGAACGCGTCGCTCTGGGCGCGCAGCCGACCGGCGGCGTCGGCGCGCGCCGCCGCCGCGGCCTCGTCGGCCGACCGCATGGCCGCGACGATCCGCCCGTAGCCGTCCTCGGCGACGGCCCGGGCGAGTTGTTCCTTGTCGGCGAAGTGCAGGTACATGCTCTGCGCGGCGATGCCGACCTCGCGCGCGACCTCACGCAGCGAGACCGGCAGGTCCTCGTCGCCGAGCTTCTGGTCGAGGAGGCGGCCGACGGCGGCGAGAATCTCCTGACGCAGTCGCTCGCCCTGGCCGCGGGGGTTGCGGCGCCGGATGCCGCCGCCGCTCGCGCCCGGGGCCCTGGGGGATGGCTCAGGGGAACCCTTGGGGGTGCCGGCCGCCGTCGCCGTCGTGTTGGATGCCTCGCTCACCTGCGTCATTGTGCATCACCCCCGCGGAACCCTTCTGTGACGTACGCCCCCAGGGTCACACTTCGGGGTTATTGTCCGGGTTCGATATCAGGGTTCAGTGTCCCGGTTCAGTGTCCGGGTTCCTTCAGGGTCTCCGTCGCCGTGGCGAACGCCTGTCCCGCCGCGGGCAGGCCGACGTACGGGGCCGAGTGCAGGGTCGCCTCCAGGATCTCCTCGGGGGTGAGGCCGTTGCCGAGGGCGCCGCGGACGTGGTTGCGCAGTTCGGCCGGGCGCCCCTGGGCCATGAGGATGCCGAGGGTGATGAGGCTGCGGCTGCGCCGGTCCAGGCCGGGGCGGGTCCAGATGTCGCCGTAGCACTGTTCGAGGGCGAGCCGCGCGAGGTCGGCGCCGGGGCCGGGCGGTCCGTCGGCGGGGCCGGCCATCGACCGGTGCAGGAAGTCCGCCCCGAGCATCTCCCGGACGACCTCCTCACCCGCCAGCCGCCGGGCCGAGCTGCCTTGGGCAGAGCCGCCTTGCGCAGAGCTGCCTTGCGCAGAGCTCCCCTGCGCCGAACTCCCTTGTTCCGTAAGGCTCATGACGTACCTCCTATGACGACGATGTTCAGACGGCGGTGTTCATCCGGCGGTGTTCATCCGGGGCAGCATGCCCAGCACGGTCGCGGTGGTGGTGCCCGCGTCGACCGGCAGGATCGCGGCGGTGATCCAGCGGGACTCGGGGCCCGCGAGGAACAGGGCCGCCCAGGCCAGGTCCCAGGCCGTGCCCTCGGTGCCGAGGAGGTTGGCCCGGCGGCGCGCCTCGCGGCCCGCCTCGCCGCCGTGGTCGCCCATCGGGGTGTAAAGGTGGCCGGGGACAAGGCAGTTGACGCGGATACCGGCGCCACCCCAGGCGTACGCGAGGTCGGTGGTCAGCGACTGCAACGCGCCCTTGCTCGCCCCGTACGCCCCGCTGCCGAACCCGCGCAGCGCGGCGACGGAGGAGACGTTGACGATCGAGCCGCCGCCCGCGCGGACGAGGTGCGGGTGCGCGGCGCGGGCCACCAGCATCGCGCCGGTGACGTTGACGGCGAAGACCCGGTCCCAGCCCGCGCGGGTGGTGGCCGCGATCCCGCCCTCGCCGCTGATACCGGCGTTGTTGACGACGGCGTCCAACCGCCCCGTCCTGACGGCGAGTTCGTCGACCGCCGCCCGTACGGCGTCCTCGTCGGCGAGGTCCGCGGTGAGGACGACGGCCTTGCCGCCCACTTGCTCGATACGGTCGCGGGTGTGCTCCGCGCGTTCCGGGTCGGCGTCGAGGATGCCGACGGTGGCGCCCTGGGCGGCGAGCAGCAGCGCGGTGGCGGCGCCTGTGCCGAGGTAGTCCCCCGCGCTCCCGGCCCCGGTGACCAGGGCGACCCTGCCGCGCATCCGGTCGCCACGGCCGTTGGTGTACCCGCCCACCGGGGGCGTGTCCGGGTCGGCGCTCACCAGGTCACCGGCAGTGAAGTGAGCCCGTACACAATGGAGTTGGTCTTGAACGGCAGGGCGTCGGTGTCGACGGCGAGGCGCAGGCCGGGGATGCGTTCGAAGAGCCGGGGCCAGGCGACCTGCATCTCGACGCGGGCGAGGTTCTGGCCGAGGCACTGGTGGGTGCCGAAGCCGAACGCCACGTGGGCGCGGGCGTTGCGGGTGATGTCGACGGCGTCGGCGTCGTCCCCGAAGGCGCGCGGATCGCGGTTGCCGGCCACCAGCGAGACGATGACACCCTCGCCCGCGCGCACCAACTGCCCGCCGATCTCCACGTCCTGGGTGGCGACGCGGCGCGGGTCGGTGGAGACGATGCCCCAGTAGCGGAGCATCTCCTCGGCCGCGCCTGCCGCCAACTCCGGTCGGGTGCGCAGGAGTTCGCGCTGATCGGGGTTGAGGAGCAGGGCCGTGGTGCCCAACCCCAGCATGTTGGCGGTGGTTTCGTGGCCCGCGCCGACCAGGATGGAGACCAGGACCGGGAGTTGTTCGGGGGTGATGCCGTCGGGTCCGGTGTGGTCGACGATCAGGCGGCTGATCATGTCGTCGGCGGGTTCGCGGCGCTTTTGCTCCACCAACTCGCTGTAGTAGGCGAAGGCTTCGTGCTGGGCGCGGGCGCGTTCCTCGTGCGACACGGTCAGGTCGGTGCCGGCGTCGGCGTGCCGCTGGAAGAGTTCGTGGTCGTCGTAGGGCACGCCGAGGATCGCGCAGATGGCCCGGGAGGGCAGCGGCAGCGCGAATTCCTGGACGAAGTCGACGGGTCCGCCGGTGGCGAGCATCGCGTCGATCAACTCGTCGGTGACGGCGAGGAGTTGCTCGCTCATCGCGCGGGTGCGTTTGACGCTGAACTCGCGGGTGAGCAGCTGGCGCAGCCGCGCGTGCTCGGGGTCGTCGAGGCGGAGGAACAACCCGCCTTCGTGTTCCCGCTGGTTGGAGTGGACGAGGGGGAACTCGGGGCGGCGGACGTCGGCGGAGAAGTGCGGGGAGCCGAGCACGGCGCGGATGTCCTCGTGCCGGGTGGCCAGCCAGTGCCGCGATCCGTCCCAGATGGTGACCTGGTGCAGCCCACCGGCCTCACGGAACTCGGTGTACCGCTGGGGCGCGGCGAAGGGGCAGGTGCGCGGGGCGGGGAAGAAGGGGGCGTCTTCGGCTGCGGCGGATTCGGGGGTGAGGGTGGTGGGGGGCGGAGGTGTCATCGGGCTTGCTCCTTTTGTCAGTTGGCGTGTGTGGGGGTGCCTGCGGCGACGGCGGGCGAGGGTGTTCGCACCGGCCCATCGGCATACGGCCAGGGCGCCCGGTCGACGACGGCCTGTCGCCAGGTGCGCAGCGCGCGCACCATCCCGTTGCCGATGACGCCGTCGACGTGGCGCGGACCGCCGTGGGTCGGGTCGATGCGGCCGTAGACGCCGACGAACCGCCCTTCCTCCAGGGCCCCTTCGACGACGGCGAAGGCGAGGTCGCGGCCGGTGGCGCCGTAGGACTGGAGCTTGAGGTGGTACTGGTCGGACCAGAAGTACGGCAGCCCGGGTTCGGGCACCGGCGCATCAACTCCCGTTCCTTGCGCAGTGGTTGCGGCCTCGGTGGCCAGTGCGGCACCCACCGCGCGTCCCTGCTCGGTCGCCGACAGCCGGTGCTCGGCGCGGGCGTACCGCTCGGTGGCCGGGTCCCACCAGGCGGCCACGTCGCCCGCGGCCCAGACGCCGTCGGTGCCGGTGACCCGGCCACGGTGGTCGCACAGCACCCCGTCGGCGCCGTCGCGGTCCCGGCGGCCGAGCGGTATGCCGGTCCCGGCCAGCCAGTCCACGGCCGGGCGGGCGCCGACCGCGACGAGCACGGTGGCCGCCTCGATCCGGCTGCCGTCGTCCAGGACCACGCCGACGGCGCGCCCGTCCTCGGCGAGCACGTCGCGCACGCCGGTGCCGCAGCGCAGGTCGACACCGTTGTCGCGGTGGACGGCGGCGAGCATCCCGGCCACGCCCGCGCCGAGGACGTTGACCATGGGCAGCGGCATCGGGTCGACCATCGTCACCGGCACGCCCATGCCCCGGGCCACCGCCGCGGCCTCGGCGCCGACGAACCCGGCGCCCACGACGACGAGTTGACCACCGCGGGCGAGCGCCGCCTTCAGTTCGAGGGCGTCCGGCAGGTCCCGCAGCACCTGCACCCCGGCGAGACCGGCACCCAGCGCCGCCGGATGCACGGCCCGCGCCCCGGTCGCGACGACGAGGGCGTCGTACGCACAACTCCCGCCGTCCGCAAGCCGTACGGCACGCGCACGCGGATCGAGCCCGACGGCGGCCGTGCCCGGCCGATGGTCGACGCCGAGCGCGTCCCACTGTTCGCGCGAGCGCAACAGCAACCGCTCGCTCTCCCACTCCCCCGCCAGCAACTGCTTGGACAGCGGCGGCCGGTCGTACGGCAACCCCGGCTCATCCCCGACCAGGGTCAACTCCCCCTCAAACCCCCGCCGTCGAAGCTCCTCGACCACCGCGACCCCGGCGGCGGAGGCCCCCACGACGACAACACGCCGCAGCGGCCCGGCGGTTGACGCGCCGGACGCGCCGGCCACCTCAGCCCTCCTGCTCGTGCAGCACGATCGCCGCCGCCGGACACAACTGCGCCGCCTCACGCACGGCCGCGTACTGGTCGGCGGGCGGGGCGTCGTCGAGGAGTACGACGATCCCGTCGTCGTCCCGCTGATCGAACACGTCCGGAGCGGCAAGCACGCACTGCCCCGCCGCGCAGCACTTCGCCTCGTCAAGGGTGATCTTCATGAATGCCTCCACGCCAACGGCAAGACGGAACACCGGAAACGCACGGCGGCAGCCCAGGCCGCACCGAACGAACCCGATCACCTAACGCTCATCACCTTACGGCTGTCAGGCTAGAGGGAGTAAAGGGTGCCGCGTGGAAAGGTTGTGGAAACACGGAGAAACACAGAGAAGCGGCGAGCGGGGCGCTCGCCGCTTCAGCGGGGTGACGGGGTGACCTGCGCCGTCACTCCCTCTCCGTCACGCCTCCCCCACCCCCTCCGCCAACACCTCCGCCAGATGCCGCCCCCGTACCCCGCCCACCTGCGCCAACTGTGTGCGGCACGAGAAGCCGTCGGCCAGGACCACCGCTCCCTCCGCCGACTCCCGTACCGCCGGGAGTAGTTGTTCCTCCGCGCACGCCACCGACACCTCGAAGTGGCCTTTCTCGAAGCCGAAGTTGCCTGCCAGGCCGCAGCAGCCGCCCGTCAACTCGCCTGCCAGGCCCGCCGCTTCGCGTACGCGGCGGTCGGCGGCGTCGCCCAGGACCGCGTGCTGGTGGCAGTGGGTCTGGCCGACCACCGGGCGGTCCAGCCGTGGTGGTGTCCAGTCGGGGGCGAGTTCTTCCAGTGCTTCCGCGAACGTCCGTACCGACGAAGCGAGTTGCTTCGCGCGTGGGTCGTTGTGCAGGAGTTCCGGGAGGTCCGTGCGGAGGGCCGCCGCGCAGCTCGGTTCCAGGACCACCACCGGGCGCCCGGAGTCCAGCACCGGTTCCATGACGTCCAGCGTCCGGCTCATCACCCGGCGCGCGCGGTCCAGTTGGCCCGTCGAGACGTAGGTCAGGCCGCAGCACACCTGGCCCGGCCGACCCGGCGGCAGGGCCACGTCCACCCCCGCCGTCTCCAACACCCGTACCGCCGCCCGCCCCACCGACGGCGACAGGTGCTCGGTGAAGGTGTCCGGCCAGACGTACGCCGTCGGGGGAGTCGTCGAACCCGCGGGTGCCGCCGCCTGCCGCCGGGAACTCCACCATCCGCTGAACGTCTCCCCCGCCACCCGCGGAATCCCCCGCTCCCCCGCGATCCCGCCCAACCGTTTCCCCGCCCACGCCAACAGCCGTACCGAAGCGGCCCAGTTGACCAGTCCCGCCACTCGCAGGCGGGTCACCCAGCGCAGCCACACCGGCAGCCACCCCATCGTGTAGTGCGCGGCTGGGCGGCGGCGGCCCGCGTAGTGGTGGTGGAGGAACTCCGCCTTGTACGTGGCCATGTCGACGCCGACCGGGCAGTCCGTGCGGCAACCCTTGCAGGACAGGCACAAATCCAGCGCGTCGCGCACCTCCGGCGAGCGCCAGCCCTCCGTGACGACCTCGCCCGCCAGCATCTCGTGCAGCAGCCGCGCCCGCCCGCGCGTGGAGTGCTCCTCCTCGCCGGTCGCGCGGAAGGAGGGGCACATGACGGAGGGCCCCGACGCCGTCGTCGTACGGCACTTGGCCACGCCCACGCAGCGCCGTACCGCCGCCGCGAAGTCGCCGCCGTCGGCCGGGTAGCCGAACTCGACCGGCACCGGCGTACGCGGCAGGGGCGCGAAGCGCAGGTTCTCGTCCAGGCGGGCGGGGCGGACCAGCATGCCGGGGTTGAGGAGGTCGTCCGGGTCCCAGACCGCCTTCGCGCGGCCGAACAGGGCGACCACCTCCTCCCCGTACATCTTCGGGAGGAGTTCGGCGCGGGCCTGCCCGTCCCCGTGCTCACCCGACAGCGAACCGCCGTGCGCGGCCACCAGTTCCGCCAACTCCTCGGAAAAGCACCGGAATTGGGCCACCCCGCGCTCCGACATCAGGTCGAAGTCGATGCGTACGTGGATGCAGCCGTCGCCGAAGTGGCCGTACGGCGTGCCCCGCAGGCCGTGTGCGGTGAGCAACTGCCGGAAGTCCCGCAGGTATTCGCCCAGCCGGGCGGGCGGCACCGCGCAGTCCTCCCAGCCGGGCCACGCCTCGCTGCCGTCGGGCATGCGGGTCGCCGTACCGCTCGCGTCCTCGCGCACCCGCCACAGCGCGCGCTGCCCGGCCGCGTCCGTGACCACGGTCGCGTCGGTGACGTCCGCCGCCCGCACGATCGCCTCCGCACGCGCGCGTGCCTCCGCCGCCGTGTCGCCGCCGGTCTCCACGAACAACCAGGCGCCGCCGCGCGGCAGTTCACCCGTGGCCCCGGGCGGGACAAGGTCCGCGGCCATGCCCTCCACCGTCAACGGGCCGTACGGCAGCAGGCCGGCCGCCGCGTGCGCCGCCGCGGACTCGTCGGCGTACCCGAGCACGGCCAGCGCACGCGCGCGGGGGGCCTCGACCAGGCGGACCACCGCCTCCGTCAGCACGCCCAGCGTGCCCTCCGAGCCGCAGAACGACCGCGCCACGTCCGCGCCACGCTCCGGCAGCAGCGCGTCCAGCGCGTACCCGGAGATCCGCCGCGGCAGCTCCTTCAGGTCCGCGAAGCCCGTCCGCAGCAGCGCCAACTCCCCCTCCACCAGCGCCCGTAGGCCCTCCGGCGCGCCCTGCCAGTCCCGCCCCGGGGTCAGGGCCGCACCGCGCGCGGTGACCACCGACAGCTCGCGCACGCTGTCCGCCGTCGTCCCCCACGCCACCGAGTGCGACCCGCACGAGTTGTTGCCGATCATGCCGCCGAGCGTGCACCGGCCGTGCGTCGACGGGTCCGGACCGAACCGCAGCCCGTACGGCGCCGCCGCCTCCTGCAACCGGTCCAGCACCAGCCCCGGTTGAACGACGGCGGTGCGCGACTCCGGGTCCAGGGACAGCAGTTGGTTCATGTGCCGGGTGAAGTCCAGCACCACACCGGTGCCGGTGGCCTGCCCCGCGATGGACGTGCCGCCGCCGCGCGCGACCACCGGCACGCCGTACGACCGGCACACCGCGAGCGCCGCGGTCACGTCCGCCGCGTCCCGGGGCGCGACCACGCCGAGCGGGACCCTGCGGTAGTTCGAGGCGTCCATGGTCGTCAGCGCCCGCGCGGTCACCCCGAAGTCGACGTCCCCGCGCACGGCCGCCCGCAGCGCCGCCGCCACCTCGGCCGTAACCCCGCTCTGTCCCCCAACTCCCCGAAGATCGCTCATACCTCCAGGATGCACCCGACGACTGACCGTGATCACCGCACCGCACGGCGCGGCCGAATTCTTTCGTCGGTGACTTGCCGGGGATTTTTCGTCTGACGCGCATGAACCCGCCCACTTTGATCACTAACTCTCCTATAGTGACGGCCAGTTGGGCATCAGGCGTCGCTGTACGACCGAGCGAGGACCCCCAGCACCCCCGCCCCCGGAACCCCCGCACCAGGACCGACCGCAAGGACCGACCAGGCCCCGACCGAGGACAGCTTCATGACCGCGCCACTCCCGTCAGTGCCGGGCGAACGTCCCGCCCTCCGCGCCGTCGCACCCGCCCCGCTGGTCACCGCCGTGGTGGCGGCCACGGGCGTCGTCACCGCGGTCATGGCCGCCCCCGCCCCGGCGCGCACCGAGGTCGCGGTGGTCGCGGGCGTGGGCGCGCTGCTGCTGTGCGCCGCCGTCGCGCTGGCCGCCCACGCCCTGTTCTCCGCCCGCCTGTTACGCCGCCGGCTGGAGTCCGCGTACCAGGACGCGAGCCGTCTGCTCCAGGAACGGGCCCGGCTGGCCGAGGAGTTCAGCCAGGAGCGCGGCCGTCTGACGGACGGGTTCATCGAGGAACGGGCCCGCCTCACCGACGACTTCGACCGCGAACGGGCCCGCACGAAGGAGGAGTTCGACCACGAGCGGGCCCGGCTCACCGAGGACTTCGACCGCCGCCTCGCGCGTACGAAGGAGGAGTTCGCCGAGGAGCGCGAGCGCCTCACCACCGAGCACACCCGCGAACTCGACCGCGCCACCGCCGAGTCGACGGCGGAACGGGACCGCGTCACCGCCGAGCACACCCGCCAACTCGACGGCCTCACCGCCGAGTTCACCGCCGAACGCGACCGCCTCGCCGAGCGGGCGGCCCATCTCTCCGGGGAACGCGAACGGCTCGCCGCCGAGAACGCCCACCTCGCCGCCACCGTCCGCAAGGCGTCCAACAGCCGCGACGCCGCCGTGGCGGTCACCGCGAACGTCGCCGGACGGCTCCAGGCCCTCGCCACCGGCATGCTCGCCGACCTGCGCGCGATGGAGGAACGGCACAGCGACGAGGACGTGTTGGCCGATCTCCTGCACCTCGACCACCGCACCGCGCAGGCGGGCCGCCCCGCCGCCCCCCTCGCCGCCCTCGCGGGCGCCCGCTCCGGCCGCCGCTGGGCGCGCCCCATCGTCATGGAGTCGATCCTGCGGGGCGCGATGGGCCGGATCAGCGGCTACCAGCGCGTGCGCGTCCACTCCGCGTGCGAGGCCGCCGTCGCCGGGCACGCCGCCGAGGCGGTGATGCACACGCTCGCCGAAATCCTCGACAACGCGGCCAACTTCTCCCCGCCGACCTCCGAGGTCCACGTGTACGTCGAGGAGGTGCCGGCCGGGATCATCGTCTCCGTCGAGGACAGCGGCCTGGTCATGAGCGAGGTCCAACTCCGGCGCGCCGAACGGGCGGTGGCCGGTGCGCACAGCGAACTCGGCGGCCTCACCGGCACCCGCCTCGGCCTCGCCGTCGTCGGCAACCTCGCCCGCAAGCACGGCCTGCGGGTCTCCTTCCGGCCATCCGCGCGGGGCGGTACGGGAGTTCTGGTGCTGGTGCCGCAGGATCTGCTGTCCCTGCCGACGGCTTCATCGTCATCGCCGTCGCTATCGCCATCGCCATCGCCATCGCCATCGCCGTCGCCGTCGCTATCGCTATCGCTATCGCCGTCGACGGAACCAGCCGCCCCGGCCGCCCCCGTCGCCGAGGTCGAGAGCGAGCACGACCGCTCCACCGCCGAGCACCGTGAACTCCCGCCGCAGCAGCCGCAGTTCACCGCCGACTCGCGCCCCCACCCGTCGTCGTACGCCGCCGCCCGCGCGCCCGGGGACCTGGACCCCGACCCGCTGCCCGCCCACGGCCCGGCACCCGAGCCCGACCACACGGCCGACCCCCTCGGCGACCTTCCGCGCCGCCGCCGTGGCCAGACCCTCGCCGAGGCCGAACGCCGCCAGGCCCGCGCCGCCGCACGCGCCGAACGGCAGCCGCCCGCCTTCGACTTGGAGGCCGCGAAGGCGAGGGCGGCGCGGTTCGGCAAGTTCCGCAAGGCGGTTCACGCCACGCCGGAGGACGACGCCCCCGTAGAGCCGCGGGGCGGTGCCGAATCCGCGGCCACCACCGCGCGGGCGCGACCGGCCACAACGGACCCGCAGCCGACAACTCCCCAGCCCCCCGGGCCCACTTCGCCCCCGCGCCAGGAAGGCAACCCCACTTCATGACCGGCACCACCGCCGACGAGAAACTGACCTGGCTCATAGAGGGCCTGCTGGAACGCACCCCGGGCGCCCGCCACGCTCTCGTCCTCTCCCGCGACGGCCTGAAACTCTGCCGCACGCCCGAACTCACCGTCGACCAAGCCGATCAGCTCGCCGCGATTGCCGCGGGCATCCAGTCCCTCTCGCACGGCGCGTCCGTCGAGTTCGGCGACGGCACCGGCGGCGTCCGCTCGGCGATGGCGGAGTTCTACGGCGGCGTCCTGTTCATCGTGGAGTCGGGCGAGGGCGCGCACCTCGCCGTGATCACCTCCGAGGACGCGGACGCCGGACTCGTCGGGCACAACATGACCGAACTGGTGGAGCAACTCGGCGAGCACCTGGGCGCACAGCCGCGCACCTCATGAGCGACGCCACGGGGGCCGGGGCCACGTCCCGTCCGGTACAACCGGCGCAACCGGTAAGGCCGTTGCGTCCTGGCCAACCGGTAAGGCCGTTGCGTCCGGGCCGCGACGACTCCCCCGACCGGCTGTACACCCTCACCGGAGGGCGCACGCGGGTCGCCGACGCGGACCGGCTCGACCTGGTGACGCTCGTGGTCGCCGAGTGCGCTCCGGCGCCCGGCATGCAGTCGGAGCACACCGCGATCCTGCGGATGTGCGAACGCCCCACCGCGGTGGTGGAGATCGCCGCCGAACTGCGGCTGCCGGTGAGCATCACCCGGGTCCTGCTCTCCGACCTCCTGGTGGCGGGCCGCGTCGGCGCCCGGCACCCGAGCACGGCCGCGCTTCCCGACCCCGACATCCTGGAGCAGGTGCTCGTTGGACTCCGTAACCTCTGACGAACCGTCAACCACCCCTCCCCAGACGGCGCGTACGCCGCTGGAGGCGTCCGCGGCCAACGGTCTGAAGATCGTGGTCGTAGGCGGCTTCGGCGTCGGCAAGACGACCCTGGTGCGTTCGGTGAGCGAGATCCGTCCGCTCAACACCGAGGAGACGATGACGCAGGCGGGCGCCGCGATCGACGACCTGAGCGGGGTGGACGGCAAGACGTCCACGACGGTCGCGTTCGACTTCGGCCGGATCACGCTGGACGCCCACAACGTCCTGTACCTCTTCGGCGCGCCCGGCCAGGAGCGGTTCTGGTTCCTGTGGGACCGGCTGTTCTCCGGCACGCTCGGCGCGGTCGTCCTGGTCGACACCCGGCGCATCGACGACTCCTGGTACGCCATCGACCGCCTCGAACACCACGGCACGCCGTTCATCGTCGCCCTCAACGACTTCGGCGGCCCCCGCCACTCGCACGCCCGCATCCGCGAGGCCCTCGACCTCGACCCCGGCATCCCCCTGCTCGACTGCGACGCCCGCTCGCGCCAGTCCAGCAAGGAGGTACTGATAGCGCTGGTGGAGCACGTGCGGGCCAAGTACCCCGTCCCGTCCCAGACCTCTGGTGAACTGTCCAAGCCCTCCCGGGAGTTGGCCCTGTGACGACCACTCCGCCCCCCGCCGCCACGACCGCGCCGGCGCCCGTGCGGCTGGGCGGTCCCCGCTTCCAGACCGAACCCGCCGCGCTGTACCGGGAGATGCGCCGGGACCACGGTGCGGTGGTGCCGGTGGTGCTCGACGGCGACGTACCGGCCTGGCTGGTGCTGGGCTACCGCGAACTGCACCAAGTCACCGGCGATCCGGTGCTGTTCAGCCGGGACTCGGACCTGTGGAACCAGTGGGCGGGCATCCCCGACGACTGGCCCCTGTTGCCGATGATCGGCCGCAAACAGCCGTCGATCCTCTACACCGTCGGCGAACGCCACCGGCAGCGCGGGGCGATGATCAGTGACGCGCTGGAGGCCGTGGACCCCTTCGAACTCCGGTCCCAGACCGAGAAGTTCGCGGACGGGCTGATCGACGCGATCTGCGCGCGGGGCGAGACGGACATCATCGCCGACTACGCGATGCTGCTGCCGGTACGGGTCCTGACCCACCTGTTCGGCTTCTCGACGGCGGAGGGCCCGGGTTTGGTCACCGCGCTCAACGACATGATCGACGGTCAGGAGCGGGCGATAGCAGGCCAGTTGCACCTGGTCTCGGCCATGACCCGGCTGCTCGCCGACCGCAAGGAGCACCCGGCGGACGACGTGGTCTCGCGGATGCTGGCGGACAAGAGCGGCTGGAGCGACGAGGAGATCGTCCAGGACCTGATGGTGATGATGGCCGCGGGCCACCAGCCGACGGCCGACTGGATCGGCAACTCGCTGCACCTGATGCTGACCGACGACCGTTTCGCGGCCTCGCTGTTCGGTGGCCGCAACAGTGTCGCCGAGGCCATGAACGAGGTCCTGTGGGAGGACGCCCCCTCCCAGAACATCGCGGGCCGCTGGGCCTCCCGCGACACCCGCCTCGGCAACCGCCACATCAGAGCCGGTGATCTACTCCTCCTCGGCCTCCAGGGCGCCAACTCCGACCCCCAAGTCCGCACCGACGGCTCGTCGTTGACCGGCGGCAACAGCGCGCACTTCTCCTTCGGCCACGGTGAGCACCGCTGCCCGTTCCCGGCGCAGGAGATCGCCGAAGTGATCGCGCGCACGGCCATCGAGGTCGTACTGGACCGGCTGCCGGACATCGATCTGGCGGTACCCGAAGGGGAGTTGAGACGCCGCCCGAGCCCGTGGCTGAGGGGGCTGGCGGAACTGCCGGTGCGCTTCACGCCGACGCCCCGTCCGACAGCGCCACCGACGGCGACGGCGAGCGCCCCTCCGATCTGACCCACCCCCGCACGGAAGCCCCTCCGCAATCCCCCACCACCTCCAGGGAGACATCGGCATGACTTCTGCGAACTCCGGCACCGAGACGGCCGCGGCGAAAACGGCGAACACGGCCAACTCGGCGAACACCCCGGCCGCGGCCATCGAGTTGGACCCGTTCGTGTCCGACCTGGGAGCCGAGACCGCGCGCCTGCGCGAGGCGGGTCCGCTGGCAGCGGTCGTGCTGCCCGGCGGCGTCCCGGTCTGGGCGGTCACGCACCACGCCGAGGCCCGCCAACTCCTCACGGACCCCCGCCTGGTGAAGGACATCAACGTGTGGGGTGCCTGGCAGCGCGGCGAAATCCCCCCGGACTGGCCGCTGATCGGGTTGGCGAACCCCGGCCGTTCGATGCTGACGGTGGACGGCGCGGATCACCGCAGGCTGCGCACGCTGGTGGCCCAGGCGCTGACACCGCGCAGGGTGGAGGAGATGCGGGAGCGGATAACGGAGTTGACGACGGCCCTGCTGGAGTCGGTGACCGAACAGGCGGACAAGGGAGGCGAGTTGGACTTGAAGGCGGTGTTCGCGTACCCCCTCCCCATGTTCGTGGTGGCGGACCTGCTGGGGATAGCGAAGACCCAACTCCCGCGCCTGAAGGAGCTGTTCGAGAAGTTCTTCTCCACGCAGACGCCCCCGGACGAGGTCCTGGCAACGCTGACCGAACTGGCGGCGATGATGACGGCCACGGTGGCGGCGAAGCGCGCGAACCCGGGCGACGACCTGACGTCGGCGCTGATCCTGGCCTCGGAGGACGGCGACCACCTCACGGACCAGGAGATCGTCTCGACGCTCCAACTCCTGGTCGCGGCAGGCCACGAGACGACGATCTCGCTGATCGTGAACGCGGTGGTCAACCTCTCCACACACCCGGAACAACGAGAACGGGTGCTGTCGGGCGAGTCGGACTGGACGTCGGTGATCGAGGAGACCCTCCGCTACTCGCCCCCCACTTCCCACGTCCTGATCCGCTTCGCGACGGAGGACGTGGAGGTGGGCGACAAGACTCTCCCGGCAGGAGAGGCACTGATCGTCTCGTACGCGGCGATCGGCCACGACGAACAGGTCCACGGCCCCACGGCAACCGCCTTCGACATCACCCGCCCCACCGCGGCCCGCCACATCTCCTTCGGCCACGGCCCCCACGTCTGCCCCGGCGCGGCCCTCTCCCGCCTGGAGGCAGCGGTGGCCCTACCGGCCCTGTACGCCCGCTTCCCCCACCTGGACCTGGCAGTCCCGACGACGGAACTCCGCAACAAGCCGGTGGTCACGCAGAACGATTTGTTCGAACTGCCGGTGCGGTTGGGGGACTGAGGGGGGCAACGGGCCTCGGCGGTGGCGGCGGCGATAACGGCGGGCTGGACGTCCGCCGCCCTCAAGCGACGTCCTCCGTCCCCGAGCGCCCTCAAGACCGCCCGCCGGACTGCCAGTTGTGTACCTCTGCGTCGGCGTACCGGTCCATGTACGACCAGTGCCCTGCTCGTTGCTCACCTTGGAGGTGCGCAGGCGGAAGCCGGCTTCTCGGGCGGCACGTTGACGGTGACCAGGGTCGAAGTCGTGGAGCACGCCCGTCACTTCACCGCGGTGTTCGAAGTCGACGCCCCCGACGGCCGGTGGCGGGTGCGCCTGGACGGTGAGGGAACGCCTGGTCTGACCGCGTCACCCTGCGGGGCCTCCACCTGAGTGCGAGGCCCCGCAGGCGTATCCGATCGGGAAGGTGTGCTGGAGGCGCAGGGCCGGTGACCTGGCTCGGGCGGCCGTCAGTTGCCGAACTCGCCCGCCTTCACACCGCCGAGGAAGGCGGCCCAGCCAGTTGGCGAGAGGGCGAGGGTGGGGCCGTGGGGGATCTTACTGTTGCACACCAGTTGGGCTCCTACTCGAAGAGCTACTCCATTTCCTTTATTGCGGCACGGATACGGGCCACGGATTCCTCGGCCGGAAGGGCTTCCGAGTTGAGGCGGCGGAACAGCGCGGTGTACGGCTCCACTTGTCCTGGCTCTTCGTAGTAGACGGTGCTCATGAGGCCGTCGACGTAAACCACATCCGTCTCGACGGGTTCGGGAAAAGAGAGGATCCCGAACATGCCGTACAGCGCGGAGTTGATGGCGGCCTCGGACGGCAGTACCTGCATCTGAATGTTGGTCTCGCCGGTCACGGAAACCAAGTATTCGAGCTGCTCACGCATGACGTCGGCTCCGCCCACCCGATGTTTGAGGGCCGCCTCCGCGATGATGACCCACAGCCGGAGAGGGGCGCTGCGCGCGAAGACATGGCGCCGCTGCCCGCGCACCTTGACTTGTTCATCCACGTACGTGAAGTCATCGGCTCTGTCCGGGCGTTGCATCCTGATGACGGCTGCGGAGTAGGCGGGAGTCTGGATCAACCCCGGGAAGAGGGCGGTCTCCATGATGTAGAGATCGGAAGCGTCCCACTCCAGCGCGATGTAGTCGGCGTACGTGGACTTGAGGGTGTCCTCGTGACGCGACCACCAGCCCTGCTCACGACCGTGCCGGGCGAGATCCTGTAGCCGGGCCCGTAGCGTGTCGTCGTCCACACCGTAGAAATCCAGCAGAACGCGCAGGTCAAGACCGCGAACGCCGGACTGAGCCGCTTCGATGCGGCTCATCTTCGACTCGGCGCACTGCAACTCCGTGGCGGCCTGCGCGAGGGTCTTGTTCGCCTCCAGGCGAAGATCGCGCAGCATACGGCCGAGCCGCCGCTGGCGAACCGTGGGGTTTCTCTTAACAGCCACTTGCAAGCATCCTCCCCGGTCAACTGCCGCCATTCTGCCTACGACAGCGGGCCGTGACAAATGAAGTGCATCAACTCAAAGTGGGGACTTGCATTTTACTTCGAAAAACTGGGGCTTTTGTTTTGCCCTGGAAATACGGGATGGTTGATCCATGACCCGCATGCCCGACCAGCGAACGGACCGCGTCCGCTACCCCTCCCACAGGGCCCAAGTCAAGAACGCCCGTCAGCGAACCGCGCGGGTTCTTGGCGAATGGGGCCTGAGTGACGACACAACTGCCGCCGTCGTAGCGGTGGTTGACGAGCTGGTCGTGAACGCGGTGATACACGCTCGCGTTCCGCGTGGCAGAGAAGTCGGCGTCGCGCTCCGGCTACTTGACACCGTGGTCCGCGTGGAGGTGCGGGACGCCGACCGCACGGAACCGAATCCGTGCAAGCCGCTCGACCCCGCCAAGAAGCCCTCCGCGCAGGACATCCAGGAGATTCCCGAAGGCGGACGAGGGCTGTTACTGGTCGAGTTGCTGTCCGAACGGTGGGGCTGTCTCCCCGAGATCATCGGCAAGACCGTCTGGGCCGAAATCCCTCACACGTCAGCCGACTGACACACGAAAACCCCCGCGACGGTGGCCGCCGTCCGGGGGCACGGTCCACCCACTTCGAAGGAGGAGATGAACATGCCCGAGCGTAGCGCCCCCGCGGTGCACTGGGTTCTGGTGACGCTGATGTTATGGATCCTCGCGCACGCACTGCCCGCCACCGGGGCCCGCCGGAGGAAGCCGTCGACGGCGTGGCGAACACCCGGGCAGCGCACGGGAGTTGACGGCCCCGTACAGGCCCCGGCGGCGCCGAAGCCGCCGTCGTCCCCGTACAGCACCGACCACGCACCCCTGGACGCCACCGCCTCCCGTCTGGTGCGCCCGTACGTGTGCGCCCGTGAAACGGCGGCCCGCCGGCGCAGACGTACCGCGCTGGTTCTGGCCGCGGACTTCGGCCTCGACCTCGACACCCGCGACATCCACGCCGCAACGGCCGGCGGTGGCATCCGATGAGGACACCGCGGAAGCCCCCGACATCGCACTACCGGCCCCTCTCGCCCCACTGCGAGGTCGCCAAACGCCCCGGCTACGAAGACCTCCACACCGACTGCACCCAGACCAAGGACGTCCCCACCCCCGGGGAATCCAGCTTCGTCCCCCTGGTACGCCGCTGCACCTGCCCCTGCCACCACCAGCCCATCACTGGCGGCACGCCATGATGTCCCACCACCGCCGCAGAAAACGCCTCGAATCAGCCGCGTTCACAGCCGCACTCATGTCCGCATGGGCCGTAGCCGTCATCTCGGCAGTGGCCACCCTGGCAGCGCACCGCTCGTAGGCACCAGAGCCGGGCTCCTCGCCACACCTGCCGCGCCCCCGCCCCGCCCGCCCCGATCAGTCGAGGCCCGCCTCCAAGCCCTCCCGGAAGTCGACCCTGTGACGACTCCTCCAGCCACAGGCCGCCCGTGTGCCCGGCGGTGACGCGGAACGCTCCGTTCGAGCCACCAGTGCGGCTGGCGCACCGAGCGGAGAAAGCCACGGCCCCCCGACCGATTACGGCGTATTTACAGCCCTTTCCCACCTTCCGCCCAGGACAACAACCCACGAGCGGAGGGCAGAAGCCCTTTGCCCCAGAAAAGCAACGTCCTGCGGGAACTCAGAGGAAATTCAGCGCGAACCCACAGGAGTGGCGGGTGCGAATTCACAGATCAGTACGCTAAACCACTCTGGGACAAGAGTGCCGCCTACGCCACGTTCAGGAGACACCCCCCATCATGCGCAAACATCTTGCTGTCACATCCGGCGCCGTCCTGTCGGCGACCCTGGTGCTCGGCGGCTGCGGATCAAGTGATTCCTCGACGTCGTCGGCGTCGAGCACCTCACCCCAGCAGAACGGCAGCCAGGGCCCGGGCGGTATGGGCATGCAGCAGGTCACGGAGGTCAACCTCAACACCGACGGGGCGAGCCCGGGCGGCGCCAACACCGCCGCGGTCGTCAAGGCGGTGAAGGCGTTCCTGGCCACGCTGGACGACACCAAGCGGAAAAAGGTCGAGTACGACTTCTCGGACAACAAGTCGCGGCAGACCTGGTCGAACTTCCCCGCGACCACCGTGCCCCGCGAGGGCATCGAGATGTCCGACCTCACCGCCGCGCAGCAGAAGGCCGCCGACGCGGTGCTCCAGGTGGCGCTGAGCCCCAGCGGCGCCGAGGAGGACGCGAACATCCGCAAGGCCGACAACGAGCTGAACAGCCTCGGCGGCCAGGGCGCGGACGGTTTCGGCAGCCTGAAGGACTACTACTTCGCCGTATACGGGACGCCGTCGACGACCCAGCCGTTCATGGTCCAGTTCGGCGGTCACCACCTGGCCCGCAACCTCACCTACAACGGCGACAAGGTCAGCCAGACCCCGCAGTTCGTCGGCTCCGAGCCGACGTCGTTCAAGGTCGACGGCGCCACCGTCGAGCCGGTCAAGGCCGAGTCGACGGCCATGTTCGCCATGCTGGCGGGCCTCGACAGCAAGCAGAAGAAGGCCGCGGAGATCACCTCCGGCACGTTCGACGACCTGGTCATGGGCCCCGGCAAGGACTCGGGCACCTTCCCCACCTCCGAGGGGCTCCTCGGGTCACAACTGACCGCCGCCCAGAAGAAGTTGGTCACCGCGGCGATCAAGACGTACGTCGGCGACCTCAACAGCACCGCCGCCGACAAAGTGATGGCCACGTACGAGTCCGAGTTGGACAAGACCCGCATCGGCTGGTCCAACAACACCGGCCCGACCGACGAGAACAGCTACATCCGCATCGACGGCCCCAGCGTGTGGATCGAGTTCATCAACACCCGTAGCCAGAGCACGCCCAACATCCACTACCACTCGGTCTACCGGGACAAGACCAACGACTACGGCAGCAGCAAGCCGAGCTGACCATGGACCTCAGCACGCTGTCCCAACCGGTGCACAGCACACAGCAGCGGCGCGCACAGCAGCGGCGCATACCGCAGCGGCGCATACCGCAGCGGTGCACCCGGCAGCGCACCCGGCAGTCCTCCCGGCGCGGCCCGCTCGCCCCCAACAGGTGGGCGGGCCGCGCCGGGACGCTGCTGGCGTGTCTCACGATCGTGTGGGCCACGGTGACGGTCATGGCACCGACCCGCGCGGAGGCCCACCCGCTCAGCACCACGGCGATCCTGCTCGACGTCGCACCGGACCGGGTGACCGGCACGGTGGAACTGCCCGTCGACCGGCTCGCCATCGCCCTCGACCAGCCCCTGACCCCGGCGTCCGTCGTCAAACCGGCCAAGCTCGCGGAACTGCGCCGCTACGTGCTCCGCCACACCTCCGCGGCCGACAAGAACGGCACCCCGTGGGCCACCAGCATCAGCGGCGGCCGGGTCGAGACCATCGACGGCGTCCCCCACCTCGTCCTCGACCTGACCCTACGGCCGCCGGACGACGGCACGGTGCACGACTTCCGGCTCACCTACGACGCGATCGTGCACCACCTGCTGTCGCACCAGGTCTTCGTGTCGATCCGCCCCGACGGCTCCGACGACTACACCGCCGTGGGCATGCTCGACTGGCAGTCGCACACGGTCCTCGTACCGGCCGCCGGTGCGACCAAGGAACAGGGTTTCGCCGCCGCCGTACGCCTGGGCATCCGGCACATCGCCGGAGGCGCCGACCACCTGCTGTTCCTCGTCATGCTCCTGCTGCCCGCACCGCTCGTCGCCCGCCGCGGCCAATGGGTCCGGGCCGACGACCTGGGCCGCAACTGCCGGCGCGTCGTGCACGTCGTGTCCGCCTTCGCCGTCGGGCACTCCATCACCCTCGCCCTCGGCGCCCTCGGCTACGTCAGCGTTCCCACGCGGGTGGTGGAGAGCCTGATCGCCCTGTCCATCCTGGTCTCGGGCGTCCACGCCATCCGCCCTCTCGTCCCGCGCGGCGAGGTGTGGATCGCCGCCGGGTTCGGGCTCATGCACGGCCTCGCCTTCGCCGCGCTGCTGGGCGATCTCGACCTGGGCCGCGGGTCCCTGGTCGTCGAGTTGCTCGGGTTCAACCTGGGCATCGAACTGACCCAACTCATGGTCGTCGCCCTGCTCATGCCGTCACTGCTGCTGCTCAGCCGCACCCGGACCTATCCCGCGGCACGCCTCACCGTCGCGGCAACCGGCGTCGTACTGGCCGCGGCGTGGCTGGCCGAACGCACCACCCTGCTCACGGACAACCCGCTCAACCACGTCACCGACGCGCTCATCGCGCACCCGTACGCCGTCGCCGCGACCTTCGCGGCCGTGGCGGCGGTCAGCTGGGCCGTTCCCGGCCTGCGCGCGTCCCGCCCCGAGGAACTCCCCAGCGGAGTTCCCTCCTGAACCGACGACAGCGGCGACAGCGGCGACAGCGGCGATCACGTACGGCAGTAGTCCGGCAGTAGTCCGGCGGCAGGTCGTCGAACCCGCCCGCTTCCCCGCGCCCCCAGCCCCCCCAGTCTCATCCCACGGACGACGTTTCGCCCACGTTTCACGGAACGGCTACGCTCCCCCCGTGGCTGACATCCAGATCCCCGCTGACATCAAGCCCGCCGACGGCCGTTTCGGCGCCGGCCCCTCCAAGGTGCGGACGGAGGCGCTGGACGCGCTGGCCGCCACCGGTACCTCCCTCCTGGGTACGTCCCACCGCCAGGCCCCGGTGAAAAACCTGGTCGGCCAGGTGCGCGAGGGCATCTCCGCGCTGTTCTCGCTCCCCGACGGCTACGAGGTCGTCCTCGGCAACGGTGGCTCGACCGCGTTCTGGGACGTCGCGACCCACGGGCTGATCGACAACAAGTCGCAGCACCTCAACTTCGGTGAGTTCAGCTCCAAGTTCGCCAAGGCCGCGAAGCTCGCCCCCTGGCTGGCCGAGCCGACCGTCATCGCCAGCGACCCCGGCACGCACCCGGAGCCGGTCGCCGAGGCGGGCGTCGACGTCTACGCCTTCACCCACAACGAGACCTCGACCGGTGTCGCCGCCCCGATCAAGCGCGTGGCCGGTGCCGACGACGGCGCCCTCGTCCTCGTCGACGCCACCTCCGGCGCCGGCGGCCTCCCCGTCGACGTCTCCGAGACCGACGTCTACTACTTCGCCCCGCAGAAGTCCTTCGCCTCCGACGGCGGCCTGTGGATCGGCGTCTTCTCCCCGGCCGCCATCGAGCGCGCCGAGCGCGTCCACGCCTCCGGCCGCCACGTCCCGGAGTTCTTCTCGCTCCCCACCGCGATCGACAACTCCCGCAAGAACCAGACGTACAACACCCCTGCCCTCGCCACCCTGTTCCTCCTCAACGAGCAGCTGGAGTGGATCAACGGCCAGGGCGGTCTGGCCTGGTCCACGGGCCGCACCAAGGACTCCTCGACCCGCCTCTACACCTGGGCGGAGGAGTCGAAGCACGCGACCCCGTTCGTCACGGACGCGGCCAAGCGCTCGCAGGTCATCGGCACGATCGACTTCGCCGACGAGATCGACGCGGCGGCGGTGGCGAAGGTGCTGCGCGCGAACGGCATCGTCGACACCGAGCCCTACCGCAAGCTCGGCCGCAACCAGCTCCGCGTGGCCATGTTCCCGGCCATCGACCCGGCGGACGTCGAAGCCCTCACCACGTGCATCGACTACGTGATCGAGCGCCTCTGACCACCACCGTCGCACCACCGACGCGCCCCCACCGGCGCGCCCCCGTCGTACCAGCACCACCCACCGCCGCTGCCCGGAGCCGACGCCCGTCCGCTCCGGGCAGCGGCGTTTCCGCGCCCCTTCGAGTTCACCGACTGAGCCGCTGGAACTTCCGTATCGCGAGCGGCAGGAACAGCAGGATCAGCCCCGTCGGCCACGCCCCCGCGAGCAGCAGCGCGTGCTGTTCCGGCCACGACGTGCCCACGCCCGTCGGCGCCCCGAACAGCTCGCGCGTGGCGAGGGCCGTCGACGACAGCGGGTTCCACAGCGCGACCTGCCCCAGCCAGTGCGGCATCAGCTGCGGGGAGACGTAGATGCTGGAGATCATCGTCAGCGGGAAGACCACCGCGAACAGCCCGCCCGCCTGTTCGGGGCTGGGCAGTTTCAGCCCGAGCCAGACCCCGACCCAGATCAGCGCGAACCGCAGCGCGAGCAGCAGCACGAACGCCTCACCGAACCGGATCCCGCCCTCCGGCCGCCAGCCCATGATGAACGCGGTGGTCATCATGATGCCCAACTCGGCGCAGGACGTGATCAGATCGGTCGCGCCCCGCCCGGCGACCACCGCGGACGGCGCCATCGGCATCGAACGGAACCGGTCGACGACACCCTTCTTCGAGTCGTACGCGAACACGGTCGCCGTCGTCACGAAGCCCATGCCGACGGTCATCACGAACATGCCCGGCATCAGGAACTCCTTGTAGTTCCCGCCGCCCGGCACCTGCATCGCCTTGCCGAACACATAGCCGTACAGCAGCACGGAGAGGATCGGGAAGCCCAACTGCCAGAGGATGCTGATGGGTTGGCGCCGGTAGTGGGTGAGACCGCGCCGCACGACGTTCCAGCAGTCGGCCACCAGCCAGTACAGGCGGCCGTGTTGGGGCATCCGGTCGTACATGCGGCCGCGGGGGCCGCTGGGGGTTTGGGTGGGGAGGGGTGCCGCCGGGGCGGACTGCTCGGCCTGCCCGGCGGGGGCCGAGTCGGCTTGTCCGGGGGCCGGTGCGGGACGATCGACCGGCGGTGCCGACTGGCCGATCGACTGCCCCGGGCGGGTGGCCGACTGCGGTGCGTGCGGGGCCTGTTGGGGATGCGGGGCCCGTTGCGGGTTCGGTGCCTGCGGGGCCGTCTGCACACCGCGCACGCCCTGCCCGGGACCTTGACCGAGCCCTTGAGCAGGCCCTTGACCGGAACCGGGACCTTGACCGGGACCTTGACCGAGCCCCTGCCCGGGCTGCCCCAACTGCCCGCCATACCCCGGCTGTACGCCCTGGACGCCCTGGACGCCCTGGACGCCTTGGGCCCTCTGACTCCCCGGCCGCCCCGCCTGCCACGGCTGACCCGGCGCCTGCCCCGACGGCCGACCCCCCTGCCCACCGCTTTGCCCAACTCCCCCGCCCTGCCCGGTCTGAGGCTGCGCCTGGTGAGTGCTCATGCCGCCGCCTCTTCCTCGGACTCCTGGCCCCGCTTGGCCTTCTTGGACTTCTTCGCCTTGCCCGCCTTGCCCGGCTTCTCGCCCCCACCGTCACCGTCACGCTCAGCCCCCGACGCCCCCGACGCCGTCGACTCCCCCTCGCCGTCCTCCCCTTCGTCACCCTCCGAATCCGTCCGCCGCCCCGTGAGGTGCAGGAACACGTCGTCCAGGCTGGGCCGGCGCAGGCCGATGTCCTCGACCTGGATGCGCATGTCCTGGAGGGTGCGGGCCACGTCCGTGAGGGCGGCGACGCGGTCGGAGACGGGCGCGTGGACGCGCAAGTCGGCGTTGTCCGTGTCCGGTTCGGCGGTCGCGACCCGGGCGACCGCGTGCCACGCGTGCGCGAGGTCGGCGCGCTGCCGTACGACGACCTCGACGCGGTCGCCGCCGACGCGGCGCTTGAGCCCGTCGGGGGTGTCGTCGGCGATGGCGCGCCCGGAGTCGATGACGGTGATGCGGGAGGCGAGCCGGTCGGCCTCCTCCAGGTACTGCGTGGTGAGCAGCACGGTCGTGCCGCTTTCCACCAACGACCGTACGGATTCCCAGACTTCACCCCGGCTGCGCGGGTCGAGTCCGGTGGTCGGCTCGTCCAGGAACAGCACGGCGGGGGCGAGGATCATGGACGCGGCGAGGTCGAGCCGGCGCCGCATGCCGCCGCTGTAGCCGCGGGCGCCCTTGTCGGCGGCGGCCACCAGGTCGAACTGTTCGAGGAGTTGGGCGGCGCGCAGCTTGGCGCGGCGGCGGCCGAGGTGGAACAGGCGCCCGAACATCTCCAGGTTCTGCCGCCCGGTGAGGATTTCATCCACGGCCGCGTACTGCCCGGTGAGCCCGATGCGCGTACGCACCTGTCGGGCCTGCTTGGCCACGTCGAGCCCGGCGACGGTGGCGTGGCCGCCGTCGAGCCGGATGAGCGTGGACAGGATGCGGACGGCGGTGGTCTTGCCCGCGCCGTTCGGGCCGAGCAGCCCGTGCACGGTGCCCTCGCGGACGGCCAGGTCGAAGCCGTCGAGCGCGCGCTTCTCGCCGTAGTGCTTGTGCAGCCCTTCGGCGACCACCACGTAGTCGCCGCCGCGACCGTCGTCGTAGCCGTTCATGGCGCCCTCCCGTGGTGTGTGTGGCAGCTGTGGTCAGTGAACCGGGTACACCGTACCCTTATTCGCGTACGACGTACTCAGTTCTCTTCGGGAAGATCTAAGCTGACGGCCATGACGGCCATGAAGAGCGGCAGCGGAACGACGGCCACGGTGGACGTACCGGCCAAGACGGGTACGCCGACGGATACGAAGACGAACACGGCGCCGAGCGCGGCGACGGATACGACGCCGGTTACGACGCCGGACCCGACCAGCGGCAGCGACATCGACCGCACCCTGGAACTGCTGTGGGACACCGCCCCCCGCCCCAGCCGCGGCCCGAAACCCGGCCTGACCGTCGACCGGATCGTGGACGCGGCCATCCGCATCGCGGACGAGGAGGGCCTGGACGCGCTGTCGATGCGCCGCGTCGCCACCCACCTCGGCACCGGCGCGATGTCCCTGTACCGCTACGTGCCGGGCAAGGCCGAACTCCTCGACCTGATGCTGGACCGCGTCCGCCACCCGGAGCCGACCGCCGGGGGACCCACCGGAGGACCCACCGGAGGACCCACCGGGGGACCCACCGGGGGACGCACCGGAGGCCCCACCGAGGACCGCGCACCCAACGACGCACCGAACGGCCTACCTGCCGACGGCGACTGGCGGGCCACCCTGGAGTCCCTGGCCCGCACCACCCTCGCCCTCTACCGCCGCCACCCCTGGCTGGTCCGCGTCAACCAGTCCCGCCCGATCCTCGGCCCGGGCACGCTCGACGCGCTGGAGCAGGTCCTCGCCCGGATCCGCCCGATCGGCCTGCCGGACCCCGAGTTGGTCTCGGCGGTCATCATGCTCGACGGCTACGTCGTCGGCGCCGCCCGCACCCAGGTCCACCAGGAGGAGGCGGAACGCAGCACCGGCCTCACCGACCAGGAGTTCTTCACCGCCCAAGTCCCGGCCCTGCGCAAGGCGATGGCCACCGGCCGCTACCCGGCGCTCGCCTCCCTCGCCCCGGAGACCTTCGCCCCCGGCTTCGACCACTTCGAGTTCGGCCTGCAACGCATCCTGGACGGCCTGGAGGTCCTGGTGTCACGGCGGACGCAGGACAACAAGTAGACACAGGACATCAAGTAGCGGCGGCACACCGTGAGTTACGAGGCCCGCCGCCCGCGCCGCCGCAGCCCGAAGAAGGCGACGACGAGCAACAGGGCAGCCGCGGCGCCCACTTTGACCTGAGTGCCGCTCCCGCTCCCCGAACTCCCGCTGCCGGACGAGGACTTGCCGGACCCGGACGCCTTGTCGTCGTACCCGGGCGCGTCCTTGGCCTGCACGGGACTGTCCTTGCCCTCGCTCCCGTACAACAGCTTGGACCCGTCGGCGGTGTACGTGATCGACTCGCCCTGCCCCTGGAGCGGCACGTCGAGTTGCTGCACGCGCTTGATCTTCCCGCCGTTCCAGTCGTACAGGATTCCGCCGAAGTACCCGCGTACGGCGAGCTGTTGGCCGTCCGGCGAGAAGGCGGCGTCGGTGGCCCAGAGGTCGACGGCGGCGATGGGCTTGAAGACGTTGGTGCCGGTCGCGGAGAGGGTGGCGGGACCCTCGTAGAGATGCCCGCCGTTCTCCTTCTTGTCGATGATGTACACGCGCCCGGTCTTCGGCTGCACGGCGAGCGACTCGGCGTTGCGGGCGCCGTCGGAGTACTTGACGACGTACTGGGTGGCGCGGACGGTCGCGTCCTTCAGCACCTTCGGCTCGGGGAACTTGTAGATCCAGACGTACGGCCACTGCCCGTCGAGGTTGTCGCCGATGTCGCCGAGGTAGATGTCGCCGTCGGGCCCGATGGAGATGGCCTCGACGTCGCGCGGGGTGCCGATGCCGGTGTAGGTGATCGTGGCGACGGTCTTGCCGGTGCTGCCGTCGATGGCGTAGATGTACGCGCCGGCGCCGCTGTCGTTGTGGGTCCAGTAGATGCCGGGGTGCAGGTGGGAGGCGGCGAGCCCGCTGGACTCGGTGATCCGGGAGTCGCTGATGGTGAACCCGTCGGACCCGGCGTCGGCGGCGGAGGCGGTCGCGACGGTCCCGGGCGCCCCGGACAGGAGCAGCACCCCGCCGAGGACCGCGGCGAGCACGGACCCGACGCGCGCCCCAGCGACAGACACGACAGACACGACGGACGCGACAGCGGATACGACGGCGGACACAGCGGCGGACACGACGGCGGACACGGACGAGCGACGACGGCACATGCCCCCAAGCCTGCCATCCCGCCCGCACGAGAGCCGGGCGACTCCCGTTCCACGCCCTTCCACTCCCTTTCCGCTCCCGCTACGCCTGCCGGAGTCAACTGCTTGAATGCTGGGGCACCGCCTGCCGGACCCCCGCCACGCCCGCTGGTGACAAGCAAGAGGAGCCTCCGATGCCGTCGAAGCCGTCGAAGCCGTCACAGACCGAAGCCCACCAGGAACCCGAGGCCGCCGCGGCCCCCACAACCGGCGCACCCCCCGAGGCACGCACCGCGACCGGCCCCGTCCGCGGCCGTTACGAGAACGGTCTGGCCGTCTTCCGCGGCATCCCCTTCGCCGAACCCCCGGTGGGCGAGGCCCGGTTCGCCGCCCCGCGCCCGCTGCGGCGCGGCTGGGACGGTGTCCGGGAGGCGTACGACTTCGGTCCGCCGCCCCCGCAGGAGTCCGGATTCGCGGGCCGCACCGGGCAGTTGACGGTCCCGCTGGGCGACGACTGGCTGACGGTGAACGTCTGGACGCCCGCCCCGGACCCGGCGGCCCACCGCCCGGTGATGGTGTGGCTGTACGGCGGCGCGTACAAGCTCGGGCACGCGGGCAGCCCCGGCTACGAGGCGTCGAACATCGCCCGCGACGGCGACGTGGTCGTTGTGACGGTCAACTACCGCGTGGGCATTGAGGGTTTCGCCCAGCTCGCGGACGCGCCCGCCAACCGCGGTCTGCTGGACCAGGTGGCGGCGCTGGAGTGGGTGCGGGAGAACGCGGCGGCGTTCGGCGGCGACCCGGACCGGGTGACGGTGTTCGGCGAGTCGGCGGGCGCGGGCTCGGTGGCGGCACTGCTGGCGATGCCGAGCGCGCGGGGCCTGTTCCGCCGGGCGATCACGCAGAGCGTCCCGGGCCTGTTCTTCTCCCGCGAACTGGCCGCGGACATCGCGGGCGCCATCGCCGCGGAGGCGGGCCTGCGCCCGACGGTGGCGGACCTGTCGACGGTGGACCCGCGCGAACTGCCCACCGCGGGCGAGGCGTTGATCCCGAAGACCCGGCAGTACGAGGACCGCTGGGGCCTGGCGGCACACGGCGACACGCTGTTCGCCCCGGTGGTGGACGGCGAGGTCCTGCCGACGACACCGTGGCAGGCGCTGGCGGCGGGCGCGGCCGGGGAGGTGGACCTGATAGCGGGCCACAACCGCGAGGAGGTCCGCCTGTTCCTGGCCCTGACCGGCAAGCTGGGCAAGGTGACCGAGGCCCAGGCCCGGGAGACCCTGACCCGCCTCACCCCCACGGGAGTGCCGGACGCCGAACAGGCGTACCGCACCGCGTACCCGAACGTGTCCCTCCCGGACCTGTCCGAACGCGCCCAGTCCGACTGGCTGTTCAACATGCCGTCGCTGCGCCTGGCGGAGGCCCACGCGTCGGCCGGCGGCCGGGCCTACGCCTACGAACTGACCTGGCCGGCCCCCGCCTACGGCGGCGCCCTGGGTGCCTGCCACGGCCTGGACATCGGCCTCCTGTTCGGCACCTTCGCGGCCGACCTGGGCAACTTCCTGTTCGAACCGGAGGTGTCCCAGGAGACGAGGGACCTGTCGGCGGCGTTCCGCACCGCCTGGACCCGCTTCGCCCACACCGGCGACCCCGGCTGGCCCCGGTACACCCCGGCCACGGGCCGCCTGACCCAGCTCTGGGACACCCCGACGAGCGTGGCCCCGTACCCGGAGGAGCCGTCCCGCGCCCTCTGGGAACAGCACGAGTTCCCGGCGTTGCCGCTGCTGGGAGCCTGACGGGCCCGAGGAGGGGGCAGGATCGAGGAGGGGGGCGGCATTTCGGACAACGCCACCCCCGCACACCTGACCGAAAAAAGCCGCATCCAGGTCACCGTGCGTATCGTTGTACCGCGCGGCCGCACTCGTGCGAGGCGGCCGGGGAGGAGCGCCAGAATGACCGTCCTTGAAGACAGGATCGCGATGGCCGACGCCGACGCCAACACCGAGAGCTTGGACGAATGGTTCAAGCGGCTTGAGCGGATGCCCGTCCCCGAAGGATTCAGGGTCGAGATCGTCGGGGGCAACGTCCACATGACACCGCAGCGGGACACTCACTGGGAGATCATTCGCCGGTTCCTCTGGGCCCTCGAAGACAGGTTCGGGAGGCAGATCAGGGTGTTCACGGACGTCCGCATCGACTTCCCGGGATTCGAGAACGGCTTCTGCCCGGACATCGCCAAGCTCAGCGACTCGGCGGAGAAGGACGACACAGGCCACTGGCGCTACGAGGACGTCGAGTTCGTCGCCGAGGTCATCTCCAAGGGCACGGCGGCCAACGACTACGGCCCCAAGAAAACCGCCTACGCGCAGGCCAAGGTCCCGGTCTACGTCGTCGCCGACCCCTACCAACGCCGCTGCCACGTCTACACCCACCCCAAGGGCGACGACTACGACACGGAGACCATCGTCAACTTCGGCGGTGAGATCGACCTCACCAAGACTGTCGTCGACCTCACCCTCAAGACCGACGCCTTCCCCCACGACTGACCCTCGCCGACCCTCCTTGGGCCCCTTGCATAGAGCGCACTCGAAGCCGTTGGCTAAGCAGTCATGAAGTACACGCAGCTCGGACGCACGGGGCTCAAGGTCAGCCGGCTCGTTCTCGGGACGATGAACTTCGGTCCGCAGACCGACGAGGCCGACAGCCACGCGATCATGGACACGGCGCTCGGCGCCGGACTCAACTTCTTCGACACCGCCAACGTCTACGGCTGGGGCGAGAACAAGGGCCGTACCGAGGAGATCATCGGCAGCTGGTTCGCCAAGGGCGACGGCCGCCGCGACAAGGTCGTCCTCGCCACCAAGGTCTACGGCAACATGGGCGCCGAAGGCGCCCCCGCCTGGCCCAACCACGACAAGCTCTCCGCGGTCAACATCCGGCGCGCGGTGGACGCCTCGCTCAAGCGCCTCCAGACCGACTACATCGACGTCTACCAGTTCCACCACGTCGACCGCGCCACCCCCTTCGAGGAGATCTGGCAGGCCATCGACGTCCTGGTCCAGCAGGGCAAGATCCTCTACGTCGGCTCTTCCAACTTCCCCGGTTACAAGATCGCCCAGGCCAACGAGATCGCCGCCCGCCGCGGCGGCACCATCGGCCTCGTCAGCGAGCAGTGCCTCTACAACCTCGCCGAACGCCGCGCCGAGATGGAGGTCATCCCCGCCGCGCAGGAGTACGGCCTCGGGGTCATCCCCTGGTCCCCGCTCCAGGGCGGCCTTCTCGGCGGTGTCATCAAGAAGGAGATCGCGGGCGGTCGCCGCGGCGCCGGCCGGGCGGCCGACACCCTCGCCAACCCCACCTCGCGCGCCCAGATCCAGGCGTACGAGGACCTGTTGGAAAAGCACGGCGTGGAGCCCGGCGAGGCCGCCCTGGCCTGGCTGCTCACCCGCCCCGGCGTCACGGGCCCGATCGTCGGCCCGCGCACCGCCGAACAGCTGGAGTCCGCCTTCAGGGCCGTCGAACTCGACCTGGACGACGAGCTGTTGACCAGCCTGGACGAGATCTTCCCGGGGCCGGGCCCGTCTCCGGAGGCGTTCGCCTGGTAGGGGTGCCGGCAACAACGGGGGGGGCTGACAACGCGACGTTCCCTGCGCCCCTTCAAGGGGCGCGGGGCTGTCACATGGTGCGGCTCCGCCGCGTGGGCGCGAGCACCCCCCACCGGGCCCGCACCCGACAACCGGCAGCAAGCCCAATGCCCCCGCCCTACCGCCCCATCGCCGCCGACATCCCCACCACCACGAACATCAGCACCAGCACCCCGGCCATGATCCGGTTCCGCGTCTTCGTCTTCACGCCGTCGAGCCTAACCGCCCACCCGAACCCCCCACCGCCCAGGTACGGCGACCGACGCCAGGCACGGCCGGCCCCCGCCACTCACACCCCCTCCCGAGGCACCAACCGCACCCGCAGCCGTCCCCGTCCCCCCTGCCGGTCCACCGCCACCCGCAGGCCCCCCACCCGGGCCAGCAGTACGGCGATCACGACCGAGGCCACGGCCGAGACGAGGCCGCCGGCCGCGAGGGCGACCCGGGGCCCGTAGACGTCGGTGACCCAGCCGACGATGGGCGCCCCGACGGGCGTACCGCCGAGGAAGACCATCATGTAGAGGGACAGCACCCGCCCCCGCATGGCCGGTTCGGTGGACATCTGGATGACGGTGTTCGCGGTGACGTTGATCGTCATGCCGAACATCCCGATGGGCACCATGAGCAGGGCGAACGGCCACAGCGAGGGGCTGACCGCGGCCACCGTCTCCAGCACGCCGAACAGCAGCGCCGCACCCACCATCACCCGCAGCCGGGACGTGCCGCGCCGGGCCGCGAGCAGCGCGCCGACCAGCGAGCCGACCGCCATCAGGGTGTTGAACAGGCTGTACGTGCCGGCGTTGCCGTGGAAGACGTCGTCCGCGTAGGCGGAGAGGAAGACCGGGAAGTTGAAGCCGAAGGTGCCGATGAAACCGACGAGCACGATCGGGTAGATCAGGTCCGGGCGGCCCGCCACGTACCGCAGCCCCTCCCGCATCTGGCCTCTGCCCCGGGGCGCGCGCTCGACCTCGTACAGCTCGCGCGAGCGCATGAGGAGCAGGCCCGCGATGGGGGCGACGAAGGAGACACCGTTGAGGAGGAAGGCCCAGCCCGTGCCGACGCCGGTGATCAGGACGCCCGCGACCGCGGGCCCGACCAGCCGGGCGGACTGGAAGTTCGCGGAGTTGAGGCTGACCGCGTTCTGGAGCTGGCCGGGGCCGACCATCTCGGAGACGAACGACTGGCGGGCCGGGTTGTCGACGACGGTGGCGAGGCCGACGAGGAAGGCGGCGAGGTAGACGTGCCAGACCTGGACGTGGCCGCTGAGCGTCAGGACGGCGAGGACGACACCGGTGGCGCCCATCGCGGACTGCGTGACCAGCAGGGTCGGCCGCTTGGGCAGCCGGTCGACGAGGACGCCGCCGTACAGGCCGAAGAGGAGCATCGGGAGGAACTGGAGGGCCGTCGTCACGCCCACGGCGGTCGAGGAGCCGGTCAGGCTCAGGACCAGCCAGTCCTGGGCGATGCGCTGCATCCAGGTGCCGGTGTTCGACACCACCTGGCCGATGAAGAACAGCCGGTAGTTCCGGACCCGGAGCGAGCTCCACATGGAGGACTTGGCGGACTTGGAAGACTTGGCGGACTTGGCAGCCGGTTCCTTGGAGCTCTCGGGACTCTCGGGGCTTTCGGAGCTCTCGGGGTGCTCGGGGTCGTCGGGGGTGGGCGGGGAGTCGTGGGTGGCACGCGGTCCGGGGGCGGAAGTTATTCCGGGTCCCGTACTCAAAAGGGTCGCCTCCTAGGGTTGGTTTCTGTGACGTCCGTCTTTGTGGCTTCGACCTTTGTGGCTTCGACCTTTGTGGCTTCTTCGTACGGTGCGGGCGGCGCGCGGGGGCGGGGCAGTGCGCACGGGGGTCACGGCGCGGCCCGGCCGGGTCACGGCCCGGGGCACGCCGGACCGCGGACCGCACGGCCCGGCGGCGCCTGCGCCCGGCGCGACGGGCGTACTCGACGCAACCGACGGGCGCGGCTCACAGATGGGCCAGCTTCTCCAGTACGGGGGCGGCGGCGCGGAGTTTGGCCCACTCGTCCTCGTCGAGGCCATCGGCGAGGGCGGCGAGGAACTCGTTGCGCTTGCGTCGGGCCTCCTCCAGCATCACTTCGGCCTGTTCGGTCTGTTTGACCACCTTCTGGCGGCGGTCTTCGGGGTGCGGCTCCAGGCTGACCAGCCCCTTGGTCTCAAGGAGGGCCACGATGCGGGTCATCGACGGCGGCTGCACGTGCTCCTTACGGGCCAGTTCACCCGGGGTGGCGGAGCCGCAGCGGGCGAGGGTGCCGAGCACCGAGATCTCGGTGGGGCTCAGCGACTCGTCGACCCGCTGGTGCTTGAGTCGGCGGGAGAGCCGCATGACTCCCGAGCGGAGGGCGTTCACGGCGGCAACGTCGTCGCCATGGTCAAGGTCAGGCATGCTCTTTAGCGTAACTCATTACTTTCGCTAAAGACCACAGCTGCGCAACGCCACGCGGGGTGACTCTGGCCACTGTCACCCCGTGGCCGTAGGGCTCTCCGGCGTCGTACGCCAAACACGTGATCTGCGGACATCACCCATTTGAGTGAGCCAGAAGCAGAAAGTCACGCGCCACCCGCCCCGATGCCGGAACC
Organism: Actinobacteria bacterium OK074; assembly: GCA_001298575.1. Lineage (GTDB taxonomy): Bacteria > Actinomycetota > Actinomycetes > Streptomycetales > Streptomycetaceae > Streptomyces. Next base: position 86,766 of record LJCV01000245.1, read on the forward strand.
CTCGTAGGCATGGGGACCAGTGTGCTCAGCCTGCGGATAGACGGGGAGCTGCTCGACCGGCTCCGGGATCACGCCGCCAAAAGGGGAATGAGCGTCCAGGACTATGTGATCCGGACGCTCATTCGAGACGACTTCGACGAACGGTTCCAGACCGCGGTCGAGGAGACGGAGAAGTTCTACGGCCGCGCGTGACGGCCGAGGGCAGTTGAACGCGGTCGGTCAGTACAGGTCATTCCGATAGGCGTGCTCCAGCATGTCGCCCAGTTGGGTGACGTGGTCGCCGAAGGTGGCGGCCATCTTGCCGGCGCTCTCGGCGACCAGCAGGTTGGAGATGCTGCCGCCCGCGGTGAACGCCTCGGCGAGACCGCGCGGGTCGCCCTCCCACAGCCGGGCGCGGATCACCGCCTTTCCGCACTGGGAGAACACCTCCCGGACGCGGACGACGGTGGCGAGGACGGCGGGCCTGCCCGCCGCGCCGAGCATGGCGAGCAGCTCCGGGTCGTCGGTGACGAAGGCGTCGCCGTTGACCCGTACGGCCTCGCGCACGCCCGGCACGAAGAACAGCAGGCCGACGGCCGGGTTGCGGGCGATGTTCTCGAACGAGTCGGCGAGCTTGTTGCCGGGCCGGTCCGGGATGGCCAGCGTCCACGGGTCGAGCACCCGCACCGACCCGGGCGGGTCGCCCTTGGGGCTGTTGTCGAGCTGCCCGGCGGCGTCCGCGGTGGCGACGCAGAAGAAGGTGCTGTGCGCGATGAACCGCGTCGCGAACTCGCCGAGGCTGGTCTCCTTCTTGTCCGCGATGAAGGGCGCGGGGTGGCCGACGACCTCGCGGACACGGTCCATGCCGACGGGACGGAAGTCGTCGGCGGCGGTGCGGGGCAGTGCGCCGGTGGGTGCGCTCATGTTCGTGTTCCCCTCCTTCAACAGGGTTGCCTGGTAGGGCCGTTCAGACATCGAGCACGAGGCGGTCGCCCCGGGCCCGGGAGACGCAGAGGAACATGCGGTCGCCGGCCGCACGGTCCTCGTCGGACAGGATGTCGTCGCGGTGGTCGGGCTCGCCCTCCAGCACACGCGTCTCACAGGTACCGCACACGCCTTCGCGGCACGACCCGGCGACCGGCACCCCCGCGTCCTCCAGCGCGACGAGGATGCTGCGGTCGGCGGGCACGGTGACGGTCCGGTTCGACCGGGCGCACACAACCTCGACGACGCTGTCCGGCCGGTCGGAGACTCTCCCCCGCGCCCGAAACCGCTCAAGACGCAAGGCGCCCGCCGGCCAGTGCGAGGTGGCCTTCTCCAGCCCGTCGAGGAGAGACTCGGGCCCGCAGGCGTAGATGTCGGTGGCGGCACGGGGAGGGTCGAAGTACTCCCCGAGCGGAATACGCCCCACCCCGTCGGCCGGATACAGCCGCACCCGCCCCGCCGGATACGCCCGCAGCTCGTCGAGGAAGGCCATGGACTCCGCACGGTGCCCCCCGTAGAGAAGCGTCCAGGGCAGCCCCCACTCCTCGGCCTGCCGCACCATGGGCAGGATGGGAGTGATCCCAATCCCGCCAGCGACAAAGAGATACGACTCTGCCCGCCGGAACCCGAAGTTGTCACGCGGACCGCGCAGCCCCACCGCCTGCCCCGGCCGCAGAAAGGCGTGCACGTACTCGGAACCGCCACGGCTGAGCCGTTCGCGCCGGACGCCGATGCGGTAGTGGGAGCGGTCCTGCGGGGAGCCGCACAGCGAGTACTGCCGGGCGATCCCGGTGGGCAGCACCAGTTCGACGTGCGCGCCGGGCCGCCAGGGCGGCAGCTCGCGCCCGTCGGCGGCGGCCAGCTCGACGGAGACGACGTCGGCGGCCTCCCACCGCAGTTGGCGCACCATGATCGACATATGCCAAGCACTCCTAGCATATTAACGACGTTATCTCTCAATGCAATTCAAGCTAGTGATAACATCGTTAACGTGTCAACAAGAGCTGATGGAGAGCACGGCCGGACCAGAACGCGACTCCGCAAGGAGACCGTGGCGCGCGCCGCACTGGCCCTGGTCGACGCGGGCGGCCTGGAGTCCCTGACGATGCGCCGCCTGGCGACCGCCCTGGACTCCCAACTCCCCACGATCTACCGCCTGTTCGACGGCAAGGGCGCGCTGATGGACGAGATGGCGAACCTGGTGTTGGCGGGGGTCCTGGACCGCCTGCCGCACCACTGGACCGGCAAGGCGGCCCGTCCCGCCAATGCGACCAGTCCCCCCGCCGCGACCGGCCCCATCACCCCAGGCTGGCCCGACGAGATGGACTGGGCGGACCGCATCACCGCCCTGTTCAACACGGTCCGACAGGTACTCCTCGCCCAACGCGACGGCGCCCGCATCGTAGGCGGCAGCTACGCGACGAAGTCCCACACCCAGACCCACCTCCTGGCCGAAACGGGCCTGGAGATCCTGGCAACCGCCGGCTTCCCCCCGGACACGGCCCTACGAGCCTGCACCACCCTCTTCAGCTACACCCTGGGCGAGGTCCTCGAACAACAGGGCACGGCGGGGAACGAACCGGAGACCATGAACTCCACGGTGGATACGGGGGCTTATCCGCATCTCACTGCCGCGTCGGTCGATGTGTTCCTCGACTTCGACGCGCGGTTCGCGTTTGGGGTGGGGGTGGTGGTGGCGGGGGTGCGGGGGGAACTTGGAAAGGTGTGACGCTCGACGCACATGATCGAGTGCTGCTGCTGAAGAACGAGCGGGACGAGTGGGAACTGCCCGGAGGGCGCCTGGAGATCGGCAGTCCGGATGGCACCCAACTGCCGGACACCAGCCCGGAGGCGGCACTTGAGCGCGAGATCCAGGAGGAGACGGGCTGGAGCGTCAAGGCCGGTCCACTCATCGACGGCGGCACGTGGATCTACCAACCCATCCCCGGGCGGCGCGTATTGATCGTGACCTACGGCTGCACCGTACTGACTCCCGAGCGGCCACCGATCGTCAGCCACGAACACAAGCAACTGGACATGTTCACCGCTGCCGAGGTGCCGGGGCTGAACATGCCGGACGGTTACAAGCAGGCCGTCGCCGCCTGGTTCGGCCGAGGGCACGTCGACTCCGCGGGCCTGGACAACCGCGAGCAGATGTAGTCACGGCTCTGGCACACAGCGCCCCACCGCCTCGGACACGAGCCGGGGGACGTCCAACTCCTGGCTCGGCATGAGGCGGAGAATCTCCCGTGGGCGTCGTGAAGACGCGGCGGTCCGTTACGGTACGAAGAACTCCCCCAGCGGTCCAGATGGGATTTCTCCTCCGTGAACAACGACCATGTCCATCGTTCTCCGGCCGGTTCGGCGCGCGGTTTCCGTCTCGTCGTGACCGGCGGTGGTACCGGCGGGCACACCTATCCCGCGCTGACCGCCGTCCGGACGCTTCAGGCGCGGCTGGCGGCGGAGGGGAGGACGCTGGACGTTCTGTGGATCGGGACCGAGGAGGGCCTTGAGGCCAGGGTGGCGCCCGCCGAGGGCATTGCCTTCACGTCGGTGGCGACGGGCAAGGTCCGCCGTTCGAGCAACCCGCTCAAGATGGTGTCCCCGGCCAATGTGAAGGACATGGCGCGGGTGCCGCTGGGCGTGGCGCAGGCCCGGAAGGTGATTGCGGACTTCCGGCCGGATGTCGTCCTGGCCACCGGCGGATACGTCGCCGTCCCGGCCGGTCTGGCCGCGCGACTGTGCCGTCGTCCGCTTGTACTGCACGAGCAGACGGTGCGCCTGGGCCTGGCCAACCGGAAGCTGGCCGGTTCAGCGACGCGGATCGCGGTCTCCTCCGAGTCGACGCTGCCCCTTCTTCCGGAGGCGGTGCGCGGCGCTGCGGTCGTGACCGGCAACCCGATCCGGCCGGAGGTGCTGGCCGGGCACCCGGAGAAGGCGGTGGGTGCCCTGGGCCTGCACGGCTTCGACCGGCGGCTGCCGACCGTGTACGTCACCGGCGGCGCGCAGGGTTCCCAGCAGATCAACGGCGTCGTGCGAGACGCTCTGCCGTGGCTGCTGGAACGAGCGAACGTGATCCACCAGTGCGGCCCGGCGGGCGTCGAGGAGTTGCGGCAGTACGCGGCAACCCTTCCGGCCCCGTCGGCCGGCCGGTACTACCTGGCCGGGTTCGTAGGCGCGGAGCTGCCCGACGTCTTCGCGCTCGCGGACGTCGTGGTGTCGAGGAGTGGGGCCGGAACCCTGGCCGAACTCACCGCTCTCGGTAAGCCGGCCGTGTTCATCCCGCTCGCCTCCTCCGCGGGGAACGAGCAGGCGCACAACGCCCGCCACCTGGAAGAGGCCGGAGCCGCCGTCGCCCTGCTCGGTGATGTCACCGCAGACCGGCTCCGAGACGCCGTCGGCCCGCTGCTCACCGATCCCGCACTGCGGGAAACGATGGCGGAGCGGGCCCGGACTCACGGAAGGCCGGATGCGGCGGACCGGCTCGTAGACGTGATCCTGTCCGCCGCATCCGGCTGACTCACCTGCTCACGGTCATCCGGCGGACTTGAGGACCTGGCCGAGGGCGGACGCCACGTGCTCGATGTGCTGTTCGGTGAGGTGTTGATGGAAGGGCAGGCTCAGGATCTCCTCACCGGCCTGCTCGGTGGCGGGCAGAGAACGCCGCCAGGCGGCGAAGGCGGGCTGGAGGTGATTGGGCGGGTAGTGGACGCCCACACCGATGTCCCGGGCCCGTAGGTCTGCGAACACCTGGTCCCTGTGTGGCACGCGCACCTGGCACAGGTGCGGCACCGTGTGATCGACATCGACGTCGACGAGCGTCACGCCGTCCAGCGGGGCGAGAGCTTCTCGGTAGGCACGCCACAGGCGGCGACGGGTGTCCTCGGTCGTAGTGAAGCGATCGAGCTGAACCAGGCCGATGGCGGCGTTGATGCCGGAGAGCTGGTAGCGCAGGCCGAAGCCGTCCAAACGGTAGGTGGTGATGTTCGCGCGCTCGCTCTGGGACTGGACGACGCCCAGGAGCCGGAGCCGGCGGATCGTGCCGGCTTCCTCCGGCGTGCGGGGGATGACCATGCCGCCCTGGCCGCAGGTGAGGTTCTTGACCGGACCGAACGAGAAACACGTCAGGGCACCGGTCGCGCCCACGCGCCGTGGACCGTTGCGGGAGCCGAAGGCGTGCGCGGCGTCCTCGATGACGACGACACCCCGCCCGTCCAGTTCCCCCTGGACGGTGGCAAGGTCGACCGCGCGGCCTCCGAACAGGACCGGGACAACGGCGGCCGTGGCGTTGCCGACCGCTTCCATGACGAGTTGGTCGTTCACGCACAGCGTGCCGGATTCGATGTCCACGAATCGCGGGGTGGCACCGACGGCCAGGACAGCCTGGACCGTCGCGCAGAACGTCATGGACGGCACGATCACCTCCTTGCCGGGACCGACCCCAGCGGCGAGCAGGGCGGTGTGGAGGGCCGCGGTACCGGAGGCGACGGCCACAGCGTCGGGCACGCCGAGGAAGCCGGCGACACGACGCTCGAATTCCTCGGTGACATCGCTGTGTCCGTACTGCCCTGCCTCCAGGACCTGGGCGACCGCCGCGGCCTCCTGACCGTAAAGGAAGGGCCTCGCGTTCCGGCCGATATGCGCGATCACTTCGCCTCCGCGATCGGTCGGACGATCGGTCGAATCAGCGCACCAGCCGCCTCCAGAGCCGAGAACGCGTCCGCAACCGACGGCCCGGCAGCGACGAGCAGGCCGATCTTGTGGCCGGACTGGTCATGCGGCCGTACGACGTCTCCCGGCTCGGCGTACAGCTCGACATCGGTGATCCCGGGGATGCTGCGGGCTTCGACGACGCCTTCCCATGCGATCAGCTCGCCCGCCACGGCGAGCGGTGAGCCGATCAGCTCCAGCGCCGCATGCGCGGCGCGTGTCGGCGCCAGGTGCTCGCCGAACGGTTCGCCCAGCGCGAGCGCAACGAGTGCACGCACGACGTCCACGCCGTAAGCGGCGGTGAGCAGTCGCGGAACGCCGTCGCCGCCGAGACGCGCGTTGGCCTCGATGATGCGTTCGTGGCCGTCTGTGCCGAGGACGGCGTCGAAGTTCGCCGGCCCGTCTGTGATGCCGAGTGCACGGCACAGCCGTTCGACGGTGGCCTCGATCCGGTCGCGTGTCACCGAAGGCAACTGGGCGGTGCCCAGCCGCTTGACGACGAAGCCTCCGCCGACGAACTCCTTGTCCTTGACGCAGGCCATCACTGCCCTGCCGTTCTGCATGAAGACCTCGATGGCCAAGGGGCGGCCCGCAACGAACTCCTCGGCGATCACGGCCTGAGAGGCCGAGCAGGAGCGGGCGCAGGCGACAGCGGCGGGCAGGCCGTCAGGATGAGTGACGTGGGTGACGCCCTTGCTGCCCGAACCGTCTACAGGCTTGACCATGATCGGGAAGCACAGCTCCGCCGCCTTCATGATGACCGCGTCCGGGTTGTCCGACGCGGTCCATCCGTATCCGGTGGTGCCGCAGGACGCGGCGATCTCGTGGAACGCGGCCTTGTCGCCGGCCGCGAGTGCGCTCTCGGGGTACACGTAGGCGGTGCCGTACCGCAGCGCCAGGGCGTGCCAACTGGCGAGCGCGGCGTCGCTCGCACCGCACACGATTCCGGCGGGACGTACGTCGCCCAGCGCGTCGGCGATGGCGTCGGTGTTCCGGGTGGAGATCTTCAGGGTTGCGTCGGCGAACGGAAACCCGGGAGCGTCCGTTCGCATGTCCACCGCTATGGTCGGGATTCCGCGACGCCGCGCCTCCTGATAGAGCGGGATCTGCTCCTCCGACGCGCCGAGCACGATCAGCGCGTCCTGTGGCCAGCGATCAGACACGCTGCGGCTCCAGGGCCGTGCCGAGGGTGAGGTGCGGACGCGTGGCGGCAGAGTTGCGCGTCAACGGCGCCCACCGGTCGTAGTTGCGGCGGTACCACTCGACGGTTTCCGCGAGGCCCTGCTCGAAGCTCTTGCGGGGCTTGTAGCCGAGCTGGTCGGCGATCTTGTCCCAGAGCATCGAGTACCGGATGTCGTTGGCCTGCCGGTCGGGCACGTACGTGACCGCGTCCCAGTCGGCGCCGCACACGCCCAGCAGCAGGCCGGTCAGCTCCCGGTTGGTCAGGTCCGTGGCACTTGCGATGTTGTAGATCTCGCCGGGGACACCGCCTCGCAGGACCAGCTCGATGGCGGCGCAGTTGTCCTCGACGTGCAGCCAGTTCCGTACGTGCTCGCCGCTACCGTGCAGGGTGACCTTCTCCCCGGTGACCAAGCGTGTGACGAACAGCGGGATGATCTTCTCGGGGTACTGAGCGGGCCCGTAGTTGTTCGAGGAACGCGTCACGCACACGGGCAGCCCGTAGGTGCGGAAGCAGCTCAGGGCGACGAGGTCGCCGGCCGCCTTCGACATGGCGTAGGGCACCGTCGGGCGCAGCGGGGCCTCTTCCGTGGCCGAGCCCTGCTGAAGCGGCCCGTAGACCTCGTCCGTGGACACGTGGACGAACTTCTGGATCCCGTGCCGGTGGGCGGCGTCCACGAGGACGTGGGTTCCCAGGACGTTGGTCCGCATGAACGGACCCCCGTTGAGGAGCGACCGGTCGACGTGGGACTCCGCGGCGAAGTGCACGACAGCGGTATGAGCGGCCATCAGACCGTCGACCAGGTCGGCATCCAGGACCGTGCCCTGAACGAAGGAGAACCGGGGGTCGAGAAACGCCCGCCCAAGGTTTTCGACGTGCCCGGCATACGTGAGCGCGTCCAGCACGGTCACCTTGGCCACGTTGTCGGCCCGTAAGAGCCGCTTGACGAAATGCGAACCGATGAAACCGGCACCGCCGGTCACCAGCATTTTTTCCATGAGCCCGCCCCATTCTGAGAGTTCCCGTGAGGAAAGGTCCGTCCCCGCCGGAGTCCTTGCGGGACCTCCAGCGGGGACGGGGGTCTTGCACGCGGCCCTGACCCGAAACGGCCGCCATGGGGGGTGCGTGCGGTCAGTTCGGAGTCCGCGCCAGCACCAGGACGAGGACGGTGGCCGCCAGTGCGGCGACGTACAGGGCCGAGCCCAGCTCTCTCACGGCCGCTCGCCTCCCAGGTTCTCCAGGTATCGGAGGAGGCAGTCGACCGAGTGGGCAAGGCGCTTGGCGTGGGCCACCTCGGCGGGCAGACGGGCGTCGGGGACGAGATCGAGCCGTCTGCGGGCCTGAGCGATTCCGGTGAGTGCTTCGATCCGGTGCCGGTCGTCCTGCGGCAGGCGGAGCGCCGCCTGCTCGACCTCGGGGATCAGCAGCATCAGATGCCCCCGGCACAGCAGGATCAGGTCGTTCAGCTTATCCGCGGCGGGCAGTTCGGCGTCGTCCGCGAGCAGCCGGGACGTGGTCTCCCGCATCGTCGTGACGTCCATCGGCAGGGAGGCGCGCGTAGTCACAGCTGCTCCCCTCGACCGCTCGTTGGCGGCGGTCACACCGGCACGCAGGGCCTCGGCATCGGTGGCGGAACGCAGGTTCTCGCGCCGCGCGTCCCACTCGATCCCTCCGCCTACCGGCCGCAACTGCACGTACGGGCCGATGAAGCCCATGACCTTGCCGGTCTTGCGGCGGGCGGTGTCCTCGACCGTGTCACCGAGTTTCGGCTCATATGCGGTCACGGTCACCGGACCTCCCCCGGCGTCAGCTGACTCAGGCTGGTCTTCGGGGCCTTGCTGCGGGAGGCGCGGCCGGATTCAGGCGGCGCGAACAGGAGGGTTGTCACCCGTTCGAGTGGTCGTGGTAGAAGGTTCATGCCGACTCCTTCGTAGTCGGCCGCGCCCCGGGAGGTAGCCGCCTCGCCGGGGTTTGGCGTTGGCTTGAGACCTTCACCGTCCCTCTCAACCGCTCTGCGTGAAAGGCAAGTTCGAGAGGGGTGACTTCACGGGAGAAGGAAACTTCTGCCCCCCACGGGCCGTTACGCCGACCGCTAAGGTGGGCTCCGTCACAAGGGGAGAGCTGATGGCCGATCAACCCCAGCCGAATCTCACGCTCCGGCGGCTCATGACCCAGTACGGGTTCACCCGTGAGGGTCTGGCGGAAGCGGTCAACGACGCAGCCGAGCTGATGGGGTTACCCGGGCGTTGTGGCGCTCGCCTCGTCGGCTACTGGTTGAGCGGTAAAGCCGCCTGGCCACGTACTCGTAGCCGCCTCCCGCTGGAGGCCGTGTTCGGTCGGCCAGCGGAAGAACTGGGGTTCCGCCCTCCCTCCCCGGGCCGGAACAGAGTTACCGTGCGAACGTCAGTACCCGTACGACCATCCCAGGATCCGCCTGTGCTTCGCCGCAAGTTCATTGTCGGCTTCGGCAGTCTCATCGCCTTGCCTCCGCTGCCGGAGTCAGGGCGCCTGGGCTTGAGCGACATCGTCCGTATCCGCGAGGCCGAAGCACACCTGGTCCAGCTCGACAGTCAGCACGGAAGCGCACAGCTGGCCGACATCGCCGGACGGTACATCGAACACGTCGAGCACACCATGCGGCATTGCACCTACGGCGGACGCGTACAGACACAACTGCACCAAGCCCTCGGCGAAATATGCGAAGAAGCAGGTTGGCTGGCTTATGACTCCGGGCGACACGATCAGGCGCGCAGCCGGTGGGACACCGCACTTCGCTACGCACTCCTCGCTCGGAACCCCATGCTCCAGGCCCGCGTCTGGGCAAGCCTGTCCCGGCAGGCCGTCGACCTCGGACACGGCGCCGAGGCGGTAGCCATCGCCCGCGCGGCGCTGGACGCCACCCGGGGCCGACGCGACCCTCGCCTGTCCGCACTGCTGCATTCGAGGGTCGCACTCGGGCATTCGGCCGAGCGTGAGAGCGGGCGCTGTGCGCAGTCCCTCCACCGCGCCGAGCAGGAATTCGACCGGGCGTCCGGCCAGGCCCCAGCATGGCTGGCGTTCTGCGGCCCCGACGAACTGGCCGCACAGACGGCATTGTGCTTCTTCAACCTGGGCGACTACGCGAGGGCAGCCGAGGCCGACCGCGACGCGCTGGCGCTCATGGAGACAGACGAGTTCCGTCGGAACGCATTCGCCACGCATGTCAGCATGGCCAGAAACCTCCTCGCGGCCGGTGAAGCGGATGGGGCCCTCGAATCCGGACACGATGCCCTCGGCCTGCTGCGCGAGGTACGCAGCGCTCGCTGGAGTGCGCATCTGGCGCAGTTCCGCGACGACGTGCTGGACCGCGCCCCGCGAAAGGCAGAAGGTTTCGCAGACCGCTACCAGGAGTCGGCAACATGACGGTGGATGTGCTCACGCTCAGCTATTACAAGCGCGAACACCTGCCGCGGATCCGCCGCATGCTCGTGGACGTGTACGCGGAGGTATACACGCGAGAGGCCGTGGAAAGCCCGTTTTTCTCCGTGGAGCGCTTCGAGGAAAGGCTCTCGGGGCATGCTTCCGGACCCAGTTGGGCATGCGTCGCAGGCGAGATCGGCGGTCAGCCTGTGGGCTACGCGTACGGACGGCTCGACAGCGTCCGGGAGTGGCACGGCATCCTGGATCCGGTGGACTCCAGTGTCCGGGATTACGGCGAGCAGGGCACGTTCGGCCTGTGCGAAATCATGGTCCGCCGACCATGGCGAGGAAACGGCATCGCCCGATGCATCCACGACGAACTCATGGGCCAGCGACAGGAAGCCCGCGCGTCACTGCTCGTAGACGGCACACATCCCAAGGTGCGGGCCCTCTACGAGAGTTGGGGCTACCGAAAGGTCGGTCAGATGCAGCCGTTCGGGGACTCGCCCCGGTACGACGCCATGGTCCTCGACTTGCGCTGAGTCCGGTCAGTCCGGTCAGTCCGAGACGATCGCGATGAGCTGGGTCAGTGAGTCGACACGCCAGTCCGCAGCCGCGACCACCGCAACGTCGTCGGCCCACAGATGCCCCCACGGGCCACGGCGGATGTGGGCCGTGCGCAGACCGGCGGCCTTGGCGGGAAACAGGTCGTTGGCCGGGTGATCACCGACGTACACCGTCTCGTGGGGCGCGGCCCCGGACACCTCCAGGACCCGTTCGAAGAACCCGGGCGAGGGCTTGGCCACACCCCACTCCCCCGAGGTCACGACCAGGTCGGCGGGCAGGTCGAGGCCACGCAACAGTTCGCCTGCCCGGCTCGTCTGGTTACCGGCGACGACGACCCTGATCCCGAGTTCGCGCAGGCCGGACAGGGTGGGGCGGACATCGTCGTACAGGTCCGTCTCGTCGAGGAACTCGCCGTACCCGGCCGCCTCACGGGCACGGTACTCGGCGGCGACGTCCATGCCGGGGCGGGCCAGACGCAGGGCATCGGCGTTGTCCCGGCCCTGGGCGACGACCGCGCCGACCAGCGCCGAAAGAGAATGACGCGGAATATCGAGCCAGTCGGCCCAGGAATTCCAGTAGCGGTCGTCACGGGTGACGGTCTCGCCGACGTCAAGAACGATGGTCTCAATCACCCCGGGAAGCCTACGACTTCCCGGCCGACCGGCCCGTACGCCCCGTACGCCCCGTACGCCCTGACCCGGCCCGTACGCCCTGATACAGCGCCCGAAGAAAGAACGCCGGGCCCGACGCCCCCTGCCGTCAGACCCACCACCCCACCCCCACAACTCAATGCGCATGCAACGCCCCCCAAGCGAAGTTCTCTCCGAACCCGCCCCCCGAACCCCCCGTGTACACCTGGTCCGTGGCGTAATACGTCGCCTTCACGTCCGCGTTCGAGTTGATCGTCGTCTTGGTCAGGCCGGAGCCCCAGGTGCTCCAGATGACCCACGGGCTGCGGGTCAGCGCGTTCGAACCTGCCGCTGTGATGGGCACGTTGTACGTCTCCGCGAGCATGCGCGGCTTCGCGTAGTCGACCAGGCCCGTGTAGTACACGTGGGTGAGGTCCGAGGCGGACGGGCTGTAGTCGTCGACTCCGACGATGTCGACGAGGTCGGCGCCGGGGTAGTAGTCCCACGGCACGTCGTCGCCCTGCGGGTCCCAGGCGGCGGGGGACCAGACGAAGATGAGGTTGTGCAGGCCCGCCGTCGTCACCAGGTAGTCGTACGTGATCCGCCACAGCTTCTTGTACGAGGCCGGGGTCTTGCCGCCCCACCAGAACCAGTCGCCGTTCATCTCGTGGTACGGCCGCAGGAGTACGGGGACGTCCCATGCCGCGAAGTACGAGAGCGTGGCCGCCAGGAAGGCCAGGTCCGCCAGGAGCGTGCGGTACTCGTCGGTGTCCGACTCCCAGTCGAGGACACGGTCGAACCATGCCTGGTCGGTGGTGAGCGTCGCCACCGGGTAGGACTCCTCTCCGCCCGGGTGCTCCCCCTCGACCTGGGTGAGGACCCGGCTCCAGGACTTCACCGCCGAGCCGGGGTAGGGCTGGTGGAAGCTCATGCCCACGATCCCGGAGGCGGCGCCGCCGTTGGCGAGGGTCGCCGTCGTGCCGTCGAGCCGGACCATCGTGCCGTCCGGGTTGTACGAGCCGTCCGCCGTGCGCGGCAGGCCCTTCCACACCCCGAAGGCGAGGTCTACGGCGTCGTCGTTGTACTGCCAGGACCGCAGCCCCGTCGGCAGGGCCAGCGGGCGGTCGTAGGAGCGGTCGCCGTACCTTCCCCAGCCGGTCGCGCCGTACCCGGGCCCGAGGTCGATCTCGATGAAACCGGACAGCTTGCCCGTGATGTCCGCGGCCTTCTTGTAGTAGTAACCGGAGAACGTCGTGCCGCCCGTGTCCCCGTAGCTCGCGTTGTACAGCTCCTGCTGGGTCTCGATGTGCTGCCCGATGATCGTCATCGCACCGCTCCCGGCGCGCGCCGCGTTCTCCAGCGACACCAGGTGGCCGTACACCTTCTGGGCGCTCGCCGACGCCGACGGGTCCCGGCCCGTCAGCGTCGGCGCTATGAGCGGGGTGGCGGCCCGTGCCACTCCCGGTATCGCGGACGCGGCGGCCGTGGCGCCGAGGGCGGTGACGAACGTACGTCTTCGCAAGACTCAACCTCCGTGAATGGGGCGGATCTTCGCCACATTAGGGCCGAGTCGACCTCGGGGACAGGACCTGCGGTCTTCGTCCCGGGCACGGGGAAATCCCTGTTACGTCAGGCCCAGCGCCGGCATCAGGTAGTAGAACCCGAACACCGCCGACACCACATACAACGGCACCGGCACCTCCTTCGCCCGCCCCGCCGCCAGGCGCAGTACGACGAAGGTGATGAAGCCCATGCCGATGCCGTTGGTGATGGAGTACGTGAAGGGCATCATCAGCATCGTCACGAAGGCGGGGATGGCGATCGTGTGGTCCGCCCAGTCGATCTCCTTGACCGAGTTGGACAGGATCAGGAAGCCGACCGCGACCAGGGCGGGGGTGGCCGCCTGGGAGGGGACCATCGTCGCGACCGGGGTGAGGAAGAGGGCCACCGCGAAGAGCGCGCCCGTCACCACGTTCGCGAAGCCCGTGCGGGCGCCCTCGCCGACCCCCGCCGTCGACTCCACGAAGCACGTGGTCGCGGAGGAGGAGCTGGCGCCGCCGGCCGCTACCGCGATGCCGTCGACGAACAGGACCCGGTTGATGCCGGGCATGTTGCCGTCCGCGTCCGTCAGCTTCGCCTCGTCGCTGACGCCCATGATCGTGCCCATCGCGTCGAAGAAGCACGAGAGCAGGACCGTGAAGACGAAGAGGGTTCCGGTCAGGAAGCCGACCTTGTCGAATCCTCCGAAAAGGCTGACCTTGCCGATCAGTCCGAAGTCCGGGCTCGCGACCGGGTTGCCGGGCCACTCGGGCACCGTCAGGCCCCAGGACGCGGCCTTCAGGCTCGCCGCCGCGTTCAGGATCAGCGCCAGCACCGTCATCGTCACGATCGAGATCAGGATCGCGCCGGACACCTTCCGCACGATCAGCACGAACGTCAGCAGCGTGCCCAGGACGAAGACCAGGACCGGCCAGCCCGTCAGGTGGCCGGTGCCGCCGAGCTGGAGCGGGACCGTCGTCTCGGCGACGTCCGGGATGCGCGTCACGAAACCGCCGTCGACCAGGCCGATCAGCATGATGAACAGGCCGATACCGATCGAGATCGCCTTGCGCAGGCCCAGCGGGACCGCGTTCATGACGCGTTCGCGCAGGCCCGTGGCCACGAGCAGCATCACGACCAGACCGGCCAGCACCACCATGCCCATCGCGTCCGGCCAGGTCATGCGGGGGGCCAGCTGGAGCGCGACCACGGAGTTCACGCCGAGGCCGGCGGCGAGCGCGATCGGGACGTTGCCGATGACGCCCATCAGGAGCGTCGTGAACGCCGCCGTGATGACGGTCGCCGTGACCAGCTGGCCGTAGTCCAGCTGGTGGCCGTACATGTCCTTGGCGCTGCTCAGGATGATCGGGTTCAGCACGATGATGTAGGCCATCGCGAAGAACGTGGCGAATCCGCCACGGATCTCGCGGGCCAGCGTGCTGCCCCGTTCGGAGATCTTGAAGTAGCGGTCGATCGGGCCGGAGGCGGGCACCGGGTCCGGCGACTTGGCGGCGGTGGCCTTGGCGGGGGCCGAGGAGGGCATGCGGGGACCTCGTTGGGTGGGTGCGGCGTGCGAGGCAGCCGGAGAACGGGAGGCGTGGCAAACGCGTCGAGTCTCGCGTGCGCTCCGTCACCAACGGGTTACCCCATTGTTTCCATTGGTGTTTCGTACGAATGTAAGTAGCCAGACTCAAGCCGCTTCAGTATGAACATATGAGCCATAAAGTTCCAATCTACTCGCGTAGAAGACGAGAGTCCGATCCGTATACGTGAGGCGTACATACGAACCTACGAAGCCGCGGCCCGCCCCGGATCGTCTCCCGGCCCCTCGTAAGCTGGTGCCCATGGCGAAGTGGATCCCCCTGCACGAGGCGCCGGAGCCCCTGGAGGGCCCCGTGGTCGCCACCATCACCGGCGGCACGATCCTGTGGTTCGTCCTCTTCCTCGTCCAGCTGCCGTTCTACGGCTGGTACGACGACCACGGGCACACCTGGTGGGTGTGGACCTGCCTGGCCGGGGGCGGACTCGGGCTCATCGGCGTCTGGTACGTGCGCAAGCGGGACGCCGCCATCAAGAGGGAAGCGGCGGCCGGCCCCAAGTAGCCCCGTCGTCCCCGTCATCCCCCTAGGGGCGAACTACTACCGCCGCACGACTCCGCTCCTCCCCTGGCAGGATCTTTCGTCCTCCCAGCGGGTACACAGCCAAATCCCCCCTTACCGTCGAACGTATGACGCACATCGACGCCGCCGGTACGGCCGGTACGGAGCTGGACCCCGTGCACCCGCTCACCGTGCCCCCCGCCGCCGCGCCGACGCGCGGGCTCAGCGCCGCCGAGGTGGCCCAGCGGGTTGCCCGCGGCGAGGTCAACGACGTACCCGTGCGCTCCAGCCGTTCGCTCCGCGAGATCGTCAAGGCGAACGTCTTCACCCGCTTCAACGCGATCATCGGCGCCCTCTGGCTGCTCGCGATGGTCGTGGCGCCCTTCCAGGACACCCTCTTCGGGTACGTCATCCTCGCCAACACCGGGATCGGCATCATCCAGGAGTGGCGGGCCAAGAAGACCCTGGACTCGCTCGCGGTGATCGGCGAGGCGAAACCGACCGTGCGCCGCGACGGGACCGCCGCCGAGATCAGCACCTCGGACATCGTCCTCGACGACGTCATCGAGATCGGCCCCGGCGACAAGATCGTCGTCGACGGCGTCTGTGTGGAGGCCGACGGCCTCGAAATCGACGAGTCGCTGCTCACCGGCGAGGCCGACCCGGTCGTCAAGCAGTACGGCGACGCCGTCATGTCCGGCAGTTTCGTCGTCGCGGGCGGCGGGGCGTTCCGGGCCACGCGGGTGGGCCGGGAGGCGTACGCCGTCCAACTCGCCGAAGAGGCTTCGCGGTTCACCCTGGTCCACTCCGAACTGCGCACCGGTATCTCCACGATCCTCAAGTACGTGACGTGGATGATGGTCCCGACCACGATCGGCCTGGTCATCAGCCAGCTCTTCGTCAAGGACAACGGGCTCAAGGACTCCATCGCGCGCACGGTCGGCGGCATCGTGCCGATGGTCCCGGAGGGGCTCGTGCTGCTGACGTCGGTCGCCTTCGCGATCGGGGTCATCCGGCTCGGCCGCAAACAGGTCCTCGTGCAGGAACTCCCCGCGATCGAGGGGCTCGCCCGCGTCGACACCGTCTGCCTGGACAAGACCGGCACCCTCACCGAGGGCGGCATGGACGTCACCGAACTCCGGCCGCTGCAAGGCGCCGACGAGACCTACCTCCGCAAAGTGCTCGGCGCACTCGGCGAGTCCGACCCCCGGCCCAACGCCTCCCTCCAGGCCATCATCGACGCCTACCCGGACGTCGAGGAGTGGCGGTGCACCGAGTCGCTGCCGTTCTCCTCCGCGCGCAAGTACAGCGGGGCCGCGCTCAGCGAGGGCGACGGCGAGAACAACACCTGGCTGCTGGGCGCCCCGGACGTCCTGCTCGGCGCGGACGACCCCGCCCTCGCCGAGACGGAACGGCTCAACGAGCAGGGCATGCGCGTGCTGTTGCTCGCCCGCACCGACCGGGACCTCGACGACCCCCGGGTCGCCGACGGGGCCCGGCCCACCGCGCTCGTCGTCCTCGAACAGCGGCTGCGGCCCGACGCGGCGGACACCCTGCGGTACTTCGCCGACCAGGACGTCCAGGCCAAGGTGATCTCCGGCGACAACGCGGTGTCCGTGGGTGCCGTCGCGGCGAAGGTGGGGGTGCGCGGCCGTACCGTGGACGCCCGTCAACTGCCGGACGACCAGGCCGAGTTGGCGGACGCGCTGGACGACAACACCGTCTTCGGGCGGGTCACTCCGCAGCAGAAGCGGGACATGGTGGGCGCGTTGCAGTCGCGCGGGCACAACGTGGCGATGACCGGGGACGGCGTCAACGACGTACTCGCCCTGAAGGACGCGGACATCGGCGTGGCGATGGGCTCCGGTTCGGAGGCGACCCGGGCCGTCGCGCAGATCGTGCTGCTCGACAACAGCTTCGCCACGCTGCCGTCGGTCGTCGCCGAGGGGCGGCGGGTCATCGGGAACATCACGCGGGTGGCGACGCTGTTCCTCGTCAAGACGGTCTACTCGGTGCTGCTGGCGCTGCTGGTGGTCTGCTGGGGCGTCGAATACCCGTTCCTGCCACGGCACTTGACGCTGCTGTCCACGCTGACGATCGGTGTCCCCGCGTTCTTCCTCGCCCTCGCCCCCAACAAGGAACGGGCCCGCCCGCATTTCGTCCGGCGGGTGATGCGGTACTCGATTCCGGGGGGCGTGGTGGCGGCGGTCGCGACCTTCGTCATGTATCTGATCGCCCGTCACCACTACACCGGGCCGGGGGCGTTGGATGCGGAGACCAGCGCGGCGACGCTCACGCTGTTCCTGATCTCGATGTGGGTGCTGGTGATTGTGGCGCGGCCGTACACGTGGTGGCGGGTGGTGTTGGTCGCGGCGATGGGGGCGGGGTTCTTGGTGGTGCTGGTGGTGCCGTGGCTGTCGTCGTACTTCGCGGTGAAGTTGGTGGGGGTCGCGATGCCAATGACTGCCGTCGGCATAGCGGTTGTGGCCTCGGTCGCACTGGAGTTCTTGTGGAGGTGGGTGGAGCGGCGGTTCCCTGTTTGAGCGCCGTTGGGGCTCGGGCCCGTGGGGGAACCGCGCGTCCGTCGTGGCTGGTCGCGCCCACGCGGCGGTAGCCGCACATCCAGCACAGCCCCGCGCCCCTCAAAAGCGAGTGGTCGCCCTCTCGCGAAGTGGCGTGCTACTTCACGTCCACCGCGTCACCCGACGAGTTGATGGCCTGGGTGTACGTCGAACCCGCGTAGGAGAAGCGGTAGGTGCCGTCGGCCGTGGCCTTCGTGGTGGTCTTCAGGGCGCCGTAGGTGCCGGAGGTGATGGTCTTGAGGGTGGTGTAGGTGGAGCTGCCCTTCTTCTTGAACTGGAGCTTCACCGAGGCGCCCTTGTAACCGGCGAAGGTGCCCGTGTCCCAGTTGGCGCGCTTGAGCTTGCCGGTGACCGTGATGGTCTTGCCCTTCTTGACCGGCTCCGGGGCGGCGTTGACGGTCAGCTGGGCGACGCGCACGATGTTCGGCGCCGTGAAGCCGTCCGCCTCGACGTAGCCGACCTTGGTGATGTCGGCGTTCTCGTCGCTCAGGTCCACGCCGTTGAGCGCGATCGCGAAGCCGGCGGCCTTCCACTTGCCCGCGTCCTCGTTGTAGAGGTCGTCGGCCGGGGAGATCACGACGGACTCGGTGCAGGTGGCCACGGTCGTCGAGGTGGCCGTGCACTTCGCGGTGTCCTGGGGGCTCAGCCACCAGTCGGCCTCGTCGTACGAGGTGCCGCGGTACAGGTCGACGCCGGTGTAGAAGTCGGCCGCCGTGATGTCGACGTCCTCGGCGTGCGTCAGGGTGAAGGTGACCGGGACGGTGACCTTGGCCCGGGTGCCGACGGCGATGGTCTTGCCCTTGTTGACGGTCACCTTCGAGAAGGAGGCGTCGAGGGTGTACGGGAGGTCGGTGTCGTCCGCGGCGACGGAGCTGCTCATCGGGGACTTGCCCGCGGCGGCCTTGACGGCTTCCTGGACCTTGGCGATGTCGGCGGCGGCGCCCGAGTCGGCGGCCTGCGCGACCGGTACGGCGAAAGCGGAGAGAGCCAGGGCGCCGGAGACGGCGGCCACGGTGGCACGTATGCGCATTGCGTTCCCCACGTGAAGAAAGGGGCCCATGGGTTGGCTGCACATGGGCCGAGTTTCTGGTGAGTCTGTTGACTCCGGTGAGGAGATCGCCGAGGGCCACGAATGGTTGTAGGGAAGGCGTGAAGATTTTTCTCACGCCTCCCCCACACCTGCCGACGGCCAATAAACGGCTACTGCTACGGCTACTGCTATTGCTACGGCTACTGCACGTCGACCGCGTCGCCCGTCGAGTTGACGGCGCCGGTCGAGGCGTTGCCCGCGTAGGAGAAGCGGTAGGTGCCGTCGACCGTGGCCTTCGTGGTGGTCTTCAGGGCGCCCTTGGTGCCGGACTTGATGGTCTTGAGGGTGGTGTACGTGGAGCTGCCGGCCGCCTTGAACTGGAGCTTCACCGACGAGCCGACGTAACCGCCGAACTTGTGCGTCTCCCAGTTGGCGCGGTTGAGGGTGCCGGTGACCGTGATGGTCTTGCCCTTCTTGACCGGCTCGGGGGTGGCGTTGGCGGTGAGCTGGGCGGCGCGCTTGACGGTGGTGGTGCCGAGGCCGCTCTTGTACTTGACGTTGTCGTCGCTGTCGACGGCCACGCCGCCGACGTTCCAGGTGCCCGCCTCGGAGTTGACGAGGTCGTCGCTCTTGGGGCGGATGTCGATGGAGCCGGTGCAGCTGAGCACGGTCGAGGAGGTGGCGGTGCAGGTGGCCGGGTCGTCGCCGCCGAGGATGTTGGTGGCCTTGGCGATCGTGGCGCCCTGGTAGATGAGCAGGCCGGTGGCGAAGTTGTCCTCGCTGACGTCGAGGTCGGCGGCGTGCGTGGCGGTGAACGTGGTCGGGACGACGACCTTGGCCGTGGTGCCGACGACGATGGCCTTGCCCTTGTTGACCGTGATCGCGGAGTAGGTCACGGCGGGTCCGGCGGCGCTCGCGGAGGCGCTGGAGGCGTCGGCGGCCTGCGCGGCCGGCACGGCGAAGGCGGAGAGAACCAGGGCGCCGGAGACGGCGGCCACGGTGGCGCGTATGCGCATGTGCGTTCCCCAAGTGGAGAAAGGGGCCCACGGTTTGGCTGCACGTGGGGCCCAAGTTGCTGGTGAGTCTGTTGACTCCGGTGAGGAGATCGATGAGAGGTATGGAGGGTTGTACGGGGTAATGAAGGCTTTACGCATCCATTACCCCCGGCCGTGTCCTCCGCCGGCGTCAGTCGAACCAGCGGTCGCGCGCGAGTTCCGCGGTCCGGGAGGGATCTTCGAGGAGGGCGGCGACCTCGAAGCGCCGAGGCCACTGCCCGGCCGCCCAAGCCAGCCCCGCCGCGACCCCTTCGACGGTGGCGGCGTGCAGGACGCCGTCCCGCGTACGACGCCAGTCGATCTCGACGCCGTCGACGACCAGCTCCTCGTGCTCGACGTACGTCGACGGGGTCGCCGGGCCGAGCAACACCCGTACCGGGTCCGGGACTTCGTGCTCCTCCCCCGCCGAGTCGACGTCACCGGTGACCGACTCGCTCAGCCGCCGCACCTGGAACAGCTCGGCCAACTCGGCGGCCCGGGACGGCCGTACGGGCAGCAGGGGCACTCCGGCGGTGAAGGGCAGCAGATCGGGCGAGTCGACGACGACGGCGCCGCCCGCGTCGACGACGACCACGGCACCGTCGAGGACGGCACGCAACTCGTCGGGCAGGGTGACCTGTTCGGGATCGAGATCGGCCAACGCGCCGTAGAGGGCGTGGAGTTGGGCGGCGGTGACGGGCCGGTCGGGATCGGCGAGACGGTCGAGAAGCTCGGCGGCACCG
Organism: Actinobacteria bacterium OK074; assembly: GCA_001298575.1. Classification (GTDB taxonomy): domain Bacteria; phylum Actinomycetota; class Actinomycetes; order Streptomycetales; family Streptomycetaceae; genus Streptomyces. The sequence continues at coordinate 107,241 of LJCV01000245.1, forward strand.
CCAGGCTCGTCAAGCAGAGCACCCACGGACGTCCGTACGCCCAACGCGCGCAACACCTGCTCGTCGTCAAACCCGCTGGCGTCGGCTTCCTCGTACAGACCACGCAGCAGCGGGTCCCCACCGGCCGCGCGCAAACCAGCAGGCCGACGCCCGCCGAGAACGGGATTCCCGCGCAACCACCAAGCCGTGTACGGGCGTACGACTTCATGGGTGCCGTCGTGCAGGAGCATCCGGACGGGCTGGGTGAGGGCGTCGCGCAGGGGCGGCTGGGCGAGCAGGGCGAGGGCCTGGGGCCAGCGGTCGTCGGCGACGAGGTCCAGGTCGCGGACCGCGATGATCTCGGTGGCGACCGGGGGAACGGGGGTCTCGGGGAAGCGGTCGAGGATGTCCTCGCACCACACGTCGACGGCGTCGAGCAGCCCCGCGTCGTCGGGTTCGGCGAAGTCGCCCTCGCGGGGCTCCAGTTCGTCCGGGTCGAGGACGACGTCGGTGGCGCGGACCAGGGCGAAGGTGGCGAGCACCCCGCAGGCGGCGAGCGGCTGTTCACCCCAGCGGTCGGCCAACTCGTGCTCGACGAGGGCGAGTTCGTCCTCGCGCATGAGGTCGGCGAACGGGCTGCCGGGCAGGACGAGTTCACCGGCGGGGGACAGCTCGCCGTCCTCGTCGGGCAGGGCGAGGGCGCCCAGCCAGGGCTCGTCGCCGGGTTCGAGTCCGGCGTCGCGTACGAGGGTGAGGACGAGGTCGGCCAACTCCTCGGCGTCCGGGGCACTTTCGTCGTCCCAGTTGCTGCCCTCGTCGTCGAGCGAGGCGGCGACGGCGGCGCGGACCTGCGGGGTGGTGAGGACCGCGCGGGGCGTGGCAGGGAGGGCGCCGAGTTTCTCCAACAGCGGGTGGGCGGCGTCCGGATGGGCGACTTTGAGCCCGAGCCGAGCAAGGATCTCAGGCGCACTCTCGGCACCACCGCCACCATCGGCGAGCGGCAGAAGCACTTGCCGGGGGCCGATGGTGGTGCGGCCGTCGGCGAGCGGCACGGGCAGCCCGCTCAGCCGGTCCGGGTCGACCCCGGCGAGGCTGTCGTAGAGCCGGCGCCACCACTCGGGGTCCTTCTCCAGCCCGGCGAGCCGGTCGACGGCGTCGGTGAGCGGAACCCGGGCGACGCCCAACGTCCGCAGCTCCACCCGGCGTTCGAGCCCGGCGGGCAGCAGGCTGGGCAGCACCTCGGCGAGGACGTGCACGGTCTCGGCCCCGGCGCCCTCCACGACCTCCGCGTCACGCGGGCGCAACGCCTCGGGCAACTCGGTGTCGTCACCGGGGTCGTTGGCGGGAGGCAGGAAGGCGGTACGAGGCAGCCGCTCAAGAATGGCGCGCCGCAGCGAGCCATCCAGCTCCCCCTTACCCAACGCACCAGGCACAAGGTCAATGATCCCAGACCCCACCGGCCGCCAATCGGCGAGGAGTTCGGCGTAGGCATCGGCGGCACGCTCGACCAGGAAGTCGGTGAGCGGCCCGGGCGCCGCGTGCCGCCGGGTGCTGTCCAGCGGCAGCGAGGCGATCAACAGGGCGGGTACGCCGAGGGGTTCGTCGCTCGGGGTAGGGGCGTGCACGACGGGGCTGGTACGCGGCCGCACGGGCGTACCGTCGCCGTCGACGGGCACGGCCCAGGTGACGGACCAGTACGGCCGCAACCGCTCCTCGACGGGCCGGTCGAGGAGGAGCGCGGGTTCAAGTGCCCCGTGCCGCGCGGTAGTACGCCACCGGGTGACGCCGTCCCGGGAGTCTTCGACGACGGTGTCGCCCCCGTCGCGGAGCCGCCGCAGCGTACGAACGCCGGTGTCCCCACCCCCCTCAACAACGACCTCCTCAAGCCCAGGAAGGGCAAGCAGCAGGGCATCGTCGACGGCCTGGAGGAGCCGCTCGACAAGATCCTCGGCGGCGGGGTCGCGCAGCGGAAGGATGACGACGGTGTCGTACGAGTCCGGGGCGGTGCCCTCGGCGGCGAACGGGAGCCGGAGGAGGGGGACATGGCCGTCGCGGCGGCGGATCTCGTCGCCGAGGCCGGGGCTGTGGGCGGCGGTCTCGGTGGCGAGGTCGCGGGCCTCGGCGAGGGACCAGCGGACGCCGCCGTGGCGGCCGACGACGGCGGGTTCGTCGGTGACGGCGATGACGGAGGCGAAGCCGACGCCGAAGCGGCCGACGGCGGAGGTGGTGTCCTCGCGCTTGGCGGAGGCGCGGAGGGTGGAGAGGGACTCGACGCCGGTCGCATCCAGCGGGGCGCCGGTGTTCGCGGCTGCGAGGACGCCGTCCCGGAGGGTGAGGCGGAGGCGGCCGGGGACGCCGGCGTCGGCGGCGGCGTCGGCCGCGTTCTGGGCCAACTCGACGACCAGGCGGTCGCGGTAGCCGCCGAGGACGAGGTCCTCCTCGGCGTTCGCGTCCTCCCGGAAGCGGGCGGGGCTGCCGGCCCAGGCGTCGAGGACGGCCCGACGGAGACGAACTGTGGCGAACGGGTCGGCTCCCTCGGGGGCCGGGCGTACGTACTTCGTCACGGTTCACTCTCCTTTTTGCGATACAGCATCGCGCGCGTGCTGCGGCGCCAAGGTATCGCGTGGGGGTGGGGGGTGGGGGTGCTGGTGGCCCGGGGTGGTGCTGGCGGGGTGCTGCGGGGTTGCTGGTGGCCCGAGGCTGATGCTGGCGGAGTGCTGTGGGGTTACGGGGCGCCGGGGGTTGGTGTT
>LJCV01000246.1 GCA_001298575.1 Actinobacteria bacterium OK074
TGGGTACGGCCGTCCGGCACCGCCAGGCGCAGCGAGCCGGAGACCGTCGGCGGTACGACGGCGGTCGGCGCGCCGGGGGCGGGCGGCGGACCGGGCTGGGCCTGGGCGAGGCCCTGGTTGACGTCCTGCCCGAACCGCTCGCTGGGCCGGTCCGTGTCGTCCGCGTACAGGTCGAGGGCCAGCCGCACCGGTACCGCGAACTCGTGGCTGTCCTGGCCGGTGGCGATGAAGAACTGGTCGTGCCCGGTGGCGCCGCCCACGGTGTCGCCGTGGGTGACCTGGTGGCCGTACTGGTAGTCGGCCCCGAACCCGATGGAACCCCAGCCGCCCAGCGGTCCGCTGACGCTGCCCATCGGGCCGAGCGCGCCGCCGTACGACTCGCCGCGCTGTTCGGTGTCGCCGCCCGCCATCTGGGCCAGGCCCATGACCTGGATGCCCGGCAGGACCCGGTGGTGGGTGCTGGCGTTCGCGGTGTCGCGGGTGGCGGTGAGGAGCAGCCGGATGCGGCGGACGCCGGTGTCGGTGCTGTTGGGCACCTCGAAGTGCAGGGCGTGGCCGCCGTCGACCATGGCGTCGGTGGCGGCGCGCAGCCCGGTGCGGGAGCGGGCCTCGCGCAGCCGGCGCAGGTTGTTGAGCTGGGCGTGCAGCCGGATCTGGTGCTCGGGTTCGTGGTCGCGCGCGGCCTGCTTCAGGCGCGCGCCGATCCCGGCGGGGCCCGGGGCGGTGGGGTCGGGCGGCAGGAAGCCCTCGCGGCGCATCCAGGTCTCGGCCTCGTCGAACAGGCCGTCGGTGCCGGTGACGTCGAGCGGGGCCGCGCTCAGCCCGATGCCGTCCAACCGCTCCAGCGAGTCGGGGAGTTCGCGCACCTCGGCGGCGGTCGGCCGGTGTCCGGCCGCGTCCGCCTTGCTCAGGACCCGCAGGTCCATGCCGTGTGTCAGGGTCAGCGGCGGCGCCTGCGTCTCGGTGCCGTCCGGCCGGATCAGGGTGGCCCGGTAGGTGACGCCCGAAGGGGTGAGCAGGTGGCCCCGGTTGGTGCGGATGGCGTGCATCGTGCCGGCGGAACTGCTCGCGCCGTAGGTGCTGGTGACGGTCGCCTGGGTCTGCCCGCGCAGCCCGAGACTGCCGCCGACGGTGTCCGAGGCGTCCGGGTGCCCCTGCTGGTGGTCCCCGGTGAGCGCGGCGGCCCCGCTGCCGCTGACCCCGATACCGCTGGTGTACTTCGAGGAGAGGTCGACCTTCGCGGTGTTGACCAGGTGGCTTTCGAGGTTGATCTGGCCCGGGGTGCTCTGCCGCTGCGGGGTGCCGACCGCGGGCACGGTGACCAGGTGCAGCATGCCGACCGCGTTGCCGGAGGCGTCGGTCAGCACGGGCGAGTAGATGCCGCCGTCGACCTGCATGGGCAGCGTGCCGCGCAGCACCTGTTCGGAGAGGAAGTCCGCGACCTGCCCGGCGGCGGCGCCGTCGAGGTCGGCGTGGAACGTCTGGTGGACGTGTTCGTACAGCGCCCTCGGGTCGATGACGGAGTCGACGCCGTAGAGCGGGAGATCGGCGGGCGCCGCGGGCGCGGGCAGCGAGCCCGGGGCCGGGTCGGCGGCGGTGAGGTGGCGGGGGAACCAGATCGTGGTGGGGCCGTGCGACTCCGCGGTGCCCCACCCGTCCGGCGCGGGCGCGGTGGCGGCGGCGGTGGTCGCCGGAGTGACGGCGGGGGTGTCGACGCGCACCCGCCAGTGGGTGGTGAACTCCACCGGGTCCGAGGGCTCGTTGGAGCGCTGGGCGGAGGTCGTCTGGACGGCCTGGGTGACGGTGGTGGCGTCGCTCGCCTGGTTGTGCGTGATCGCCGCCGTCAGCGAACCGTCCACCGCCCGCACCGCGGTCGGGGCCGTGATCGGCCAGGAACCGGTCCACGGCACCTGGAACGTGCGGTAGGTGCCGGACGGCTGCCCGGAGAAGTTCTCCCGGGTACCGAACCCACGCCGCTCGACGTGCTTGTCCGGATCCCGCTGGTCGAACCGCCCCTGCCGCAACGAGGCCCGCGCCTCGGAGAGCGTCAGCTGTACGTCGACGGTGTGCTCGCGGCCGTCGACCCGGACGGTGACGCGGTGGCCGCCGTTGGAGCGCAGATACGGCAGTTGGAGCGCGAGGTTCTCCCGGCTCAGCGCGTCCCGCACCTGGTCGCGCACCGACTCGGGCGGGTTGTCGGGGTCCAGCCCGAGCGCCTCGTAGACCTGACCGTGCAGCCCCTCGATCACCTCGTCGGAGAACGGCTCCGCGTACACCAGCCCGACCGTGCCGTCCGGGAGGGCACCGTAGGTGTTCACATAGCTCGACGGGAGTTGGCCCGGCGCGGGCGGGGGTGCGGTCGGTGTGGCCGGTGCTTGGGAGGCGGGCCAGGTGAGGGGGGTGTCGGTGGGGATGGGGCTGGTGTCGGGGTCCTCCTGGACGGAGGTGGTGGTCTGGAACTGGCTTGCATGGTCGTGGAGTTGGGGACCCGCGGCGGTGACGTCCTCGATGATGCGGAGGTAGCGGTGCGGGATGTGGACGGGGGTCTGGGTGGTGGCCATGACGCCGGTGGTGCGCACGGCGGTGCTGTTGGGGTGGTTGCGCAGGAGGAAGTCGTTGTCGCGCTGCTCGTCGGGCAGGCCCAGGTAGTGCAACACCTCGTGGAGCAGATCCGCGTCACTGTGATTGGCGTCGAGGTGAAGTTGGTCGGCGCGGGCGGGATTGAGGGTGTTGGTGAGGGTGACGGCCTCGGGATGGGCCGGGTCGTCGATGAGGTTGAGGGTGATGTGGATCTGGTCGCCCGAACTCGGCAGCGCCAGGCCGGAGTTGAGGTGCGTGTCCAGGAGACGGGTGATCCGGTCCCTGAGCTGCCGCGTGAGGGCCGGGTCGGTGGTGGTGACCGGGAGATTGACGGTGTAGTCGCGGATCCACTGACCGTTAGGGGCCTGGATACGACGAACCCGGGTGCGGATGAGGGTTGTTACACCGCTGAGGGTGCCGGGGCCGGGCGGGCGGCTCTGACTAGCGCGCGGATCGAAACGCTCGGCGGTGTGAACTCCGGGGCGGGCGTGGGGGCGTAGGCCGTACCAGGTGTCCTTGGGTGCCGGGTTGGCGGCTCGGGGCGCGGGCCCGTCGTCGACGGCGTCGCGGTCGGGCGCGGGACGGAAACGGCCCGGCGGCTCGACGCTGGGAGCATCGCCAGGCCCCCGAGGCGCACTCGACGACGCGATGGGTGCCGTGTTGTCGGTGAGGGGGCCGGCGTCGGTGGCGCTGTAGTGGTTCAGGCCCGTGTAGTGGACCTCCAGGACGCGGTCGGCGGTGGGTGAGCCGACGCGGGTCACGGTGCCGAGGCCGGTCGTCGGGTCCGGCCGCAGCACCTCGACGGCCACGCCCAGCGTGTCCGCCAGCAGCGGGAGGAACAGCTCGCCCTGGTTGCTCTCCCACGACCGCGACCAGTTCGCGACCGCGTCGAGCGCGTGGGCCAACTCCTCGTCGGTGAACGGCGCTTGGCTGTCGGTGTAGCCGTGCCCGAGCAGCTGGCGCAGTTGCGCGTCGGTCAGGTCGTTCAGCGTGGGCAGCCGGTTGGTGTCCCGCAGGTACGCGAACATCCGCCGTACGCCCGGGTCTTCGACGCCGGGCACGCCGTCCGCGGTCAGCGCGGCGCGGTAGCGGGCGCCCAGGTCGCTCAGCTGCTCGGGCGCCGTCACGCCGATGATGCCGTACTCCTGGAGGGTGTTCAGGAGCGCGGACCGGTCCATGTTCGCCGTGTGCCGGTCGAACCACTGGGCGAGCGTCTGCCGTACCTGGCCCACCGCCTCGTGCGGCAGCGGGCGACCGCCGCGCGCGGTGAGCAGCCGGTCCTCCGCCAGCGTGCGCAGCCGCTCCGCCGCGGCAGCCAGCCGGGTACCGGTCGCGGTCAGCGGGGCGTTCGGGCGCCGCCGGGCGAACTGGGCCAGCGCGGTGCGCACTTCGGCCGGGCGGCCCAGCCAGTCGTAGAGTGCCGGGTCCTCGGTGCGCAGACCGGGCAGCCGGTCCCGGACCCGCTCCGGGTCGGTGCCGACGAAGGTGTAGAGGAGGCACTGGCCGTCGCCACGGGTGCGGATGGTTCTGCCTCGCGGCGCGCGGATCTGGAAGGGGGCGGGCGGCGGCTGGGGGACGGAGCTCTCGGCGTCGTCGTCCTGGGGCGGGTTCGGGGTCTGGTCGGTGTCTGTGGGGTCCGTGTTGGGGGCGGTGTTGGGGTCCGTGGAGTCGAGGGTCGGGTCGTCCTGGGCACGGCCCTTGCCCTTTGCCCTGGTCTTGGCCGCGGCTTCGGCCTCGGTCTCGGACTCGGTCTCGTCGTCTTTGTTCTCGTCCTGGGTGTGCTGGTTCTGGTTTCCGGGTGGGTCGGTCTTGTCCCCGGCCGTCGTGTCGTCGTCGCCGGGCGGTGGGGTGTCCTTCGCCGGGGTGGTGGGCATCGGGTCGGGTGTGGTCAGTTCGGTGTCCGCGTCCGACTGGGCGTCGCTCTCCGATCCCTCGTCCCCGGTGGTGGAGCCGTCGTCGCTCTCGGAGAGGTCGCCGGGCCCCGGCGTGTTGCCGGTGGAGGGGCCCGCCGTGCGAGGCAGGCCCGAGCCGGGCCGGCGCGGGGTGACGGCGGCCAGTGTCGTGCGTGACGTGGGCAGCGGGGCGGGGGCGGCGGTCAGCACCGGGGTGGCCGCGCCGGGCAGCGCGGTCTCCGCCGCCGCTCGGCGGGCGGCGGCGTCGTCGCGTCGGCCGAGGGCGTTGTCGAGCTCGGTGTCGATGTCGTCGAGCCGCTGCTCGGCCCGTTCGTGGCTCTCGCGTGCGTCTTCGTGGGCCAGGGCCGCGTCGTCGGCGAGCCCGCGCGCCGTGTCGGCGGTCGAGCGCAGGGTGTCGGCCGTGGCCCGGACGTCCGGGAGTTGGGCCCGCGCCTCGCTCAGGGCGGTCTCGTCGCGGGCGAGGGCGGTGCGGGTGTCCTGGAGCGTGGTGCGGTCCTGCGCCAGGCTGGTCCGTACTCCGGCGAGGGCGGCGTCCAGCTTGCCGATCTCGGCGGTGGTCTCCGTTATCTGCTGGGCGAGACGGGGGTCGGCCGTGGGAGCCGTGTCGTCGGCGGGGGCAGTGGTGTCGGCGGCGGTCGACGGGCCTGCGGCCGTGTCCGACGCAGTCGTCTTGGCCGTCGTGGCGCGGTCGGTGAGTTCGGTCAGGCGGCGGCGGGCGGTCTTGGCCTCGGCGATGAGGCTTGCCTCCCGGCGACCGCCCTCGGCGACCGCGTCCGTGAGCGGGCCGATCGCGCGGCGGGCCGCGGAGATCTCCCCGACCAGGGTGTCGACGCGGTCGGTGAGGTCGTGGAGGTCCGCCTCGGCCCCGTCCGCCTCCTGCTCGGCCTCGGTGGCGTCGGCGTCGGCCTGCTGGGCCTCGGCCTCGGCGTCCGCCAGCACGGTGGCCGCCCGGTCCACGGAGTCCTGCGCGTCGGGGCGCAGCTCCCGCAGCCCGTCCTCGTCGGTGAGCGCACTGGCGTGGTCGGCCTCGGCCCGGTCGAACTCGGCGGCGGCGGTCTCGAAGTCCGCCCATGCCTCGTCCAGGGCCGGGGTGTCGGTGGTGGCGCCCGAAGCCGTGTCGTCCGAGTCCGATGTGGTGTCGGCCGGCTGCGTGGTGAGGGTGCCGTCCGGGTCGAACGACCAGACGCGCAGCCCCTCCGGGCCCCGCGTGACCAGTTCCGCCGGGTGCCCCGTCGCCCGTGCCGCGCGGGAGGCGCCGTACAGGGCGAGGGCCAGCCGGGAGCCGTCCGGGTCGGGGCCGGTCGCCACCCAGAACTGGTATCCGTCGTCCTCGGGGTCGACGCCCGCGGTCAGGGCGGCCGGTATCTCGCGCGCCGGGGTCGACGCCCAGTCCGACGGGGCGGCGCCGGTCTGCGTGGCGAGCAGCGCCGGGAGGTCGTAGACGTTGGGCACCGGGCGGGGGTCGGTGATGCCGTGGCCGAGGGCGTCGCGCTCCTCGACGCGGATCGTGGCGGTGCCGGTGACGTGCCGTACGCCTTCGGGGCCGGAGACCTCGATGTGCACGTCGGCCCGGACCTCGTAGCTGCGGGTGCCGCGGCCGTCTGCGGGCAGGCTGGTGCTGCCGGTCTTGAGCCAGTCGCGGCGCCCGCCGGACACCCCGCTGCCGAAGTTGCTTGCGTCGACCGGCCGTTGCAGCAGCGGCGGGGTCGCGCCGAGCAGGTTGCGGTCGGGGTCGTCGGCGCTCAGTACGAACGGCAGCGACAGCCCGGTGGTGGTGTCGCCGCCGGAGACGGTACTGGTGCTGTCGGTGGTGATCCGCAGCCGGTCCATGGCCACGTCGCCGCCGTCGGTGACCGCCCGCGGCCGGTACAGCGACACCGTCAGGGTGGGCCGCTGGTCCGGGGCGTCCTGCAACGGGAACGCGCCCGGCATCGCGGGCAGCAGGCCGCCGACCTGGCGCGGCGTGTCCAGCGAGAGCGTGCCGGCCTGGATGAGTTCGCCGAGCCGCACCGAGGCGTGCTCGTCGGAGGTCGAGGCCGGCTGGGCGCGCCAGCCGCTGCCGGTGGCCGGGGCCACCTGGTCGAGGGCCGTGTACAGCTGGTTCCAGGCGTCGAAGCCGTAGACCGGGACGTTGCCGGTCGGGTCGAGCAGGTCGGCGTCCCGCAGCGGGCTCTGGCCGTTGTAGAACAGGTTGCGGGGGTCGACCCGGGACACCGAGGCCGGTACCGGGGGCGGTTCGGCGCCGGACGGGTCCGTCTCGCTGCCGGTGAACCGCAGGCTCACCCGGGCGGGTACCCGGGCCTGGCCGCCGAGTTCGCCGGAGAGGGTACGGCTGAGCCAGGAGCGGGTCTGCGGGTCGGCGTCGTCCCAGGCGATGATCCCGCGCTGCACCAGCGCGCCGAGCACGTTGGGCGGCCAGTCCGTGACGAGGGTGGAGCGGACGGTGGCGACCAGCTCGTAGTCCAGGCCGTCGAAGTCGGCGGCGCTGTCGGTGCGCAGCCAGAACCGGTCCTCGGCGGTGCGCCCCTTCTTGTCGACCTTGCTGGACGACGACACCAGGTGGGCCGAGGGGCCGAGCCGGTCCGTGCGGTCGTCGCTGTCGGGGCGGCTGAAGCGGGCCGTCGGGTTGACGGTGAGCCGGTGCTGGCGGCCCACCGAGGAGGAGGCCGAACGGCCCTCCGCCGTGTGCGAACCCCACTGCTCGATACCGGACTTGTCGCCCGGCACCGCGGTGCCCCGCACCGCGCCCCGGAACACGGCGGTGGTCGTGGGGCGCGCCGAGAGCGTCACCTCGACCAGGGCCGCCCCGCCGAACCGGTGGTGCCGGAAGCTGAACCTGGTCTGTCCCGTGCCGCGCCCGATCAGCGCCCGCTTCCCGGCGCCACCGGTGTGGTCGGCGATCAGCGTGGCGACACCGGGCAGATAGGAGGCGTGGCCGGGGGTGGTGACGCCGGGGGCGAACCGGTCCACCAACTCCAGCACCTCGTCGTGGAGTCGGCCGCGCTGCTCGGGCTGCGGGGGTACGGAGCCGGTGTCGGTGCTGGTGCTGGTGCTGCTGCTGGTACCGGAGTCGGCGTCGGAGCCGGCGTCCGAACCCGTATCGGTACTGCCGTCGGTGCTGGTTCGGGAGCCGGTGCCCGTGCCGGTGCCGGGGTCGGCGAGTTCGGTGACGGAGGTGACCGCGGCCAGGCCGAGGGTGCCGTCCCGGACGTACCGGGTGGGCAGCGGCGGGCTCTCCAGACCGGTCGTCGGCTGGAGGGCCGGCCGGTTGGCCACGGCGCCCATCCACCGCTCGTCGCGCCGGAGTTGACTCTCCGTCATCAGGAACTGGAGCCCGCGCGGCACGTCCACGGCGAGCGTGACGGTCTGCCCGGGCCCGAACCCGAGGGAGTTGGCGACGACGTTGCGGTGCCCGGACCGGACGGTGATCAGATACGTGACGTCGGCCGTGACCCGGTGCTGGAGGCCGGACTGGGTGGGCACCCGATTGGTCGCGGTGGTGCTGGTGAGGGTGTCGGACTTGTCGCTCTTGCGGTCGTACTGGTAGCGCCCGGACGGGTTGAAGCGGGACGGCGTGGGCGCCGGGGAGTTGACGGGCTGCCCCGTGGCCGGGCCCTGGTCGGGGGCGGACTGCTGGGTCGCGGTGGCGGAGGACGACGGGTTGTTCTGCGCCGCCGAGCCGCCCACGCCGAACTGGTGTGTCTTGCCGAGCCCCTTGAGCTGCTGCGCCGAGTCGGCGACGGAGATGCCGGTCTCCAGGTACTGGTTCACGCTGTGTGTCAGTTCGGGCGTGTGCGCGACGGCCTGGATCTCGATCGAGAGCTGCCCGTCGGCGCCGAGCCCGGGCAGCGTCAGCCCCTCCACCACGTAGGTGCCGCCGAAGATCTGGTGCCCCCGGCCGAGCAGCGAACCGGGCGAGAGCGCGGTGGTGCGGGACTCGGCGCTCACCGTGGTGGTGTCGGCGGGCGGGCTGCCGACCAGGGAACTGCTCAGGAAGCCGGTGACGCCGTCCAGCAGCGCGGAGAAGCGCCCGGGGCGGGCGGGGGCGGCGGGTGCCGGAGCCGGAGCGGTGACGGGAGGGACGACCGGGGCGTTCTCGGCGGCGTCCTGGGGGCTTGCCTCCGTGGTCGGCCGGGGCCCAGTGGCCGGTTGGGGATCGGTGGTCGGCTGAGTCTCGGTCGCCGGTCGGGGCTCGGTCGTCGGTCGGGGCTCGGTGGTCGGCCGGGTCTCGTCGGTGTCCGGTGCGGGGTCGACGCCGCGGCCCGTGACGATCCGGCGGAAGGCGTCCTGGAGCGCCGCCGAACCGCGCACCACGTCGATCAGGGCGTCGTCCGGGATGCGGACCACGTCCTCGTGCGGCTCGCCGGTGACCGGGTCCGTCATGGCCAGCCGCTCCGTGTCCAGCGGCTCGACCTGCCGTACGGTGAACGGCTCGCCCTCCGGCGCGGGCTCCTCCGCGGCCAGGGTCCGCTCGTGCGGCACGCCCACCCGGACCGTGCCCGGGACACCCCTCGGCCCGATGACCGGCGGACCGGCCTCCAGGTCGTCCTCGGCGCGGTGCACGGGCTCCGGCTCGCCGAACCGGACCAGCGGGTCCTGGCCCGAACCCTCGTACAGGTCGAGCGTGAGGCGGGCCGGCACCTCGAACTCCTGGGTGTCCTGCCCGGTGCCGATGAAGAACTGGTCGTGGCCGACCGTGGTGGCGGTGGTGTTGCCGAGCGTGGCCTGTCCGACGTACTGGTAGTCGCCGGTGGCGCTCAGGGTCCAGGCGCCGTGCGGGGTGGGCACGCTGGGCCCGCCGCCGAACCCGGCGCCCAGACCGTAGGTGTTGCCGAGCCGGCCGGTGCCGCCGCCCGTCGCCTGGGCCAGGCCCATGACCTGGATGTTGGGCAGCACCCTGCTGTGCGTCACGGGCAGGTCCGCGTCCCGTTGGGCGCCCAGTTCCAGCCGTACCCGGCGCCGTCCCGTCACCGAAGGGATCTCCAGGTACAGCGAGTGGCCGCCGTCCACCATGGAGTCGGTCGCCGCCCGCAGCCCGAGCTGGGAGCGCAGCTCGTGCAGCCGCCGCAGGTTGTTCAACTGGGCCTGGACGAGCGTCTCGTCGGGCAGTCGGCCGCGGTGCGGGGCGGCCGCGGGCGGCGGCAGGAAGCCGTGGTTCCGCAGCCAGGTCTCCGCCTCGGTGAACAGCGGATCGGCGCCGTCCACGCCGAGCGGCACGGTGGACTGCCCGATCGTCTCCAGGGTGGCCAACTCGTGCGGCAGCGCGCGGACTTCGTCCTCGGTCGGTTCGTGCCCGCGCGCGTCCTCGGCACTGAGCATCCGCAGGTCGAGACCGTGCTCCCAGGTGCCCGGCGCGTAACTGTCGGTGCTGCCGTCGGGCCGGATCAGGGTGAGGGTGTAGGCGACGTCCGCCTCGGTCAGCAGGTGGCTGCGGTTGGTGCGCACCGCGTGCATGGTGCCCGCGGCGGAGCTGGTGCCGAACGCGTTCTGCGCCGCGAGGCTGGCGAGCCCCTTGCCGGTGAAGCCGCCGCCGACGGTGTGGGAGGCGTCCGGGTGCCCCGGCCGGAAGTCGCCGGTGAAGGCCGGGCCGACGCTGCCGGTGAAGGTCACCCCGCTGTTGAACGTGGTGTTCTGGTCGTTCTTGACCGTGTTGACGAGATGGCTCTCAAGGTTGATCTTCTTGTCGATGCTCTTGGCCACCGCGGTGGTCGGGGTGACGTCCGCGTCCAGCCGCATGATGCCCACGGCACGTCCGCGCGCGTCGGTGAGCACCGGCGAGTACAGCCCGCCCTCGCGCTGCATCGGCAGGGTGCCGCGCAGCACCGGTTCGGCGAGGAAGTCGGCGAGTTGGGCCGAGGACGTGGCGTCCAGGTCGGCACGGAAGTGGTCGGCGGCGCCCTCGTACAGCCGTCGGGGGTTGAGCACCGAGTCCACGCCGTAGACCGGCAGGTCGGCGAGGTCGGCGGGGGCGGGCAGCTCCTGGGTCGGGTCGGCGTCGGCGTCCACGAGGTGCTGCGGGAACCAGACGGTGACCGGACCGTGCGGCCGGGCCGGCCGCCAGTCGTGCGCGGGGTCGGGGGCCGGGGTGGCAACTGCCGTGTCCGTTACGTCAGTTGCGTCATCCGGTGTATCGGTTGCGTCAGTGTCCGGGTCCGGCGCGTCCAGGCGCACCTCCCAGTTGCCGGTGAAGTCGTAGGCGCGGGAGGGCTCGTTGCTCCGCTGGGCGCTGGTGGTCTGGACGACCTGGGTGACGGTGGCCGAGCCGTCCGCCTGGTTGTGGGTGAGGGTCGCGGCCAGCGCGAGGTCCACCCCGCGGACCGGGCCCGCCGCCGCGATCGGTATCGAACCGGTCCACGGCACCGGAATGGTCGAGAACGTGCCGGACGGCTGCGCGGAGACGATCTCCCGGGTGCCCTGCCCGCGCCGCTCCACGTGCTTGTCGGGGTCGCTCGTGTCGAGTTCGCCCTGCCGTGCGGACGGCCGCGCGTCGCCGAGCGTCAGCCGTACGTCCACCCGCCGGTCGACGCCGTCGACACGCAGGATGATCCGATGGCCGCCGAGACCGCGCAGATACGGCAGGTTCATCACCATCTGCTCCGCCGACAGCACGTCCCGCAGCTGCGCGTGCACCGGGTCGTCCGGGCGCGGCGCGGGCCTGCCCAGCGCCGCGAGCACCTGCCGGTGCACCCCGTCGACCACGTCCGGCGGGAACGGCTCCACGTGCACCAGGCCCACCTGGCCGTCGTGGCGCCGCCCGTAGCCGCCGAGGTAAGAGGTACGGCGTCCGCCGCCGCCGATCGGCGACTCGGGCGGCGGGGTGGTGTGCCCCTCCGGGGAGGTCACGGTGAGGGACGGGGCCGGGGTCGGCACCACCACGGGGGCGGTCTCGGCCTCGACCTCGGCCTCGGTCTCCGTCGGGTCGGTGCGCAGGGGGTCGGTGTGGTCCTGGGTGTCCGTGTCCTGGGACACCGTGAGCGGCATGGACGTGGTGGCCACCGGGGTCGGTGCGGTGTCGACGGCGGGGGTGGAAGCGGGAGTGGACGTGGGGGCGAGCGGGGCGGGCGGGTCCGCACCGGGGGCGCCCGCGACCGGTCCCCGCGGGCCGGTGCCGCGACGGCCGCCCCCGGCGATCCGGTGATCGTCCGCCGCGTCACCGACCAGCGTGCCGATCAGCGCGAGGTGACGGGGCCTGAGCCCGCCCGACGCGTACGCCGGGTCCGACGTCGCGGGCGTGAACCGCGTGGGGTCGCCCATCAGGCTGGTCGTGCCGCCGCGGTGCGGGGCGGCCGAGTCGAAGCCGCTCTCGTCGCGCAGTCCGAGCTGATGGCCGATCTCGTGGGCCAGGTCGGAGTCGGAGATGTCGGACGGCCACGCGTGATGGGTGGCCGGAATCCCGTCCGTCGGGTCGGTGAGGGTGACGTCGAGATGTGCCGTCTCGCCGGGAGCGGCCGGCACGACGGTGACGTGCAGCAGGCTCCCGTCCGGCAGCCGGTGGCCCGGGGCGTTGAAGACCCGCTGCACACCGTCCGTCAGCCGCTGGTGCACGCCGTCGGCCTGGGGCCCCAGGTGCGGGCTGCCGGTGACCCGGTAGGTGACCGTGAGGTCGGTGACCGGCGCACCGTCGTGGATGAAACGCCGTACGGCGAAACCGGACCGCACCACGTACTGGGTGCGCGTGCCGTCCGCCCCGAGGGGCCGGGAGACCGGATCGACCCAGGTGTGGCTGCGCTCCGTGGGCGTCACCCCGGCCCGCGCGTCCGCGAAACTGCCGGGCTCCGCCACGGCGTTGGGCGTCACGGACGGCGTGAGGACCACGGGTGGCGCCGGGGTGGGCGTGCTGTCCGGGTCCGGTACGACGGTGCCGTCGACAGCGGTGGTGGCGGTGGTGTGGGTGGTGTCGCCGTCGGTGGTTTCGGTGTCCGGCGTCGGGCTGGACGGGAGGTCCGACGACGACGAGGTGGTCACGGGTGCCGGTGCTGGTGCCGGTACCGTCGTCGCACCGCCGACCTCGGGCAGCGGGGCCGTCTCCGGTGCGGGAGCCGTGTCCGGTGCGGGAGCCGTGTCCGGCGTCGAACCGGTCGTGGGCGGCGCGCTGTTGCCGGTGGTGGCGACCGGCGTCGGCAGATCGGCACCGGTGTCCGTACCGCGATGGTCGGTGCTCGTGTCCTCCGTACGCCCCGGTGTCGTGGTGCGCGGGCTCCCGCCGGTGGTCGTCCCACTGGGGGTGGGGGCACCGGTCCCGGTGGTGCTCGGCGGTACGGCCGTGCTGTTCGGCGGTACGACGGTGGTGCTGGACCCAGTCATGTTCGGCGGTACGACGGTGGTGTCGGACGTGGTGTTCCCGGAGTCCCCCTGCCGCGTCTGGTCCTGTCCCGTCTCGTCCTGCCCAGTCTCGTCCTGCCCAGTCTCGTCCTGCTGAGCCTGGTCCAACTGCGAGGTCTGGTCCGGCTGTTGGGTCTGGCTGTCGCCGTCGCCGTCAACCTGCCCTGTCGTCCTCGTAGGCGTGGGCGTGGGCGTAGACGTACTGGACGACGAACCGCCCCCGCCGTTCGCCCCCGTGGCACCAGACGTGCCCGTCGAACTCGTCGTACCCGTCGAACTCGTCGCCCCGTGCGGGATGTTGCCCTGAAGACCTCCCCCATCGACCTTCACATCACCGAAGTCGCTGTCGGAAAGATCAACGGTCTTGATGCCGTTGTCGCTGCCGCTGCCACTGCCGCTGAAGTCCTCGTCCAGGTCACCGGATTCGGTCGGCGTGGTGTTCCTGGTCGAGCCTTCGCGGTTGCCGCCCGTCGACGAACTGCCGCCGGTCGAGGCCGTGTTGACGGAACCGGACCCCGAAGTCGTCGAGTTCTCGTCGGTGCCGGACGAGCGGGACGGGTCGTTCGTCGACGCATCGCCGTCGTCCGGGATGTCCGCGCTGCTCAGGGTGTTCACCGTGGGCGGCGTGTTGACGTTGAACTTGCCGCCGAGGGCCGACGCGCCTTCGCCCAGGTGGTGTTCGCTCACCGCGCTGAGCCCGCTGCCCAGGAAGGTGTTCAGGGGGTCGACGGGGAAGCCGAAGACGGACGCCGTGGCCAGCTCGCCGAGCACCTCCGCGCCGCCCTCGGTGAGGAAGTGGTCGACGTCCTCGCCGAGTTCGTGCTTGATCTTGTCGCCCAGGCTCGTCGTCTTCGGCGTGGGTGTGGGCGTCGGAGTGGGGATCGGGGTCGGCTTGGGCGTCGGGGTGGGGGTGGGCTTCGGGTTCGGCGTCGGATTCGGTTGGGGATTCGGCGTCGAGTTGGGCTTGGTGTTGGTGTTGACGTCGGGGGTGTCGAACTTGTGGTTGAACTTGTTCCCGTTGCCGCTGATGTCCTTGAACGGGTTGTGGCTGTTGAAGATGTTCTTGAAGTTGTTCTTCAGGCCCTTGCCGAGGTCCGAGAGCAGTCCGTGGAAGAGGCCGGTGAACGCGCCGAAGACGCCGTCCTGAATGATCTGCGACCAGTCGAACCCGCTGGGACGGCGGCCCTTGGGCGCGCCCAGCATCATGGCCAGCCGTACCGCGAAGGTGGTGAACGCCTCTTCGATCGCCTCGGTGAGGCTCGGCATCAGATGCGTCTTCTTCATCAGCCATTCCAGCAGCGTGAGAATGGCGACCCGGCTGCGGGCCTTCGCCACCGCGGCCTGGCTGGAGGCGGAACCGCCGGTGAAGGCGGACAGCACCGCGATGATCAGCAACTCGATGAGCAGCCGCACCAGTTCGGCGATGATCTGCCACTTGGCCTCCATGATGTCCATGGACGACTTGGTGCGGGACTGCCCGATGCTGTCGAGCTGGTCGGCGAAATCCTTCAGGTAGTTGACGCCGCCGCTGTCGAGGAACAGGTGCATCGCCCGCACGTAGTTGTTCCCGACCTGCGGCGGCAGCGCGCGCCCGACACCGCCCGCGGTCTGCTCGATCAGGTCCGAGAGGTCACGGATACGCCGGCTGAGCCGCTCGTACGGCTTGCCGTTGGCGTATGCCTTGTCCTCGTCGGCCTGGAGCAGTTTCTCGCCGATCAGCACGAACAGCAGGTTGTTCAGCTGGGGCGACGCGTGGATGGTCATCGGGCGCGGTCCGCTACGTCGTCAGTGCTTGCCGCCGTGCGAACCATCGCCGGTGTCGCCGGAGTTGATGCTGGAGTCGTGGATGGCGTCGACGACACCGCTCTGGGTGCCCAGCACGCTCTTCAGGTTGGCGAGGGTGCCGTCGCCGACGCCGACGATCGCCTCGGACAGGGACGTGCCGGTCGTGATCGACCCCTCCCGCTGCTGCTTCTCCTGCGGCAGCATCTGCTTGGCGTAACTGTCGTTCTGTCCGGGCCAGTCCGAGGTGGCCGACACGTCGGTGATGAACTCGTTGATCATGTCCGTGGCCAGCCGGCTGATCTGCTCGATCTGCCGGGTACCGGCGACGAGCGCCGGGGGGCTGGCGTAGTAGGCGTTCTCCGACATCGTCCCTCAGTCCTCCGGGTCTTCGTTGATCTCGTCACGGAGCCGGCCGGCTCCGCGGCGCCGGGCGCCCTTGGGGCCCTCCAGCACACCGGGCCCGAAGATCTTGTTCCAGTCCACGTCGAAGCCGGTGATCTCGGGGGCCTCCGGGTTCGCCTGGGTGAAGGGCTCGAAGGTCGCCATGACGTGCCGGGCCATCCGCGCCCGTGCCTCCTGGACCGCCTCCAGCACGCTCGCGGCGAGCTGACCGGCGGGCATCGTACGGTACTTGTCGTCCAGGAAGGTCAGCGCGCGCAGGTCGCCCTGCGCGGAGACGGTCACCTCGACGGCGCGGTCCGCCGAGCGCACCGTGCTCTCGGCGTGGGCGAGTTCGCCCTCGGCGCGCGCCACCGCGGCCTCGGTGGCCTCCAGTTCGGCCATCGCCTTGGCCAGCCGCTGCTCGATCGACTCACTGCTCACGCCGTGCCTCCCGGGCTTCTCCGACGGTACGTCCCGAACTCATCGGCCGATCACCGCCGGTGAACCGCCCTCGTCCGTGCCCCAGACGTCCTCGTCCTCGGTGAGCCACGCCTCGCGGGTGCGGTCGCCGCTCTCCGTGGAGCGGCCGTTCTGGCCCGTGGCCCCGGGCCCGCCGGCCACCGGGTAGGGGGCGCTGGAGGTGGTGGGCCGGGTGTACACGACGTCCTCGTCCTCGTCCACGGAGGTCGACCGGGCGCCCCGGCCGCGCCTCTTGGTGCCGCCCGCGGGGTCGGTGAGCACGGCCCGGGTGCGTTCGCTGTTGCCACCCTGGCCGCCGCCCGCGCCGCCCATCCCGCCGCCGCCCATGCCGCCCATCCCCATCGGGTTGAGCGGGGTGCCGCTCGACGCGCTCTGCGTACCCGCGAAGGCGGCGAGGGCGGTTCCGTCGGCCGCGGTGTCGGAGCGCAGGGCGCCGCCGGTGTAGGGGGTGCTGTCGTAGTCGTCGTAGCCGCTGTCGAGGGTCGGGTCCAGGCCGCCGGAGGTGGTGTTCAGCCCACCGCCGTTGAGTGAACTCGTGTTCAGCGAACTTGAGTTGAGCCCGCTGGTGTCCAGACCGCTCGTGTCGAGGTCGCTGTTGTCGAGCCCGCTCGTGTCGATGCCGCTCGTGTTCAGACCGCTGGTGTTGAGCCCGCTGGTGTCGATCGAGGACGAGGGCAGATCGCTGCCGTCGATGTCGGTGGTGGTCGTGTGGCCCGACGGGTCGGTGGTGGTGAGTTGGCCGGTGTCCGGGTTGAGCGTCTGGGTGGAGCCGTCCGGGAACTTGGTGGTGAGGGTGCCGTCGTCGTTGAGCGTGGTGGTCGAGCCGTCCGGGTTGGTGAAGGAGTCGCCCGGGTTGAGGTGCGTGGTGGTGACGTTGCCGGAGGCGTCGGTGACGGAGACCTGGCCGGTGTCCGGGTTGAGGGTCTCGGTGGAGCCGTCCGGGAACTTGGTGGTGACCGAGCCGTCCGCGTTGAGCTGGGACGTGGACCCGTCCGGGGTGGTGAAGGAGCCGTCGGTCGGGTTGAGCGTCGACGTGGAGACGGTGCCGTCCGGGTTGACGGTGCTGACCTGGCCGGTGGTCGGGTCGATGGTCTGGCTGGTGCCGTCCGGGAAGCTGGTGGTGAGGGTGCCGTCGTCGTTGAGCGTGGTCGTGGAGCCGTCCGGGTTGGTGATGGTGCTGCCCGGGTTGAGCTGGGAGACCGAGGTGGTGCCGTCCGGGTTCGTGGTGGTGACCAGGCCGGTCGACGGGTCGATGGTCTGGGTGGAGCCGTCCGGGTAGGTGGTGGTGAGGGTGCCGTCGCCGTTGAGCTGGGTGGTGCCCCCGGTCGGGGAGTTCAGCGAGGTCGAGCCGTTCTTGGTGGTGTCGTCGTTCGACAGCAGCGACGTCGGCGTGAGGGTGTTCAGCGCGGAGTTGGTGAGGTCGTTCCCGGTCGAACCGTCGCCGTTCAGCAGGCTGTTGTCGGTCGTGCCGTCGCCGTTCAGCAGACTGTTGGTGTTGAGGTTGCCGAGGTCGTCGAGCCCGTCGCCGACACTGTTCAGACTGTTGCCGAGGTTGTCGTTCAGGTCGTTGAGGCTCGAATTCAGGCCGTCGCCGATGTTGTTGAGGCTGTCGCCCAGATCGTCGTTCAGATTGTTGAAGTTGTTGCCGATGTCGTCGAGGCTGTCGTTGAGGTCGTCGTTCAGATTGTTGAAGTTGTCGCCGAGGTTGTTGAGGCTGTCGTTCAGGTTGTCATTGAGGTTGTTGAAGTTGTCGCCAAGGTTGTTGAGATTGTCGTTGAGGTTGTTGAGGTTCTCGTTGAGGTTGTCGTTGTTCTCCTTCGCCTCCTCCTCGGCTATTTCGTTCTCCTCCTTCTGGAGGACCTCGGCGAGCGTTTCGTTGTTCTTGTTCTTGACCTCGTCGTCGAAGGCGTCCTGCACGTCCGCCCAGGCGTTCTTCACGGCGCTGAGCGCGTCGATGGCCGGCTGCTTGAGCTTGACGTCCGCGTGGTCGGACCAGCTCTTGACGGCGGCGTCGGCGACCTTCTGCCAGGTGGTGTGCTGGGTGAGGTCGCCGTAGTCGGAGACCTGCTTGAAGTTGGCGTCGGTGGAGTACGAGGTGTAGGTGCCGCCGCCGTACTCGCTGTAGGTGCTCTCTGTCGACGACAGCACGTGGTTGATGTTGTTGTTGATGACCCACTTGCTGATCTCGTCGAGGATCTTCTTGACGTGGTAATGCGGGTCGTGCTGGCCGTCCGACGCCCAGTCGTTCCACGCGGTCTGGAGAGAGGTGACCGCGTTCTTCAGCGCCAGTTGCGCGGCGGCCAGCGCGTCGCTCAGCTTCGACTTCGGGACATAGCCGCCGAGGGTGCTGTTGGTCGCCGTGTACTCCTTGCCGCCCAACTGGGAGACGTAACCGTCGTAATTGGTCTTCAGCTCGTCCAGGAGGTGCCAGAAGAGGCTGGCCGCCTTTCCCTTCCAGGCCGCCTGGTCCTCGCCGAGCGAGGTCATCCACTGGTTCACGATGTCCGAGTGGTCCTTGAAGAACTGCACCACCCGGTCGAAGGACTGCCCGGTGGTCTCGAAGGACAGCATGTCGACGGCGTTGTCGTCGATGACCGACAGTCCGCTGTACGAGAAGCCCGTCGTCGAGTAGTCCGGACCCGTCAGCAGGTGGTCGAGGACCAGTTTGCTGCCGGAGATGTACTGCGCCATCGGTCCCGAGTCCCACTGGACGTGCGAGTAGGAGCCCTCGAACGCGCCGCCGCCGGTGATCTGCCCGTCGCCCCAGAGCGTGGCGCGGCCCTTGTCGTCGACGGTGACGCCGATCATCACGATCCGGGCCTTCTTCATCTTCACGCTGTCGTGCGCGCCGTCCCCGCCGGCGTCGTAGAAGGCCAGGTCGTAGTCCTCGCCCTTGTTGACCTGCCAGCCGCCGATGGCCGAGTAGTCGGCCTCGGTCACCGACCTCATGCTGATGCCCTGGATGTCCATCCGGAACAGCTTGAGGTCGGAGAAGTCGTCGCTGTTCGAGCTGCTGAGCTTGTCGAAGATGGTCGACCGGGGCGGGATGGTGTAGCCGGTGAAGTCGGTGACGGCCTGGGCGAAGTAGTCGTCCGGGTCGTAGCTGGGGGTCCCGGAGGTGCTGGTGCTGTCGGCCATGGGGCGGAACTCCGCTACTGGGAACGAGGGGACGGGAGTTGGGGGGAGCGGGTGCGGAGGCGCACGGCCCGGCGGGAGCCGGCGGGCCGTGCGCCGGGCTCAGGAGTCGTTCGAGTCGGTGCCGCTCATGTCGCCGTCGACGGTGTCGAAGATGTCCAGCAGCTTCTCGCCGTCGATCGAGTCCAGGCTGTCGCCCTGCGTCTTGAGCAGGGTGGTGATGGTTTCCTCAAGGGCGTCGTCGATGTCGTCGAAGAGGGTCTTCTGACCGGTGAGGATCTTGTCGAGCGCGCCCGCCTGCGTCTTGAGCGCCTCCACGAGCGTGGATCCGCCGACCGGGTCCTTGCTGTCGCCGCCGTTCATCAGGCCGATCCGCAGGATCTTGGCGAGGCCCGCGGCCGAACCCTCGCCGGTCTCCGCGACCAGGTTCTTCAGGGACCGGACGCCCGCCTTGTCCTTGCGGATCTCCAGCAGATCGCTGATGAAGTCGGCGACATCGTTGTTCTTGAAGTTCTTCAGCGCGGTCGAGTCCAGATGGGTCAGGTCTGCCATGGGTGCCTCCGCGGGCGGGACGCGCCGACCCTGGCGTACGGCGCGGCGACGGTACGGGAAGATGCCTGTACCGCACCGACCACGGGAAGACCGGTCGATGCGGTGAGGCCGGCCGGTCCACCGGCCGATGGTGACCTCAGCGGCCGATGGTGACCTCGGACCACATCTGGCTGAGCGAGTTCTCGCTGTACTTGTAGCTCCCCGAGATGTCGCTGAGGAGCTGCGCGTGCGAGGTCAGCAGGGTCTCCATGTTCTGCACCGCGCCGTCCCAGGCCGCCTGCTTCTGGCGGTAGGTGTCGGCGTCGTTGCCGTACCAGGTCTTGGACAGCTCGCTGAGCTCCGCCTCCAGGCTGGACAGCGTCTGCGCAATCGCCTTGGTCTGCATGACCATGTCGTCGGCGGCGTTCGACATGTGGTTGTAGCTGACGTAGATGTAACCGTCGGTCAGGTTGTCTGCCACGGCTTGCCTCTTTCACACGGTGTGGGGCTCGGACGTGACCACAAGGTCACCGGGGAGGGCGGCACGACCGGTACCGGAGGTGCCGACGCGGGGCGTCTTTCAGCCGGCCAGCTGGTCGAAGGCCGACTGCGCCGCGTTGTACGCCTGGTTGATGGAGTCGTTCGAGGAACCCTGGGTCTTGTTGTGTTCCACGAGGCTCTGGTTGAGCCGGTCGATGACGTCCTCAAGGTTCTTGAGGATGACGTTGCACTGGCCGTCCCACTGGGCGAGGAGCTGGCCGTACTGGCCGCCGTCGCTGCCCTGGTAGCCGCTGCCCAGGGTGGAACGGGTGCTGTCGACGTCCTGACGGATCTTCACGATGCCGCTGAAGGCGCTCTCCAGGGCCTGGATACCGTTCCGGGTCGAACCTTCGCTTGACTGCTGGCCGTCGCCTGCCATCGTCCCACCTTTCATGAGTCGATCTACGGTACGAGCACAAGTGAGCCTAGATTGACGGTAGTTGCACTGACAACGAGCTGAGGAAGATCTGAGGTTGCTGTCCGGTTCCGAACAAAGCCTTTTACTGCTACGCAACTTGACCGGAACACGCCCCTCCACGGGCGCCGGTTCTGGGGCGGGACCGGATTGGCGAGAACACGGTCTCGGCTGGCGTGAACCCGTCAGGTCGCCGAGCCCGGGATCGCGCCCGGGGCCGAGCCCTGGTTCGCGTTCGCCCCCGGCGCCACCGCCGTACCGCCTCCGGTGACCGCGGGGCCGCCCGCACCACCGCTTCCGCCACTGCCACCGGCCCCGGTGCCGCACTGCGCCGCCGCTCCGGGCCCGGCGCCCGCGGCCGAGTCCGAGGCCGCGGCCTGTTTGCTCAGCTCCGGCCCGGTCGGCAGCATCGACAGCAGCGTGGACGGCACCCGTACCGGCGTCGCCCCGTCGTAGCCGAGGGCGGCGAGCGCGTCCGCGTCCGGGATGCGGTACTTCACGCCGTCGTCGCCGACCAGGAACGTCGTGTTGCCGACCGTCGCACCGGCCGCGCCCAGCGCCCGCACCAGCGTGCCGTGGCCCGGCCGCATCACCACGGTGTCCACCGGCACGCACGCCGCGGTCAGCGCCGTCGAGTCCGGCTGCGCCGCCGGGGCCAGCGCGGACGCCACGACCCGCACCGAGGTCACCCGCACCTGCCCGTCGGCCGGGTCGACCTGGGCGCACACCGACTGCCCGGACGCGAGCCGGACCGCGCGCGGCGGGCTGTCCGGCAGCCCGGACACCGACGGGTCCGTGCCCGCCGTGCCCGGCGCCTGATGGGCCCGCAGGTCGGAGACGTCGATGGTGGCGACCGTGGGCGCCGCCCCGGCGTACGCCTGCTTGCGGGTGTCCGGGTCGCCCAGCAGCAGCGCCGACTGGGTGTCCGTCACCGGGTGCAGGCCGTCCTTCTGGAGCACGTACTCCTGGTTCCCGGAGCCCGCGACCACCCGGAACACCTGCCCGACCCGGGTGGCCCGGCCGCCCAGTTCCGGGCCCGCCGTGCCGCGGCCGTCGACCGCCGGGGTGGCCAGCTTCGGGCCGCTCACCAGGGCGTCCAGGAAGGCCGCCGACACCGGGCGGGGCGTCACCGGCGCGTAGCCGAGGGACTCCGCCGCGCCCGAGTCCTCGTCCAGTTCGAGGCGGCTGCCCTGCCACACCAGGTAGGTGCGCTTGTCCGGGCCCCGCACCACCAACGCCGCGCCCGCGCCGACCGCGTCCGTGGTCACCGGGGCGCCCGCGACGAGGGTCGTCGCCGTACCGGTGCCGGTCGAGCACACCTCCCACGGCGAGGTCTCCAGGTCGCCGGTGCCCGGTACGGAGTCGGGGGCGCCGGTGATGCCGACCGGCCTGCCCACCGGGGTGCCCGCCAGCGACGCCGTGCCGACCGACGTGGTCGTCAGGTCGGAGCCGCCGATCAGCACGGCCGACGCGTAGTTGCGCACCGGGCGCAGCCGGCCGTCGGAGTACAGGTAGCGGGCGCCGGTGTCCTTGTTGACGATCAGGGTGTCGCCGCTGCGCCAGGCGTCGTTGCCGCCCGGCCTGAGCAACCCGTACACCAGCGCCCCGGCACAGACCAGCACGCCGACGATCAGGCCGACCAGCGCGCCCCGGGTGGTGCGGCCCAGCGGGCTCTCCGGTGCGTCCGGGTCGGCCAGCAGCATGCCCGAGGTCAGGCGGCCCATCATGAACGTGTGCGCTTGCACCTGGTCGCGCTTCGACCGCACGCTTTCCTCCCGGCTGGGTCGTTCTGGTTCTTTTGCGCTTCTTTTCCGCTGGGCTGTGTTCGCCCCCGGTCAGCCCGTGATGCCGCGCAGGGTGCCGAACACGCCCAGCAGCCACAGCGTCAGCGGCAGCAGCGCTATCGCCAGCAGCGAGTGCAGCAGCTCCGCCGCCCGGCCCCAGTACGGCACCATGCGCCGGCCCGGTACGGTCCACACCGCCACCGTGAGCGCCGCCGCCAGCGCCAGCAGCCCCGCCACCAGGAGCGCCCGGTCGCTGCCGGACAGCTCCAGCCCCCAGCCGAACGCGAGCAGCAGCAGACCCCAGGCGCCCGGCAGCACCAGCACCAGCCGTTGCGCCGTGTTCACCAGGCCCCGGCCGTGCAGGAGCAGCAGCAGCGACAGCGTCAGGGCGCACAGCAGCGCCGGGAGGCCGGGCCGGTGGGCGAGGACCACCAGCGAGGCGGACGCCAGCACGCCCGTCGCCCCGTACAGCGCGGTCATCCACTCGCCGGCCAGTTCGGTGCGCACCGCCACGTCGTTGCCCCGGTAGGGCTCGATGCCCTCCTGCAACTGTTCCGCGTTGGTCGGCAGCGCCGGCATCCGCATCCCGGCGAACCGGAACGCGAGGGTGGGCACCAGACCGCCCAGCAGCACCGTCAGCGCCGCGACCACGCCGGCCGCGCCCTCCGGGTGCACGTCGAACACCGTCATCAGCGCGCCGCCCACCGCCGTCGCCAGCGCCACCAGCGCCGACGCCAGGAACAGCGGGGTGCGCGCCGCGGAGGCCGCCAGGGCCAGCACCGCGGCGCCCGCCCAGGCCGCCGCCGCCCCCAACAGCCGTGCCCCCAGCACCTGGTGGGCCTGCGGCCCGCTCAGTTCGCCGCCCGGTACCAGCCAGCCCGCGAGGGCCAGCGCCGGGGAGGCCAGCAGGCCCAGGACGGTGCCGGTCGCCGGGTCGTCGACCGCCCGGCTGGCCGAGGCCGCGCCCGCCAGCAGCAGGAGTCCGGCGACACAGGCGGTGGCCACGCGCAGCGGGACCGAGGCGCCCGGCAGGGCCAGCAGGACCAGCCCGGCCAGCACCGCCACCGCCACCAGGCCGCGCAGCAGCACGCGCGCCGCCGCCGGGCTCCAGCCGTGCAGCCGGTCCCGGGTGACCGCCGCGATCCCGTCCACCAGGTCGTCGAGGCGTACTTCGGGCAACGCCTCGGTGCGCGGGCGCAGATGGAGTGCCTCGCCGTCGGTCAGCCCGAGGGAGGCCAGGGTCGCCTCCTCGTCGAGCGGCCGTCCGCCGAGGCGCTGGAGTATCCAGCCGTCGTGTTCGAGACCGTTCTCCTCGGCCTCCTCCCCCGCGTACCGCAGCACCGTGGGCAGCAGGTCGGCGACCGGCACGTCGGAGGGCACGGCGAGGTCGATGGTGCGGCCCGGGGCACGCACGGTCAGATGGCACAGTCCGGTCACGGAAGTGTCGGTCATACCGGGGCTCACGTCTCCTGGACGTCGGAACGGGGGCACGCGGCGCGGCGTGCCGAGTGGGGGAAGCGGGAGGGAAGGGTGAACGGGGGCGGAAGACAGCGGTGGGGGTGTGGGAAAGCAGGGGTGACATGGACGTACGGAGTTGACGGGGTGCACACTACTGACACTCCCTGCGACTTTCGTCAACGGGAGCCCCCACGAACGGTGTTGGCAGTGCTTTCCAAGTACCGCGTATTCCGCCGTCCTGTCACCGAGGTCCGTTCCGGTGTGCGCCCCCACGTACCGCCGCGGTGCGCGAAGTCCGTTAGGAGCCCCAAGCGTTGAGCGTGGTCCTGTTCCGTCGTCCGGCCCGCCGTCGCGGACCCGACATGCCCGCCGGGGAGTTGGTCCTCCAGGAACCGCCGACCCTCATGGAGACCGTCCCCGACACGTCCGCGGTGTGGACGTATCTGCCGATGGCGATGATGTCGGTCTCGATGATGATGATGTTCCTGCGGTCGGGCGGGCAGAGCAGCGGCGTCTTCATGTACATCGCGCTCGGCATGATGGTGATGGCCGCCGCCGCGATGATGGTCGGGCAGGTCATGCGCAAGGCCGGCGACCGCAAGCAGCGGCTGCGCGGCGAACGCCGTGACTATCTGCGCTACTTGGCGCAGAGCCGGCGCACCGTGCAGCGTGCCGTGGTCGAGCAGCAACTCGCCCTCGCCTGGCGGCATCCCGAGCCGCGGGTGCTGCGCGCCATGGTCCGCACCACGCGGCTGTGGGAACGCCGGGTCAAGGACGACGACTTCGGCGAGGTCCGGATAGCCGTCGGCGACCAGCAGCTCGCGATGCGGCTGACTCCGGTCTCCAGCAAGCCCGTCGAGGACCTCGAACCGCTGTGCGCGCACGCCCTGCGCCGTTTCATCCGCGCCTACAGCACCGTGCCCGGCCAGCCCATCGCGCTGTATCTGCGGTCCTGGTCACGGGTGTTGGTCCGCGGCGACCTCGGCGCCACCCGCGGGATGCTCCGTGCCGCGCTGTGCCAACTGGCCCTGTTCCACCCGCCGGAGGAGCTGTGGATCGCGGTCTGCGCCGGGGACGAGGTGCGCGGCGAGTGGGAGTGGGTGAAGTGGCTGCCGCACAACCAGCACCCTCAAGAGACCGACGGCGCGGGCCCGTTGCGCATGGTGGCCTCGGCCTTCACCGATCTGGAGGACCAGCTCGGCAGCGAGTTCTCCGAGCGGCCCGCGTTCGACCCCGACGCGGTGCCCGGCCGTGACGAGCCGCTGGTGGTGGTCGTGGTGGACGGCGCGGGCATCCCGGCCGGCCACCGCTTCGACGGGCCCGGCTTCCGCAACGCCGTCGTCCTGGACCTCTCCGACACCCTCACCTGGCGGCCCGGCCGCACCACGCTGCGCCTCGACATCGCCCCGGACGCCGTCGCGCTGGTGCGCACCGACCGCAGCCGCAAGGAGCAGGCCACCGTCCTGGGCCGCCCCGACCGGGTCGGTCCGGTCGCCGCCGAGGCGCTGGCCCGGCTGATCGCCCCGTACCGGATGAGCCTCACCTCCGACGTGGCCGAACCCCTCGCCACCGACATGGAGTTGACCACCCTGCTCGGCATCTCCGACCTGCACCGCCTGGACCCCGACACGCTGTGGCGGCGGCACAACGGCTCCGCCCGGCTGCGGGTCCCGGTCGCGGTCGGCGCGGACGGGCGGCCCGTGGAGCTGGACATCAAGGAGTCCGCGCAGGGCGGCATGGGCCCGCACGGCATGCTGATCGGCGCCACCGGCTCCGGCAAGTCCGAACTGCTGCGCACCCTCGTCCTCGGTCTCGCGCTCACCAACTCCTCCGAGACCCTCAACTTCGTCCTCGTCGACTTCAAGGGCGGCGCGACCTTCCTCGGCCTGGACGAACTCCCGCACACCTCCGCCGTCATCACCAACCTCGCCGACGAGGCGGCCCTGGTGGAGCGCATGCAGGACGCGCTGCACGGCGAACTCATCCGCCGCCAGGAGCTGTTGAGGTCCGCCGGCAACTACACCTCGGCCCTGGAGTACGAGAAGGCCCGGTCCGGGGGCGCCGAACTCGCCCCGCTGCCCAGCCTGTTCGTCGTCGTCGACGAGTTCAGCGAACTCCTGGCCTCGCACCGGGAGTTCATGGAGCTGTTCGTGATGATCGGCCGCCTGGGCCGGTCCCTGGGCGTACATCTGCTGCTGGCCTCGCAGCGCCTGGACGAGGGCCGGATGCACCAGTTGGAGTCGCACCTGTCGTACCGGATCGGTCTGCGCACCTTCTCCGCGATGGAGTCCCGGGGCGTCCTCGGTGTGCCCGACGCGTACGAACTGCCCTCGCAGCCCGGCAGCGGCTACCTGAAGAGCGGCATCGAGGCCCTCACCCGGTTCCGTGCCGCCTACGTCTCCGGTCCCTACCGCAGGCGCGGCGGCGCCGTCGCGCAGGCCCGGGTCGCCACGCAGGTGGTGCCCTGGTCGACCGGGTACATCGTGCCGCGGGCGCCCGCACCGGCCGCGATCGTGCCGGAGCCCGAGGAGGAGGAGAACGCGAGCAGCCTGCTGTCGGTGGCGCTGGACCGGCTGCGCGACTCGGGGCCGCCCGCGCACCGGGTGTGGCTGCCGCCGCTGGACACCCCGTCCCCGCTCGACGTCCTCCTCGGCGGCCTGGGCGAGGACCCGGACCGGGGTCTTACGGCGTCCCGCTGGACCGGCGCCGGGAAGCTGCGGGTCCCGGTCGGTCTGGTCGACAAGCCCTTCGACCAGCGCCGTGACCCGCTCGTGGTGGACCTCGCCGGGGCGGGCGGCCATGTAGCCGTCGCGGGCGGTTCGCAGAGCGGCAAGTCCACCGTCCTCCGCAGCCTCATCATGGCGCTCGCGCTCACCCACACCCCGCGCGAAGTGCAGTTCTACTGCCTCGACTTCGGCGGCGGCACGCTCTCCCAGCTGACCGGGCTGCCGCATGTCGGCGGGGTCGCGGCCCGCCTCGACACCGAGCGGATCAGCCGTACGGTCGCCGAGGTCACCGCCGTGCTGACCCAGCGCGAGCAGTTCTTCCTGGACCACGGCATCGACTCGATGGCCACCTACCGGCGCCGCCGGGCGGCCGGGGAGTTCCCCGACGAACCGCACGGCGACGTCTTCCTGGTGATCGACGGCTGGTCGGCGGTGCGGCAGAACTTCGACCAGTTCATCCCCACCTTCAACCAGATCGCCACCGGCGGCCTCAACTACGGCATCCACCTGGTCGTCGCCACCGCCCGCTGGCTGGAGCTCACCGCCCCGGTCCGCGACCAGTCCGCGACCCGGCTCGAACTGCGGCTCGGCGACACGATGGACTCCGTCGTGGACATCCGCAAGGCGAGCGCCGTACCGCAGATCCCGGGCCGGGGACTGACCGTCGAGACCAAGCTGCACTTCCTGTCCGCGCTGCCCCGCGGCGACGGCTCGGCGGATCCGGAGACGCTCAGCGAGGGCGTCGCCGACCTGGTGGACCGGATCGCCGCCGCCTGGCACGGGCCGCGCGCCCCGCAGGTGCGGATGCTGCCGCACCAACTGCCCGCGGCCGAACTGCCCGAGCCGGAGCGCGGCGACGGCCTCAGCCTCAAGCTGGCGCTCGGCCAGGACGAGGAGACCCTCGGCACCGTCTGGCACGACTTCTCCCGCACCCCGCACCTGGTCGCCGTCGGCGACACGGAGAGCGGCAAGACCAACCTCCTGCGGCTGGTGGCGGACGCGGTCGTCGCCCGTTACTCCCCCGCCGAGGCCCGCATCCTGGTCGTCGACTACCGGCGCGGCCTGGTCGACGCCGTCCCCGAGGAGTACCGCCTCGGCCACGCGGTCGCCCTGGAAGCGCTCAAGCAACTGGTCGGCGGCTCGGCGAAGGCCCTGCGTACCCGTGTGCCCGGCCAGGAGATCACCCCGGCCCGGATGCGGCTCGCGGACTGGTGGACGGGCCCGCGCCTGTTCGTCCTCGTCGACGACTACGACATGGTCGGCGGCGGCACGGTCATGGACCACCCCTTCGCCCCGCTCTTCGAACACCTGGCGCTGGGCCACGAGTTGGGCCTGCACGTGATCGTGGCCCGCTCGGCCACCGGCGCGGGCCGCGGCCTCAACGACCAGCTCCTGCGCCGCCTCGACGAGGTCAACACCCCCGGCATCCTGATGTCCTGCTCGCCGTCCGAGGGTTACGTCTTCGGCAACGTCAAGCCCCGGGTCCTGCCCCCGGGCCGCGCCCTGCACATCGTCCGCCGCAAGCCGGTGCTGATCCAGACGGCGCTGGCGGCCGGGGCGGAGGAGGAGTAGGCGACCGGCTGTCGTGCTACGGCTCCCGGGGCGGACCGAACCGCCCCGGGAGCCGTGGTGTTTCGGGAGCCGTGGTGTTTCGGGGGCCCGTGGTGTTTCGGGACTCGTCAACTGCCGTACGCGGCAAGCTTGTTCGCAGCCGTCCGGGCAGCTCAGCCCTCCGTGGCTCCCGCCGTGACCGCCGTATCCGGCGTACTGCCCGCCCGCGACGGACGCCAGCCCAGGCGGCGTCCCCGGGGCAGCACGAGCCCCGCCCAGACCACCGCGACGATCACCGCGAGGCCCGCCGACGCGGGCCACAGGGCGCGCCGCAGCGGTGCGGCCGCCCGGTCGGTCGGCAACCGTACGGGGGCGCCGGGGGCGGCGTCGCCCCGGGCCGGTGCGGAGGCGGCCGTGGTCAGGACCGAGGTGACCGCCGCGTACGGGTCCAGGCGGGGTACGTCGGCCGGGTACGCGGAGGTGCGCAGCAGGCTCGCGGTCTGCGCGGCCGTCAGCTCCGGGTGGACGGAGCGCACCAGCGCCGCCGCCCCCGCCACGAAACCGGCGGCCAACGACGCGCCGGAGCCGATGTAGTGGCCGTCCTTGGCCGGGCCGATGCCGACAACACCGTCGCCGGGCGCGGCGATTGAGGCGCTGTCGGTGGTGTACGCGCCGGTCGGCCGCTCGCCGTCGACGTCCACGTCCAGGACGGAGAGCACGCCGTCGTCGGCGGCCGGGTAGTAGTCGCGGGCGGGCGGACTGTCCGTCGTCGACGTGGCCGACGGGTCCGGTACGGCGGCGGCCACCACCAGGACGTCCTTCTTCGCGGCCAGCGCCACCGCGGACCGCAGCGCGGCGGAGTCGCTGCCGAGCGCCGCCGAGACCGTCACCACCTCGGCGCCGCCGTCGACGGCGGCGCGGATGCCGGCCGCGACCCGGTCGGCGGTGACCGCCCCGCGCGCGTCGCTGCCGCGCACCGCGAGGATGCGCGCCTGCTGCGCCACGCCCGCGAACCGCACGCCGTCCTGTACGGCGGCGGCGACCAGCCCGGCCACGAAGGTGCCGTGTCCCACGCAGTCGGTCCCGGCGCCGCCGACCGCCGTCACCCGGCCCTTCAGCGCGGGGGCGGAGGACGAGACCCCGGTGTCGACCACGCCGACGGTGACCCCGGTGCCGGACGCGAACTGCCAGGTCCGGCCCAGCTGGAGGGAGACCTGCTCCCACGGCACGTCGGTGGCCTGCCGGTCCGAACCCGCCGTGCACGGGTCGTCGGCGGCCACCTGCGTGGGCAGCACCGGCAGTTGGACCGTGCTCCCGGCCGCCGTCGCCGACCCGGCGCCGGCCGCGCCCAGGGCGGCCGTCAGCAGCAGCGTCAGACCGGCGGCGACGGCCCTGTGGTGCGTCGTCGTCATGCCCGGGCCGCCCCGCTGGAGGTGCGGGAGGTGGCCGCCGGGTCGACGAGGTCCTCCGGGAGCAGCAGCCGCAGGTCGTCGAGGCTGGGCGCGGCCAGGCGGCTGAGGCGGCCCGCCTGGCGGGTCATCATCCGCTCCAGGATCTGGCGGGCGGTGCGCGCGTTGCCGAAGGAGCGGTCGCGGGGCAGCGTGTCGAAGTGCTGCCGCAGTACCGGTCCGAGCCCGGCCGCGCACTCGTACCCGAGCTGCACCGCGTGCTCGCGGACGATGGTGACCAGTTCGTCGGAGGAGTAGTCGGCGAACTCCACCCGGCGCGAGAACCGGGAGGACAGGCCCGGGTTGGAGGCGAGGAAGGTCTCCATCTCCTGGGTGTAGCCGGCCACGATGACGACCACCTGGTCGCGGTGGTCCTCCATCAGCTTCAGCAGGGTGTCCACGGCCTCCCGGCCGAAGTCCGCGCCGGACGCCTCGCGCGGGGTGAGGGTGTACGCCTCGTCGACGAACAGCACGCCGCCCAGGGCCCGTTCGAAGACCTCCCGGGTCAACTGCGCGGTGTGGCCCACGTATCTGCCGACCAGGTCGGCGCGGGACACCTCGACCAGTTGGCCGCGCGGCAACACGCCCAGGGAGGCGAGGAGTTCGCCGTAGAGGCGGGCCACGGTGGTCTTGCCGGTGCCGGGCGGGCCGGTGAAGACGAGGTGGTGGCTGAGGCGGGGCACCGGGAGTCCGGCGGCCTCGCGCTGCCGGGCCGTCGAGACCAGGTTGACGAGGTCGGTGACGTCCCGCTTGACCGCGGAGAGTCCGACGAGCGCGTCCAGCCTGCTCAGCGCGTCGTCACCGGTGTCGGCGCCGTTCGGGCCCTCGACGGCCTGCCGGGCCGCCTCCTCGCTGATGTCCTGCGGCAGCAGCAGGGTGAGGTCCTGCTCGGTGACGTCGGTCAGCGCGGACAGCCGTACGGCCTGCCGGTCCACCATCTCCTCGAACACCTGCCGCGCGGCACGGCCGTTGCCGAACCCGGCGTCCTTCGGTATGCGTTCGAAGTGCACCGCGAGCGCGCGGCGGGTCTCCTCGTCGAGCACGTACTGGTGGCGTACGCACATGCTCTCCATGATCTCGACCAGTTCCGGCACCGAGTAGTTCTCGAACTCGACGGTGCGTGAGAAACGGGACGCCAGACCGGGGTTGGAGCCGAGGAAGCTGCGCATCTCGTCGGAGTAGCCCGCGACGACGACCACCACGTCCTCGCGGTGGTCCTCCATCAGCTTCAGCAGGGTGTCGACGGCTTCCCGGCCGAAGTCGGCCCCGGAACCGCGGGAGTCGGAGGTGAGGGTGTACGCCTCGTCGACGAACAGCACACCGCCCAGGGCCCGTTCGAACGCCTCAGTGGTCTTGATCGCCGTACCGCCGATGACCTGGGCGACGAGGTCGGCGCGGGAGACCTCGACCAGGTGCCCGGAGCGCAGCGCCCCCAGCTCGGCGAGGATGGTGCCGTAGAGGCGGGCCACGGTGGTCTTGCCGGTGCCGGGCGGGCCGGCGAAGACCAGGTGGCGGCTCATCGGCGGTGCGGACATGCCGAGTTGGGCGCGGCGCGCGGCCAGCTGGGTGAGGTTGACCAGGGTGCGGACCTGTTCCTTGACGTTCTCCAGGCCGATCAGGCTCTCCAGCGCGGCCATCGGTCCGTCCGGCCGTGCGGGGCCCTCCGAGGCGGGCACGGTGCCCGCCGGGTCGGTGCCCTCGGCCTCGCCGAAGCCCCAGGCGTCGCGGGACTCGTTGCCGGTGCTGGTGAGGTTCTCCACCGCGAGCCGGCCGCCCGCCCTGGCCTGCACCAGGCCGCCGCCCTTGTTGTCGCGAACCGTGCAGCCCACCACCGAGACCGGTGCCTCCGACTCGACGCGGATGCCGTCGCGGTCGTTGCCCGCCGCCTCGCAGCCGTTCAGGGAGGCCCGGCCGCCCTCGCGGACCAGGAAGCCGTGCTCGGCGGACGCGGCGGCCCGTACCCGGTTGGCCGTCAACTCGCCGCCGGTGTCCACGAGTACACCGCAGCCGCCGGCCGAGACCAGTTCGCCGTCGCGGAGCGCCGCCGTGCCCTCGCCGCCGATCTCCAGACCGGCGCCGCCGGGGTTGTTGACCCGGAATCCCGCCAAGTAGACGTTGCCGCCCGCCCCGACGTCCGCGCCCGCGCCGCCCGGCGTCTCCACCGCGCAGTCCTCGACCCGGCCGCGACCGCCGTCGCGCACCGACACCCCGCAGCCGCCGGCTCCGGTGATCCGGGCGCGCCGCACCAACGGGTTGGCACCGCCCCGGATCACCACTCCGGTGCCCTTGACGTCGACGATCTCCACGCGCTCCAGCTCGGCCGCCGAGTCCTCCTCCAGGAGTACGCCGTCGGCCTCGCCGTCCCGGACGGTCAGCGAGGTCAGCGTGGGCGAGGAGGCCCCGGCCACCCGCAGCGCCGGTACCTGGGCGCCGGTCAGCCAGCAGTCCTCGTAGGTGCCGCGCGAACGGTCCGTCACCAGCAGGCCGTTGCCCGTGGTGCGGGCGGTGCGGCAGCGGCGCAGCACCGGATCGGCGCCGTGCGAGACGATGATGCCGGGCCCGCTGGAGCCGGTGACCCGTACCTCCTCCAGCTCGCAGCGGGCGGAGCTGGTCACGTGCACGCCGATCGACGTGTCGCGGACCACGGTCCGCAGCACCCGTACCGCGCTGCGCTCCTCAAGCGCCAGTGACGGCTTGTCCGTCGAGGCCAGGTCGCAGTCCTCGATCGAGCCCTGGGCGTCGCCGTTGGCGAGCACGCCGTTGCCGCGCGCGTCCCGCACCGTGCAGCCGCGCAGGGTGGCCCGGCCGCGTTCGCCGATCACCACACCGCTGGTGCCGAAGTGTTCGAGGGTGCAGGACTCCAGCGAACTCTCCGTCGGCGAGGTGACCACGACACCCGCGCCCGTGCGGTTGGAGATCCGGCACTCACGCATCGCCAGGGAACCGGAGTTGCGCGCCAGCACGGTCGTCCACGCGGCGCCGGACAGGTCGCAGCCCTGCATCGCGGCCTGCCCGTGCGAGGCGTCCACGGCGGGCAGTTCCTCGTCGTGGCCCTGCACCACCAGGTCGGTCAGCATCACCGCGTCCGCGCGCAGTGCGATCACGGTGCCCTTGCGCGGGGCCAACCGGACGGTGCCGCGCGCCTGTTCGGCGACGATGGTCACCCGGGTGGTGACGACGAGGTTCTCCTCGTACGTCCCCGGGCGCACGGTCAGCACCGCGCCTCCACGCGCCCTGGCCAGGGCCTCTCCGATCGTCCGGGCGTCCCCGGTGCCCTCCGGACAGACCGTCAGTACCTGGCGCACTCAGCCGACCTCCTCGTGTGGCACCCGTCGATCGCGGCCGCCTCCATCATGCCGTCCCCGCACGCGCGTTCCCACTCCGGTCCGGTCCGCGGAACGGCCGGGCAGGGGGCGCGCGGTGCGACGACGGCGGCCGTACCGCGAATTATGGGCTGTTGCGCAACACCCGTACCAGCGCGGGGGCTTGTGCGTGGCGATTGTTAACTCGGGGGAAAGGAACCGCCGTTGACTCGTGTGCGTGAATAGGATTGTTCACACGGGTGTACGGGGAACTGCCGACGTACGACGGACTGCTGGACGAATGAGGCGGACAGGGCGGATGACAGACCCAACCGGAGCGGCCGCACGGAAGACGACGGCGGAGAACTCGGGGGCAGGTGGCGCGGCCGGGGAGACCGCGGCGGCGAGCCCGGCGCCGGACCCCTCGGTGGCCACCCCGGCGACCGAGGCGCCCAAGTCCCCGCCAGCGGCCCCCAGTTCTCTCGGCTCTCCCGGTTCTCCCGCTTCCCCCGGCGTCCTCTCGGCGGAGTCCGTCACGGCCGAGAGCGTCGCCGAAGCGCTCGCCGGCGGCCCGACGGCGGCGGCCCCCGCGCAGCCGGAAGCGCGACCGGAAACCCGCCCGGAAGGCACCGCCGAGGCCGAGTCCCGCGCCGAGACCCCCGCCGAGACCCCCGCAGCGGCGCTGGCCGCGGGCGCCCCCGAGGGGGACGGCCCCGGCAGCGGTGCCGGTGCGAGCGCGCACATCGGCCGCCCCGGCCGCCCCCTGCTCGCCGGTGCGGCCGTGCTCGGCGCGCTGCTGATCGCCGTACCGGGGCTGCTGATGACCCGCGACCGGGCGCCGGAGACCCACGACCGTGTCGTCGCCGACCAGGCGGGCACCGTGCTCGGCGGCGGTACGACGCCGGACGCCGGGGCCACGTACGTCTCGTCCAGCCCCACCGCGCCCGCCCGGTCCAGCACCCCGAAGGTCACCAGGCCGAAGGCCACCAAGCACGCCGCCGCCCCGGCCACGACCCCCGCCAAGAGCCCGGCGAGCAAACCGACGAAGGCCACGTCGAAGAAGCCGTCCGCGGCGGCGAAACCGAAGAAGACCTCCACTGCGGCCAAGACCGGGAGCAAGTCGAGTTCGACGACCAAGTCCACGCTCCCGTCGGACATCCTCGTCACGGCCACCCGGGTGCTCAACTCCGGCCAGTCCCTCAACGCGAAGAAGGCCCGGCTGCGCATGCAGACCGACGGCAACCTCGTCGTGTACGACGAGAACAACAAGCCGCGCTGGTCCTCCAACACCTTCGGCTCGAACTATCAGGTGATCTTCCAGGCGGACGGCAACCTGGTCATCTACACCTCCGACCACCAGCCCGTCTGGGCCAGCCAGACCCCCGGCCACGACGGCGCCGTGCTCAGGATCCAGGGCGACGGCAACGTGGTGATCTACTCCGGGTCGACCCCGATCTGGGCCACCAACACCGCCCACTGACCGATCGCGCCCGGCCCACGTCCTCGGCCGCCGCGCGCAACCTCGGTGCAACCTCCCGGACGGTTGGCTGGACGCCCACCGCCCGGACAGGAGCCGCCAGATGACCGAGGACGCGATGGACGCCGTAGCGCGCGTGGAGCTGACCCCCGCCGCCGCCGACCTGCTACGACAACTGCGCGCGGACCACGGCCCGCTGATGTTCCACCAGTCCGGCGGCTGCTGCGACGGCAGCGCCCCGATGTGCTACCCGGAGGGCGAGTTCCGCACCGGCGCCAGTGACGTGCTCCTCGCCGAACTGGACGTCGACGGCGTCGAGGAGCCGGTCGGGTTCTGGATGTCGCGCAGCCAGTACGCCGCCTGGAGTCACACGCGGCTGATCGTGGACGTCGTGCCGGGGCGCGGCAGCGGCTTCTCCCTCGAAGCACCCGAAGGAGTGCGTTTTCTCATCCGTTCCCGCGTCATCGACGCGTAGGCCGCCCGCGCGCCACCCCCATCTGGTGGACTGCCTTGGATCCAAGGACAGTTGACGGACCATCAGAGAAGCCCATCAGAAAATCAGGGGGCACTGTGACGCGGAGCGACAGACAGCGGAACGACGAACGGCGGAGCGACAGACAGACGTACGGCCGGTTGCGCGGCAACCGGCGGCTCAGAACGACGCTGACGGTCCTGGCGGCCTGGAGCGCGCTGGCCGGTACGGCCCTCGTGGGGGCCGCACCGGCCAGCGGTGCGTCCAGGACCACCCGACTCGCCCCGGGCATCGCGTACTCGCAGTTCGACGTCCCGGCCGCGAACGGCACGACCCACGCGCACCTGCTCAGCATCGACCTGACCAACGCGCACGTGCGGGTGGACCTCCTGCACGCGAGCGCGGTCGCGGCCCGCGCCCCGCTCTCGCAACTCGCCGACAAGGCGGACGCGTTGGGCGGTGTCAACGGCGACTTCTTCCACATCACCGAGACCCAGCACCCCGGCATCGCGGCGACCGGCTCCTCCGACGGCCCCGAGATCGCGAGCGGTCGTACGCTCAAGGCGGCCGTACCCAACGGCCAGCGCTTCGGACCGGCCCCCCCCCCCGCCACCACCACCCGGGACGTGATCGGCGTGGGCACCGACCACCGGGCCCGGCTGGACCGGCTGACCCTGTCGGGCACGGTGCGCGCGGCGGGCACCGAGGTGCCGTTGCGGGGGCTCAACCAGTACGCGCTGCCGGTGGGTTCGGTCGGCGCGTTCACCTCGGACTGGGGCAGCGTCTCGCGGGCGCGGGCCACCTGCGGCACGGACACCAGCCGGGCCGCGCCGTGCAGCACGGACACCTACGAGGTGACCATCCGCAAGGGCCGGATCGTCTCGACGGCGGACACCCCGGGCAGCGGGGCCGTCCCGGCGGGCACCACCGTGCTGGTGGGCCGCGAGGCGGGCGCGCAGTGGCTGCGCGCCCTCTCCCCCGGCCACCGGATCCAGGTCACGCACCGCCTGGTGGCGGCCTCTTCGGGCACCCCGTACACCTTCGCGATCGGCGGCTTCCCGGTGCTGAAGGGCGGTCAGCCGCTGGCGGGGCTGAACAACACCACGGCCGCCGTGCGCACCGCGGTGGGCATCGCGGACGGCGGCCGTCGTCTGCTGCTGTTCGCCAATGACGGTGCCGCCGCCTACCGCAGCGGGCTCACCGTCGCCGAAGTCGCCGCCGAACTGCGGGACTTGGGTGCCACGGACGCCTTCAACCTGGACGGCGGCGGCTCCACCGAGATGGTCGCCCGCCCGGCGGGGGCGAGCGCGGTGACCGTGCGCAACCACCCGAGCGGCGGCGCGGAACGTCCGGTGCCCAACGGCATCGGCGTGTTCACCCGCTGAACTCCGGCCCGCCGTCAGGGATGCAGGCTGCTGACGAGGTTCGACGTCGTCACCAGCCCGTCCTTGACGGTGGGCGCCAGGCTGGTCCCGGCCAGGAAGAAGCCGAGCAGCACACAGACCAGGGCGTGCGAGGGTTTCAGTCCGCCGTTGCGTACGAAGACCACCGCCAGGATCAGCAGCAGTACCACCACCGAGATGGAAATCGCCATCGTCAACCTCCTCCGCCACGTACGCTTCGCGGCTTTCGGCCGCAAGTGTGACGTAAGGGGAGGTCCGTCCGGGCGACTGACGTGTCACCCGGACGAGTGGTGTCTCTCCGTGCCCGAGCCCGAGTCCGTACCCGAGCCCGCGTCCGAGCCCGAGCCCGCCGTCCGGCCTACGACCGCTGGTGGGCGTCGAGGAACGCCTCCAGGCCCGCGAGGTCGTCGGTGTTGAGGAAGTCGACGCCGGCGTCGAACAGTTCGGTCCACAGTGCGTCGCGGGCGGGCCCGGCGACGTCCGGGGTGGCCCACAGCCGGACTTTCTGCCGGTAGCCGTGCGCCCGCGTGACGATGTCCCGCAGCTTGGTGCGCTCCGCGTCCGGGAACGGACCGGCGCCCGTCCAGGTGAAGTTGGCGGTCCAGTCGTCGCTGATCAGCGGGATGAACGAGGCGGGCACCCCGCTGCCGAGGTCGGTGAGGCGACCGTCGTAGAAGGCGTGCCGCACGGTCTGCGCTTCCATTGGCGTACGGGCCGCGCGGTCGCCGGAGATCACGGCGGTGAGGGCCGAGGGGCGGACGCGCCCGCGGTCGTAGACCGTGAACAGGTGCCGGTAGGGCCGGAGATGGCGGTCGAGTTCGAGGTAGGTCGAGGAGCCCTCGGTCTTGATGTCGACGAGGAGCTGCACGGGCCGCCGCCAACCCCGGTACACGGAACCGTGGTTGGCCTTGACGATCGCGGCGAGCGGGTCGAGGTAGAGGGATTCGAGGGTGCGGGTGGGGTCGAGTTCCGTCGCGTCGTGCGCGACGAGGAGCTGGTCGCCGACGAGCCAGATGTCGGCCTCGATGCTGCCGAAGCGGTGGTCGAGGGCGTCGTAGAGGGGGCGGGGGTGCTCGTAGTCGTTGTGCGCGTGCGCGCGCCACAGCGGGCTGCGGCGGTGCTTGCCGCCGTCGGCGAACGCGCTGCCGGCGGGCGGGGCGAGCACTGCCGCGAGCGTGGCGCCGAACGCGGTGAGGGCTCTGCGGCGGGTGATGAGGGCCATGTTCTGCCTCCCTGTGGGGCGGGTCCGAACCACAGGGAGTATGAGGCCGACCGGGCGCCAACGAACCTGTACATGCCAGGAGTTGGCCGGACCGTCCGCGCTTGTTCACCCCTTCGGCGCCACCGCACGGAAAAGCCCGCCCCAGGTGGGGCGGGCTCCTTGCCGCTTGGCGGGGTACCGGTCAGGGCGCCCGGAGGTCGACCAGTTCGCCCACCGTCGCCCGGTGCGCGCCCGCCGTGCCGTACGCGAGGGAGTCGGCCTTGGCCCGCTTGAGGTACAGGTGGACGGGGTGCTCCCAGGTCATGCCGATCCCGCCGTGCAGTTGCAGGGCCTCCTCGGCGGCGTGCACGGCGACGGGGGCCGCGCACGCCTGGGCGACGGCGACCGCCACGTCGGCGTCGGCGCTGCCGGTGGCCAGCGCGTCCGCCGCGTTGCGGGCCGCGGCGCGCAGACCCGTGACCTCCAGCCAGAGTTGGGCGAGCCGGTGCTTGACCGCCTGGAAACCGCCGACGGGCCGGTTGAACTGCTTGCGCTCCTTCAGGTAGCGCACGGTCTCCGTCAACGTCCAGTCCGCGACGCCGAGTTGCTCGGAGGCCAGCAGTCCGGCCCCGGCGCGCAGGGCGCGTCGTACGGCGGGTTCCGCGTCGCCGATCCGGCGGGCGGGCGCCCCGTCGAGGGTGACGGTCGCCAGCGGCCGGGTCAGGTCCAGGGACACCTGCGGGGTGACCGTCGCCGCGGTCGCGTCCACCGCGTACAGGCCGCCGTCCGTGGCCGGGACCAGCAGGACATCGGCCGCGGCGGCGTCGGCGATTGCGGTCAACTCCCCGCACAGGGAGCCGTCTTCGTACCGTACGGCCTTGACGGCGGCGCCCGGGGCCGTGCTCAGGGAGACGGCGAGGGCGCCGATCCGGCGGCCGGACGCCAGCTCGGCGAGCAGGTCCTCGGCACCGCAGGCGAGCAGCGCCTCGGTGGCCACGACCGCGCTCGTGAGGTACGGCACGGGAGCGACCGCGCGCCCCAACTCCTCCAGGACGACGGCGACTTCGCGGTGCGTGGCGCCCTGGCCGCCCTGTGCCTCGGGCACCAGGAGACCGGCGAGGCCCATGCCGTCGGCGAGGGACTTCCACAGCGAGAGGTCGTGCGGGGCGTCCGACTCGGTGCGGACGATCACGTCCGCCGCGTCGCAGTGGTCGGTGAGCAGGTCCCGGACGGCGGCGCGCAGCGCGTCTTCCTCCTCCGAGTACAGCAAATCGGGCTGTGCGTTCATCGGGCGAGGTCCTTCCACGCGACGTCCTTGTCCGTGCGCGGCTCGGGCGGCAGGCCCAGGACGCGTTCGGCGACGATGTTCAGCAGGACCTCGCTGGTCCCGCCCTCGATGCTGTTGCCCTTGGAGCGAAGGTAGCGGTAGCCCGCCTCACGGCCGGTGAAGTCGACCAGTTCCGGACGGCGCATGGTCCAGTCGTCGTACAACAGGCCCTCCTCGCCGAGGAGTTCGACCTCCAGGCCGCTGATCTCCTGGTTGAGGCGGGCGAAGGAGAGCTTCAGGCCCGAGCCCTCGGGTCCGGGCTGTCCGGCGACGAGTTGCTGCCGCACCCGTTCCCCGGTCAGGCGCGCGACCTCGGCCTCCACCCACAGCCTGAGCAGCCGCTGGTGGAGGTCGTGGGTGCGCAACTCGGGCCGGGCGCGCCAGGTCTGGGAGACCGGGCCGATCATGCCGCCCTCGCGGGGCAGCCGCATGCCGCCGATGGCGACGCGTTCGTTGTTCAGCGTGGTCTGCGCGACCCGCCAGCCGTCGCCGACCTCACCGAGGCGGTGGGCGTCGGGGATGCGGACGCCGGTCAGGAAGACCTCGTTGAACTCGGCCTCGCCGGTGACCTGCCGCAACGGCCGCACGTCGACGCCCGGGTCGGTCATGTCGCACACGAAGTAGGTGATCCCGCGGTGTTTGGGCACGTCCGGGTCGGTGCGGGCGATGAGGATCGCCCAGCGGGCGAGGTGGGCGCTGGAGGTCCACACCTTCTGCCCGTCGACGACCCAGGCCGCCTCGCCCGGACCGGCGGCATCCCCCTCGCGGACGGCACGGGTGCCGAGCGCGGCGAGGTCGGAGCCGGCGCCGGGCTCGCTGAACAGCTGGCACCACACCTCCTCGCCGGTCCACAACGGCCGCAGGAAGCGCCGTTTCTGCTCCTCGGTGCCGAACTGGAGGATCGTCGGCGCGGCCATGCCGAGGCCGATGCCGATGCGCCGGGGGTCGTTGTCGGGGGCCCCGGCGGCGGTCAACTCGGCGTCCACGACGGGCTGGAGGGAGCGCGGGGCGCCGAGGCCGCCCAGGCCCTGCGGGTAGTGCACCCAGGCGAGCCCGGCGTCGAAGCGGGCCCGCAGGAACTCCAGCCGGTCGGTGCTCCCGGGCGGGTGGGCGGCGAGCAACTCCCGGGTACGGGCGAGCAGTTCGGTGGCGTCGATGGTCATGCGGCCACTCCGTCCGTGAGCGACGGCAGCACGGTCACCCGGCCGGTGGTCACGCCGTCGGCGACCCGCTGCACGGCGGTCGCGGCCCCGGCCAGCGGCACCCGCTCGCTCACCAGGGGTTTGATGGCGCCCCGCGCGGCCAGTTCGGTGAGCTGCTCGTGGCAGTGCTGCACCAGCTTCGGGTTCTTGGTGTTGTACAGGCCCCAGTGCAGGCCCAGGACCGCGTAGTTCTTCACGAGGGCGTGGTTGAGCGAGGGGTTCGGGATGGTGCCGCTGGCGAAGCCGACGACCACGATCCGCCCCTCGAAGGCGACGAGCCGCGCGGACTGCGTGTACGCGTCCCCGCCGACCGGGTCGTAGACGACGTCCGCGCCCCGCCCGCCGGTCGCCTCCTTCACCGCGGCGACCACGTCCTGGGAGCGCCGGTCGACGACGACGTCGCAGCCCAACTCCCGTGCCACGACGGCCTTTTCGGCCCCGCCCACGACTCCGATGACGGTGGCGCCCGCGGCCTTGCCGAGCTGGACGGCGGCGCTGCCGACCCCGCCCGCGGCGGCGTGCACCAGCAGCGTCTCGCCGGCTTCGAGGCGGGCCCGGCGGTGCAGCCCGAACCAGCCGGTCTGGTAGCCGATGTGCAGCGCGGCGGCCTCTGCGTCGTCGAGCATGTCGGGGGCGGGCAGCAGGGCGGCGGCGTCGGCGAGGGCGTACTCGGCGAAGGCTCCGTGCGGCAGTGCGACGGTGCCGATCACGCGGCGGCCGTCCTCGGTCTCGCCGCAGAGTTCCGCGCCGGGGATGAACGGCAGCGGCGGCTTGATCTGGTACTCGCCGCGGCACATCAGGATGTCCGGGAAGTTGATGTTCGCGGCCCGGACCCGCAGCAGCACCTGGCCCTCGCCCGGCGTCGGCCGCGCCACCTCCGCCAGGCGCATCACCTCGCCGGGCTCACCGTTCTCGTGCACTTGCCATGCCTGCATGCGGGGCCTCCACGGGACTGCCGCTCTGTCGGACCGGGCCGGAACGGGGTCACGACCGCGGTCGACCGCATACTAAGCGGTCGCTTGCCCCTGTGGGAACCGTCCGGCCCGCTTCGGCACGAACCGTCGACCACGTTTGCGCGAGAAGTTCCCGAGAAGCCCCCGCGAAGCCCCCGCGAACCCTCACCCCCGCTTCGGCCGGGCCCGTACATGCATCCGCTCCCCCTGCGGCCCGAACAGGCTCAGGAACTCCACCGGCCCGTCCCCCGCCGAGCCGAACCAGTGCGGCACCCGCGTGTCGAACTCGGCGGCCTCCCCCGGCCCCAGCACCACGTCGTGCTCCCCGAGCACCAGCCGCAGCTGCCCCGCCAGCACGTACAGCCACTCGTAGCCCTCGTGCGTGCGCGGGTCCGGTTCGAGGTTGCGCCGCGGTTCGACGACCTTGTACGCCTGGAGTCCGCCGGGCCTGCGGGTGAGCGGCCAGTGGGTGCGCCCGCCGCGGACGATCGGCTCGGCCCGCACCCGGGGGTCACGGGTCGGCGGGGCGCCGACGAGTTCGTCCAGCGGGACCTGGTGGGCGCGGGCCAGCGGCAGCAGCAGTTCCAGGCTGGGCCTGCGCAGCCCGGATTCGAGCCGGGACAGCGTGCTCACCGAGATGCCGGTCGTCTCGGACAGCGCGGCGAGGGTGACCCCGCGCTCCTTGCGCATCCGCCGCAGCCGGGGGCCGACGTCCGCGAGCACTTCGTCCGTTTCGCTGGTCATGGCCCCATTGCATTTTCGGCAAGCAATTTTGTCAACGGGGCGAGCGGCCACAGCGCTCCTGATGTACGAAAGCCGCCCCCGTAGCACCATGGCTGCATGCTGTTCGCCCGGCTCGCCCGTGTGTCGCAGGAGGTCGCCGCCGTCCCGGCGCGGTCGCGCAAGGTCGCGCTGCTCGCCGAGCTGTTCCGGGACGCCGACGCCGACGACGTGCCGATCGTGATCCCGTACCTGGCCGGACGGCTCCCGCAGGGACGGCTGGGCATCGGCTGGAAACTGCTCGGCCAGGACATCGCGCCCGCCGCCGAACCCGCCCTGACCGTCCGCGAGGTCGACGCCCGGCTGACCGCCGTCGGCGCGGTCTCCGGCCCCGGCTCGCAGGCCGAACGGGCCCGCCTGGTCGGCGAGTTGCTCGCGGCGGCCACCGAGGACGAGCAGCGCTTCCTGTTCGGCCTGCTGACCGGCGAGGTCCGCCAGGGCGCCCTGGACGCCCTCGCCGTCGAGGGCCTCGCCGGGGCCACGGGCGCACCGGCGGCGGACGTCCGCAGGGCGGTGATGCTGGCCGGGTCCCTCCAGACGGTCGCG
Source organism: Actinobacteria bacterium OK074 (assembly GCA_001298575.1). GTDB lineage: Bacteria > Actinomycetota > Actinomycetes > Streptomycetales > Streptomycetaceae > Streptomyces. The sequence continues at coordinate 41,713 of LJCV01000246.1, forward strand.
GGGGCCCTGCTCGCGGACGGTCCGGCCGTGCTGGACACGTTCCGGCTCACCGTCGGCCGCCCGGTGCTGCCGATGCTCGCGCACACCGCGTCCTCGGTCGCCGAGGCCGTCGGAAAACTGGGCGCGTGCGCGGTCGAGGAGAAGCTGGACGGCATCCGCGTCCAGGTCCACCGCGACGGCGCCGACGTCCGCCTCTACACCCGCACGCTCGACGACATCACCGACCGCCTGCCCGAAGTCACGGCCGCGGCACGGGAGTTGAAGGGCGACAGCTTCGTCCTGGACGGCGAGGTGATCGCCCTCGACGAGCACGGGCGCCCCCGCTCCTTCCAGGAGACCGCCGGACGGGTCGGCTCCCGGGTGGACGTGGCGAGCGCCGCCGCGGCCGTACCCGTGTCTCCCGTCTTCTTCGACGTGCTCCGCGTCGACGGCCGCGACCTGCTCGACCTGCCCGGCGCCGACCGGCACGCGGAGCTGGCCCGGCTGGTCCCGGAGCCGATGCGGGTGCGGCGGCTGCTCGCGCACGGCCCGCAGGACGTGGCGGCGGCGGAGGCGTTCCTCGCCGGGACGCTGGCGCGCGGGCACGAGGGCGTCGTCCTCAAGGCGCTCGACGCCCCCTACAGCGCGGGCCGGCGCGGTTCGGCCTGGCTCAAGGTCAAGCCCGTGCACACGCTCGACCTGGTGGTCCTGGCCGCCGAGTGGGGCCACGGCCGCCGCACCGGCAAGCTCTCCAACCTGCACCTGGGCGCCCGCACCGCCGACGGCTCGTTCGCGATGCTCGGCAAGACCTTCAAGGGCCTCACGGACGCCCTGCTGACCTGGCAGACCGAACGCCTGCGCGAACTGGCGGTCGAGGACAACGGCTGGGTGGTCACCGTCCGCCCGGAACTCGTCGTCGAGATCGCCTACGACGGCCTCCAGCGCTCGACCCGCTACCCGGCGGGCGTGACCCTGCGCTTCGCCCGGGTCGTCCGCTACCGGGAGGACAAGCGCCCCGAGGAGGCCGACACCGTGCAGACCCTGCTGGCCGCGCACCCGGAGGTCCGCCCGTGACCCGGCGCCGCAGCGCGGGACTGCTCCTCTTCCGCCGCGGCGCCGGCGGCGTCGAGGTCCTCCTCGGTCACATGGGCGGCCCGTTCTTCGCCCGCCGCGACGCCGGGGCCTGGTCGATCCCCAAGGGCGAGTACGAGCCGGACGAGCCCGCCTGGGACGCGGCCCACCGCGAGTTCCGCGAGGAACTGGGCCTGGCGCCGCCCGACGGCGAGGCGGTGCCGCTCGGCGAGGTCCGGCAGCCGGGCGGGAAGACCGTCACCGCGTGGGCGATCGAGGCGGACCTCGACCCGGCGGCGGTCGTGCCCGGCACCTTCACCCTGGAGTGGCCGCCGCACAGCGGGCGCGTGCAGGAGTTCCCCGAGCTGGACCGGGTGGCCTGGTTCGGGCTCGCCGGGGCGCGCGAGGTGATCGTGCCGGCGCAGGCCACGTTTCTGGACCGGCTGACGGAGCACACGCGCTGAGAGGCGCCCGTACGCGTTGCGGTCCCCACCGCGGCGCGGGAGGGTCGAAGGCGAAGCAGCCCCCTGGAGGTCCCTCATGCCCATCGCGACCGTGAACCCGGCCACCGGCGAGACCAGCCGGACCTACGACGCCCTGGACGACGACGGCATCGAACGCAGGCTCGCCGCCGCCGAGGCCGCGTTCCAGTGCCACCGTACGACGTCGTTCGCCGAGCGGGCCCGGCTGCTGCACCGGGCCGCCGACACCCTCGACGCCGACCAGCGGGACATCGCGCACACGATGACGGTCGAGATGGGCAAGCCGGTCGTCCAGGCACGCGCCGAGGCCGCCAAGTGCGCCCGGGCGATGCGCTGGTACGCCGACCACGCGGCCGGACTGCTCGCCGACGAGGAACCGGCCGAGACGGACGTCAAGGACTCCGGCGGCTCCCGCGCGTACGTCCGCTACCGCCCGCTCGGGCCGGTGCTGGCCGTCATGCCGTGGAACTTCCCGCTGTGGCAGGTGATCCGGTTCGCCGCGCCCGCGCTGATGGCGGGCAACGTGGGCCTGCTCAAACACGCCTCGAACGTCCCCCAGACCGCCCTCTACCTGGAGGAGCTGTTCCACCGGGCGGGCTACCCGCAGGGCTGCTTCCAGACCCTGCTGATCGGTTCGAAGGCCGTCGAGGGCGTCCTGCGCGACCCGCGGGTCCGGGCCGCCACACTCACCGGCAGCGAACCGGCGGGCCGCGCGGTCGCCGCCGTCGCCGGTGACGAGGTCAAGAAGACGGTCCTGGAGCTGGGCGGCAGCGACCCCTACGTGGTGATGCCCTCGGCCGACCTGGACCGCGCGGCCGAGATCGCGGTCACCGCGCGCGTGCAGAACAACGGGCAGTCCTGCATCGCCGCCAAGCGGTTCATCGTGCACGCGGACGTCTTCGACGCCTTCGCCGAACGCTTCACCGAGGGCATGCGCGCCCTGAAGGTCGGCGACCCCCTCGCCGAGGACACCCAGGTGGGCCCGCTCGCCACCGAACAGGGCCGGGACGACCTCGCCGAACTGGTGGACGACGCGGTGGAGGCGGGCGCGACCGTCCTGTGCGGCGGGGAACTCCCGGACCGGCCCGGCTGGTGGTACCCGCCGACCGTCCTCGCGGACGTCACCCCCGACATGCGCGTCCACCACGAGGAGGCGTTCGGCCCGGTCGCCACGCTCTACCGCGCGACGGATCTCGACGACGCCGTACGCATCGCCAACGACACGCCGTTCGGCCTGAGTTCGAACGTGTGGACCCGGGACGAGAGCGAGGTCGACCGCTTCGTTCGGGACCTGGAGGCGGGCGGGGTCTTCGTCAACGGGATGACCGCCTCCCACCCCGCGTTCCCGTTCGGCGGGGTGAAGCGGTCCGGGTACGGGCGTGAGCTGTCCGGACACGGAATCCGGGAGTTCTGCAACATCACCACGGTATGGCACGGGGCGTGAGCGTTCCGCGGCTACGATCCCCTCTGTGAACCGCGAAGTGACCCTGCCGCTGATTGTCGACGACCGCGGTGCCTTGCGTGTTGCTGCCGCTGATGTGAGCAAGTTGTTGCGCACCTTGGGTGGTAGGTGGCTGCACCTAGTAGAGAGTGGGGAAGAGGGGCTGGACGAGGACACTGTGGCTGCGTTGACGATTGAGTTGGCGAAGTTGGCTGATCGGATCGACGTTGCGTGCATTGCGCACAGCAGTGAATAGCTGCCGCCGGTCTGTTTTTCGGGTGCGGGTTCGTTGTGGCTGGTCGCGCAGTTCCCCGCGCCCCTTAAGGGGCGCTGGTCCTGGGCCCTTGTGACATGTGGCTCTAAGACAGGTCGCAGGCGTGCTGTACTCAATCTGGAGTAACCCGACGCGATATCCGAGCGCTTTCAGGTGATCGTGAGTGCACCACCCTTCCGCCGGGCGACCTGGTGTCTCTCGGGAGCGAAAGAAGGCGCACTCCATGGCGACTCTGTGCAGACCCGCTGTTTCTGTGCCGGAACACGTGATCACGATGGAGGAGACGCTCCAGCTGGCGCGCTCCCGGCACGCGGACCACCCCCAACTCCCGCTCGCGCTACGGCTGATCGAGAACACCGGTGTCCGTAAGCGGCACATCGTGCAGCCCATCGAGGAGACGCTGAAGCACCCGGGCTTCGAGGACCGCAACAGGATCTACGAGGCCGAGGCGAAGGCCCGGGTCCCCGCGGTGGTGCAGCGGGCGCTGGACGAGGCGGAGCTCCTCACCACCGACATCGACGTGATCATCTACGTGTCGTGCACCGGGTTCATGATGCCCTCGCTCACGGCCTGGCTGATCAACGAGATGGACTTCAGCAGCGACACCCGGCAGATACCCATAGCCCAGCTGGGCTGTGCCGCCGGCGGCGCGGCCATCAACCGGGCGCACGACTTCTGCACGGCCTACCCCGAGGCCAACGCCCTCATCGTGGCCTGCGAGTTCTGCTCGCTGTGCTACCAGCCCACCGACCTGGGCATCGGTTCCCTGCTCTCCAACGGCCTGTTCGGCGACGGCATCGCCGCCGCGGTCGTCCGCGGCTCCGGTGGCGAGGGCATCAGCCTGGAGCGCAACGGCTCGTACCTGATCCCGAAGACCGACGACTGGATCATGTACGACGTCCGCGCCACCGGCTTCCACTTCCTGCTGGACAAGCGGGTGCCCGCCACCATGGAGCCGCTCGCCCCGGCGCTCCAGGAACTGGCCGGGCAGCACGGCTGGAACGCCTCCGACCTGGACTTCTACATCGTCCACGCGGGCGGCCCGCGCATCCTGGACGACCTGAGCAAGTTCCTCCAAGTCCCGCCGGAGGCATTCCGGTTCAGCCGGGCCACGCTCACCGAGTACGGCAACATCGCCAGCGCCGTCGTCCTGGACGCGCTGCGCCGGCTCTTCGAGGACGGCGGCGCCGAGCACGCGTCGCGCGGTCTGCTCGCCGGGTTCGGGCCCGGCATCACCGCCGAGATGGCCCTGGGCCGCTGGCAGCGGACGGACGGCTGAGGGACGGCATGCGCGAAGAGACCATCAACCGGACCACCCCCGAGGACACCGCCGCCCTGCCGCCGGTGCGGCAGTGGCCCGCCCTCGACCTGACCGGCGTGGACTTCGATCCCGTGCTGGCCGAGCTGATGCGCGAGGGCCCCCTCACCCGGATCCAGCTGCCCAACGGGGAGGGCTGGGCCTGGCTGGTGACCCGCCACGACGACGTGCGGCTGGTCGCCAACGACGCCCGGTTCAGCCGTGCGGAGGTCATGGGCCGACAAGTGACCCGGCTCGCCCCGCACTTCATCCCGCAGCCGGGCGCGATCGGTTTCCTGGACCCGCCGGACCACACCCGGCTGCGCCGCTCGGTCGCCGCCGCGTTCACCGCGCGCGGTGTCGAGCGGGTGCGGGAGAGATCCCGCCGGATGCTCGACGAACTGGTCGACGAGCTGATCCAGGACGGTCCGCCCGCGGACCTCACGGCCACGGTCCTCAGCCCGTTCCCCATCGCGGTGATCTGCGAACTGATGGGCGTCCCGGCCGCCGACCGGCAGGGCATGCACACCTGGACCCAGCTGATCCTGTCCTCCTCGCACGGCGCGCACGTCAGCGAGCGGGCGAAGGACGAGATGAGCGCGTACTTCGCCGGGCTCATCGGCGAGCACCGGGACGGCACCGGCGAGGACGTCGCCTCGCTGCTCGGCACCGCCGTGGCGCGGGAGGAGGTGACGCTGGAGGAGGCCGTGGGGCTCGCGGTCCTCGTCCAGATCGGCGGCGAGGCGGTCACCAACAACAGCGGGCAGCTCTTCTACATCCTGCTCAGCCGCCCCGACCTGGCCGACCGCCTGCGCACCGAGCCGGAGATCCGCCCGCAGGCCATCGACGAACTCCTGCGCTTCATCCCGCACCGCAGCGCGGTCGGCCTGTCCCGGATCGCCACGGAGGACGTGGAGATCCGGGGCGTACGGATCCGCGCGGGCGACGCGGTCTACGTGTCGTACCTGGCCGCCAACCGCGACCCGGACGTCTTCCCGGACCCGGACACGATCGACTTCCTGCGCAACCCCAACCCCCACGTGGCGTTCGGCTTCGGCCCGCACTACTGCGTGGGCGGGATGCTGGCCCGCCTGGAGTCGGAACTCCTGGTGGACACGTTCCTGGACCGCTTCCCGGGTCTGCGCCTGGCGGTCCCCCCGGAGCAAGTCCCCTTCCGCAAGGGCGCGTTGATCCGCGGCCCCGAGGCCCTCCCGGTGACGTGGTGAGCGCCCGATGACCGCGGCGGAGGGGCTCCTGGTACCGCCGGGCCACGGCCGCGTGGTCCAGACCCCGGCCCAGCACGTGACGTTCAAGGTCACCGGCACACACTCCCGGACGGCGTCCAGCTTCGAGGTACTCGTCCCACCGGGCTTCGACGTCGGCGCCCACGTCCACACCCGCAGCGAGGAGCTCTTCTACGTCCTGGAAGGCGAGTTGGACGTCCTCGCCTTCGAGCCCCGCATTCGCACCCCCGACAACTGGCGCACCTGGGAGTCCACTTCGGGCAACCGGGTAGTACGGGCCACCCCGGGCACGGTCATCGTCGTACCCCCCGGCTGCCCCCACGCCTTCGCCAACCCGACGGACACGCCGGCGAAGATGTTCTTCCAGGCCAGCCCACCCCCGGACCACGAACACTACTTCGAGGAGCTGCTGGAAATCCTGGGGTCGGGGGGCCCACCGGATCACGAGGCGATCGAGGAGTTGCGGGGAAGATACGACATCCAACAACTCACGCCTCTACGCCACCGGTAAGTGCAGCGCCCCGACAGGGGCGCGGGGCTGTATCAATATGCGGCTCCGCCGCGCGGGCGCGAGCAACCACATCGGACCGTGAGACCGAATCGCACAACACCCCCACGACGCTACCGAATCGGCACCCCAGAAAGAGTCCGAGCAATAACCAGCCGCTGAATCTCACTGGTCCCCTCAAAGATCGTGTAGATCGCAGCATCGCGATGCATCCGCTCAACGGGATACTCCCGCGTATACCCATTCCCCCCGAGGATCTGAATCGCCTGCCCAGTAACCTTCTTCGCAGTCTCACTGGCGAACAACTTGGACATCGACCCCTCCGCCGCGGTGAACGGCCGCCCGTTCACCGCCACCCACGAGGCCCGCCACACCAACAACCGCGCGGCATCAATCGCAGTCCGCATATCGGCAAGCTGGAAAGCCACACCCTGGTTGTCAATGATCGGCCGCCCAAACTGCGAACGCGTCTTCGCATAGTCGAGCGCGACCTCGTACGCGGCCCGAGCAGTACCAACCGCCATAGCCCCGACGGCAGGTCGACTCGCCTCGAACGTCGCCATCGCCGCGTTCTTCACCCGCTCGCCGCCGGACTTGGCCCGCTCGCGTGCCCGCGCCAGCCGCTCGTCGAGCTTCTCCTTGCCGCCGAGCAGGCAGGAGCCGGGGACGCGGGCGTTGTCGAGGACGACCTCGGCGGTGTGCGAGGCACGGATGCCGTGCTTCTTGAACTTCTGTCCCTGGGACAGGCCCGGCGTGCCCGCGGGGACGATGAAGGAGGCGTGGCCCTTGGAGCCCAGATCGGGGTCGACGACGGCGACGACGACGTGGACGTTGGCGATGCCGCCGTTGGTCGCCCAGGTCTTGGTGCCGTTGAGCACCCACTCGTCCTTGGCCTCGTCGTACACGGCACGGGTGCGCATGGAGGCGACGTCGGAGCCGGCGTCGGGCTCGGAGGAGCAGAAGGCGGCGACCTTGACATCGTTGGCATCGCCGTACATCTGCGGGATCCAGGTGCCGACCTGTTCCTCGGTGCCGTTGGCGAGGACGCCGACGGCGGCGAGGCCGGTGCCGACGATGGAGAGGGCTATGCCCGCGTCGCCCCAGAAGAGTTCCTCCATGGCCATGGGTATGCCGAGGCCGGCGGGGTCGAAGTACTGCTGGGCGTAGAAGTCGAGGGAGTAGATGCCGACCTTCGCGGCCTCCTGGATGACCGGCCAGGGAGTCTCCTCACGCTCGTCCCATTCGGCGGCGGCGGGGCGGATGACGTCGGCGGCGAAGCCGTGCAGCCAGTCCCGCACCTCCTTCTGTTCGTCGTTGAGTTCCATGGTGAACTCGGCCATGTCGTCCCCTCCAGCACTGCGCTAAAGTGTTACTTGCGGTAACTGCGAGTCTGTTACCGGCCAGTAGGAAAAGTCAACTCCTGAACCGCGCAGGTCCGCTCGGAGGACCGGGTCGGCATCCCGTTCGATACGTACATGCCTTTGAGTGCTAGTTTGCGCAGGCGTCACCGAATCAGAACGGGTGGGGAGAGTTCATGGAAACCACGCAACGGACCGATCACCAGACCTCCGCCGACCGCCGTCGGCGCGAGCTGCTGGAGGCCGCGGACCGGGTGGTGCTCCGTGACGGTCCCGGGGCGTCGATGAACGCCATCGCCGCCGAGGCCGGCATCACCAAGCCGATCCTCTACCGCCACTTCGGCGACAAGGGCGGGTTGTACGCCGCGCTGGCCAAGCGGCACACGGACGCCTTGCTGAAGTCCCTGCGGGCGGCGCTGGACGCGCCCGCGGAGCGGCGGGAGCGCGTCGAGGCCACCTTGGACACGTACCTCGCGGCGATCGAGGCGCGGCCCCAGGTGTACCGGTTTCTGATGCATCCCGCGGAGGCCGTTGTCCCGTCGGCCGAGCAGGGGTTCGACGTGGGGCGGCACTCCTCGCCGCTGCTGCGGCACATGGGGGAGGAACTGGCTCAGGTGATCGAGGAGCGGCTGGACCTGGGGCCCGGGTCGCAGCAGCTGGCTCGGGTGTGGGGACACGGGATCGTCGGAATGATGCATGCCGCCGGGGACTGGTGGCTGGGGGAACGGCCTTGCTCGCGGGCCGAGTTGGTGCGGAGCCTGGCCGATTTGCTGTGGGGCCGTCTCGCCGCTGCCGGTGACCGCGTCGGCGGGCCCGGGTTCTGACGGCAGTCGGCGGGCCCCGGTTCTGGCGGTCGTCGGCGGGCCCGGGTTCTAACGGTTGGGTCTCGGGTGTGGGGTCGTTTTGGTCGCGCCCACGCGGCGCAGCCGCACACTGATACAGCCCCGTGCCCCTAAGAAGCCGCCCCCGGAGTCCTGTTCCAAGGCGCCTTCGCCGCCTGCCGCATCACCCTCCGGTGGCGCCGGCCCGTCACCCTGTCCACGTACAACCCGCCCTCCACGTGGTCGTACTCGTGCTGCAGGCACCGCGCGAACCAGCCCGTCCCCTCCACCCGCACCGGCTCCCCCGTCGCCGTGAACCCCTCCACCACCGCCCGGTCGTACCGTTCCGTGCCCGCCTCCAGGCCCGGCAGGGACAGGCAGCCCTCGGGGCCGCGCAGGACCACGCCGTCCGTCTCCACCAGGCGCGGGTTGACGACATGTCCCAGGTGGCGGACGTCTTCGTCGTCGGGGCAGTCGTAGACGAAGACGCGCAGCGGCTCGCCGAGCTGGTTGGCGGCGAGGCCCACGCCGCGGGCCGCGTACATCGTGGCGAACATGTCGTCGACGAGGCGGGCCAGTGCGGGACCGAAGTCGGTGACCTCCGCGCAGGGGGCGTGCAGGACGCCGTCGCCGAGGAGGGTGATGGGCCGGACGCGCCCGCGGGTGCCCGGGATGGAGCCGTGTCGCATGGCGGCAAGGGTACGGTCCTTGGTGTCACGCGAACGTCGCGCGGGCACTGTGGTGGTGCCAGGATTCGGGCGGGTGAGTGGATCTCGATAGTCTGAGGCCCACACCACGTTGCCGGAGGCTGAGGCGCGGCGCGTACGCAGGGAGGATCGAGACCTGATGGCAGGCAACCCGGACCCGCTCACTCCGCGGGCCAAGCTCGCTGTGACCGCGGGCAAGGCGGTCGCGGCGGCTTCGCGCGCGGCCGGACGCGGCAGCGGATCCGTGATCGGCGGCAAAGTAGCCCTCAAACTCGACCCCGACCTCCTGGCCCGGCTCGCGCAGAGCCTGGACGTGACCCTTGTCTCGGCGACGAACGGCAAGACCACGACGACCCGGCTGATCGCGGAGGCGCTGCGCGCCGCGGGCCCGGTCGTGTCCAACGCGCTCGGCGCCAACATGCCCGCGGGCATCACCTCCGCGCTGGCCGGCGGCTCGGACGCCAAGTTCGGTGTCATCGAGGTCGACGAGAAGTACCTCGCCGGAGTCGCCCGCGACACCGACCCGAAGTGCATCGCCCTGCTCAACCTCTCCCGCGACCAGCTCGACCGCGCCGCCGAGACCCGCATGCTCGCGGAGAACTGGCGCGAGGGGCTCGCCGGTTCGAAGGCCGTGGTGGTGGCCAACTGCGACGACCCGCTGGTGGTGTGGGCCGCGTCCTCCTCCCCGAACGTCATCTGGGTGGCCGCCGGGCAGATGTGGAAGGACGACGCCTGGTCCTGCCCGTCCTGCGGTGGTGTGATGCAGCGGCCCGGCGACGACTGGTACTGCGGCGAGTGCGGTTTCCGCCGCCCGACGCCCAGTTGGGCCCTGTCCGGCGACCACGTCATCGACCCGCACGGCTCGGCCTGGCCGATCCACCTCCAGCTGCCGGGCCGCGCCAACAAGGCCAACGCCGCCTCCTCGGCCGCCGTCGCCGCCGTCTTCGGGGTGCCCCCGCAGGTCGCCCTGGAGCGCATGTACCGGGTGCAGGCGGTGGCCGGACGCTACGACGTGGTCCAGTTCATGCAGCGCGACCTGCGGCTGCTGCTCGCCAAGAACCCCGCGGGCTGGCTGGAGACGTTCTCCCTCATCGACCCGCCGCCGACCCCGGTGATCCTCTCGGTGAACGCGCGCGGCGCCGACGGCACCGACACCTCGTGGCTGTGGGACGTCGACTACACCCGGCTGACCGGGCACCCGATCTTCGTCGTCGGCGACCGCAAGCTGGACCTCGCGGTGCGCCTGGAGGTCGCGGGCCAGAACTTCCAGGTCTGCGACAACATCGACCAGGCCGTCCAGCTCGCCCCGCCGGGCCGGATCGAGACCATCGCGAACTACACCGCGTTCCAGGACCTGCGCCGCCGCGTCGGCAACTGATCGACTGATCTGCTGATCAACTTGTTCACCGAAGGACGATCGATGAGTGACAACAGCCTCCGGCTGGTGTGGATCTACCCGGACCTGCTCTCCACCTACGGCGACCAGGGCAACGCGCTGGTCGTGGAGCGCCGGGCCCGGCAGCGCGGTCTGGACGTGGCCCGGCTGGACGTGCGCAGCGACCAGCCGATCCCGACCTCCGGCGACATCTACCTGATCGGCGGCGGCGAGGACCGCCCGCAGCGGCTGGCCGCCGAGCGGCTGCGCCGGGACGGGCACCTGTACCGGGCCGTCGAGAACGGCGCGATCGTCTTCTCGGTGTGCGCCGGATACCAGATCCTCGGCCACGAGTTCATCAACGACCTCGGGCAGCGCGAGCCGGGCCTCGGCCTGCTCGACGTGGTCACCACCCGCGGCGAGGGCGAGCGCTGCGTCGGCGACGTCCTCGCGGACATCGACCCGCGCCTGGGCATGCCCCAGCTCACCGGCTTCGAGAACCACCAGGGCGTGACCCACCTCGGGCCCACCGCCCGCCCCTTCGCCCGGGTCCAGATGGGCCGCGGCAACGGCACCGGCGACGGCACCGAAGGCGCGTACAACGACACCGTGTTCGGCACCTACATGCACGGCCCCGTCCTCGCCCGCAACCCGCTCATCGCCGACCTGCTGCTCAAGCTGGCCCTGGACGTCAACGCCCTGCCCCCGATCGACGACCGCTGGTACGAGGCGCTGCGCGCCGAGCGCATCGCGGCGGCCCAGCAGCAGCCCGCCTGAGCCGCCGTTCAGCCGTCGTACGCCCGCAGTCCCACCGTCGGCAACCAGCCCGTCTGACGGTTCTTCCGCGCAGGTGAGCGGGGTCGTCCAGCAGTCGGACGGGGCTCGGTGGGGCCGCCCGTGCGCCGGTAGGGTGGCGCCGATCGAACCGGACAGCGTGGTCCGGTCCTCGGCCCACGTGGAGAAGGTAGCTCGGGCTATGCGCATTGGTGTCCTCACATCCGGTGGCGACTGCCCCGGCCTGAACGCGGTCATCCGGTCCGTCGTGCACCGCGCCGTCGTCGACCACGGTGACGAGGTCATCGGCTTCCGGGACGGCTGGAAGGGCCTCCTGGAGTGCGACTACCTCAAGCTCGACCTCGACGCCGTCGGCGGCATCCTCGCCCGCGGCGGCACCATCCTCGGCTCCTCGCGCGTCCAGCCCTCCCATCTGCGGGACGGCGTCGAGCGGGCCCGGGGCCATGTCGAGGAGCTCGGCCTGGACGCGATCATCCCGATCGGCGGCGAGGGCACGCTGAAGGCCGCCCGGCTGATGTACGACGCCGGTCTGCCGATCGTCGGCGTCCCCAAGACCATCGACAACGACATCGCGGTCACGGACGTGACCTTCGGCTTCGACACGGCCGTCGGGGTCGCCACCGAGGCGCTCGACCGCCTCAAGACCACCGCCGAGTCCCACCAGCGCGTCCTGGTCGTGGAGGTCATGGGCCGCCACACCGGCTGGATAGCCCTGCACTCCGGCATGGCGGCCGGCGCCCACGCCATCGTCGTACCGGAACGCCCCTTCGACATCGAGGAGTTGGCCGCGCGCGTCGGCGAACGCTTCGAGGCGGGCAAGCGGTTCGCGATCGTCGTCGCGGCGGAGGGGGCCAAGCCGCGGGCGGGATCGATGGAGTTCGACGAGGGCGGCAAGGACGTCTACGGCCACGAGCGGTTCGCCGGCATCGCCCGGCAGCTGTCGATCGAGCTGGAGCAGCGGCTCGGCAAGGAAGCGCGGCCGGTGATTCTCGGGCACGTGCAGCGCGGCGGGACGCCGACCGCGTACGACCGCGTGCTGGCGACCCGGTTCGGCTGGCACGCGGTGGAGGCGGTGCACCGCGGGGAGTTCGGCAACATGACCGCGCTGCGGGGGACGGACATCGTGATGGTGTCCCTGTCGGAGGCCGTCGAGACGCTGAAGACGGTGCCGGAGGAGCGGTACGCGGAAGCGGAGTGCGTTCTTTAGCCACGGCCTTCAGACGCGGCCCTTTCGGATCCGCCCCCGGTGACGGTCGTCGCCGGGGGCGGTTCTAGTCTGGTGCGGACAGACAGACCTCAACCCGTACGAAACTGGAGCCTGCGCAATGGATCACAGCGGGCATGGCATGACCATGGACCTGCCGCCGTTCACTCTCGGGCGGGGGCTTCACTGGTCGGCGGACCCGTTCTTCCTCGTCGCGTGCCTCCTCGGACTCGGCCTCTACGGCTGGGGCGTCGTCCGGCTGGTGCGGCGCGGCGACAAGTGGCCCGTGATGCGTACGGTCTCCTTCGTCGTCGGCGTGCTGACGATCATGCTCGTGCTCTGCACCCGGCTGAACGACTACGGCATGGTCATGTTCAGCGTGCACATGGTGCAGCACATGGTGATCAGCATGCTGTCGCCGATCCTGCTCCTGCTCGGCGCGCCGATCACCCTCGCGCTGCGCGCCCTGCCGACCGCGGGCCGCGGCCGCAAGGGGCCGCGCGAGGTGCTGCTCATGTTCCTGCACAGCCGCTACATGCGGCTGCTCACGCATCCCGCGTTCACGATCCCGCTGTTCATCGCGAGCCTGTACGGGCTGTACTTCACGCCCCTGTTCGACTTCCTGATGGAGTCCAGGACCGGGCACGCCGTGATGATGGCGCACTTCCTCGCCGTCGGCGTGGTCTTCTTCTGGCCGATCATCGGCGTCGACCCGGGCCCGCACCGGCCCGGCCATCTGATGCGGATGCTGGAGCTGTTCGCGGGGATGCCGTTCCACGCGTTCTTCGGCATCGCGCTGATGATGGCGTCCGAGCCGATGGTCGGTGTCTACGAGCATCCGGCCGCCTCGCTCGGCATCGACGCGCTCTCCGACCAGACCGCGGCGGGCGGCATCGCCTGGGCGTTCAGCGAGGTCCCGTCGGTGCTGGTGCTGATCGCGCTGCTGTTCCAGTGGAAGAGCAGCGAGCAGCGGCAGGCCAGGCGACAGGACCGGGCGGCCGACCGTGACGGCGACAAGGAACTTGAGGCGTACAACGCCTATCTGGCCTCGCTCAACGCACGCGGCCGCTGATTTCCGCCGGGTTTTCCCGCCCCTCCCCCACCCCTGAATTCTCTTTCCTTTCACACCACCTGAAAGCCTTTTCCATTCGGTAGCCTGGGTGCGTGACGCCCCGCTTCCGTTCTGCGCGGCGACGGGGGAACCGCAGGGGGAGCGGTGATGAATTTTCACGTGTGTACGCGAAGGGCCGAAATAACAGTATTCCGCTCGGCGTTCCGGAGGATCGTCTTTCTGCTGACCGTCGTTCTCGTGCTCAGCGGGTGCGACGGGGCACGCGAGTTGACGACCGTGCGCGCGGTCGCCGCCGGAGTGCCGTCGCTGGCCCCGTTCTTCGATGAGAAGAGCGGCCTGGGGCACGATGCCAGGCATCTCCCCCAGGAGCCGCACGGCGGCCTCCAGGCAGGCAACACGCCCGGCCTGTACGGGGGTTCGCGGCAGCCGACGATCTGTGACGTCGACCGGCTGAGGAAATTCCTCACCGATCCCGCCAACGCCCGCAAGGCCCGGGCCTGGGCGAAGGTGTTGCATATTTCCACGGCCGACATCCCGCACTACATCGACCGCCTCACACCGGTCCTGTTGCGTCACGACACCCTCGTACAGAACCACGACTACAAGAACGGCAGTGCGGTCCCCTACAACTCGCTGCTCCAGGCCGGAATCGCGATTTTGGTGGACCAGCAGGGGATGCCCGCGGCGAAGTGTTCCTGCGGAAATCCGCTGCGGCCCTTCAAGGGTGACAGTTCACGGATTTCGGTCAAGTTCGAGAACGGCAACAACAAGTGGCCCGATTACCGTCCCGCGTCCGTGGTGACCGTGAAACCCGCCCCGCGGAAGGTGCCGCGCCTGGTCCTCGTCGACATCGACGACCCGGCCCGCGGCATCGACCGCCCGGTGGGCACGACCGGGGCCGAGGACTCCGCCTTCGACACGCGCGAACGGCATCCGGTGCCCGAGCTGACCGGCACGGGGTACGCGACCGCCGCGCAACGGCTCGCGGACCTGGGGCTGGCGGCGACGTACACCGGGCAGGGCGCGCCCCCGGACGACGCCGCCGTGACGGGGTCCGACCCCGGGCCGGGCACCGAGCTGGAGTTCGGGCAGTACGTGACGCTGTCCGTGGACCGCAGCACGACGGGCGGGACGACGTCCGACGGGGGTGGTGCGGGCAACGGTACGGGCGGGGCGACCGGCCCGGGCACGGCGGACACCGGAACGGCCGGTGGCACCTCGCCCGGTACGCCGTCCACCGGCACGACCGATACGTCCGGCACGTCGGCTTCCGGTACACCGTCCGCCCCGTCGTCGTCCTCGTCCTCCTCCTCGTCCGACACGTCTTCCGGTACGTCGTCGGCGCCGCCGTCGTCCGGTACGTCGGCGCCCGGCGGCGGTGGCAGCGGGTCGCCCTCGGGTTCGTCCCCGGACGGCGGTTCCACGACGGGCGGTTCCACGACGGGCGGGACGGATCCCACGACGGCTGACCCGGACCCGACGACCGCGAAGCCCGATCCCACGACCGCGGAGCCCACGACGGCAAAGCCCACCACCGCGGACCCCACCACCGCCGAGCCCGAGCCCACGAGTGCGGACCCCGAACCGAGCACCGCCCCCGCGTCGGCCACCAGCAGCGTGCCGGAGGGGTGACCGGATGCCGTCAGGAACGCCCTCATCCCCCTCCGGCGTGGGCCGGGTCATCGGCGGCCGGTACCTGTTGCTGAACCGGCTCGGCGGTGGCGGCATGGGGCATGTCTGGCTCGCGCACGACCAGCGGCTGGCCTGCGAGGTCGCGATCAAGGAGGTCGTCTTCCGCACCCCGGCCGAGGCCGACCGGGAGCGTACGGCCCGGGTGGCGCGCGCCCGTGCGGAGGCCCGGCACGCGGCCGGGCTGCGCGGTCACCCGCACGTGGTCACCGTGCACGACGTCCTTGAGCACGAGGGGCTGCCCTGGATCGTCATGGAGTACGTGGCGGGCGCCCTCGACCTGCGCGAACTGATCACCCGGCGCGGCCCGGCGGCACCCGCCGAGTGCGCCCGCGTCGGGCTCGCCGTCCTGGACGCGCTGACCGCCGGGCACGAGCGGGGCGTCATGCACCGGGACGTGAAGCCGGCGAACATCCTGCTGGCACCGGACCGCACGGGGGCGCCGTACGCGCGCGTGCTGCTCACCGACTACGGCATCTCCGTGCAGCCGGACACCGGCGAGACCCGGTACACGCTGGCGTCGGCGCTGATCGGAACGCCCGGCTACCTGGCTCCAGAGCGGGCCACGGGCGGGCCGCCGACCGCGTCCGCGGACCTGTTCTCGCTGGGGTGCACGCTGTACTTCGCGGTGGAGGGGTGCGGCCCGTTCGAGCGGGCCACGCATCTCGCCGAGGTCAGCGCGGTGGTCATGGAGGAGCCGCGGGCGCCGCTGCGGGCGGGTGCGCTGGAGCCGGTGCTGGCCGCGATGCTGGCGAAGGACCCGGCGCACCGCATCACGGCGGCGGACGCGGCGACGGCCCTGGCGGCGATCGTCGAGCCCCGGCAGCACCCGCGCACCCGCCTCGACCCGGGCTCCCAACCCCCGTGGTCGGCAACGGGGTCGGGGGCCAAGGCGGAGGGGGACCGCAGCGCCGACGGGCCGACGGAGACCGGCCGGCTCCTGCGCACCCCCGCACCGGCCGCCCCGACCACCGGACAGCCACCGGCACCGTCGTACTACGGCCCGGCCCGCGCCGCCGAGCAGGCCGAGCAGCCCGCACCGCACGTTCCGCCGTACGTGCCGACGGAGCGCACCCCCGCCGCCTCGCACACCTCGTACCCCGACGTCGTCGCGCCCCTCCCCCGGCCCCGCCGCCGCGTCCTGAACGCCGTCCTCGCGTGCGCGCTCGGGACGCTGCTCGCGCTCGGCGGGGTCTGGTACGCCGTGTCGCGGCGGGACGACGGCGGCGGCGATCACGACGTGGCCGCCGCGCCGCCGTACGGGGCCGCCGTCGGGCTGGCCGTGCCGCTGCGCAGCGGTGACTGTGTGACCGCCGACTGGCCGGACGGGACCCGGTTCCGGGGCACTCCGCGGATCGCCGTGGACCCGGCGTGCTCCCCGGGCACCCCGCCGGACGGACAGGTCATGGCCGTCGTGGCCGCCTCGTCCGCGGCCGACGCGCGGGCGCACGGGGCCGCCGCGTGCGAGCAGCGCACGCAGGAGGTCCGGGAGCGGCTGGCGGACGTGCGCACGTACGCCGTCGTGCCCAGCGCCGCCGGGTTCACGGCGGCCCTGCGGCGTACGGCCTGTCTGGTGCTGGGGGCGCACGGGGCGGTGTACGGGCCGCTGGGCGGGAAGCGCCCGCCCGGCATGGCGTTCGCGGACACGGCCGACATGCAGATACGGGACTGTCTGGACTCGGTGTCCCTGCGCAGCGCCCGGCTGGTCTCCTGTGCCGGCCGCCACGATCAGCAGGTGCTCGGCTTCACCCGGATGAGCCCCGCCCTGACCTTGGAGAAGGCCAAGGCCGCGTCCGACGCGCAGTGCGCGCGGAACGTGCCGCCGAGCCAGTACGGCTACCCCCCGGACGTCTATCAGGCGGCCTCCTGGGTCGGCGAGAGTGCCTGGCGGTCGGGCACACATCTCGTCGTGTGCACCGTCCGCAAGCGGAACGGGGGCACCATAGGAGGTGACGAACCATGAGGAGGGTGTCGCGATGCCCGGTTCTACGAAGGCGATGGGGGTGCTCACCGTCGGTGGGCTGGTGATGGTGACGGCCTACACGGTGGCGCTCGGGAGCAACGGCTGGCTGTGGTTCGGCTGGGTCGTCCTGGTGCTGATCACGCTGGGGATGGTGGTGTCGCAGGCCACCTCCTGAGCCGACCGCGGGCGCGCTTCACTCCCAGGACAGCCGGGCCGCCGAGTGCACGCCCGGCTGGTACTTCGGCAGCCGTACGGCGATCTTCATGCCCGCGCCCTCGGCGGTCTCGATGACGAGCCCGTAGGCGTCGCCGTAGACCTGGCGGAGCCGGTCGTCGACGTTGGAGAGGCCGATGCCGCCGGACGGGCTGGTCTCCCCGGCGAGGATGCGGCGCAGCAGGGCGGGGTCCATGCCGGTGCCGTCGTCCTCGATGACGACCAGCGCCTCGGCGCCGGTGTCCTGGGCGGTGATGCTGATCCGGCGTTTGTCGGTGGTGCCCTCCAGGCCGTGCTTGACGGCGTTCTCCACCAGGGGTTGCAGGCACAGGAACGGCAGGGTGACCGGCAGGACCTCGGGGGCGATCTGGAGGGTGACGGCGAGGCGGTCACCGAAGCGGGCCCGGACCAGGGCCAAGTAGTGGTCGATGGCGTGGAGTTCGTCGGCGAGAGTGGTGAACTCGCCGTGGCTGCGGAACGAGTAACGGGTGAAGTCGGCGAATTCCAGGAGGAGTTCGCGGGCGAGTTCGGGGTCGGTACGCACGAACGAGGCGATCACCGCGAGCGAGTTGAAGATGAAGTGGGGGGAGATCTGGGCCCGAAGTGCCTTGATCTCGGCCTCGATCAGCCGGGTGCGGGAGCGGTCGAGATCCGCCAACTCCAGCTGGACGGAGACCCAGCGGGCGACCTCCCCGGTGGCGCGGACCAGGACGGCGGACTCGCGGGGCGCGCAGGCCACGAGGGCGCCGTGCACCCGGTCGTCGACGGTGAGCGGGGCGACGACCGCCCAGTGCAGCGGGCAGTCGGGCTCGTCGCACTTGAGGCGGAACGCCTCGCCTCGGCCGGTGTCCAGGGGGCCGGAGAGCCGCTCCATGATCTCGTCGCGGTGGTGGTCGCCGGCGCCGTCCCACTCCAGGACCCGTTCGCGGTCGGTGAGGCAGAGCGCGTCCGTGCCGAGCAGGGTGCGCAGCCGCCGTGCGGACCTGCGGGCGGTCTCCTCGGTGAGGCCCGCGCGCAGCGGGGGTGCGGCGAGCGAGGCGGTGTGCAGGGTGCGGAAGGTGGCGTGCTCGACGGGGGTGCCGAGGCCGCCGAGGCTCTCGGGGCGGGTGGTGCGGCGGCCGAGCCAGAACCCGGCGGCCAGCAGCGGCAGGGCGCCGACCAGCAGACCGGCGAGGAACACGCTCATGCCGTGGCCACCCCCGTCGTCCGGCCGCCGTTCACGCCGGCGCCTCCGTCCGGGTGCGGTCGCCGGTGAGTTCCTCGGGCAGGTGGAAGCGGGCCAGGACGGCGGCCGTGTCGGCGGGGACCGCGCCCGGGGTGGCCAGCGACACGACGACCATAGTGAGGAAGCCGAGCGGCACCGACCACAGGGCGGGCCAGGCCAGCAGGGCGTGCAGGGTGCCGCCGCCGGGGTAGCCCGCCATCGTCACGGCCACCGCCACGAACGCCGAGCCGCCGCCGAGGACCATTCCGGCCGCCGCGCCCGGCGGGGTCAGCCGCCGCCACCAGATGCCGAGGACGAGCAGCGGGCAGAAGGAGGAGGCGGACACCGCGAAGGCGAGGCCGACCGCGTCGGCCACCGGGAGGCCGCCGACCAGCAGGCTCGCGGCCAGCGGGGCGGCCATCGCGAGCAGTGTGCCGAGCCGGAAGTGCCGTACGCCCCGGGAGGGGAGCACGTCCTGGGTGAGCACCCCGGCCACCGCCATGGTCAGGCCGGACGCGGTGGACAGGAACGCGGCGAAGGCCCCGCCCGCGACGAACGCGCCCAGCAGGTCCCCGCCGAGCCCGCCGATCATGCGGTTGGGCAGCAGGAGTACGGCGGCGTCGGCGTCGCCGGTGAGGGTCAGCTCGGGGGCGTACAGGCGGGACAGGGCCCCGTAGACGGGCGGGAGGAGGTAGAACGCGCCGATCAGGACGAGGACGACGACGGTGGTGCGGCGGGCGGCGACGCCGTGCGGGCTGGTGTAGAAGCGGACGACGACGTGCGGCAGGCCCATGGTGCCGAGGAAGGTGGCCAGCATCAGCCCGTACGTGGCATACAGCGGGCGTTCCTCGCGGCCGGCGGCCAGGGAGGTGGACATGCCGCCGTTGCTGGTGCGGTCGGCGACCGGGACCGGGGTGCCCTTGGCGAAGGTGAGCCGGGTGCCGCCGCCGATGTGGTGCACTCCGGCGGCCAACTCGACTTCTTCTCCCGTGTGTTGGCGGCCGTCGACGGTGCCCGACACGCGGGCCTCCAGGGGGGCGGCGAGGCGGAGGTCGACGCGCTCCTCAATGTTCACGGTGCGCTGTTCGCGGAAGGCGGGCGGTTCGGCGAAGGCGTGGCGGGGAGCGCCGTCGCCCTGCCAGGCGAGGGCCAGGAAGAGCGCGGGGACGAGCAGCGCGGTGAGTTTGAGCCAGTACTGGAACGCCTGCACGAAGGTGATGCTGCGCATGCCTCCGGCGGCGACGGTGACGACCACGACGACCGCGACGATCACTCCGCCGAGCCAGTCGGGGGCGCCGGTGAGCACGGTCAACGTCAGTCCTGCGCCCTGGAGTTGGGGCAGCAGGTAGAGCCAGCCGACGCCCACGACGAGCGCCCCGGCCAGCCGCCGTACGCTCGGCGAGGCGAGCCGGGCCTCGGCGAAGTCGGGCAGCGTGTAGGCGCCGGAGCGGCGCAGCGGGGCGGCGACGAAGAGCAGCAGCACCAGGTAGCCGGCGGTGTAGCCGACCGGGTACCAGAGCATGTCGGGGCCCTGCACGAGGACGAGCCCGGCGATGCCGAGGAAGGAGGCGGCGGAGAGGTATTCGCCGCTGATGGCCGCCGCGTTGAGGCGGGGGCCGACGGTGCGGGAGGCGACGTAGAAGTCGGAGGTGGTGCGGGAGATGCGCAGCCCGAACGCGCCGACGAGCACGGTCGCCAGCACGACGAGGGCGACGGCGGGAACGGCGTAGTTCTGGTTCACGGCCTAACCACCACCCGTCGACTCCCGCGCCACGCACGCCCGTTCACGGCCCGCCGCCCGCCGGCTCCCGCTTCCCCTCTGCCCGTTCACGGCCCGACCCCCGCCAACTCCCACTCCGCTCCTGCCGGTTGACGCCCCGTCCCGCTCAACGGTCCTCCACCAGCCGCACGAAGTCCTTCTCGTTGCGTTCGGCGCGGCGGACGTACCAGCGGGCGAGCAGGACCAGGGGCGGG
The DNA here is from genome assembly GCA_001298575.1 of Actinobacteria bacterium OK074. Classification (GTDB taxonomy): domain Bacteria; phylum Actinomycetota; class Actinomycetes; order Streptomycetales; family Streptomycetaceae; genus Streptomyces. The sequence goes on from LJCV01000246.1 coordinate 62,384, forward strand.
TAGAGGCAGAAGCCGAGGACGGCCCATTCCAGGCCGCCGTTGCCGATGGTGGCGAAGGCCAGCGGCAGCGGGCCGACCAGCAGCACGAGGACCGCCAACACCGTGAGGGCGGCCCGGAGTTGACTGCGCATCAGGGAGCGGACGTAGGCGTGTCCGAGGGTGGTCTGTTCGTCGATCTCGGTGCGGGGCCGGTAGTGGACGGGGGCCCGGGGGGTGCGGCGGGGCGGTCCGGTGACGACGACCCGGCGCTCGGCGGGCGGGGGGCTGTGGTCCTGGGGCATGTCGTCCTCCCTAGCCCGCGGTCCGGCGCATCAGCAGGTCACGCAGTTCGCGGGCGTGCCGCCGGCTGACCTGGAGTTCGCCGTCGCCGACGCGGACGCTCACCGTACCCGCGTCCAGGCGGAGTTCGTCGATGTGGCGCAGGGCGACGAGGTGGCGCCGGTGGATGCGGACGAAGCCGCGGGAGCGCCAGCGGTCCTCCAGGGTGGACAGCGGTATCCGCACCAAGTGGCTGCCGGCGGCGGTGTGCAGGCGGGCGTAGTCGCCCTGGGCCTCGACGTGGGTGATGTCCTCGACGGGCACGAAGCGGGTCACGCCGCCGAGTTCGACGGGGATGTGGTCGGGGTCGGGTTCGTGCACGGGTATCGGCGGTGCGCTGTCGCGGAGTTGGGCCACCCGGCGGACGGCCTCGGCGAGCCGTTCGCGGCGGACGGGCTTGAGGACGTAGTCGACGGCCTTGAGGTCGAACGCCTTGACGGCGAAGCCCTCGTGGGCGGTGACGAACACGACCAGCGGCGGCCGGGCGAACCCCGTGAGCAGCCGGGCCATTTCGAGGCCGTCCAGGCCCGGCATGTGGATGTCGAGGAAGACGACGTCGATGGTCTCGGGTCCGTCGGGCCCGGAGGCGAGGGCCCGGTTGATCCGGCGCAGCGCCTCGGTCGCGTCGTTCGCGCCCTCCGCGCCGGCGATCCGGGGGTCGGCGTTGAGCAGGTACAACAGCTCTTCGAGGGAGGGGAGTTCGTCGTCGACGGCGAGGACGCGCAGCATGAAGGTGGAGTCTAGGAGCAATCCGGACGGCTGGACACGTGCGGCACCGGGGTGCCGTCGCCGGATGTTCGACGGGGTTCGCGGGTTCTCGCTGGATACAGTGCGCGCATGAGCAGCAAGCAGGGCGCGTTCGACGACCTCGACCGGAAGATCGTGACGGCGCTGACGGCGAACTCGCGCTCCAGTTTCGCGGAGATCGGCGCGGCGATCGGGCTGTCGGCGACGGCGGTCAAGCGCCGCGTGGACCGGCTGCGCGAGACGGAGGTGATCACCGGGTTCACGGCCACGGTGAAGCCGTCCGCGCTGGGCTGGCGCACGGAGGCGTACGTGGAGGTGTACTGCGAGGGCGCGGCGCCGCCGGGGCGGCTGGCGGAGGTGGTGCGCAACCATCCGGAGATCACCGCGGCGATGACGGTGACCGGTGGCGCGGACGCGCTGCTGCACGTGCGGGCGACGGACGTGGAGCACTTCGAGGAGGTGCTGGAGCGGATCAGGACCGAGCCCTTCATCCGGAAGACGATCAGTTACATGGTGCTGTCCCACCTCCTGCCGGAGAGCCCGGAGGCGGGCGCCAGTCAGCCCGCGCCGGGTGTATTCACCGAACAGTCGCTCGACGGCGCAGCAGACCTGCGCTGACGTCGAGAACAACGCAACAATCCTGCGCGGACACGCAACATCCGATGCTTGCCGCGGAAGTGGGTCACTTCTTACCGTGGTGTCAACCCTCAGTCGACACCGCAGGAAGCGGAGGACCCTCTCTGTGCCCGAAAGCCGTGTGCCGCGCTCCCGGCGCTTTCTCGTCTGCGAACCCAGACACTTCGCCGTGCAGTACGCGATCAACCCCTGGATGCATCCCGACACCCGGGTCGACATCGATCTCGCCCGGGACCAGTGGCAGGCCATGATCGGCGCCTACCGGGCCCACGGGCACACCGTGGACACGGTGGAACCGGTCGCCGGGCTGCCCGACATGGTGTTCGCCGCGAACTCCGCGGTCGTCGTGGACGGCCGCGTCTTCGGCTCCCGCTTCCACGCGAGCGAGCGCCGCCCCGAGTCGGACCACTACGAGATGTGGTTCAAGGCGGCGGGCTACGACGTGCACCGCCCCGAGGCCGTCTGCGAGGGCGAGGGCGACCTGGTCTGGACGGGACGGTACGTGCTGGCGGGCACCGGGTTCCGTACGACCCGGGAGGCGCACCGCGAGGCGCAGGAGTTCTTCGGCCACCCGGTGATCAGCCTGACGCTGGTGGACCCGTACTTCTACCACCTGGACACGGCGCTGTTCGTGCTCAACGACTCCGGCGGCGAGAACAACATCGTGTACTACCCGGAGGCGTTCTCGCCGGGCAGCCGGGAGGTGCTGGCCCGGCTGTACCCGGACGCGGTGCTCGCCACCCGTGACGACGCGATGGCCTTCGGCCTCAACTCCGTGTCCGACGGCCGCCACGTGTTCATCGCGCCGCGGGCGGAGGCGCTGGCCGCGCGCCTCGACGACCACGGCTACGTCCCCGTCCCCGTCGACCTGTCGGAGTTCCACAAGGCCGGCGGCGGCATCAAGTGCTGCACTCAGGAGATCCGTTCATGACCGCTCCCGTACGCACACATCCCTCCCCGGCGGTCGCCGGACGTTCCTCCGCCGAGCTGATCCGCGCCGAGGAGCCGGTCCTCGCGCACAACTACCACCCGCTGCCGGTGGTGGTGGCCCGGGCCGAGGGCGCGTGGGTCCAGGACGTCGAGGGGCGCCGCTATCTCGACCTGCTCGCGGGCTACTCGGCGCTCAACTTCGGCCACCGGCACCCCGCGTTGACCGAGGCGGCGCACCGGCAGCTGGACCGCCTCACCCTCACCTCCCGCGCCTTCCACAACGACCGGCTGGCCGAATTCGCCGAGTCCCTGGCCGAGTTGACGGGCCAGGAGATGGTGCTGCCGATGAACACCGGCGCGGAGGCGGTGGAGAGCGCCGTCAAGGTGGCCCGCAAATGGGCCTACGAGGTCAAGGGCGTCCCCGCGGACCGGGCGACGATCGTGGTCGCGGACGGCAACTTCCACGGCCGTACGACGACGATCGTGAGCTTCTCCACGGACCCGGAGGCGCGGGCGGGCTTCGGGCCGTTCACGCCGGGGTTCCGGGTGGTGCCGTACAACGACCTGGCCGCGCTGGAGGCGGCGGTCGACGGGACGACGGCGGCCGTGCTGATCGAGCCGGTGCAGGGCGAGGCCGGGGTGATCATCCCCGACGACGGCTATCTGGCCGGGGTGCGTGAACTCACCCGCCGGGCCGGGTGTTTGTTCGTCGCGGACGAGATCCAGTCGGGGCTCGGCCGCACCGGGCGCACGCTCGCGGTGGAGCACGAGGGCGTGGTGCCGGACCTGGTGCTGCTCGGCAAGGCGCTCGGCGGCGGGATCGTGCCGGTGTCCGCGGTGGTGGGGCGCCGGGACGTGCTGGGGGTGCTGCGGCCGGGCGAGCACGGCTCGACGTTCGGCGGCAACCCGCTGGCCGCGGCGGTGGGTTCGGCGGTGGTCGAGCTGCTCGCGACCGGTGAATTCCAGCGCCGGGCTGCCGAGTTGGGCGTGGTGCTGCGCGACGGGCTGACCGAGCTGGTGGGCCGGGGCGTGGTGGGGTTCCGGGCGCGCGGGCTGTGGGCGGGCGTGGACATCGACCCGGCGTTCGGCACCGGCCGCGCGATCGGCGAACTCCTGCTCGCGGAGGGCGTGTTGGTCAAGGACACGCACGGCTCGACAATCCGCATCGCACCGCCGCTGACCATCACGGAGGACGAACTCCGGTCGGCGCTGGGGGCGTTGGCGAAGGTGCTGGACCGGCGGGCATAGCCGGGGGGGGCGGGGGCCCGGCGCGGAAAACGCGTTGCGCCCCCGCCGTCGCTGACCGACAGTGACCCCATGACCCTCACTGTGCGTCCGGCCGTGTTCGAGGACGCACCCGCCGTCCGTGACCTGCTCAACGCTGTCGACACGATCGAGATCGGGCGGCCGGAGACCGACCTGCACACCGTCGAGGACGACTTGCGGCGCCCGGGTGTGGACCTGGCCCGCGACTCGTGGGTGGCCCTCGCACCGGACGGCCGGATCGTGTCGTACGGGCTGCTGTGGGACGAGGACGGCGGCGAGCGGATCGACATCGACCACTATGTGCTGCCGGACCAACAGGCCGCGGGCGTACGGCTGTTGGAGCTGATGCAGACCAGGGCCGCCGAGCGGGCCGCGGCCAACGGCGCCGGACGGGCCGTCGTCCATCTGTATCTGAACTCCGCCCCCACCCTGGACACCACCGCGCTGGGCGTCCGCGGCTGGCAGGTCGTGCGGCAGTTCAACGTGCTCACGCGGGCGGTGACCGCGACGCCCGCGCCCGCCGCGCCGCCGGGCGTGACCGTGCGGGTCTGCACCACGGAGGCGGACCGGCGGCGGGCGCACGTCCTGCTGGAGGCGGCCTTCGTGGACCACTTCGAGCACCACGACCGCCCCTACGACCAGTGGCTCGCCTGGCACGGCGGCGGGCGGATCGACTGGTCGCTGGTGTGGCTCGCGTCGGCGAACGGCGGCGGCGACCTCGGCGCGCTGCTGGCCCGCGACGACGACAGCGCCATGGGCTGGATCCGCAGCCTGGGCGTGCTCTCCCAGGCGCGGGGCCGCGGCATCGGCGGACATCTGCTCCAGCACGCCTTCGCCGCGTTCGCCGCGCGCGGCCGGGACACGGTGGGTCTCGGTGTGGACACCGAGAACACCACCGACGCCCTGCGCCTGTACGAGCACCACGGCATGAAGCTGCACTACGCGGTGCGCACCTGGCAGGTGGAGTTGCCCGTCAGTCCGACAGTGCCTTCGCCCACTCCGCCACGGTGACGACGTCCGCCTGCATCGGGAACACCTTCTCGGTGAGGACGCGGTGCACCTCGGGGTCGCCGTCGAGGCAGGCGTCCGCCAGGACCGTGAGGCGGTAGTCCAGGTCGGACGCCTGCCGCAGGGTGGACAGGACGACACCGCTGGTGGCGATGCCGGTCAGGACGAGGGTGTCGATGCCCTGGGCGCGCAGCACCATCTCCAGGTCGCTGCCCGCGAAGCCGCTGACCCGCTTCTTGGTGACGACGACCTCGTCCGGCTCCGGTGCCACGTCCGGGTGCACCTCGAACGCCTCGGGGCTGCCGAGCCCGCCCCCGCGGGCGAGTTGGGCGAGGTGGCCGAACATCTTGTTGCTCTCGCTGATCTCCTGGGCGCCGGGGCGGAAGGAGACGACGACGTAGATCACCGGGACTCCGGCCGTGCGTGCCGCGTCCACGGCCTGCCGGACCCGCGGCAGGTACTCGGTGGCGGCGGCGCCGAACCGGTGGACGACGCTGCGCTGGACATCCATTACGAGGAGGGCGCTTTGCGCCATGGGGCAGTTCCTTTCGTTCGGGGGGCGGGCGGCCCGCCGTGCGGCGGTGGTGTGCCGTCCGCCCGGTGACGGCCCCGGAGGGCCGAGGCCAGCGCGGCCACGAGCGCCATGCCCGCGGCCACGCTGAAAACGATGGTGAGCCCGTGGTGGAAGGGGCCCGAGACCAGCCGGGGGAAGAAGGTGTGGCCGGTGAGGGCGGCCCGCTGGGCGGCGGTCAGGTGGCCGAGCGCGCCGCCGGACTCCAGCAGGTGCCGTACGGGGTTCTCGCCGAGGAAGGTCGCGAACAGGGTGCTGACCGGCGGCAGCGCGGCGGCCTGGTGCGCGGTCGCGGCGGGCACGCCGTGGGCGGTCAGGCCGCTGTAGAGCGTCGACGGCATCGAGGAGGCGAGCCCCGAGATCATCAGGGAGAAGAACACGCCGATGGACAGGGCGTTGCCCGAGTTCTGGAAGGTGGCCCGCATCCCCGAGGCGACGCCCCGGTACTCGGGCGGCACGCTGCCCATGACGGACGACGTGTTGGGCGCGGAGAACATGCCCTGGCCGAGCCCGCTGAGCAGCAACAGGGCGGCGAACGCGGGGTAGTAGAAGTCGACGGGCAGCGCGAGCAGTCCGAGGAAGGCGCCCGCGGTGATGACGAGCCCGGTGGTGGAGAAGAACCGGGCGCCGAACCGGTCGGAGAGGTAGCCGGAGGCGGGTCCGGCGATGAGGAAGCCGAAGGTCAGCGGCAGCATGAACATGCCCGCCCACAGCGGGGTGTCCTCGTAGGCGTAGCCGTGCAGCGGCAGCCAGATGCCCTGGAGCCAGATGATCAGCATGAACTGCATGCCGCCGCGGGCGATGGAGGTGAGCAGCGCGGCCAGGTTGCCCGCGGTGAAGGCCCTGACCTTGAACAGGGCGAGGTGGAACATGGGTTCGGCGACGCGGGTCTCGACGAAGCAGAAGAGCAGGAGCAGGAAGCCGCCGCCGAACAGGCCCGCGAGCACCCAGGGGTTGCCCCAGCCGGTGGCGCTGGTGCCATAGGGCTGGATCCCGTAGGTGATGCCGGCCAGCAGGATGCCGGCGCCGGTCGCGAAGGTGATGTTGCCGAACCAGTCGACCCGGCCGGGGCGTCCGGCGCTGGTCTCGCGCAGGCTCAGATACGACCAGACGGTGCCGGTCACGCTGACCGGGACGCTCACCCAGAACACGGCCCGCCAGTCCACGGCGGCGAGCACCCCGCCGACCAGCAGACCGAGGAACTGCCCTGCCAGCGCGGTGATCTGGTTGATCCCGAGGGCCATGCCGCGCTGCCGGGCGGGGAAGGCGTCGGTGAGGATGGCGGCCGAGTTGGCGGTGAGCATGGCGCCGCCGACGGCCTGCACGATCCGCCACAGGATCAGCCAGAGCGCGCCCGCGCCCGCCCGGAACGGGTCCAGGGAGAGCGCGACGGAGGCGCAGGCGAAGACGAGGAACCCGAGGTTGTAGATCCGCACCCGGCCGAACATGTCGCCGAGGCGGCCGAGGACCACGACGAGCACGGCCGACACCAGCAGATAGCCCAGGATCATCCAGAGCAGGTAGCCGATGTTGCCGGGCTGGAGCGGGTCGAGCCCGATACCGCGGAAGATCGCGGGCAGCGAGATGATCACGATGGAGGAGTCGATCGTGGCGATCAGGACGCCCAGCGTGGTGTTGGACAGGGCTATCCACTTGTAGCCGGGTCCTGGCGGGGCGTCCTTGCGCTGCGGCTGGAGCCGCGGCAGGGTCCACTTCACAGCCGCTCCACCATCCGCTCCAGGAGCGGCAGCGCGGCGGCGAGGGTGCGCCGCTCGTCCGGGGTGAACTCGTCGAGGACGTCCATGAGGTGCTGCACGGACTCGGAGCGGCGTTCCACGAGGATGTTCCGGCCGTCGTCGGTGATCGCCAGGATGGCCCGCCGTCCGTCGACGGCGTCGGGCGCGCGCCGGACCAGGCCGCGCTGTTCGAGGTCGGCGACCGTGGTGGCCATGGCCTGCGGCCGGACGCGTTCGAGGTCGGCGAGGGAGCCGGGCGAGTGCGGCCCGTGCGCGGCGAGCCGGGCCAGCACGGACATGGCGGACAGCGGCATCTCGCCGGAGGCGTGCGTCTGCCGCAGCCGCCGCGCGATCCGGCCGACGGCCAGCCGCAGCCCGGAGGCGAGCCGGACGGTGTCTTCGAGCCGGCCGGGCGGCCCGGACCGGCCGGCCGGTCCGGAGGGGCCGGGATCGTCGGAACGAGCGGGTCGGGCGGATCGAGCGGGAAGGTCACCGCCTGCGTGTTCCTCTACGTTCATGAACACTCAGCTTAGACTTGCCAGTCTGAACTGTTCAAGTGTTTGTAAGTATGAGGGCCCTGGCCCGCTCTCTGCTGTCGGCAGAGCGGCATGCGACAGGAGGCACGGTGACCGTACGGTCGCCGCATGAGACGCGCAGTGGTGATCGGGGCGACGGGACAGATCGGACGGGCGGCCGTCGGCGCGCTGGCCCGGGACGGCTGGGAGGTGACCGCCCTCTCGCGGAGCGGCGGACGGGACGAGGGCTGGCCGGGGAGCGTGCGCGTGGCGCGGGCCGACCGCGAGGACGCCGGGGCGCTGGCCGCCGCGGTCGGGGACGGCTGCGAGGTCGTGGTGGACGTCGTGGCCTTCGGGGCCGCGCACGCACGGCAGTTGACCTCGCTCGCCGACCGGGTGGGCTCGGCCGTGGTGATCTCCAGCCTGTCGGTGTACGAGGACGACAAGGGCCGCGGCTTCGACACCCAGGAGGAGCCGGACGGCTTCCCCCAGTACCCGGTGCCGATCACCGAGGAGCAGCGGACGGTCCGGCCGGGCGAGGCCACGTACAGCACCCGCAAGGCGGCGCTGGAGCGCGAACTCCTCGCCCCGGAGGCCGGGTTGCCGGTCACGCTGCTGCGGGCCGGAGCGGTGCACGGTCCGCACTCCCCCATGCCGCGCGAGCTGTACTTCGTCAAGCGCAACCTGGACGGCCGCACCCGGCGCGCGCTCGCCTTCGGCGGTGAGAGCCGCTTCCACACCGCGAGCGTCCACAACATCGCGGAGCTGATCCGGCTGGCCGCCGGCCGACCGGGCGCCAGGGCCCTGAACGCGGCGGATCCAGACGCCCCGACGGTGGCCGGGATCGCCCGGTCGATCGACGCCGTGATGGGCGTCGAGCGCGAGGACGTCCTGCTGCCCGGCCCGCCGCCGACACCCACCGTGGGCGCCACCCCGTGGTCGGTGCCCGCACCCGTGGTCTGCGACATGGCCGCAGCGGAACGGGAGTTGGGCTACCGCCCGCCGGTCCGCTACGCCGACCGGCTGGCGGAGACCGTCACCTGGATCGAGCGCCAACTGTCCGGACGAGACTGGCGGGAGGCGTACCCGCAGATGGCCCGGGTGTACGGCGGCCTCTTCGACTACGCGGCGGAGGACGCGTTCCTCGACGCCTGATCCGCCCCTACGGCGTCGGGGGCGGCCGGTGGCTCCGGCCGCCCCCGCGGCGTCGTACGGCTCAGGGTGTCGGGGTGGCGTGCGGGGTGCAGGTCACGTCCGTGCTGTCGGTCGCCCCGGTGAGGAAGTAGGCGTCCACCCGGGTGTTGACGCACGGGTTGACCAGCCCGGTCACGCCGTGCGAGCCCGCGTCCTTCTCGGTGATCAGGCGGGAGCCCTTGAACCGGCGGTGCAGATCGACCGCCCCGGCGTACGGCGTCGCCGCGTCCCGCTCGGACTGGACGATCAGGACGGTCGGCAGGCCCTTGCCGGTCTTGACCTCGACGGGCGTACGCTGCTTGACCGGCCAGGTGGCGCACGGCAGGTTGAGCCAGGCGTTGGCCCAGGTCATGAACGGATAGTCCTTGTTGAGCGCCGTGTTGTCGCGGTCCCACTTCTGCCAGCTGGTGGGCCACTGGGCGTCGGTGCACTCGACGGCCGTGTAGACCGCGTTGCCGTTCTCGGAGGCGATGTTGCCCGCGGTGTCGCTGAGGTCGGGCCCGGCCGCGTCGACCACGGCCTGGGTGTCACCGGCGAAGTAGGCGCTGAAGACCTTGGCGACGATCGTCCAGTACGAGTCGTAGTACGGGGCGTACTGGAAGAAGCCGATCAGTTCGGCGGGGCCGACGACTCCGCCGAGCGGGTTCGCCTTCGCGGCGGCACGCAACTGGAGCCACTTGTCCTGGACCTGGGCCCGGGTGGTGCCGAGGTGGTAGGCGGCGTCGTTCTTGGCGACCCAGTCCTCCCAGTCCTTCCAGCGGCCCTCGAAGGCGACGTCCTGGCCGAGGTTGGCCTCGTACCAGATGTTGTCGCGCGAGGGGCCGACCACGCTGTCCACCAGCATCCGGCGCACGTGGCCGGGGAAGAGGGTGCCGTACACGGCGCCGATGTAGGTGCCGTAGGAGACGCCGAGGTAGTTGAGCTTCTTCTCGCCGAGGGCGGCGCGGATGACGTCGAGGTCGCGCACGGTGTTGGGCGTGGTCATCTGCTGGAGCATCGCGCGGCCGGTGCGTTCGAGGCAGCCTTGCGCGTACTCGGCGGCGAGTTTGCGCTGGGCGCGCTTGTCGGCCTCGGAGTCGGGGACCGGGTCGGCCTTGGGGGCGGCCACGAACTCCTGGGGGTCCTCGCAGGAGATGGGCGCCGAGTGGCCGACACCGCGCGGGTCGAAGCCGACGAAGTCGTACGCCTTGGAGATGTTCGTCCAGAGGGGGTTCTTGTTGGTGACGCGGGTCGGGAAGCGCAGCCCGGAGGCGCCGGGGCCGCCCGGGTTGTAGACGAGGGCGCCCTGGCGTTCGGCGGCGGTGCCGGTGGAGCCGACGCGGTCGACGGCCAGCTTGATCTGCCGGCCGTCCGGCTGGGCGTAGTCGAGCGGCACGGTGACCCAGCCGCACTGGATGGGCGCGGGCAGCCCCCAGTCGGCGGGGCAGGTCTGCCAGTCGATGCCGGCCGCGGCGGCCCGGGCGGCGGCGACGGCCGCGCCCCGCTGCTCGCGGGCCTGGTCGTGGCCCGTGGCGGCGGCGTCCGCGGTGGCGGCCGGAGCGGTCACGGCGCCCGCGATCAGCGTGGCCGTGACGAGTGCCCCGGCACAGGCGAGTGCGGAGACTCGCCCGGTCGGTCTGATTCCCCTCAAGAGGGACCTCCCCGTACAGGATGGTGTTGGGTACGAGGATCCTTTCGCTTGTGCAGTCCATGACAACAGTGGCGTTCCGGCACCTTTACCAATCCGGTATCCGGATTACGCCGCACCGCTCAGCGGTACGGGAGATCGCGCGGCGCCGTGCGGGTCGCCCCGGACGCCGGGACGACCGCACCCTCACCCGAGTGCGAGCAGCGCCTCGTCGAGGACGCGCCGTAGTCGCAGCGCGTCGGGCGCGAGGGCGGTGACCAGCACGGCGGGACCGGCGAGCGGGGTGATCGCGGCATGCTCCCCGAGCACCCGCGCCTCGGCCGGCCGGTCCACGAACTCCGGCCGTACGACGAGGAGTTGCCCGAGCGCGCGCAGTCCCCCGAGCACGGCGGGGCCGTCCCAGCCGCCGGGCGCGCCGGGGCCGCAGGCCACCTCCTGGTCGAGCAGCGTGCGCCCGGCGAGGCGCAGGGTCAGCCGGCTGGTGAGCCGCCCCGGCTCCTCGCCGACCCGGCCGAGCACCTGCTCCTCCCGGAACACCAGCCGGGCACCCGCGGCCAGCTCGACCCGGGTGCCGACCCGCAGGTCGCTCCCCCCGGCCGAGATCAACTGCTCGGGCAGCCAGCGCAGTTCGGCACCGTCCGCGACGTCGAGCCGGACGTCGTAGCGGGCCCCGCCCTTGACCTGGCCGGGCAGGGCGATGGTGGCGGCGGCGGAGGCCACGGAGAGCCGGGCGCCCTGCTCGACCCGCGCCTCGACGGCGAAGTGGTCGCCGCCGAGCGGCCCGCTCATGGCGCCGACCAGCACCACGCGCGCCTCGTCGCCCTGCCCCCGGGTGCGGCGCAGCGCGAGGGGGCCGTCGCTCTCCAGCACGGGCAGGGCGGTGCCGCCGCGGCCGTCGGGCCGGGCCCCGATCCGCGCGGTGGCCCGTACGCCGCTCGTGCTCGCCCCCGTGGTCGTCATGCCGTCCACGCGGTGAGCCGCTCGCGCACCCAGGCGGCGGTGTCCGCGACCCCGGTCCCGCCGCGCAACGACTGGAGGACCACGGGCAGTTCGGCCCGCTGCGCCTTCGCGTCGGCGGCCATCCGCCCCAGGTCGGAGCCGACGTACGGGGCGAGGTCGGTCTTGTTGACGATCAGCAGGTCGGCCGTGGTGACGCCCGGGCCGCCCTTGCGCGGGATGTCGTCCCCGCCGGCGACGTCGATGACGAAGATCTGCGCGTCCACGAGCCCCTTGGAGAAGGTCGCGGTGAGGTTGTCCCCGCCGGACTCGACCAGGATCAGATCGAGCGGCCCGACCTCGTCCTCCAGATCCTCCACGGCCTCCAGGTTGGCCGAGATGTCGTCCCGGATCGCGGTGTGCGGGCACGCCCCGGTCTCCACGGCGGTGATCCGCTCCGGCGGCAACACGGCCTCCCGCAACAGGAATTCGGCGTCCTCGCGGGTGTAGATGTCGTTGGTGACGACGGCCAGCGACAGTTCGTCCCGCAGCGCCCGGCAGAGCGCGGCGACGGTGGCGGTCTTGCCGGACCCGACGGGCCCCCCGAGCCCGATCCGCAGGGCACGGCGGGTGCCGTCGGGGCGGTGGGCGTGGGCGCGGGGGGGGGGGGTGTCG
>LJCV01000247.1 GCA_001298575.1 Actinobacteria bacterium OK074
GGTGGTCGCCCGGACGGCAGCCCGGGCCCGGGCCCCCGCCCCAGCCGCCCCGCCGCGGCCCGCCCGGCCGGCCGCCGTCAGCGGGGGCTGCTGCTCGTCCTGGCGGGCCTGGGCCATGCCCCGCGTGTACGCGGTGTACGCCTGCGGACTGGTGAACCAGATCGACGGGTCCTCCCCGAACAGCAGCGACCGCTTCGCCAGCACGTACCCGAACTCCTCCGGCGTCAGATAGCCCAGCTTCTGCGACGACGCCGCGTCCTCCCGGTACGCGTCGAGCAGCAGCCAGCCCGCGCCCAGGTAGGTCGCCGCCGTGTCGGTGAGGATCTCGTTGTCGCGCGTGCCCGGGAAGGACAGGTCGAGGCGGTGCAGGTACACGTGCATCACCTCGTGCGCGAGGGCCGCGCCGATGTCCCGGCGGTGGGTGCGGAAACGGTCGTTCAGTTCGATGAAGTACTCGGGGCCCGCGGCCAGTTCGACGTTCGCGGCATGGGTCATCTCGCGGAAGCCGATGATCATACGGGCGTCCGGGAGGTGGTAGTGGCGCACCATCTCCCGCGCCACCCGCTGGGCGCCCAGGTACAGGTCGTCCCTGTCCGCGAAGGCCACGTCCACGGGGGCCACGCTCGTGGCGAACGTCTGGATCGTGTCGTACGACAACCGCCTGTACAGCGCGTTGACGGCCGCCCGCACCGTGTCCAGGTGCGGGTACCCGTGCTCGACCGGTCCGCCGTTCGCCACGCTCGGCACCCCCTGAAGGCCCCCTGAAGCCACCGGCACTGCCCTCCCACTGTATGCACGTGGGCCCGCGGATGGCTGCCGGGTGGGCGGGAGCGGGGCCGGCGGGGTTCCTGGGGGCCATGGAGCCCCGGGCGCGCAACCCGGCCCGCGTGCCCCAGGCGCCCCCTGAGCGAGCCGACAGGGCCTAGGGCCGCACCAACCGCACCGCCCCCACCGCCCCCGCCTCCTGAAGCTCCAGCACCCACACGTCGTTGGCGCCCTCCCGCAGGACCGGCCCCGGTACGTACAGCGCCTGTTGCGGGCCCACGGACCAGTAGCGGCCCAGGTTGAAGCCGTTGACCCACACGAACCCCCGGGTCCAGCCGGGCAGTTCGAGCAGCGCGTCCCCCGCGCCCCGCACCTCGACCGTGCCCCGGTACAGGCCCGCCGTGCCCTCGCCGTCCCGCGTGCCGTCCGACGGCAGCGCCCGCAGCCCTACGCGTTCCACGTCCGCCAGGGTGTCCAGCGACTCCAGCCGCAGCCCACGCGCGCGTACCCCGTGCAGGTACTGCCGCTCGTGCAGGATGCCCCCGGTGATGCCCTTCGGCTCCCCGGACCGGGGCCCGTAGTTGACCCGCCCCAGGGACTCCACCCACGCCTCCACGCGCGCGTGGCCCGCGACCGGCTCCTTCAGCTGCGGCTCGTCCTCCGTGAGCACCCCGGCCGGCACCCCGTCGACGTACACCACCGCGAGATCCCGCAGCCCGCGCAGCACCAGCGGATACGGCTGTCGCGGCCCGGGGACGGTCACCTCGTACTTCACCAGGCCCCGCTCCACGCCCAGTTCCTCGAACGTGGGCGGTACCGGGTGCTCGGCCCCGGGGTCGCCCAGGGCCGCCAGGACGTCGTCCAGGGGCGCCCAGCCCGTCGCCGCCAGCGCGGCCGGGGAGCCCAGCTCCGCGGGCGCGGGCGGCGGCTCGGGCAGAGGGCCGTCCGCGTACGGTGCGAGCACCTCGCGGAAGGCCCAGAACTTGGCCGTGGGGCGGCCGAGTTCGTCGATCGGCGCGTCGTAGTCGTAGGAGGTGACGTCCGGCTGCAACGGCCCCTCGTGCATGTCGCCGCCGCCCCGGTTCGCGCCCGCCCAGCCGCCGAAGTTCGTGCCGCCGTGCGCCATGTAGACGTTGACGGACGCCCCGCACTCCAGGATCTCGCGCAGCGCCTCCGCCGCGTCCCGGGCGTCCCGTACGGTGTGCTCGCCGCCCCAGCGGTCGAACCAGCCGCACCAGAACTCCATGCACATCAGCGGGCCCTCGGCCCGGTACGCGCGCAGGGTCTCGAAGGCCACGCGCGCGTGGGAGCCGAAGTTGACCGTCGCCAGGATGCCCGGCACGGAGCCCCCGGTCAGCATGTGGTCCTCGGGGCCGTCCGAGGTGAACAGCGGCACCGTGACGCCCTGGGCGCGCAGTACGTCTGCCAGCCGCTCCAGGTAGACCAGGTCCGAACCGTAGCTGCCGTACTCGTTCTCCACCTGGACCATGAGGACCGGGCCGCCGCGGTCGATCTGCCGGGCCGCCACCTGCGGCAGCAGCCGTCCGAACCAGCGCTCCACCGCCGACACGAAACGCTCGTCACGCGTGCGTGCCCGGCGGCCCAGCTCGCCCGTCAGCCAGAACGGCACCCCGCCGTTCTCCCATTCCGCACAGATGTACGGGCCCGGGCGCGCGATCGCCCACAGCCCCGCCTCGTGGACCGCGTCCAGGAACCGGCCCAGCGCCTCCACATCCCGGAACCGGCCCGGCTCGGGCTCGTGGAGGTTCCACGGGACGTACGTCTCCACGCAGTTGAGGCCCATCGCCCGCAGCATCCCGAGCCGGTGCGCCCACAGCGCCTCCGGAACCCGGAAGTAGTGCAGCGCGCCGGACAGCAGCCGCACCGGACGGCCGTCCAGCAGAAAGTCGGATTCCCCCACCGTGAACTCACTCATGGTCACACTCTCACCCGTCGGCACCGCCACCGTCCATGGACAAAGATCGGCGGTGCTTGGACGCAACGCGTGCACGGAACACGTCAGGGGTGCAAGCCCGCGCCCGGCCCCACCGGCCACGACGCGTTTTCCCCGTGCGGGATCCGGTCCGCCCCGGGGAGGATGTACCGGTGCGCTCACGCGCGCGTGGGCCGTACCCGGTACCGAGGGCGAAGGGAGCGCGGATGTACCACACCTGGATGCGGTTCTTCTCGCCCGGCCCGGTCCACCAGCAGCTCGGCCTGGTCTGCCTCGGGGTGGGGCTCCAGTACGGCGAACTGCCCGTCGTCGGCCCCCGTACGCTCGACCAGTACGTCGCCGTCGTCGTCAGCGCGGGCGGCGGCTGGTACGAGACCCCCGACGGCCACCGCCACAAGGTCACCGCGCCCGCCCTGCTCTGGCTCGTCCCCGGCGTGCCCCACCACTACGGGCCCGACCCCGGCTGGGACGAGTGCTTCGTCGTCTTCACCGGCACCGCGGCCGCCACCTACACCGAACTCGGCTACATCGAACCCGACCGGCCCGTCGTCCCGCTGTCGGACACCGACGCCGCCCGCGCGGTCGTCGGCCGCATGGCCCGCGCCGCCCGCCGCGACAACCCCCTCCTGGAGGTGGAGACCGCCGCGGCCGTCCACGAACTCCTCGTCGTCCTGCGTCGCGCGCGTGCCGACCTCGCGCCCGACGGCCACCAGGTGCTCGCCGCGCTCGCCCGGGACGCCTTCAAGGCGATGTCGGTCGCCGAGCACGCGGCGGCGCACGGCATGACCCCCGCCGAACTGCGGGCCGCCGTCCGCCGCGGCGCCGGGTGCAGCCCCAAGGACTACCTCCTCGGCATCCGCCTGGGCCGCGCGAAGGAACTCCTCGCCGCCACCGAACTCCCCGTGGCCGCGGTCGCCCGCCGCGTCGGCTACGACGATCCCGCCTACTTCTCCCGCCTGTTCACCCGCCGGGTCGGCGTCGCCCCCGTACGGTTCCGCGCCCAGCAGGGCCACGTCGTCCCCGGCGGCTGGAGCGACCGCGTCCCGGACCCGGACGATCCACCCATGATCGAACGCCCGGCCGCCCCGTAGGCTGACCGCCCATGAGCACCACCGACCCTCACGCCGACGGCAACGACGAGACCGTCGGCGGCAACCACGAGACCACCAGCGGAGACCACGTGACGACCGCCACCGACTCCGTCGACCCCGCCGTCCGCGCCGAACTCGACCGGCTGCGCGACAGCATCGACAACATCGACGCCGCCGTCGTGCACATGCTCGCCGAGCGCTTCAAGTGCACCCAGCAGGTCGGCCACCTCAAGGCCGAACACCGGCTGCCGCCCGCCGATCCCGGCCGCGAGGCCCAGCAGATCGCCCGGCTGCGCCGCCTCGCCGAGAACGCCAAACTCGACCCCGCCTTCGCCGAGAAGCTCCTCGGCTTCATCGTCGCCGAGGTCATCCGCCACCACGAGCGCATCGCGGAGGACGCCGGCCGGGCGAACCCCGGCACGGGGAAGTGACACACACGCGCGTGCCTGCCGGAACCGGAAGATGACACGCGCGCGTGCCACCGAAAAGTGACACCCGCGCGCGTGCCCGCCGAAACACGCGACCCCACCACCCCGCCGTGAGCCCCGGATCGCCACCGCGGGGGAGTGACAACGGCCACGCGGCAAGGCATCCTGCGTGAGCACTCTTTGTCAGGTCATCAGTACCCGTGGTGAAACAATTCACCCTATGCTGAGGACCCGAGCGAGGGGACGTCGGGCCATGAAGTCGGATGCCAGGATCCTCATCGTCGACGACCACGAGGACACGCTGTACGCGCTGGAGAGCGCGCTCGCCCCGCTGGGCTACCAACTGGCCCGCGCCACCAGCGGCGACGAGGCGCTCAAGGAGGTCCTGCGCGGCCGGGTCGGCCTCCTCCTGCTCGACGTGCGCATGCCCGGCGTCGACGGCCTCGACGTCGTGCGGTACATGCGCCGCGTCGAACAGACCCACCTCATCCCCGTCGTCCTGCTCACCGGCTTCGGCCCGGACGCCGAACTCTCCGCCGCCGCCTTCGGCCTCGGCGTCGCCGACCTCGTCATGAAACCCGTCGACCCCTGGACCCTGCGCACCAAGGTCCGCTACCTGTACGACGCCCACCAGCGCTTCCAGGACCTCCAGGACGAACTGCGCACCCTGCGCGCCCTCGCCGCCGAGCAGCGGCCCGATCCCGCCCTCGGCCACCCCGACCCCCGGCTGCCCCAGCAGCGGGCCGCCCGGGAACCGCGCACGAAAACCACACAGGAGCAGCGGACAAACGGCGCATAACTCCCCGGGTCTGTGCGTTGTCAGTGGCATCGGGCAGCATGAGCCCATGTCCGTACTCACGCGCACCGAAGCGCAGACCCGAGCCGAACTCCTCGACGTCCACCGCTACACCATCGAACTCGACCTGACCGGCGGGAGCGACACCTTCGGCTCCCGCACCGTGGTCCGGTTCACCGCGCGCGCGGATGCGGACACCTTCGTCGAACTCAAGCCCGCCGAACTCCACACGGCCACCCTCGACGGCACCCCGCTCGACCCCGCGACCCTCACCGAGAACCGCCTCCCCCTGCACCTCACCGCGGGCGAGCACGAGTTGCGCCTCGACACCACGATGAGCTACTCGCGCACCGGCGAGGGCATGCACCGCTTCACCGACCCCGCCGACGGCGAGACCTACCTCTACACCCAGCTCTTCATGGACGACGTCCAGCGTGTCTTCCCCGCCTTCGACCAGCCCGACCTGAAGGCCGTCTTCGACCTCACCGTCAAGGCCCCCGAAGCCTGGACCGTCCTGGCCAACGGCATCACCGAACACACCGGTGACGGCGTCTGGAAGGCCGCCGAGACGCCCCGCATCTCCACCTACCTCGTCGCCGTCGCCGCCGGCCCCTGGCACTCGGTGCGCACCGAACACCGCGGCCTGCCCTTCGGCCTGCACTGCCGCAAGTCCCTCGCACCGCACCTCGACGCCGACACCGACGAACTCTTCGAGATCACCCAGCAGGTCTTCGACCGCTACCACGAGAAGTTCGAGGAGCCGTACCCCTTCGACTCCTACGACCAGGCGTTCGTCCCCGAGTTCAACGCCGGCGCCATGGAGAACCCCGGCCTGGTCACCTTCCGCGACGACTTCGTCTACCGCTCCGCCGTCACCGACACCGAACGCCAGACCCGCGCCATGGTCATCGCCCACGAGATGGCCCACATGTGGTTCGGCGACCTCGTCACCCTCAAGTGGTGGGACGACATCTGGCTGAACGAGTCCTTCGCGGAGTACATGGGCTACCAGACCACCGCCGAGGCCACCCGCTTCACCGACACCTGGACCGAGTTCGGCGTCACCCGCAAGCCCTGGGGCTACGACGCCGACCAGCGCCCCTCCACCCACCCGGTGGCCCCGGAGAACGTGGACGACACCGCCTCCGCGCTCCTCAACTTCGACGGCATCTCCTACGCCAAGGGCGCCTCCGCGCTGCGCCAACTCGTCTTCTGGCTCGGCGAGAAGGACTTCCTCACCGGCATCAACACCCACTTCGCCCGGCACCGCTACGGCAACGCCACCCTCGCCGACTTCATCGACTCCCTGGCCGCCGCCACCGAACGCGACGTCCACGCCTGGGCCGAATCCTGGCTGCGCACCACCGGCGTCGACACCCTCACGCCACAGATCACCGTCACCGAGGACGGCACCCACACCCTCACCGTCGGGCACACCGGCAGCCGCCCGCACCGCATCGCCGTCGGCCTCTACGACCAGGACCTCACCGACGGGCGCCGCCTCACCCCGCGCGAACGCCTCGAACTCGACGTCCCGCAGACCGGCGAGCACCCCGCCGGACACACCCTCGGCAAACGCCCCGCCCTCCTCCTGCCGAACGACGGCGACCTCACCTACACCAAGATCCGCTTCGACGCCGACTCGTTCCGCACCCTCACCGCCGCCCTCTCCGGGCTGCCCGACCCGGTCTCCCGCGCCGTCGCCTGGAACGCCCTGCGCGACGCCGTCCGCGACGGCGAACTCCCGCCCACCGCCTACCTCGACACGGCCCGGGCCCACCTGCCGCACGAGACGGACATCGCGCTCGTCGAGGGCGTCCTCGCCTTCGCCACCAGCCACATCGCGGCCCGCTACCTGCCGCCCACCGAGCGGCCCGCCGCCCTCGCCACCCTCACCGACCTGTGCCGCGACCTCATCCGCCGCACCGAGGACGGCTCCCACCCCGGCCTGCGCCTCGTCGCCGTACGCCACTACATCGACGCGGCCGCCCACCCCGACACGATCACCGCGTGGTTCTCCGAAGGGACCGTCCCCGGCGGCCCGGAACTCGACCCCGAACTGCGCTGGCGCATCCTCGGCCGCCTGGCCGTCCTCGGCTCCGTCGACGACAGTGTCATCGAGGCCGAACTCGTCCAGGACCCCAGCGCCACCGGCCAGGAGGGCGCCGCCCGCTGCCGCGCCGCCCTGCCCGACCCCGAGGCCAAACGCCAGGCATGGGACGCCCTGTTCACCACCGACGACCTCTCCAACTACCTGTTCACCGCCACCGCCCAGGGCTTCTGGCAACCCGAACAGACCGACCTCCTCGCCGAGTACGTCCACCGCTACTGGGAGGCCGCCGTGGCCGTGGCCGCCCGCCGGGGCCCCGCCATCGCCACCCTCGCCGGCCGCCAGGCGTTCCCCGCGTACGCGGTCTCCGAGCACACCCTCGCCCAGGGCGAGACCTGCCTGCGCGACGCGAACCCGACCCCGGCCCTGCGCCGCAAACTGGTCGACGAACTGGACGACCTGGCACGGGTGTTGAAGGTGCGGGAGGGGAGGGGCTGACGGCGGCCGGTACGGCCCCGGAGACGGAGTCGGAGTCGGCCCCGGGGACGGAGACGGGAACGGCGGTCGCGCCCCCGCCCGCCGCGCCCCCGACCGCCGTGCCCCCGTCGACCGCTGCCCCCGTCGACCGCCGTGCCTCCCAACTCCCGGCCCAGGCACAGACTTAGGCCCTGCGGCGTAGGCCGACACGGGACGCGGCTGGTCCTTGCCGACGATGCGCGGGGACGGTCCCCCTTCCTAGTCTCGACAGAGACAGACAGGCAGGCAGACAGAAGCAACAGCCCGATCTCCCGCGGAGGAAGAGAACCCGTGATCGTAGTCACCGGTGCCACCGGAAACGTCGGCCGTGCGCTCGTCCGGCAACTCGTCGCCGAAGGACGGCCCGTACGGGCGGTGACCCGCGACCCGCGGCGGGCCGACCTGCCGCCGGGCGCCGAGGTGACCCGGCTCGACCCCGCCGACCCCGGGGCGCTGTTCACCGGCGCCTCCCAGCTCTTCCTCCACGTCGCCGCCGTCGGCGACCGCACCGCCGACCTCCTCGCCGCCGCCCGCAGCGCAGGCGTCCGGCACGTCGTCCTGCTCTCCTCGGGGATCATCAAGGAAGGCGCCGACGAAACCCATCCCATCCACGTCATGCATGCCACCGTCGAACAGTGGATCCGCGACAGCGGCCTGGCGTGGACCTTCCTGCGCCCCAACGAATTCGCCGTCAACGCCCGCCAGTTCGCCCCGCAGATCCGCGCGGGAGACACCGTCCGCGGCCCCTACGCGCAGGCCGCGTCCGCCCCGATCCACGAGGCCGACATCGCCGCCGTAGCGCTGCGCACCCTGCTGGACGACGGCCACGACGCCACCGTCCACCGCCTCACGGGCCCGGAGCCGGTCACCAACGCGGGCAAGACCGAGGCCATCGGCAAGGCGCTGGGCAGGAAGCTGACGTACGTGGAAATCCCGCCGGAAGAGGCGGTGGCAACGCTCTACCCGCACGTCCCAACGGCCGTGGCACAGGCGCTGATCGAGACCCAGCGTGCCTACGTGGGGGTCCAGCCCGAGATCACCGACACGGTGGAGAAGATCACGGGCAACAGGGCGCGAACGTTCGGGGACTGGGCCGTGGAGCACCGGGACGAGTTCACGCCGTAGGGCGCCCCCGAAAGGCGCGCGACCACCCACCAGCAACAGCCGCCCCCCATTCGCTCTTTCGGGTCTGATCAGCACAGACAGCGAGCAACCCCACCGGCGCCCCTCCAGGCTGGAACCCCCACCCCACCTGGAGGAACCGCATGACCCCCACCGAAGCGCCCAAAGACCTCGTCGGCATCGGAATCGGCCCGGCCAACCTCTCCCTGGCCGCCCTCGCCGACGGCATCCGGACCGACGGCATCCGGACCGAAGGCATTCGGGCCGAAGGCATCCGAGCCGGAGGCACCCCCGTCCTCAACACCGCCTTCTACGACCAGCACCCCACCTTCACCTGGCACCCCGGCCTCCTCGTCGACGGCACCAAGAACGAAACCCCCTTCCTCGCCGACCTCGTCACCCTCGCCAACCCCGCCAGCCCCTGGACCTTCCTCAACTTCCTCAAAACCCGCGACCGCCTCTTCCCCTTCTACGTCAGCGGACGCCTCCACATCCACCGCGCCGAATACGACGCCTACTGCCACTGGGTCGCGGACAACCTCCCCGGTCTGCACTTCGGCCACCAGATCGACGCGGTCCGCTGGAACCCCGAACGCCACCTCTTCGAGGTCGACTTCACCCAACTCGACACCGACGGCGAAGCCGAAGCCCTCGGCCGTACGTACACGAAGAACGTCGTCCTGGGCATCGGTACCGAACCCCACGTCCCCGACCCCCTCAAACCCCTGGTCGACGCCCCCGGCGTACCCGTGCTGCACGCCGCCGACTACCTCCAGCACCGCGAGACGCTCCTCAAGGCGCCGCACGTCACCGTCGTCGGGACCGGCCAGTCGGGCGCCGAGATCTTCCTCGACCTGCTGCGCAACCGCCCCACCGGCCACGAGAAGATCCACTGGCTCGGCCGCACCGAGACCCTCGCCCCCGCCGAACGCACCCCCCTCGCCCTCGAACAGCTCACCCCCGACCACACCCGCTACTTCCACACCCTCGCCGAAGCGGCCCGCGACCACCTCCAGACCCGGCGCGCCGACGGCAGCGGCATCGACCCCGCCACCCTCACCGCCATTCACGAGGAGCTGTACCGCCGTACCCTGCACGGCGGTTGGCCCGACGCCGTCCTCACGCCCGGGGTCAGCGTCCGCACCGCCGGACGGGTGGCCACCACCAAGGTCGAGCTGCACCTCGAACACATCCGGCAGAACACCCGCTCCCGTCTCACCACCGACGCCGTCGTCCTCGCCACCGGCTACCGCGAACGCCCGCTCGGCCGCATCCTCGCCGGACTCGACCCCTACGTCCGCCGCGACAGCGCCGAACGCCCCCGCATCGACGCCGGCTACCGCATGCTCCTGGACCCCTCGGTCACCGGCACCGTCCACGTCCAGAACGCCGAACGCCACACCCACGGCAACGCCGGCGCCCCCCTCGCGCACACCGCCTGGCGCAGCGCCACCATCCTCAACACCCTCACCGGCGCCAACCCCTACCCCCTCCCGCACCGCACCGCCTTCACCACCTTCGGCCTCGAACAGCCCCACCTCCCGTCCCAGCCCCACATCCCCACCGCCCGCCAGGCCCCCGCTCCCGTACTCACCCCCCTCGCCGACAGCCGCTGACCACCGGAAAGGCCCCCGGATCAGGAAGAATCCCGACGGCGGCGCTGTTGGCCCGGTATGACCAGCACCCGCACCAACACCAGCACCAGCCCCACCGAGAACACGTGGACAGCCGCCCACCGCACCGCCGTCATCAACCCCCACGAGACGTTCAGGCTCTTCGAATCACGCGGCTTCACCGCCCAGACCGTCCGCCAGACAGTCCGCCTGGCAGGCGGCGGTACAGCCTTCCGTGTCCGCATCAGCAACCGCTACGGCGCCCAGCCCCTCGACATCGCCGGCGCCCACGCCGCCCGCCGCGCCCCCGGCACCGGCGACGGCAGCACCATCGACCCCACCACCAACACCCCCCTGCTCTTCGCGGGCGCCCCGGCCACCACCGTCCCCGTCGGCGCCGAGATCCTCACCGACCCCGTCGAACGCCCCGTCACCGCGGGCGAGGAACTCACCGTCAGCCTCCACCTCCCCGGCGACACCGGCCTGACCACCTACTCCGCCGTCCCCTACGACATCGGCCACGCCGCCCCCGGCGACCAGCTCACCGCCGAAACCCTCAAGGACGCCGAGGAGTTCGGGTCCGGCCACTTCCTCACCGGCGTCGACGTACGCGCCCCCGAGGGCACCCGCATCGCCGTCGCGTTCGGGGACTCCTGGATCGAGGGCGCCTTCACCACCCCCGGCGCCGACAACAGCTTCCCGGGTCAACTGGGCCGCCGCCTCACCCGCGGCTGGATCGTCAACCAGGGCATCTCCGGCAACCGCCTGCTCACCGCCGAGATCGGCGAACGCCTCCTCGACCGGGTCGAACGCGATGTCCTCGACGTCCCCGGCGTCACCCACGTCATCGTCCACGTCGGCCTCAACGACCTCGGCATCCCGAGCATGATCGCCCACCCCGAACCCGGCGACCTGCCCACCCCCGACGCCTACCTCACCGGCGTCACCACCCTCACCGAACGCCTCCGCGCCGCCGGGCTCACTGTCATCGGCACCACCATCGGCCCCTACGAGGGCACCGTCCACGAGGGCTACGACAGCGCCGCCGGCCAGGCCGTACGCCGGGAGATCAACTCCCGTCTCCTGGCGGGCGAACACCCCTACGACCACCTCTTCGACCTCGCCGCCGCCGTCGCGGACCCCGCCCGACCCACCAGGATCCACGACGACTTCAACGCCGGCGACGGCCTCCACGTCAACGACGCGGGCGCCAAGGCCATCGCCGACGCCTTCGACGTCACCCTCCTCGACCTTTAAAAAAACCGGTCTCGAACAACCGGCAGGTCAGAAGACCGGCGTGCCCTCCCGCGTCAACTTCCAGTCCACCGAGGCGAAGTCGGCCGGATCCAGCACCCCCTTCGCGGTCACCCACTCCGCGATCCGGGTGCGGATCTCCGTCGACTCCGACCAGATCTCGGTCGCCGAAGCGACATGCGGGAA
This sequence comes from Actinobacteria bacterium OK074, assembly GCA_001298575.1. Lineage (GTDB taxonomy): Bacteria > Actinomycetota > Actinomycetes > Streptomycetales > Streptomycetaceae > Streptomyces. The sequence goes on from LJCV01000247.1 coordinate 11,776, forward strand.
GGCGCCGCCGCCGTTCGCGCGGTAGTTGTTCACCGCCAGCACGAACTGCTGCGCGTCGTCCAGCGCGGCGCCCTGGAAGGTCAGGTTCTTGATCCGGGACCCGGCCGCCTGCGCGATGTCGATGTCGTACGAAAGCCCCGACACGTAGTCGTAGTTGTAGTCCGGACGCCCGCCCGCGTTCGTCAGCTTCTCCACGTCCACCGTCGCGCCGGCCGCGGTCTGTACGAAGTACTGCGCCGAGTACTCCAGGTACGCCCGCACCTGAGCACCCGTCAACACCTTGGCCACCAGCGTGTTGTCGTACACGTACAGGCTCGACAGGTCCCGGATCGTCACCTCGCCCGCCGGGATCTCCGACGTCCGCGAGAACGGCGACGCCTGCGCGATCACCGGCAGCGAGGCGTAACTCGTCCCCGCCACCGCCGCCTTGACCACGTCCTCCTGCACCTTGGTGATCAGGTCGATGATCGGCGCGTCCTTGTACCGCGCGTCCACCGTCGTCAGCGTCTGAGTGGCCGTCCCGACGACCTGGTTGACGTACTCGACGACCGTCGCGTGCTCGTCCTCCAACAACTTGGTGATCTTCGGGTCGTCGGCGACGGTGTTGGAGTTGCGCAGCGAGGCCGCGACCGACTCGACGGTCCACCGGCCCTTGGAGAAGACGAGTTCGATGTCGAACAACGTCAACCGCTCGGCGTAGCACAGCGGTTCGGACAGTACGACGGTCTTGCCGGTCGCCGTGTTCGTGACCTTCAGCTCCGGGATCTCCACGTGCGCGTGCCCGACGAGAATCGCGTCGATCCCCGGCACCTGCTGCGCCACCAGCGCCGCCGAGTTCTCGACGTACGGCAGCTGGTCACCGTAGGACGAGGTCCCCGACGACCCGGAGTGCGCCGACACGACGACGACGTCCGCCCCCATCGACCGCAGCTTCGGCACCCACTTCGCCGCCTGCTCCTCCAGCCCCGGGAACGTCAACTTCCCCTGCACGTACGCCTTGTCCCAGATCGCGATCCCCGGGTTCGTCAGCCCGAGCACCGCCACCTTCACCGGCGGCGCGCCCTTCACCCGGAACTTCTTGATGAAGTACGGCGGAAACGCCGGCCGCAGCGTCGTCGCGTCCAGCGCGTTCGCGCCGAGCAGCGGGAAATGGCACTGCTCCTCGAACTTCCGCAGCGTCTCGATGCCGTAGTTGAACTCGTGGTTGCCGAGCGCCACCGCGTCGTACCCGATCGCGTTCATCGCCTGCGCCATCGGATGCACCGGACCACCCTTGGCGGTGATCGGGTCCACCTTCGCGTAGTAATACGTCAGCGGAGTGCCCTGAATGGTGTCGCCCGCGTCCAGCAGCAGCGTGTTCGCGCGGCCCTTCTCCTTGCGGACCTGATTCACCAGGGTCGAAATCCGCGCCAACCCCTGCGCGTTGCCCGCCGTGTCCGCGTAATCGGCGTCCTTGAAGTAGTCCCAGTTGAAGACATGGCCGTGCAGGTCGGTCGTGCCCATGACGGTGAGCGAGTACCGCTTGGGAGCCTTGACCGGCAGCTCGACCGACACGGCCTCCGCCGGAGCCGTCGCCGCCCCGGCCAGCGCGACCCCCGCCCCGGTCGCGGCGGATCTCTTCAGGAACTTCCGACGGTTCAACGGCATGTCTCGTACTCCTGGTGGAAGGGTCAAGCGGAACTGATCGACGGGTAACACAGGTCGGGAAAGAGTCAACGACGCGCGTAGATTCTGCCTCGCGCACCGACCACCACAACAGGTCCAACAGGTTTCGATCCGGTGACCTGACCATCCCACCGCACCCTCCTTGCTGACAGAGTGGGGCGTATGACGCCGCCGCCCGCACCCGAGCAGCCCGGACAGCCCGGCCTGCCCTACGGCACCCCCGACGCCCCCCGCGTCGCCGTCCGCGGCGAGGCCCACCTCGAAGTCGACCCCGAGATCGCCCGCATCACCATCACCGTCGCCGCCCGCGGCACCGACCGCCGCTCCGCCCTCGACGACCTCACCCGCCGCAACGCCACCGTCCTCGACCTGGTCAAGTCCTACGGCGACGCCGTCGAACGCGTCGAGACCGGCGCCCTCTCCATCGCCCCCGAACTGGCCCGCCGGGGCCGCGGCGAACGCGTCCGCACCTACCACGGCCGCGTGCACCTCACCGCCGAGCTCACCGACTTCACCGCCCTCGGCGAGCTCACCACCCGCCTCGCCGACCTCGACCTCACCCGCGTCGACGGCCCCTGGTGGGACCTGCGCCCCGACTCGCCCGCCCACGGCAGGGCGCGCCGCCAGGCGGTCCAGGAGGCGGTCCAGCGCGCCCGCGAGTACGCCGAGGCGCTCGGTACGACCCTGGCGGCGCTCGTGGAGCTCGCCGACATCGGCGCGGAGGAGGGCCGGTCCTACGGCGCCGCCCAGCGCGGCGTCCGCATGGCCGCCATGGCCGCACCCGGCGGCGGCCCCGGCGACGAGGAGACGGCCCCCCTCGACCTCGAACCCCAGCGCCAGCACGTCCGGGCCCAGGTGAACGCGCGGTTCACCATGGCGCCACCGCGGCTTTGAAAGCAGTCAAGAATACCGGCGGCACGGAATACCGGAGAATGCGGCACGGAATGCCGCCCGACCGGTCACTCGGTGCCGCCATAATGCGATTGTCGTGCTCATCGGAGCACACCCCCGCGCATATTCAAGAGGTGTCAATAAGCCTTCACGTAAAGGTTGTTGAGTGGTCATGCGAAGCCAATTACCTACCCGTCGGTAAGCTCTAGGCTCAAACCATGCGCCGAGCAAAAATCGTCTGTACTCTCGGGCCCGCCACCGACTCCTACGACCAGATCAAGGCCCTGGTCGAAGCCGGAATGGACGTCGCCCGCTTCAACCTCAGCCACGGCAGCTACGCCGACCACGAGGAGCGTTACCGCCGCGTTCGCAAGGCCGCCGAGGAAACCGGCCGCAGCGTGGGCCTCCTAGCCGACCTTCAAGGCCCGAAGATCCGGCTCGGCCGCTTCGCCGAAGGCCCCGTACTCCTCGAACGCGACGACACCTTCACCATCTCCGTCGAGCCCGGCATCCAGGGCGACCACACCACCTGCGGCACCACCTACGCCGGTCTCGCCGCCGACGTCACCCCCGGTGAGCGCATCCTCGTCGACGACGGCAAGGTCTGCCTGGAGGTCACGGCGGTGGACGGCCCCCGGGTGCGCACGCGCGTGGTCGAGGGCGGCATGGTCTCCGACAACAAGGGCCTCAACCTCCCCGGCGTCGCGGTCTCGGTCCCCGCGCTCTCGGACAAGGACGAGGCGGACCTCCGCTGGGCCCTGCACACCGGCTTCGACGTCATCGCGCTCTCCTTCGTGCGCAGCGGCAAGGACATCGACGACGTCCACCGCATCATGGACGAGGAGAACCGCCGCCTCCCGGTCATCGCGAAGGTCGAGAAGCCCCAGGCGGTCGAGGCCGTCGAGGACATCGTCGCGGCCTTCGACGGCATCATGGTGGCCCGCGGCGACCTCGGCGTGGAAATGCCGCTGGAGCAGGTCCCCATCGTCCAGAAGCGCGCCATCAAGCTCGCCAAGCGCAACGCCAAGCCGGTCATCGTGGCCACCCAGATGCTCGACTCGATGATCGAGAACTCCCGCCCCACGCGCGCCGAGGCGTCGGACGTCGCCAACGCGGTCATCGACGGCGCCGACGCGGTGATGCTCTCCGGCGAGACGAGCGTCGGCAAGCACCCGATCGGCACCGTCCGCACGATGGCGAAGATCGTCGAGGCGGCGGAGGAGGACGTCCTGGCCAAGGGGCTGCCCCCGCTGACGGACTCCAACAAGCCGCGCACGCAGGGCGGTGCGGTGGCCCGCGCGGCGGCGGAGATCGGCGACTTCCTGGGCGCGAAGGCGCTGGTGGCCTTCACCCAGAGCGGCGACACGGCCCGCCGCCTGTCGCGCTACCGCTCACCCATCCCGCTGCTGGCCTTCACCCCGGATGCCCAGACGCGCGCCCAACTGAACCTGACCTGGGGCGTCGAGACGTTCCTGGGGCCGCACGTGGACTCCACGGACGCGATGGTCGACCAGGTCGACGAACTCCTGCTGAAGTACGGGCACTGCGAGAAGGGCGATGTGGTCGTGATCACGGCCGGCTCGCCGCCCGGGGTCTCGGGGACGACGAACATGGTCCGGGTGCACCACATCGGGGAGGACGACGGTCCTCAGTAGCACGCAGTACTTACTGCGGGTCTTGCCGCAGTAAGTACTGCGGCTCCCGCACGGCGTAGTCCCCGCACGGCAGAACGGAGGTTCACGAGAACGTGAACCTCCGCTTGTGGGTGCCGGGTGTGGGAGTCGAACCCACACGTCCTTTCGGACAGATGTGTTTGAGACATCAGCGTCTGCCATTCCGCCAACCCGGCCGGACGACCCGAGAGGAGTGTACCGGTTCACCGCAGGCAGGCGCAGCTAGGTACGCTCTGAGGAGCAGTACCCACCTGCCCTGATCCAAGGAGCATCCGTGACCGCCCCCGAGTCGCCGCAGTCCCCGAACGTGTCCGACGACGACAAGTCGCACGTGCCTCCGTTGACGACCCGTGTAGTCATCGCCGAGGACGAGGCACTCATCAGGCTGGACCTGAAAGAGATGCTCGAAGAAGAGGGCTACTCCGTCGTCGGCGAGGCGGGCGACGGCGAGCAGGCCGTGGAGCTGGCCCGTGAGCACCAGCCCGACCTGGTGATCCTGGACGTGAAGATGCCCAAGCTCGACGGCATCTCCGCCGCCGAGAAGATCGCCGAAGAGGGCATCGCCCCCGTCCTCATGCTCACCGCGTTCTCGCAGCGCGACCTTGTCGAGCGGGCCCGGGACGCGGGCGCGATGGCGTACCTGGTGAAGCCGTTCAGCAAGAGCGACGTCGTACCGGCGATCGAGATGGCCGTCTCGCGGTACACGCAGCTGAAGCAGCTGGAGAAGGAGGTCGTGGACCTCACCCAGCGGCTGGAGACGCGCAAGCTGGTGGACCGCGCGAAGTCCGTCCTCCAGACCGAGTACGGCCTGACGGAGCCCGCCGCGTTCCGCTGGATCCAGAAGACCTCCATGGACCGCCGCATGTCGATGCAGCAGGTCGCCGAGGCGGTCATCCTGGACGCCGACGAGAAGAAGGCGGCCAAGGGCACCAAGGCCACCGGCGACAAGGGCTGACGGCCCGGCACCCGCACCCGTACATACGACGAGGCCCGCACCCCCTCCGCTTGGGGGTGCGGGCCTCGTCGTATCTACGGACTATGACCTACGGCCTGGAGCCGCGGCCTCAGTCCTCGCCGAGGTACGCCTTGCGTACGGACTCGTCGTGCAGCAGGTCCTGCCCCGTGCCCGACAGGACGATGTTGCCGATCTCCATCACGTGACCCTGGTCGGCGAGCGACAGGGCCGCCTGGGCGTTCTGCTCGACCAGGAGAATGGTCGTGCCCTGGGACTTGAGTTCGGAGATCGTCGCCATGATCTTCTGCATCATGATCGGCGAAAGGCCCATGGAGGGCTCGTCGAGCATGAGCAGTTTCGGCTGGGACATCAGGGCGCGGCCCATGGCGAGCATTTGCTGCTCACCGCCGGACAGCGTGCCCGCCGCCTGCTTGCGCCGCTCACCCAGAATCGGGAAGAGGTCGTAGGCCCGCTGGATGTCCTTTTCGATGCCTTCCTTGTCCTTCCTCAGAAATGCGCCGAGTTGGAGGTTCTCGGCGATCGTGAGGCGGGGGAAGATGTGCCGTCCCTCGGGGGAATGGGCGAGTCCGAGGGCGACGATTTTGTGCGCGGGAACGCTGTTGAGCGGCTTTCCGTCGAAGGTGATACGGCCGCTGGTGGGCTGGAGCAGACCCGAAAGGGTGCGGAGGGTGGTCGTCTTTCCGGCGCCGTTCGTACCGATGAGGGTGACGACCTGGCCGGCCTCGACGCTGAAGGAAATGCCCTTGACGGCTTCGATCTTGCCGTAGGCCACCCGGAGGTCTTCGACCTCCAGCAGTGCGGTCACTGGGTCTCTCCCTTGGTGGTGCCTGCCGCGCCGGCTTCGGCTGCCGCGACCTCCGCGGCCTCGGCCTCGCCGGGGTCTCCTTCGAAGGGTTCGCCGAGGTAGGCGGCGATGACGCGCTCGTCCGCCTGGACGACGTCGGAGGTGCCCTCGACGAGCTTCTCGCCCTGGACGAGGACGGCGACGCGGTCGCAGAGGTTGAAGATGAAACGCATGTCGTGCTCGATGACGAGGACGGCGATGCCCTGGTCACGGATGGCGAAGACCAGTTCCTCGGTCGCCCGCGTCTCCTGCGGGTTCATGCCCGCGGTCGGCTCGTCCAGCAGCAGCAGGCCCGGTTCGCTCGCGAGCGCCCTGGCGATCTCCAGCTTGCGCTGCTCGCCGTAGGGCAGGTTGCGGGCGAGATGGTCCCGCTTGTGCGCCAGGCCGATGAACTCCAGGAGTTCCATGGCCCGTTCTTCGCTGGCCTGCTCGGCCTTCTTGAAACCGGGGCCGCGCAGCAGCGCCGACCAAAGGCCCTCTTTGGTACGGGTGTGACGGCCGACGAGAACGTTTTCCAGCACCGTCATATTGGCGAAGAGCCGGATGTTCTGGAAGGTTCTCGCGATACCCGCCTGGGTGACCAGGTGGGGCTTGGGCGGAAGCACCTTTCCCTTGTAGGAAACGGTGCCCTCGGTCGGTACGTAAAGGCCCGTGAGGCAGTTGAAGAAGGTAGTCTTTCCGGCACCGTTGGGGCCGATGAGACCCACGATCTCACCGGAGTTGACGGTGAAGTCGACCGAACGCACGGCGGTGAGACCACCGAAACGCATGGTGACGGCGCTGGCTTCGAGAACAGGGGTGGAATCTGTGGTCATGGTGCTGTCACGCCCCCGCCTTGCTGACGGCAGGTTCGCCGAGTGTGTCCGTATCTGGTACGTCGAGTTGGCCGGTCTCGTGGAATTCGAGCTGGCGGCGACGGTTGGCGATGATGCCCTCGGGGCGGAAACGCATGAGGAGGATCAGCGCGATACCGAAGGCGAGCAGCGACTTGTCCTGGAGGAAGACGAGCTTTTCCGGGAGCAGGTAGAGCAGCGCGGCGCCGAGAATGGGTCCGGCGACCGTGCCCATGCCACCGAGGACGACGGCGGCGAGCAGGAACGCCGAGTTGGGCGGCGTCGAACCCGCGAACTGGTACGGGTTGGGCACCACGCTGTAGGTGACGTGGGCGCTGACCGTACCGGCCAGACCCGCCAGCGCGGCACCGAGGGCGAAGGCGGTCAGCTTCACCCGGAAGCCGTTGATGCCCATGGCGGTCGCGGCGGTCTCGTCCTCGCGGATCGCGATCCAGGAACGGCCGATCCGGGAGTCGGCGGCGCGCCGGTAGACGGTGACGACGATGGCCATGACGAGCACCATCAGCAGGTAGTAGTTGGCGAACCGGCCGATGGTGATGCCGCCGATGTCGTGCGCGTCGCCGAAGTTGAACCCGAAGAAGGAGAGGTCGGGGATGGACGGGATGCCGTTCGGGCCGTTGGTGATGTTGGGGCCCGAGTCGCCGTCCATGTTGTTGACCGCGATACGGAAGATCTCTCCGAAGCCGAGGGTCACGATGGCGAGGTAGTCGCCGCGCAGCCGGAGCGTCGGGGCGCCGATGAGGACACCGAAGACGAGGCTGGCGGCCATCCCGGCCAGCGCCGCGGCCCAGAAGGGGAACTGGACGCCGGAGAAGCGGGAGAACTCCGAGCCGGAGACCAGGGCGGCGGTGTAGGCGCCGACACCGAGGAAGGCGACGTAACCGAGGTCGAGGAGACCGGCCAGGCCGACAACGATGTTGAGGCCCAGGGCGACCGTGCCGAAGATCAGGATGTTCACGCCGAGGTTGGCGTAGTGGTCGTTGGTCTGGGTGAAGGGGAAGCCGATCGCGGCGACGAAGGCCATCGCGACACCGAAGCTGCGGTTGCCCGCGACGATGTGGCTGAAGCGGTCGTTGAGACCGGCCGTGTGCAGCGCCCAGACGGCGAAGATCAGCACGATCAGGAAGCCGATGAACAGCTCGCCGTACTCGGTGTCGATGCCGTAGGCGAACACGAACAGGCCGATGGCGGCGACGACGGTGATGACGGCGCGCTGTATCCACGCGGGGATCGGGGCGCTGCGGGGGATGTCGTCGGGCTTGGCGATGTACGCGGCCAGGACGCGGCCGACGGGCTGTTCGCCGACCCCGGGCTGGGGGAGGGCGAGGGCGCCGACGATCGGGAGCAGCGAGGCGATTGCGGCGATGTACGCGCCCGCCTCCAGGTTGACCAGGCCGCCGAGCTTGGCCGTGATGGCGATGACTGTGTACCAGGTGGTACCGAACGCGCCGAGGGCGGTCAGGACGACGGGGGCGTTGTTGCCGGCGGGGGTGAGCCAGCGCAGCCCGCGGACGCCGTAGCCGGCGAGGGCGAAGAGGGTGACGAGGATGCCGCCGGTGAACGTCAGCCACTGGAGGCCGCCGGGATAGCCGTAGACGGTGAGGTCGCCGGGGAAGTCGGCGGTCCAGGTCCAGGCGAGGAAGGCGGAGGCCGCGGTGGCGACGCCGCCGACGAGGACCAGCGCGCGGGCGACCGCGACCGGCAGCGGGATCAGGCCGCGTTCGACGGCGGCCACGGGGCTCTGGGAGGTGGTGTCGGTCATGTGATCACGCCCTGTCCGCGACGCGTTCGCCGAGCAGGCCCTGCGGACGGAGGAGCAGGACGAGGATGAGGAGGCAGAAGGCCCAGACGTTGGCCCAGCTCTGGCCGCCGAGCTGTTCCATGCCCGGGATGTTGCTGATGTAGGCGGAGGCGAGGGTCTCGGCGATACCGAGGACGACCCCGCCGAGCATGGCGCCGTAGATGTTGCCGATGCCGCCCATGACGGCCGCGGTGAACGCCTTCAGGCCCATCAGGAAGCCCATGCGGTAGTCGATGCTGCCGTACTTCAGGCCGTACGAGACGGCCGCGACGGCGGCGAACAGGCCACCGATCGCGAAGGCGATGACGATGATGCGGTTGGTGTCGATGCCCATCAGCTGCGCCGTGTCCGGGTCCTGCGCGGTGGCCTGCATGGCGCGGCCGGTGCGGCTGCGGCGGACGAACAGCGCGAGGGAGGCCATGCAGATGACGGCGGCGATGATCAGGAAGATGTCGGCGTCCTTGATGGTGACGTCGCCGATGGTGTGCGTGTTGTCGATGCTGGGGAAGGCGCGGGTTCCGGTGGCTTCGGGGTAGAAGTTGCGGACGACTTCCTGAAGGGCCAGGGAGAGGCCGATCGCGGTGATGAGGGGTGCCAGCCTGGGGGCTCCGCGCAGGGGGCGGTAGGCGAATCGTTCGGCTCCTACGGCCACGAGGACGGAGACGATGGCGCCTCCGATCAGCATGAGGGGCACGGCGGCCCACATGTTGGTGCCGTCGGGCAGGATGTAGAAGTAGACCGTGAGGGCGCCGAAGCCTCCGGTCATGAAGATCTCGCCGTGTGCGAAGTTGATGAGCTGGACGATGCCGTACACCATCGTGTAGCCGATGGCGATCAGCCCGTACATCGAGCCGAGGAGCAGCCCGTTGGCCAGCTGCTGCGGCAGGGTGTTCACCGCGTGGCCTCCATGTCGCTGGGGTCGGTGTGCGCTGTCGTGCGCGGGGTGGGGGTGGGTACGTGGCACGGTGGAGTGCCGGTGGGGATCGGATGTGCGGACGGGCCGCGCGGTCGGGGTCCTCCTTCCGCGCGGCCCGTCTCAGTCAGTGGTGCGGAGAGTCGGTCAGCTCTTGGGCTCGTACGTGCCGCTCTCGACGGCCTTCCAGGCGCCGTTCTTGACCTGGTAGACGGTCAGCTGCTTGTTGGTGGTGTCGCCGTACTCGTCGAAGGAGACGGTGCCGCTGATGCCCTCGAAGTCGATGTTCTGGACGGCGGTGACGACCTTGGAGCGCAGTTCCTTGGAGTCGGGGAGCTTGTCGCTGTTGTCGCTCTTGACCTTGGCGACGGCCTTGATGATGGCGGTCGCGGCGTCGTAGGCGTAGGCACCGTAGGCGCCGTAGTCACCCTTGTAGCCCTTGGCCTTGTACTCGGCGACGAAGTCCTGGGCACCCTTGAGGGTGTCGACGGGGGCGCCGACGGCGGTGGCGAGGTCGCCCTCGGAGTCCTTGCCCGCGGTGTCGATGTAGGTGGTGGCGTACATGCCGTCACCGCCGAAGAGCGGGATCTTGACGCCCGCGTCCTTGAGCTGCTTGGTGATCAGCTCGGACTCGTCGTACTGGCCGCCGTAGTAGAGCAGGTCGGCGCCGGAGCTCTTGACCTTGGTGACGAGGGAGCTGAAGTCCTTGTCACCGGTGTTGACGTGGTCGCTGCCCGCGATGGTGCCGCCGAGGCTCTTGAACGTCTCGTTGAAGATCTTGGCGAGGCCGGCGCCGTAGGTCTGCTTGTCGTCTACGACGAAGACCTTCTTCTTCTTGAGGGTGTCGTAGGCGTACGTGGCCGCGTAGCCGCCCTGGAGGGCGTCGGTGGTGGCGGTGCGGAAGTAGGTCTTGTAGGGGCGGACCTTCTTGGTCTGCCAGTTCTTGCCCTGGGTCAGCTCGGGGTTGGTGTTCGAGGGCGAGATCTCCACCATGTCGGCGGTCTCGAACACCTGCTGCATCGACTGGGCGACACCGGAGTTGAGCGGGCCGACGGCGCCCACGACGTTGTCGTCGCCGACGAGGGCGGTGGCGTTCTGCTGGCCGGTGGCGGGCAGGGCCTTGTCGTCGAGGGCCTTGACCTTGAACTTGACGCCGGGGACGAGGTTCTTCTTGTTGGCGTCGTCGACGGCGATCTGCACGCCGTACTGGATGCCGAGGCCGGTGGTCGAGTTCTCGCCGGAGAGCGGGGCGTCGACGCCGATGGTGAGGGTGGTGCTACCGCTGTCGCTGCTGTCGCCGCTGTCGTCACGGGAGCCGCAAGCGGTGAGGGTCAGAGCTCCGGTCGTGAGCACGGAGGTGAGGATCACCAAGGAACGCTGTCGCACTACAAGTCCTTTCCGCAGGCGTTTGGCCGCCCTCGGGGCGGCGCGGTTGCCGCGCTTGTACCGATCTCCCGATGGAGCGGTGACTGGCCGTGACTCTAAGCCGGTTCTGTAGGCACAAGCATCGTCGTGGGCTGGCTTGTGACTTTCTTGTTATGACGTCTCGGAGAGTGGAGTTGCGGGAAGGCGGTTCCCGGTCGTTTTTTGCGCTCTGTCGCCTGCCCTCAAGGGTCCACATGCTGAGAACGTGCACTTCCGGTTGCCCTTAGGGGCAGTGGGGCGTGGGGTGGGCCGCGGAGGTCGGGGAGTGGTGCGAAATTGCCGTCGGCGAGGGTGGCGCTGGAGATGAGCGAGTGGGGCTGTATTGCGCGCGTGTTACGTAGCGTTACAAGAAGAAAAGCAAGATCCGCATTCAGGGGCGGTTCGAAGCGGTCAGAGATCGAAATGTTTACGACGGTACGGCGTGTCGCGGCGGAGGGCGCGGTAAAGGGCGTGGTGGGAGAGGTTTTGGGGGCGGGTCGATGAATAGGGCACGTAAAGAGGGGGGTGGGCCGTTGTCCGGCGGTCCGGGGCTCCGGGGCCGGTGGGGGTCGCTCTGGGCGACCGGCGAAACCCACCGGCCCCGGACGGCTCCCGCGCGGGTACGTCAGGCGGCGGTGCTGGTGCCGTTGCTCTTGTCCGCGCTGGTGCCGTTGCCGGTCGGGTTCGCGTCGCGGAGGAGGCAGGTCAGACGGGCCGTGCAGACGCGCTTGTCCGCCTCGTCGGTGATGACGATCTCGTACGTCGCCGTCGAGCGGCCGCGGTGCAGGGGCGTGGCCACGCCGGTGACCAGGCCGGAGCTGACGCCCCGGTGGTGGGTGCAGTTCAGGTCGACGCCCACGGCGATCTTCGTGCTGCCGCCGTGGAGCATGGCCCCCACCGAGCCGAGCGTCTCGGCCAGGACCGCGGACGCGCCGCCGTGGAGCAGGCCGTAGGGCTGGGTGTTGCCCTCGACGGGCATGGTGGCGACGACGCGGTCCGCGGAGGCTTCGACGACGTCGACGCCCATGCGGGTGCCGAGGTGCCCGGCGGAGAACAGCGCCACCACGTCCACGCCGAGCGCGGCGTACTCGTCGATGGTCTTCTGCGGGAACTTCACTTGGCGCTGCTCGCCCATGGGGCCGGCTCCGTTCTCCTGGATCTTGGGTGCCCCGGACCGGTGGCCCGGGGTGCCCTGGACGGCTTCAGCTGAGCGAACGCTCAGTCGGTCGTCGATTGTTCCAGGCGGATCAGCACGGACTTGCTGGCGGGGGTGTTGCTGGTGTCCGCGGTGGCGTCCAGCGGGATCAGGACGTTGGTCTCGGGGTAGTAGGCCGCGGCGCAGCCCCGGGAGGTCGGGTAGTGCACGACACGGAAGCCCGGGGCCCGTCGCTCGACGCCGTCCTTCCACTCGCCGACGAGGTCGACGTAGGAGCCGTCCGCGACCCCGAGGGAGTCGGCGTCCTCGGGGTGGACCAGGACGACCCGGCGGCCGTTCTTGATGCCCCGGTAGCGGTCGTCGAGGCCGTAGATGGTGGTGTTGTACTGGTCGTGGGAGCGGAGGGTCTGCAACAGCAGGCGGCCTTCGGGGAGTTCGGGGTACTCGACCGGCGCCGCCGTGAAGTTGGCCTTGCCGGTGGCGGTCGGGAAGCGGCGTTCGTCGCGGGGGGCGTGCGGGAGGGCGAAGCCCGATGGGTTGGCCACGCGCGCGTTGAAGTCCTCGAAGCCCGGGATCACACGGGCGACGCGGTCGCGGATCGTCGCGTAGTCCTTCTCGAACTCCTCCCACGGCACCTTGCTGGCGGCGCCCAGGACGCGGCGGGCCAGCCGGCAGACGATGGCCGTCTCGGACAGGAGCTGGTCGCTCGCGGGAGCCAGCCGGCCGCGGGAGGCGTGCACCATGCCCATGGAGTCCTCGACGGTCACGAACTGCTCTGTGCTTTTCCCCTTCGGGCCGACCTGGAGATCGCGCTCGGTACGGCCCAGGGTGGGCAGGATCAGCGCGCGGGCGCCCGTGATCACGTGCGAGCGGTTCAGCTTCGTCGAGACGTGCACGGTCAGGCGCGCGCGGCGCATGGCCGCCTCGGTGACCTCGGTGTCGGGGGAGGCCGACACGAAGTTGCCGCCCATCGCGAAGAACACCTTCGCCTTGCCGTCGCGCAGCGCCTCGATGGCCCGTACGACGTCGTAGCCGTGCTCGCGCGGCGGGGCGAAGCCGAACTCCTTCTCCAAGGCGTCCAGGAAGGCGGGGGCGGGGCGCTCGAAGATGCCCATGGTGCGGTCGCCCTGCACGTTCGAGTGGCCGCGGACCGGGCAGACGCCCGCGCCGGTGCGGCCGATGTTGCCGCGCAGCAGAAGGAAGTTGACGACCTCGCGGATGGTGGGCACGGAGTGCTTGTGCTGGGTCAGGCCCATCGCCCAGCACACGATGGTGCGCTGCGAGGCGAGGACCATGGCGAGGGTCTTCTCGATGTCCGCGCGCGTGAGGCCCGTGGCCTTGAGGGTCTCGTCCCAGTCCGCGGCCTGCGCGGTCCGCGCGAACTCCGCGAAGCCGTGGGTGTGTTCGGCGATGAACTCCTCGTCCAGGGCACCCTCGGTGTCCAGGATCAGCTTGTTGAGGAGGCGGAACAGGGCCTGGTCGCCGCCGAGCCGGATCTGGAGGAACAGGTCGGTGAGCGCGGCGCCCGTGGTGAGGCCCTTGGGCGTCTGCGGGTTCTTGAAGCGCTCAAGTCCCGCCTCGGGCAGCGGGTTGACGCTGATGATCTTCGCGCCGCCCGCCTTGGCCTTCTCCAGCGCGGAGAGCATGCGGGGGTGGTTGGTGCCGGGGTTCTGGCCGGCGACGATGATCAGATCGGCCTGGTAGAGGTCCTCCAGCAGGACGCTGCCCTTGCCGATGCCGATGGTCTCGCTCAGCGCCGAACCCGACGACTCGTGGCACATGTTGGAGCAGTCCGGCAGGTTGTTCGTGCCCAGCTCGCGCGCGAAGAGCTGGTAGACGAACGCGGCCTCGTTGCTGGTGCGCCCGGAGGTGTAGAAGAGCGCCTCGTCGGGGGAGCCGAGGGCGGTGATCTCCTCGGCGATGATGTCGAACGCCCGCTCCCAGGTGACCGGTTCGTAGTGGTCGGCGCCCTCGGGCAGGTACATCGGATGGGTGAGACGGCCCTGCTGGCCCAGCCAGTAGCCGCTGCGGGGGGCCAGGTCGGGGACGGAGTGGGTGGCGAAGAACTCCGGGGTGACGCGGCGCAGCGTCGCCTCCTCGGCGACCGCCTTCGCGCCGTTCTCGCAGAACTCCGCCGCGTGCCGGTGGTCGGGCTCGGGCCAGGCACAGCCGGGGCAGTCGAAGCCCTTCTTCTGGTTGACCCGCAGCAGGGTCAGCGCGGTGCGGCGCACGCCCATCTGCTCCTGGGCCATCTGAAGGCTGTGCCTGATGGCCGGCAGCCCGGCGGCCGAGTGCTTGGGCGCGGAGACCTGCGGCGCGTCCTGAACCGGATCGCCGGTCGGCGGTTTGGTGGCCATCGCGGTCCTCTCCTTCGCTTGTCCGTGTCGTACACGCCGTACGCACGGGTCACTCGCCGGGGCCTGCACACGTGTCATTCGCCGGCACGTCGGATCCATGTCAGCACGGGTGAGGGCACACCCGCATGTGTGAGGTACGTCTCCGATCCTTGCACGAGCCACTGACAACGGCGGTCGCAGGGCTGTGAGCAGGGCGGAAGCAATGGTTGCGGGGAGGGGGCGGGGGCGGGCGCGGAGGGTGTGCCCGTTGCCGGCCGCGGTGTGGTCGTCGTGCGCGGTGCGGTGCGGGCGTGGCCGTCGGACCGGCCGGGCGCGAGGTGCGGCCGATGGCGGGCGGTCGTCGAAGTGCCGGTCGAAGCGCGGTGGGTGCGGCATGCGGGTGGTCGGCGGGGCCGACTGTCAGTGGGGCGTGGCAGGATCGGGTCCGTGGCAGAGACAGCATCGAAGAAGACCGGCAAGACTCCCGGCGGCGACCGTCCGCGGCTCATGCTGATGGACGGGCACTCGCTGGCGTACCGCGCGTTCTTCGCGCTGCCCGTGGAGAACTTCACGACCGCTTCGGGCCAGCCGACGAACGCCATCTACGGCTTCGCGTCGATGCTGGCCAACACGTTGCGGGACGAGGCGCCGACGCACTTCGCGGTGGCGTTCGACGTCTCCCGCAAGACCTGGCGCTCGGAGGAGTTCACCGAGTACAAGGCCAACCGCTCCAAGACCCCGGACGAGTTCAAGGGCCAGGTCGAGCTGATCGGCGAACTGCTCGACGCGATGCACGCGGAGCGGTTCGCGGTCGACGGGTTCGAGGCGGACGACATCATCGCCACGCTCGCCACCCAGGCGGAGGCGGAGGGCTTCGACGTCCTGATCGTCACCGGCGACCGCGACTCCTTCCAACTGGTCACCGAGCACACGACGGTGCTGTATCCCACGAAGGGCGTCTCGGAGCTGACGAGGTTCACTCCGGAGAAGGTCGTCGAGAAGTACGGGTTGACGCCCGCCCAGTACCCCGACTTCGCGGCGCTGCGCGGCGACCCGTCCGACAACCTGCCCGGCATCCCCGGGGTCGGCGAGAAGACGGCCGCGAAGTGGATCAACCAGTTCGGTTCGTTCGCCGAGTTGGTCGAGCGGGTCGACGAGGTCAAGGGCAAGGCCGGGCAGAACCTGCGCGACCACCTGGAGGCGGTGAAGCTCAACCGCCGCCTGACCGAGATGGTGCGGACGGTCGAACTGCCGAAGACGGTCGTGGACCTGGAACGCGCCCCGTACGACCGCACGACGGTCGCGCTGGTCCTGGACACCCTGGAGATCCGCAACCCCTCCCTGCGGGAACGGCTGCTGGCCGTCGACCCCGGCGGCGAGGAGGAGACCGCGCCGCTGGCCGAGGGCGTCGCCGTCGACGGCAGCGTCCTGGGCGCGGGCGAGTTGGGGCCCTGGCTCGCCGAACACGGCACCCAGCCGCTGGGCGTGGCCACGGTCGACACCTGGGCGCTGGGTGTCGGTTCGGTCGCGGAGATCGCGCTGGCCACGGCCGGCGGGGCGGCTGCCTGGTTCGACCCGACGCAGTTGGACGAGACCGACGACACCTCCTTCGAGAAGTGGCTCGCCGACCCCGCGGCCCCCAAGGTGCTGCACAACGCCAAGCGCGCGATGCGGGTCTTCGCCGAGCACGGCTGGAGCATCGCGGGCGTCACCATGGACACCGCGCTCGCCGCCTACCTGGTCAAGCCCGGCCGCCGCTCCTTCGACCTGGACGCGCTGTCCCTGGAGTACCTCGGCCGGGAGCTGACGCCCGCCGCCACGGCCGACGGGCAGTTGGCGTTCGGCGCGGACGAGGGCGCGGAGGCCGACGCCCTGATGGTGCAGGCCCGCACCATCCTCGACCTCGGCGAGGCGTTCGGGGAGAGGCTCGTGGAGGTCGGCGCCGCCGACCTGCTGCGGGACATGGAACTGCCCACGTCGATCGTGCTGGCCCGCATGGAGCGGCACGGCATCGCCGCGGACCGGGCCCACCTGGAGGCCATGGAGCAGATGTTCGCGGGCGCCGTCCAGCAGGCGGTGAAGGAGGCGCACGCGGCGGCGGGGCACGAGTTCAACCTCGGTTCGCCCAAGCAGCTCCAGGAGGTCCTGTTCGGCGAACTGGGCCTGCCGAAGACGAAGAAGACCAAGACCGGCTACACCACGGACGCGGACGCGCTGGCATGGCTGGCGACGCAGACCGAGAACGAACTGCCGGTCATCATGCTGCGCCACCGGGAGCAGGCCAAGCTGCGCGTCACCGTGGAGGGCCTGATCAAGTCGGTCGCCGCGGACGGCCGTATCCACACCACGTTCAACCAGACGGTCGCCGCCACCGGCCGCCTGTCGTCCACGGACCCGAACCTGCAGAACATCCCCGTCCGTACGGACGAGGGCCGGGCCATCCGCCGGGGCTTCGTGGTCGGCGAGGGCTACGAGTCGCTGATGACGGCGGACTACAGCCAGATCGAACTGCGCGTGATGGCCCACCTGTCCGAGGACGAGGGCCTCATCGAGGCGTTCACCTCGGGCGAGGACCTGCACACCACGGTCGCCTCCCAGGTGTTCGCGGTGGACCGCTCGGCCGTCGACGCGGAGATGCGCCGCAAGATCAAGGCGATGTCGTACGGCCTGGCCTACGGCCTGTCGGCGTTCGGGCTCTCGGGGCAGCTGAACATCGACGCGGGCGAGGCACGTGCGCTGATGGACACGTACTTCGAGCGGTTCGGCGGCGTCCGGGAGTACCTGCACCGCGTGGTGGAGGAGGCACGGGCGACGGGCTACACGGAGACGCTGTTCGGCCGCCGCCGCTATCTGCCCGACCTCAACAGCGACAACCGCCAGCGCCGCGAGATGGCGGAACGCATGGCACTGAACGCGCCGATCCAGGGCACGGCCGCGGACATCGTGAAGATCGCCATGCTGAACGTGGACCGCGCCCTGGTCGAGGCGGAGCTGACGTCCCGGATACTGCTTCAGGTCCACGACGAAATCGTCCTGGAGATCGCCCCGGGCGAACGCGCGCAGACGGAGGAACTCGTCCGCCGCGAGATGGCCGCCGCCGTCCAGCTGAGGGCTCCGCTGGACGTCTCGGTGGGCGACGGGGCGGACTGGGAGTCGGCGGCGCATTAGCCTCCGGCGGTTGGGCGGTGGTTCGGCGGCGGCTGGGCAGTCGCTGGGCGGTGGTTTCGCCGGGGTGCGAACCAGGGCGTGGCCGGGGCGGGTTCAGCCGGGGCGGGTTCAGGGGCGGGGCCGCATCCCGGTTCGCCCGCCGTCCCGCGGTCACCCCCGGTTCGCCCGTCTCGCCCTCGCCCTTACCCCCGGACCCGGTCGGACGCCTCCGCCGCCCGTACCTCCGGCGGTACCGGACGCCGTACCCGAACCACCACCCCGTACGCCACCAGCCCCAGCACCAGCCCGGCCCCGCCCCCGAAGCACAGGGTCGGGATCAGGTCCCACGGCTTCGCGACGGCGCCCCGGTCGGCCCACCACTGCACGGCCCGCTGCGCCGCCCCAACTCCCGCACAGCCCGCGAGTACCGCACACGCGAGCCGGCGGTCACGGGCGGACAGCACCGGTACCCCGACAGGCTCGGCCGACGGCAGCCGCCGTAGGGCGAAGGCGACGAACCCCGCGATCACCGCCGCCCCGAACACCGAACACCCGTACTGCAACCACGAGTACAGCGGCATTCCGGACAGATCGCGGCCCAGTACGGGCAACAGCCGCCGCCCCCACCCGTCCTGGTGCGTGAACGCGTCCCACAGCACATGCGTCAGCGACCCCAGCGCCGCCGACGCGTACCACCACGCCGCCGTCGGCGCGGACGCCTCCCGCCGCGGCACCCCACAGCGCAGCAGCGTCGCGATCCGCCCCTGGCGCCTCCTCGGCAACAGCGCCACCAGTGGTTCCCGCAGCAGCAGCCACAGCCCCACCAGGGCCCAGGAGACCGCCACGTCCGCGGTGAACACGGCCGCGAACGAGTGCGCCGCGTCCCCGAGTTCCATGCCGCCGGGCAGCACGTTCGCCGCGTAGTACGGCACGTCGGGCGCGAAGGAACCGGCGACGAGGACGGCCGGCACCAGCCGCCCGCGTCCGGTCCCGTCCCGGCGCACGGCCGGCAGCACCGCGGCCGCGTGGCTGAGGGTGAACGGCACGACGACTCCCCGATTTCCGGCGGTCGCCGTACAACCGTCCGGCGACCAAGACAGTCAGTAGATCAAGACAGTCAGTAAAGAGGTCAGTAAAAGCAGTCAACATGAGGGCCGCATGAAAACAGCGGGACGACCGCTGGTCGAACGCCCGGCCGACCCGCCAGGCACCGGCAGCCAAACGCAGGCGCACATGACCAACCGGTGAATACCGGTCTGCAACGGGTGTCCGGGCGGCGGAAGTTGTCGTAGGGTCGCCTGGGCCGCCGCCCCGGGGGACGGTGGTCGAACGCGGTTGCGGCAAGGGCACATGCACCACACAGGCATGCACGCCGGGGGCAGGCGGAACCACCGCGCGCACCGCGGCGGCATGCGACAGGCCGGACAACAAGAGGACAGACGCGGAAGTCGTCCTACAGGAGGGGTTCACTCTATGGCGGCGCATTTCGGCAGGAGGCTGCGCAAGGGAGCGGCCACCACAGCGCTCGCCGCGGCGGCCGTCGCGGCCCTGACGGCGTCCCAGGCTCCGGGAGTCACCGCCGACGACGCCGGCAGAACCGCCACCACCGGCTCCCAGTCGACGCCCGACGGCAGTGACGACACCGCCAGCGGCAACAGCCACTACTACACCGACCTGCCGCCGCTGGACAGCCCCACCCCCTCGCCCAGCCCGAGCACCACCCCGGGCTCCGGATCGGGCACGGTCGCCGCCGGCGCCGCCGAGGCCGGCATACCCGCGACCGTCCTGGACGCCTACAAGAAGGCCGCCGCCGCCCTCAACACCTCGCAGCCCGGCTGCAACCTGCCCTGGCAACTCCTGGCCGCCATCGGCAAGGTCGAGTCCGGTCAGGCGCGCGGCGGGGCGGTCGACGCCGAGGGCACCACGACCTCGAAGATCCTCGGCCCGGTCCTGAACGGCAACGGCTTCGCGAGCATCAAGGACACGGACAACGGTGTCTACGACGGCGACAGCACCTACGACCGCGCCGTGGGCCCCATGCAGTTCATCCCGTCCACCTGGGCGTGGGCCGGCCGCGACGGCAACGGCGACGGCGTCAAGGACCCCAACAACGTCTACGACGCCGCCCTCGCCGCCGCGGACTATCTCTGCCGCTACGACCGCGACCTGGACGTCCAGTCCGACCTGAACGCGGCGATCCTCAGCTACAACAACTCCCAGGACTACCTCGCCACCGTCCTGTCGTGGCTGGAGTACTACCGCAAGGGCACCCACGAGGTCCCGGACGGCACGGGCACCCTGCCCTCGGAGGAGAGCAACGGCGGCTCCGGCTCCGGCACGGGCTCGAACAAGGGCGACGGCAAGGACACGGACAAGGGCGACAGCAAGGACACGGGCAAGGGCAAGGACGACGACGGCAAGGGCGCCACCAAGCCCGGCGGCGGCACCTCCACCCCCAGCCCGACGCCGCCGGCTTCGCCCTCCCCGCCGGCGACCCCTGCTCCCACCCCCACGCCCACCGAAACCGTCGACCACCTCACGGACGCGGCCACCGGCACCCTCAGCGCGAAGACGGGCGCCACGTTCGACCAGGCGATAGCGGTGCAGGCGCAGACCAAGGACGACAAGGCCGTCGCCAAGGTCCGGGTCCGGTTCACGATCACCGGGGACACCGACGCCACCTTCACGGGCGGCGAGAGCGTGGCCACCGTCGCCACCGACAGCAAGGGCACGGCCACCGCGCCCGCGCTCGTGGCGGGCACCAAGACGGGCGACTTCACGGTCACCGCGATCGTCGTCGGCCGCAGCACGGTCAGCGCCCTCACCTACGGCGCGACCGTCGTCGAGCGGCAGGCCGACGCCCTCGTCCGCACCACCGACACCGCGCTGACCTGCACGCCGGGCGGCGAGTTCGCGGACCCGGTCGTGGTGAAGGCCACCGACCAGGGCGCCGTCGCCGACGGGGTCGCGGCCACGGCCACCCTCATCTCGTCGAGCCTCCTGCCGGTCGTCAACACCTCGGGCCCGTACTTCAAGGACGCCGACGGCAACGCCGTCCGCACCCTCACGGACCTCACGACCGACAAGGACGGCCTGCTGACGCTCCCGCAGCTGTACGCGGACGACACGGCCGGCACGTTCCTGCTCCGCATCACCACCGCGGGCGGCGCGACGCTCGACGTCGAACTGACGGTGGCGGCGGCCACGTCGTAACCCCTTCCGTACGAGCACGAGGGCGTCCTCCCGCGCGGAGGGCGCCCTTCGGCGTTGTGCGCGAGGTGTTCTCATCTCGGCCCTCCGTTGCTACGGTGCCCGACGACCTGACGGTGTATCAGATGCCGCTCGCCGGGAGGCTCCATGCGCGCTCTCGTCGCGGCCGCGACCGGTCTCGCGGTGGCGTTCGCCCTGGTGTTCACGCTCACGGCCGTGGGCTCGCCGTCGGGCACCACGTCCCCGAAACCGCTGCTGACGACCATCCCCAGCCACCCCTGACACCGGGACGGCCGCAGCGCCGACACACCGGAAGCCGCAGTGCGGACAGCAGAGACACCGGGAGGGCCGTAGAGATGCGCCGCAAGGCAAGCCTGATCCTGCTCGCCCTCGCCGTGTTCTTCGCGGCCCTGTCGCCGCTGCTGCGCTGGTACGCCTTCCCGCGCCTGGCCAAGGTCCCGGCCAACGACTACGAGACCATCGTCATGGTGGCGAAGAACGCGACCCTCCTCGACTACTCCACGATGACCGCGAAGAAGGTCCCCGAGATCAGCATCGTGCAGACCCTCAAGGGCAACGTCGAGGCCGCGAAGAAGGCCGGCGAGGAGACCGGGCGGGACGTGACGGTCTGGGACGGCCTCTCCTACATCCAGGGCCCCGACGGGAAGATGGTCTCCGAGGTGCCCGAGCGCTACATCTTCGACCCGCACACCCAGGAGCCCGTCCACGCCAAGGGCGAGTCGGTCGACGGCGACGCGGTCACCCGCAAGGGCCTGGAGTTCAAGTGGCCGTTCCTGACCCAGAAACGGGACTACGAGTACTTCGACGCCCAGGCCCGCGTGACCACCCCCATCCACTACAAGGGCACGGTCGACTTCCACGGCCTGAACGTCTACTACTTCGAGCAGACCATCCCGTGGACCAAGGTGCCCTTCCCCAAGACCCTGCCGGTCAAGGGCGTCGACCCGAAATGGGTCGCCCGCACCGGGACCACCCGCTGGTACACCACCGTCCGCAAGTTCTGGGTCGAGCCGCTCACCGGTGCCCCTGTCTTCGGCGAGGAGATCCACAAGGAGGAACTGCGCGGCGGCACCCTCCTCGGTGGTCGCGCCAAGGTGACCGCGTTCGCGGGCGACGTGAAGGTACGCCCGGACTACGTCGACGCGACCGTCGCCCGCGTCAAGCACAATCGCCAACTCCTCCTCCTTCTCAGGACCTACCTGCCCGGCGGCTTCCTCGTCCTCGGCGCCGGCCTGCTGTCCTTGTCGCTGTACCTGGAGGCCCGGGGCAGGCGCCCCAAGGACCCTCAGACGGCCGCGGACTCCACCCCCGAACCGATCACCGCCTGAGCCGCGCGTTGGTGTGCCGGGTCGGCTCGGCGGTCGCGGGATCCTCCGGCCACGGATGCTTGGGATAACGGCCGCGCAGCTCCGCCCGCACGGCCCGGTAGCCGTCCCGCCAGAAGGAGGCGAGGTCGGCGGTGACGGCGGCGGGCCGCCCGGCCGGTGAGAGCAGATGCACGAGCAGGGGTATGCCCGCGACGGCCGGGGTCCGCTCCAGCCCGAACATCTCCTGCAACTTGACCGCGAGAACGGGCTGTTCGGGATCGGAGTAGTCGACCCGGACACTGGAACCGCTCGGCACGGTGACGCGCTCGGGGGCGAGTTCGTCGAGCCGGGCGGCAGTACCGGAGGCCCACGGCAGCAGCCGGGCGAGGGCCTGCCCGGCGTCGATCCGGCCGAGGTCGGCGGCGCGACGGGCACGGCTCAGCTCGGGCTCCAGCCATTCGTCCACGCGCGCGTACAGGGCACCGTCGGACACGTCGGGCCAGGGCGAACCGAGGTGCAGCCGCACGAAGGCGAGCCGCTGCCGCAACAGCAGGGCCCCGGGGGACCACCGCAACAGCCGCACCCCCTCGTCCCGCAGCCCCTCCAGCAGAGCTTCCCGTACGCGTACGGGGTCGGGACTGCGCAAGGGCCGCGCCGCCAACTCCACGGCCCCCAGCCGCTCGACGCTTCGCGCGACGACGTCACCGTCGGCCCAGTGCACCTCCTCCGCCGCCGAGCGCAGCGCCCCGGCGGCCAGCAGCGCGGTCTCCTCGTCGATCACGGCACCGACCCGAACCCGCCCGGCCCCGCCCCCGACGCCCTTCCCGGCCACCGCCACGGCGACCCAGCCGCCCGCCCGCAGCCCGGAGCCCTCCCCGAACTCGACCCGGCTCCCGTTGACCAGGAGACACCCCCCGCCCCCGACCCGCCCCACCCGCTCGGGAAACGCGAGCGCGACAAGCACCCCGACCGCCCGGTCGTCTCCCACGGCCGCCCAACGACCCGCCTCCACGGGGGCGTTCTTCGGGAGAAGGGCGTCGGCCGGCGCGTGGCTGGGAGAGTCCTTCGTGAGCGGGGCGTCGGCCGGTGCCTGGGCGGCCTTCCCCGGGAGCAGCGAGCGCAGCCGCCGCACCTCCGTCCGCCAGCGACCCGCGTACGCGTCGCCCTCGTTGCGGGCCGTCCGCAGGGCCGTGGTCAGGTCGTCGCCGTACTCCCGCGGCACCTCCTCGCTCAGCAGGGCCACCACCTCCGCCGCCCGTTCCGTGCCCACCAGTCGGGCCCCGTCCAGCAGGGCCCGCCCCAGGCGCGGGTGCACCCCGAGCCGGGCCAGCTGTATGCCCCGTTCCGTGGCCCGGCCGGTCGGGTCCACCGCGCCCATCGCCGTCAGCGCGGACCGGGCCGCCGCCATCGCCCCGCCCGGCGGCGGATCCAGCAGGGCGAGCCCGGAGGCGTCGGGATCGCCCCAGCAGGCCGCCTGGAGCGCGAACGCCGTCAGGTCCGCCACCTTGATCTCCGGTGCGGGGAAACGCGGCAGCCGGGTGTCCTCCGCCTCCGTCCAGCACCGGTACACCACCCCCGGCGCCTCCCGCCCGGCCCGTCCCGCCCGCTGCCGCCCGGCCGCCCGCGACGCCCGTACCGTCGTCAGCGCGCTCAACCCGCGCGCGTGGTCCACCCGCGGCTCACGCGCGAGACCGCAGTCCACCACGATCCGGACCCCCGGAACCGTCAGCGACGACTCGGCCACCGAGGTCGTCAGCACGACCCGGCGCCGCTCCCCGCCGGCCAGCACCGCGTCCTGCACCGCCGCCGGTGCCCGCCCGTGCACCTGGAGCACCTCGACCGGGCCGAGGGCCCCCAACAGGCCCGCCACGCGCGCGATTTCCCCCACCCCGGGCAGAAAGCACAGCACGTCCCCGTCGTGCTCCGCGAGCGCCCGCCGCACCACCGCCGCCACGTGCGCGAGGAGCGCCGGGTCCACCCGCATCCCGTGCGGCGGCCGTACCGGCCGCCCCGGCGGCGCCCACACCACCTCCACCGGGTACGAGACGCCCGCCGCCTCGATCACCGGCGCCCCGCCCAGCAGCCGCGCCCACCCCTCGGCGTCGGTGGTCGCCGAGGCCGCCACCAGACGCAGCTCCGGCCGCAGCGTCTCGTGCACGTCCCACAGGAACGCCGCCGCCGTGTCCGCGTCCAGATGCCGCTCGTGGCACTCGTCGAGCACCACCGCGTCGACGCCCGGCAGTTCCTGATTCCGTTGCAGGCGCTGCAACAGCACACCGGTCGTGACGACTTCCACCCGCGTGTCCCGCCCCACCACGCGCTCCCCGCGCACGGTGTAACCGACCCGCTCGCCCACCTTCTCGCCGAGCAGCCACGCCATCCGCCGCGCCGCCGCCCGCGCCGCGATCCGCCGCGGCTCGGCCACGACCACCCGCCGTATCGGCCCGGCGCCGAGGAATCCCGCCAGCGCGAGCGGTACGAGCGTGGTCTTGCCGGTGCCGGGCGGCGCGACGAGCACGGCGGTCCCCTGCCCCTCCAGGGCCTCGTCCAGGGAGGGCAGGGCGCCGTGCACCGGCAGCGCGTCCAGGGCGTCGTAGCGGATCATGCGCCCAGTGTCGTACGACCGCGAAAACCGTGTCGGAGTTATCCACAGCGGCCGGTCATACGATCACGAAAGCACCCTCCGTGCGCGCGTACGCGGAAGAGACCGTCCCGTGCGCATGCCCTTCGGCTCCTTGCGGGTGCGAAGCCGTCACCGGCCGCGGGACCGGAGCGGGGCGGGCGCCCTCAGTCCCGTACGCACACGAAGATCGCCGTCCCCGGGATCAGGTTTCCGCGCAGCGGTGACCAGCCGCCCCACTCCGCGGTGTTCCAGGCCGGCCACTCCGGCTCCACCAGGTCCACCAGGCACAGACCGGCCGCCGCGATGTCCCGCACCCGGTCCCCCAGCGTGCGGTGGTGCTCCACGTACACCGCGCGGCCCTCGTCGTCCTGCTCGACGTAGGGCGTGCGGTCGAAATAGGAGGAGGCGACCGACAGCCCCTCGGGACCCGGCTCGTCCGGGAACGCCCAGCGGACCGGATGCGTCACCGAGAACACGAAACGGCCGCCCGGCCGCAGGACCCGGCGCACCTCCCGCAGCACCAGGCCCGGGTCGGCCACGAACGGCAGCGCCCCGTACGCCGAGCAGGCCAGGTCGAAGGAGCCGTCCGCGAAGGGCAGCACCGCCGCGTCGGCCTGCACCAGGGGGAAGGCGGCGCCGATGCGCAGGGCGTGCTGGAGCTGGCGGTGGGAGAGGTCCAGGGCCACCGGACGGGCGCCCTGCGCGGCCAGCCAGCGCGAGCACTGGGCCGCCCCGGCGCCGATCTCCAGGATGTCCTTGCCCTTGAGGTCCTCCGGCGGGCCGAGCAGTTCGGCCTCCACCTCGTCGAGCCCCTCCGGGCACCACACGAAGCGGTCGTCGCCCAGGAACGTGCCGTGCTCGACCTGGTACTCGTCCGCGTTCCGGTCCCACCAGCCCCGGTTGGCGCGGGCGCTCTCCGTGGTCCCGGCGGCACGGCGGGTGGCCTCCGGCTCGTCGGCCCCGGTGCCTTCCGGCCCGTCGGCCGACGCGAAAGTTGTGGGCTCTTGGATGATCGGCTCCCTCGTCGTACTCTTCCGTCCTACCCGTCGCGGCAGTGCTCCCTGGAGGCTGTCACGAAAGGGACACCTCGGGCCTGCACGGCCTTGAGCGGCAGGTCTTGTGCCGGGTATGCGGCGATCCGCCCCGGGTGTGCGCCTTCGCGCATTGACCGTGTCCGGCTGCCCCCGTATGCTACAAGTTGCGCTGCGGGCCTGCGCTCCTCAGACGTAGCAGGCTGCGCTCGCATCTGTTGTATGTCCCCTCGGTTGTCGAGGCGCCATCACCAGCTTCTTGGTGAGGCGCTTCCTTGGCTGTCCGGCTTCTGCAGAGCGAAATCGGCTCCCGGCGTAAGCAGTACCTACGACTTCAATGTCCGTACCGGAGCCCTTTCCCACATGACGAGCAGCACCGAGACCACCGCCACCACTCCGCAGGTTGCGGTCAACGACATCGGTAACGAGGAAGCATTCCTCGCCGCTATCGACGAGACGATCAAGTACTTCAACGATGGCGACATCGTCGACGGCGTCATCGTCAAGGTTGACCGGGACGAGGTTCTCCTCGACATCGGTTACAAGACCGAAGGTGTCATCCCGAGCCGTGAGCTCTCGATCAAGCACGACGTCGACCCGAACGAGGTCGTCGCCGTCGGTGACGAGATCGAAGCCCTTGTTCTCCAGAAGGAGGACAAGGAAGGCCGCCTGATCCTCTCGAAGAAGCGCGCCCAGTACGAGCGCGCCTGGGGCACCATCGAGAAGATCAAGGAAGAGGACGGCATCGTCACCGGTACCGTCATCGAGGTCGTCAAGGGTGGTCTCATCCTCGACATCGGCCTCCGTGGCTTCCTCCCGGCCTCCCTGGTCGAGATGCGCCGCGTTCGCGACCTCCAGCCCTACGTGGGCAAGGAGCTCGAGGCCAAGATCATCGAGCTGGACAAGAACCGCAACAACGTGGTCCTGTCCCGCCGTGCCTGGCTGGAGCAGACCCAGTCCGAGGTTCGCCAGACGTTCCTCACGACCCTCCAGAAGGGTCAGGTCCGCTCCGGTGTGGTCTCCTCGATCGTCAACTTCGGTGCCTTCGTGGACCTGGGTGGCGTCGACGGTCTGGTCCACGTCTCCGAGCTGTCCTGGAAGCACATCGACCACCCCTCCGAGGTTGTCGAGGTCGGCCAGGAAGTCACCGTCGAGGTCCTCGACGTCGACATGGACCGCGAGCGTGTCTCCCTGTCGCTGAAGGCGACCCAGGAAGACCCGTGGCAGCAGTTCGCCCGCACCCACCAGATCGGCCAGGTCGTGCCCGGCAAGGTCACGAAGCTGGTTCCGTTCGGTGCGTTCGTCCGCGTGGACGAGGGCATCGAGGGTCTGGTGCACATCTCCGAGCTGGCCGAGCGCCACGTGGAGATCCCGGAGCAGGTCGTCCAGGTCAACGACGAGATCTTCGTCAAGGTCATCGACATCGACCTCGAGCGCCGTCGCATCAGCCTCTCGCTGAAGCAGGCCAACGAGTCCTTCGGTGCCGACCCGGCCTCGGTCGAGTTCGACCCGACCCTGTACGGCATGGCCGCGTCCTACGACGACCAGGGCAACTACATCTACCCCGAGGGCTTCGACCCCGAGACCAACGACTGGCTCGAGGGCTACGAGACCCAGCGCGAGGCGTGGGAGGGCCAGTACGCCGAGGCGCAGACGCGCTTCGAGCAGCACCAGGCCCAGGTCATCAAGTCCCGCGAGGCCGACGCCCAGGCGGCGGCCGAGGGCGGCGACACCGCGGGTGCGGCTCCGGCCGTCTCCGGTGGTGGCTCCTACTCCTCCGAGGGCCCGGACACCTCCGGCGCGCTGGCCTCGGACGAGGCGCTCGCCGCGCTCCGCGAGAAGCTGGCCGGCGGCCAGAGCTGACCGCTGAGGCTCGGATGTAGCCACTAGCTGGTGGCCGAGGGCCCGCACCCCCTGTGGGGTGCGGGCCCTCGGCATGTCCGCTGTCACCCCGCTGTGTCCAACGTGTGTTCGAGTTTTGCAGAAACTCGCGGGACACGCCGGCAACTGCCGTGCTGTAACGGCCCGTTGGGACGCTTCCCCGATCGTTCATGATCGAGAGGGGAGCTCAACGTCATGGCACAGCACCAGAACCGGCCCGGCAGGAGCCGGCGTTCCTTCCTGCGCGACGTGGGCCTGACCGGCGGCGCCGGCGCGATGTTCGCGACCATGGGCGCCCTCGGCCTCGCCCCCACCGCCGAGGCCGCTCAGCGGGAGACACCCTTCCGCGCTCTCAGGGCAAGCGACTTCACCCTCACCGGACGCGCCGCCGCCAAGGTCGTCATCCTCGGCGGCGGCATCGCCGGACTCGCATCCGCGTACGAACTCGGCAAGGCCGGCTACGACTGTACGATCCTGGAGGCCAGAGACCGCACCGGCGGCCGCAACTTCACCGCCCGCGGCGGCGACACCACCACCGACCTGTACGGCAACACGCAGACCGCCCGCTTCAGCGACGGCCAGTACATGAACTGCGGCCCCGCACGCATCCCCCAGTGGATGGTCACCCTCGACTACTGCCGCGAACTCGGCGTGCCCATCGAGGTGTTCACCAACGTCAACGCCGACGCGTACATCTACAACGAGAAGACCGGCATGACCAAGCCGGAGCGGTACCGCACCGCCAAGGCCGATGTCTACGGCTACGTCTCGGAGTTGCTGGCGAAAGCGACCGACAAGGGTGCCCTGGACGCCGATCTGACCGCCACCGACCAGGACCGACTCGTCGCGTTCCTCAAGGACTGGGGCGAACTCGACGACTCGCTCGGCTACGCGGGCGGCGAACGGCGCGGCTACTCCACCGTCCCGGCCGCCGCCGGCACCCCGGGCGTCCTGCTCGGCGACGTCCCGGCCGTGTCCGAGGTCTTCGCCAGCGGAGTCGGCCTCTACTTCTCCTTCGAATTCGGCTTCGACCAGGCCATGCTGATGTTCCAGCCGGTCGGCGGCATGGACCGGATCCCGCACGCGCTGACCCGGGCGGTCGGCGCCCACCGCATCCACACCGGGGCGCTCGTCACGAAGGTCACCGACAAGGGTGACGGCGTCTCGGTCATCTACACCCAGGGCGGCCGGACCAAGGCCGTCGAGGCCGACTACGTCATCGCCGCCATGCCGCCCAACCTCCTCTCCAAGATCCCCCACAACCTCGGCTCCGGCGTGCAGAGCGCCCTGGAGGCGATCACGCCCTCCTCCGCCGCCAAGATCGGCCTGGAGTACCGCTCCCGCTGGTGGGAACTCGACCACAACATCTACGGCGGCATCACCGAGACCGACCAGGACGTCACGCACATCTGGCACCCCTCCTACGGCTTCCACGGCGAACGCGGCGTCTTGATCGGCTACTACAACTACGACGACGACGCCGACGCGTACGCCGCACTCACCCCCAAGCAGCGCGAACAGCGGGCGGTGGCCGCCGGAGTGAAGATCTACGGCGACAAGTACCGCACCGAACTCGCCTCCTCCTTCTCCCACCACTGGCGCCAGACGCCCCATCTGGAGGCCGCCTGGCACGACACCCCGGGCGGTCCCGACGACGTCCGCTACAAGCCGCTGAACGACCCCACGGGCCGCGTCTACTTCGCCGGTGACTGGCTCAGCTACGCCGATGCCTGGCAGCACGGGGCCTTCACGTCCGCCCGCAAGGCCGTAACCGCTCTCCACGCGCGCGTGCTGTCGTCGTAGGCCCTTTTTGTGGGCATGCCTACAGACACGCCACCGGGCTCACAGCGCTCTCAACTGCGGGTAAAGCCACAGACAAAGCAGATGAGAAGGCTGTAAGACGTGTCGGGGCGCGGTGCGGAACGGGAATGCTCGCGCCGTGCCCCGCGTTGTGCAGTACGAACACGAGGAGGAGCGGTCACAGTGCTTGATCCGCAGGGTTTGTACGCATGGGAGCCGAAGGGCCTGGCCGTGGTCGACACGGCCCTCGCCCAGGAGTCGGCCGGTCTTGTCATGCTCTACCACTTCGACGGATACATCGACGCGGGTGAGACCGGCGACCAGATCGTCGAACGGATCCTCGACACATTGCCCCACCAGGTCGTGGCCCGCTTCGACCACGACCGGCTCGTGGACTACCGCGCCCGCCGTCCGCTGCTCACCTTCAAGCGCGACCGCTGGACCGACTACGAGGAGCCCACGCTCGACGTGCGCCTCGTCCAGGACGCCACCGGAGCGCCCTTCCTGCTGCTGTCCGGACCCGAGCCGGACGTCGAGTGGGAACGTTTCGCCGTGGCCGTCCAGCAGATCGTGGAGCGGCTCGGCGTACGCCTGGCGGTGAACTTCCACGGCATCCCCATGGGCGTCCCGCACACCCGCCCCGTGGGCCTCACACCGCACGGCAACCGCAACGACCTGGTGCCCGGCCACCGCAGCCCGTTCGAGGAGGCGGAGGTTCCCGGCAGCGCCGAGGCCCTCGTCGAGTACCGCCTCATGGAGGCCGGATTCGACGTCCTGGGCGTCGCCGCCCACGTCCCGCACTACATCGCCCGCTCCCCGTACCCGGACGCCGCCCTGACCGTCCTGGAGGCCATCACGGCCGGGACCGGCCTGGTGCTCCCGGGCATCGCGCACTCCCTGCGCACGGACGCGCACCGCACCCAGACGGAGATCGACCGCCAGATCCAGGAGGGCGACGAGGACCTGACCTCCCTCGTCCAGGGCCTGGAGCACCAGTACGACGCCGCGGCCGGCGCCGAGACCCGCGGGAACATGCTGGCCGAGCCGGTCGACATCCCGTCCGCGGACGAGATCGGGCTGGAGTTCGAGAAGTTCCTGGCGGAGCGGGAGGGCGAGGGCTGACCGGTCGGCGGGGCGGCTGCCGTGCCGTCCCCCTGCCCGGATCTTCGGGCGGGTGACCGGGTGCGGGGCCCGTTGTCAGTGGCAGGCTCTACGCTGGCGGGCATGTTGAAAGTGGGGCTGACCGGCGGCATCGGCGCCGGCAAGAGCGAGGTGTCCCGGCTGCTCGTCGAGTGCGGGGCCGTACTGATCGACGCGGACCGCATCGCGCGTGAGGTCGTCGAGCCCGGCACGCCCGGGCTTGCGGCGATCGTCGACGCCTTCGGTACGGAGGTGCTGACGGCCGACGGCAGCCTCGACCGGCCCAAACTGGGCTCCCTCGTCTTCGCCGACCCCGACAGACGGGCCGTCCTCAACGCGATCGTGCACCCCCTGGTGGGCGCCCGCTCCCGCGAACTGGAGGCCGCCGCCCCCGAGGACGCCGTCGTCGTCCACGACGTCCCGCTGCTCGCGGAGAACGCCCTGGCGCCGCTGTACGACCTCGTGGTCGTCGTCGACGCCGACCCCCGCACCCAGCTCGACCGGCTGATACGGCTGCGGGGCATGACGGAGGAGGACGCCCGCGCCCGGATGGCCGCCCAGGCGACGCGCGAGAAGCGTCTGGAGATCGCCGACGTCGTCATCGCCAACGACGTGCCCCTGGAGGAGTTGCAGCGGCGCGTACGGGAGGTGTGGGGTGAGCTGGTGCGCAGGGCGGGACAACAGCAGGAACAGGAATAGCGTTCGGCGCCGGGGGCGTTGAACCGGCGCAGTCAGGGAAGGGATCAGCCGTGCCCGATTCCAGCGGTTCTACCGGACGTTCTCCGGAGACGGATGTCATCGACTTTCG
This sequence comes from Actinobacteria bacterium OK074, assembly GCA_001298575.1. Taxonomy (GTDB): domain Bacteria; phylum Actinomycetota; class Actinomycetes; order Streptomycetales; family Streptomycetaceae; genus Streptomyces. The sequence goes on from LJCV01000247.1 coordinate 43,257, forward strand.
CGCCGCCGAGCAACTGCTCGCCGCGCGCGACCCGCGGGGCGCGGTGAAACTGCTCGACGGAGTGATAGCCGCGCATCCCGAGAACACGGCTGCCCGGCTGCTCCGCGCACGTGCGTTCTTCGCCGCGGCGCAACTACGGCCCGCGGAGCTGGAGTTCACCATCGTCCTGGAGCGCGAGCCGGACAACGCGTTCGCGCACTTCGCGCTCGCCCGCACCTACGAGCGGCAGCGCCGCCCCGACCAGGCGAGACGGCACTTCCGGTTGGCCGCGGCGCTCGACCCGAACCCGCAGTACCTCAAGGCGGCCCGCTTCGACTCGTGAGCCGGTGCACCCGCGGGGACGGCGGACGTCTCTCAGGGGTCTCGGGGATCGCGGTGTTCCGGGGGCAGGTACGGCGGTACGTCGGGGCCGGGCTGCCAGTGCGGGCCCTGCCGGATGTGCCGCATGATCATGGCCAGGTCGACGGTGATGACCAGCCACAGCACCCCGAAGGCGATGGCCCAGCCGATCCGCCCGAGCAGGGCGAAGATCGCGGTCCCGGTGATCGCCCAGACCACGCCCCAGACGCTCAGCCACAGGCGCAGCCGCAGAGCACTGCGCGCCGTCGTCGGTTCACTGCCCGTACGCATCGCCATCACTGCTCCTACCGGGAAAAGTACCCTTCGTGGTGCAGGTTCACACGAACGGTGAAACCCATCCCCAGGAGGCGACGGTGCTGCTCAAGGCGCTGCGGGCGGACGAGAGGCTCGCCGCGTGGCTGCGGGACCTGGAGAGCGACGGCGACGGTCGCGTGCCGGTCGCACTGCCCGGCCCGGACGAGCTGCCGGAGGTACTGCTCGACCTGGCCGTACCTCATGAGGACGTGGGTGAACTCGTCGCCCTGCGCGCCCGGTTGGACGACGACGCGGAGGCCATGGCGCTCCTGGCGAGCTGCGTCGGCCGTCTCGTGCGCGACATGGGGGAGATCGGCAAGGGCTTTGAACCGCCGTCGTTCCCCGCCACGACGGGCGCGCTCGGGCGTCTCTTCCCCGTCTTCGTCTTCGTCGGGGCCCTCCCGTACGTGCGTGCGTACCACCGGGAGCGCGGCGTTCCCGCGGACGTGTCCCGCCGCACGCTGGCCGACCTCGGGCGGCACATGGCCGTGCACCGGCGCAGAAACGGCACCGGCGGGCTGCTGCACCCGTGGTGGATCGCGCTGCACTTCCACGGGGAGCTGTACCAGCTCGGGCGGCTGCAGTTCCAGCGCGCCCGGCTGGGCACGCGCACCGGTGACGCGGTCGCGGCGGCGGGCCGGGGGCTCGGGCCCGGCGACCCGTGTCTGAGCCTGCACATCGCCGACTTCAGCGGGCCGCTGTCACCGTCCGCCTGCGACAAGTCCCTCGCGCTGGCACGGGAGTTCTTCGCCCGCCACTACCCCGACGGGCGGTACGAGGTGGCCGTCTGCCATTCCTGGCTGCTCGATCCGCAGCTGGCGGGGTATCTGCCGGCGGACGCCAACATCGTCCGCTTCCAGGAACGGTTCCGCGTCGCGTACGAGGAGACCACGCCGGACGACGGGGCTCCGGTCGGGTTCGTCTTCGGCGATCCGGACCTGCCGGTGGGGGCGCTGCCGCGAGGCAGTCGGGTGGAGCGGGCGGTGGGGGACCACTTGCGGGCGGGTGGGCATTGGTATGTGGGGCACGGGTGGTTTGACCTGTGACAGGGGGTGGGGCTGGGGGGGATGGGGTTGGCGAGGGCGAGGGAAGGGCGCGGGCGTCTTTTGGCGGTCGGGTGTTCTGGGGTCGAACGTTCACTCCGACGAGTGACGGGTGGGTGGGAACGGGGCCGCGCGGGCGGGCCGTTGTACAGGCATGAAGACGGAAATGCGTGAGGGGTACGAGGGAACGGGACCGGGTGCGATCACCCCGGACGGCTGCGCGGTCGAGCTGTACTCACGGCTGCCGGTCGGGGAGGAACCGGACATCGTCGCCGCGGTGGCGCCCGCCGGTGCACGGATTCTGGAGCTGGGCAGCGGCGTGGGCCGGATGACCCATCCGTTACTGGAGCGCGGTTACCGGGTCACGGCGGTGGACGAGTCGGAGGCGATGCTGGAGCGGGTCCGCGGGGCCCGCACGATATGCGGCCCCATCGAGGACCTGGAGCTGGGCGAGCGGTTCGACGTCGTGATGCTCGCGTCGTTCCTCGTGCACGCGGGGGACGTGGAGGTGCGGCGCGCGATCCTGCGGACGTGCGCGCGACATGTGGCCGAAGACGGCTGCGTACTGATCCAACGGGAGGGAGTGGACTGGCATTTGGACGTGCCACGGGAGCGGGTCGATCCGCACGGCTTCACAATTCGGATCGCGTCGGCGGATCCGCTGGGCGACGGGTCGAACTCGGTCCGGGCGGAGTACGAGTTCCCCGACGCGATCTGGACCCAGACGTTCGTGTCCCGGCCGCTGAGCAAGGAACAGTTCGAGGAGGCGCTGGCGGAAGCGGGGCTGAAGGTGGACCGGTATGTGACGGAGGACGGGGTGTGGGTTCGGGCGGTGGCGATGGCGGCAGGGTAGGGCGGGCAGCCGAGAGGACTGGTGGGAGGAGTGCCGAGAGGGCCGGCAGGGCTTCAGGACTTGCCGCGTCTGCCTGAGCCGTTGGGCCTGCCGGAGCGGGAGCCGGAGCGGCCCGAGCGGTCGGACCTGCTGGGGTCGTCGGGGGCGTCGGACCTTCTGGGCCTGCCAGAGGTGTCGGAGCTGCCGGAGCGTTGGGCACGGGGAGAGCGGGACGGACGGGGAGGGAAGGGAGAGAGCGGAGGGAGGGGAATGCCGGAGTCGGTGACCTCGGCGGAGGTGCCGGATTCACTTCGGGGGGTGTCGAAGTCGTCGTCGGGGGCCTCGGCGGCAGAGGGTGCAGTGCTCGGGGCGCTGCGGCCGTTGCCAGGGGTGCTGCTGCTCGGGGTGCCGAAGCCGCGGAGGCGTTCCAGGTCGCGGCGGTCGCGCTTGGTGGGGCGGCCGGCGCCGCGGTCGCGGATGCCGATCGGGGCGACTGCCTCGCGGGGCGGCGGGGGAGGGCTGTTGTCGACGTAGCACTGGACGGCGACCGGGGCACCGACCCGCTTGCGGATCAGGCGCTTCACGACCACGATCCGCTCCTGACCGTCGTGGCGCAGCCGTACCTCGTCACCGACCCGCAGCGAGTGGGCGGGCTTGACCCGTTCACCGTTGACGCGCACGTGCCCGCCTCGACAGGCCGTGGCGGCGAGCGAACGGATCTTGAGGAGGCGCACGGACCAGATCCAGCTGTCGACGCGGACGGATTCGCCGTTCGCGGGGGCGGCGGCGATGGCGGCGGCTGCCGGGTCGGGTTCCGGATCGGGTTCCGGTGCGGTTGAGGGACTGTTTGCGGCACCGTTTGCCGGGTCGGGCGGGGAGTCGGCGCGGGGCGTGGTGGCGGTCGGGTCGGCGGAGGCCTGGCGTGCTGCGCCGCTGCCTTTGGGCCTGTTCCTGTTGGCTTCGCTGGTGTTGTCCGTGCTCCCGAGCATGGGTCCGACCTTAGCTCCCTGGGGCCTGGCCGGACCGGCGGAGTCGCCTCGGAACTACCGTGGAGACATGGACAGCAGCAGCCTTCCTGGGCCCGGGGATGAGCAGGGACGCGGGCACGGGGATGGGCCCGGGGATGGGCACCGGTGCGGGCTCGGTGCGTTGGACGAGCGGATCGTCGGGTGTCGGGCCTGTCCGCGGCTGGTCGGGTGGCGGGAGGAGGTGGCGCGGGTCAAGCGGGCCGCGTTCGCCGACTGGACGTACTGGGGGCGGCCGGTACCGGGGTTCGGGCCCGCGGACGCGGCGCTGTTGGTCGTGGGGCTCGCGCCGGCCGCGCACGGCGCGAACCGGACCGGGCGGATGTTCACCGGGGACCGGTCGGGGGACGTGCTGTACGCGGCGCTGCACGACGTGGGTCTCGCGTCGCAGCCCACCTCGGTGCGGGCCGATGACGGTCTCGAACTGTACGGCGTGCGGATCACCTCGCCGGTGCGCTGTGCCCCGCCCGAGAACAAGCCGACGCCCGCCGAGCGGGACGCCTGCCGGGCCTGGCTGGTGGAGGAACTGACGTTGCTGCGGCCGACCCTGCGGGCGGTGGTGGTGCTCGGCGGGTTCGGGTGGCAGGCGACGTTGCCCGCGCTCGCCGAGGCGGGGTGGCCGGTGCCGCGCCCGCGGCCGGTGTTCGGGCACGGGAAACGGGTGACGGTCGGGGAGCTGGAGCTGTTCGGCTGCTTCCACGTCAGCCAGCGCAACACCTTCACCGGGCTTCTCACGCCGGAGATGCTCCGGGAGGTGTTCCGGACGGCGGCCGACGCGGCGGGGCTGCCGACCTCGGGGCCGGGGGCGGCTCCGGTGTGGGGGTCCGGGCGGAGGAAACTCGGCTGACGGGTGGGGCGGATGCGGGTTAACGTCGGCGGATGGGTCCGTATCCGGAGATCGAACCGTACGACCGCGGCATGCTCGATGTCGGTGACGGCAACCTCGTCTACTGGGAGGTGTGCGGCAATCCGCGAGGCAAGCCCGCAGTGGTGCTGCACGGTGGGCCCGGCTCCGGGTGTACGCCCTTCGCCCGGCGCTACTTCGACCCGGCCGTGTACCGGATCGTCCTGCTCGACCAGCGCGGCTGCGGCCGGTCGGTGCCGCACGCGAGCGCGTACGAGACGGACATGGGCGTCAACACCACCGACCGTCTCATCGCCGACCTGGAGCTGCTGCGGCGGCAGTTGGGGATCGGGCGGTGGCTGGTGTGGGGAGTGTCGTGGGGTTCCGTGCTCGGACTGCGGTACGCGCAGACGCATCCGGGGGCCGTGTCCGAGCTGGTGCTGACCGGGGTGGCCACCGGCAGTGACGCCGAAGTCGCCCTGCTCACCAGGGGGTTGGGGAAGATCTTTCCCGAGGCGTTCGAGCGGTTCCTCGCGTTGGTGCCCGGGAGCGAGCGGGACGGCAACCTGGCGGCGGCCTACCACCGGCTCATCGAGTCGCCCGACCCGGCGGTGCGGGAGCGGGCGGCGCGGGCCTGGACCGACTGGGAGACGGCGATCGTGCCGGCGCCGCCGCGTTCGGTGGCGCGGTACGAAGACGCGCGGTTCCGGATGGGCTTCGCGCGGACCGTCACGCACTACTGGGGCAACGGCCACTTCCTGGGCGAGGGCGGCGAGGAGGGCGTCGTCCTGCGTGACGCGCATCTACTCAAGGGCATCCCCGGCACCCTCGTGCAGGGCAGCCTGGACCTCGGCAACCTCACCGGCGTCGTCTGGCGGCTTCAACATGCTTGGTCCACAAGTGAGTTGACTGTCGTCGACGAGGCGGGGCACAACGCGGGCGCCCCCGGGGTGGTGGACGCGCTGGTGGCGGCGACGGACGCGTACGCGCGCGGCTGACCTCGGCCGTCAGCCCAGCCTGCCGTCAGCCCGGTCGGCCGTTCGCCGTTCCGGGCTCGTCGGCGGGCTTGGTCTCCCCGGTGTCGCCGAACAGGTGCCGTACCGTCGAGCGGTAGTTCTCCTGTACGTGGGCGAGAGCGTGCGCGCGGGCGCGGTTCGGGTCGCCGGAGGCGATGGCCTCGTACAACTCGCGGTGTTCCACGAGGAGTTGGGGCCACTCGTCGTTCTGGTGAGTGAGCCAGCGCAGGCGGCCGGCGACCGGTTCCATCACCGAGACCAGCAGGGTGTTGTCCGCCATGGCCAGGATCCGGTCGTGGAAACGGGTGTTGATGTCCGTGATCGCCTCGGCGTCCTCGGCCCGGGTGGCGGTCGCCGCCTCGTCCAGGAGGGCCGCGAGTTCCGCCAGCGTCCCGGGGGTCGCCCGCGCCGCCGCGAGTCCGGCCGCATACACCTCCAACGCCTCGCGCAGTTCGAAGAGTTCCTTGACGTCGGTCGGGGTCAGCCGGCGTACGACCGTGCGGCGCGGGGTCTCGAAGTGGACGAACCCCTCGGCGACCAGCGCGCGGATCGCCTCGCGGGCCGGGACCCGGGAGATGCCGAAACGGTCGGCGAGTTCGCGTTCCACCAGGCGGTCGCCCGGGCGCAGCCGTCCCGCGATGATGTCCCCGCGCAGGGTGCCCAGGACACGTTCACGCACCGCGCCCAGCGGCTCGCGGACGACGGCATCGCGGGACGCGTCCGTCGGTTCGATCTTCGTCATGGGTCCCATCCTCGCCGACCCGTCCGGTGTTTTACGGAGTCGTAACGGCTGGGATATGGGCAGGTGTGCTCGGCGGCGCACCATGGCGGCAGTTTGGTATACCAAACCCGCTCTTGGAGGCCCCTCGTGTCCCTAGCCGACCCCGCCACAGCCACCGGCGCCGCGGAGTTCGTCCCCGATCCCCGGCTCACCAACGAAGACCTCGCGCCCGCCGCCGAGCGCAAGTGGAAGGTCTTCGACCTGTTCGCCATGTGGATGTCCGACGTCCACAACCTCGGCAACTACACGTTCGCCGCGGGCCTGCTGGTCCTCGGCATGAACGTCTGGCAGATCTTCACGTCCCTGCTCGTCGGCTTCGTCCTCATCTTCATCGGAATGAACTGGATGGGGAAGATCGGGCAGCGTCACGGCGTCCCCTTCCCCGTCGTCAGCCGCATCAGCTTCGGCGTGTGGGGTGCCAACATCCCCGCCCTGATCAGGGCCGTCATCGCCATCATGTGGTACGGCATCCAGACCTACCTCGCGTCCGTCGCCGTCAACGTGATGCTGCTCGCCGCCTGGCCGGGCCTGGAGTCCTGGACCCACCACTCCTTCCTCGGCCTGGACGCGCTCGGCTGGATCTCCTTCGTCTCCCTCTGGCTGGTCCAGGCGCTGATCATCACGCAGGGCATGGAGTCCGTCCGCAAGTTCCAGGACTTCTGCGGTCCCGCGATCTGGCTCGTGATGATCGCGCTCGCCGTGTGGGTGCTGGCCAAGGCGGGCTGGTCGATTCCGCTCGCGAGCACCCCGCACCCCGTCTCCACCGGTGAGCAGTTCCGGCAGTGGTTCGGCGCGATCGGCCTGATCCTCGCCACCTACGGCACCCTGATGCTCAACTTCTGCGACTTCTCGCGCTTCGCACCCGACTACAAGACGGTCAAGCGTGGCAACTTCTGGGGCCTTCCGGTCAACTCGACCGCCTTCGTGATCGTTTCGGTGATCGTCACGGCCGGGTCGATCAAGGCGTTCGGCGAGGCCATCACCGACCCGGCGCTGCTCGTCGCCAAGGTCGGCAACACCTGGGTGCTCGTGCTCGCCGCGTTCACGTTCGCCGTCGCCACGATGGGCGTCAACATCGTCGCCAACTTCGTCTCCCCGGCGTACGACCTCGCCAACGTCTGGCCGCAGAAGATCAACTTCAAGGTCGGCGGCCTGATCAGCACGGTCGCGGCGCTGCTGGTCACCCCCTGGAACCTCTACTCCAACCCCAACGTCGTCAACTACTTCCTCGGCGGCCTCGGCGCCTTCCTCGGACCGCTGTTCGGCGTGATCATGGTCGACTACTACCTGATCAAGCGCGGCCGTATCGACGTCGACCAGCTCTTCTCCGCCGCGCCCGGCTCCCGGTACTACTACCGCAAGGGCATCAACCCCAAGGCCGTATGGGCGTTCCTGCCCTCCGCGGCGGTCGCGGGCGTGTTCGCCCTGGTCAAGACCTTCAGTGACATCGCCCCCTACTCGTGGTTCATCGGTGTGGCGCTGGCCGCCGGGCTGTACTACGCCCTGTCCGGCGCCGAGCGGGCCGCCGCTCCGGCGGAGTCGGCGGACGCGGTGTCCGGCCCGGCGGGCGCGGAGGGCTGAGCGTGCGGATCGTCGTCACCAACTGCAACACCACGCAGTCGATGACCGAGGAGATCGTCCGTGGTGCCCGGGCCGCCGCCGGCCCGGGCACCACCGTGACCGGACTGACCCCCTCGTGGGGGCCCGAGTCCGCGGAGGGCTGGCTCGACAGCTATCTGTCGGCCGCCGCCGTCCTCGACACGCTGCGCACGTACGCGGGTCCGCCGTACGACGCCGTCGTCATGGCCGGATTCGGGGAGCACGGGAGGGAGGGGGTGCGGGAACTCGTGGACGTACCCGTCGTCGACATCACCGAGGCCGCCGCGCATCTCGCGTGTCTGCTCGGACGGCGGTACGGGGTCGTCACCACGCTCGAACGGTCGTGCGGGCAGATTGAGGACAGCCTGTACACGGCCGGGGTGCTGCCGAACTGCGCCGCCGTGGTCGGCACCGGCCTCGGCGTCCTCGACCTCGCCGACGACCGGCGCACCGAGGAGGCGTTCCTCACCGCGGCGGAACGCGCCCGCGAGGCCGGAGCCGAGGTGCTGGTCCTCGGCTGCGCCGGGATGACGGGGTTGCAGCGGGTGGTCGGGGAGAAGCTGGGGATGCCGGTGGTGGACGGGGTGGCGGCCGGGGTGAAGTTGGCGGAGTCGTTGGTGGGGTTGGGGCTGACGACGAGCAGGGTGGGGAGTTATGCGAGGCCGTTGGAGAAGCGGCGGGGGTGGGGGAGAGGGCGATAGTGGGGGTGCCTTCGTCGTCCGTCGGGGTGAACGGGCTTGGCCCTGCCTCGGGTTCAGTGTCAGCCTCAGCCTCGGCCTTGGCGCGAGCCTCGGCTTCTGCCTCAGCTCGTGGGGGCGTCGGGTATCGCCGCCGTCGCCGTGATCTCCACCAGCTGGCCGGTGTAGCCGAGGCAGGAGACGCCGAGCAGGGTAGAGGAGTGGGGGCCGAGGGAGAGGCCGGACGCCTCGACCACCGCCCACACCGCCGAGAGCACCGTGGGCTCGGCGCTCACGACGTACACGTCCGTCGTCACCACGTGCGCCAAGTCGCTGCCGACCGCCCGTAGTTGCTCCTCCAGGTTGGCGAGCACCTGCTCGGCCTGCCGTACGGCATCGCCCGCGCCGACCAGGTTCCCTTCGGCATCGAGCGGCACGGCCCCGGCGAGGAACGCCAGCCGGGTGCCCGCCTCGACGACGGTCGCGTGCGCGTAACCGGGGGGAGGGAAGAGGGTGGGGGCGGGGACACGTCTGAGCATGGGGATCTGGATCTCCGGGTGCTTGCGCGTGGGTGTGGGCATCGGTGTGACGGTCGGTCTGTCGATCATGCATCGGGTGGGCCTGGGAACGCACCCGGGTTTTGGTGGCGTGCCGGGTCATTGGCCGTGCGCCTGCCGTTCGCACTCCTGTGCCAGGGACGGGTACGCCTCCGCGATGGCCGTGCGGATGCGGTGGTGCAGCAGTGCGGCTGCCTCGGCGCGGCCGGAGGAGCGGCCGTGGCCGGGCCAGTTGTCCAGGAGTTGTTCGTGGTGGCGCAGGCGGTGGAGGAGGTAGGCGACCTTCCAGGGGTCCAGGGAGGAGCGGTCGGCGGGCCCGGGAGGTGACCCGTCGGGCGGGGGTGGCTGGTTGGCGGTGGGTGGTGAAGCGGCACGGGACTGTGCCGCCTCCGTGCGGGCCCGGTGTTCCAGTGCTCGTAGTGCCAGTCGTCCCGATTCCAGGCGTGGGACCTCGATCGGCTCGGTCCTGATCCGTTCCAGCAGCTCTTCCCTGCGGTGGCGCAACGCGGCCCGTACCGCCGCCGCCCGCCGCGCCGAGGCGTCCGACAGCGCCCGGAACTCGTCACTCCGCTCGGCGGCCTCGACCCGCGCGAGGCGGTACAGCCGGGTCCGGGGCGCCGCCCTGAACCGCGCGCCGACGCCCACCCTGTCCGGGGCGCCGAGCAGCCGGTGCACCATTCCCGGGGTCCAGCCGCGGGCCCGTAGCCCGGTGCGGGACACGTAGCGCTGGCCTTCTCCAGCTTCGCCCTTCTCGTGCTCCTCGTCCTTCTCGTGATGCGCGTGGCTCGTCATCGGCGCCTCCCCCGTAGCGCTCTGAATCGGATGGTCACTGACTGTGACCGTCTGATTCATTGATAGCGCGTGCCACTGACAATCGAGGGAGCGAGGGGGTGATGGGGGATGAGGGGGCGTTCAGTCGTCGTGCCCGCGCTGTCGTATCGTCATGATCACTCTTCGCGGTCGCCGCAGTAGGGTAAGACGCACGTGGCGTGCGAGCGGGACGGAAACAGGGGGCCTTGTGGACGCAGAGTTGGTGAGCCTCGCGGGAACGGGCGCGACCACCTTGGTGACGTTGATGGTGACCGACGGGTGGGAGCAGGTGCGCAGCCGGGTCGCCGCCTTCTTCTCGCGTGGCCGGGAGGGCGAAGCGGAGGCGGTGCAGGCGGAGTTGGAGTCCTCGCGGGCCGAACTCGTCGCCGCGCGTGCGGCGCAGGACGAGGACGCCGAGGCCGACGTCCGCGCGGAGTGGCGGGTGCGCATGCGCCGGACCTTGCAGGCCGACCCGCAGGCCGCCGCCGAACTGCGGGCCCTGCTCGACGAGTTGCTGCCCGCGGAGCCGGATCCGACCGCCGGGAGCGTGCACAACGTCATCAGCGGGGGAGTGCAGCACGGGACGGTCATCCAGGCGCACACCATCGGCGATGTGAACATCGGCGACTCTCGCAGGTGACGGCAGGTGACGGCAGGTGACGGCAGGTGACGGCAGGTGACGGCAGGTGACGGCAGGTGACGGACGAAGCCTTCCTCGGCCGCGTCGCCGACCGCCTCGCCGCACTCCCCGCCGTCCAGGCCGTAGCCCTCGGCGGATCACGGGCGCGGGGAGTCGAACGCCCCGACAGTGACTGGGACTTGGCCGTCTACTACCGGGGCGGGTTCGACCCCGCGGACCTGCGTGCCGTCGGCTGGCCGGGCGAGGTGTCCGAGATCGGTGCCTGGGGCGGCGGAGTCTTCAACGGCGGCGCCTGGCTGACGATCGAGGGACGGCGGGTCGACGTCCACTACCGCGAACTCGACGTCGTGGAACACGAGTTGGCCGAGGCGGAACAAGGACGCTTCCGTATCGAGCCGCTCATGTTCCACCTCGCCGGGATCCCGACGTATCTGCTGGTCGCCGAACTCGCCGTGAACAGGGTGCTGCGGGGCCAACTGCCGCGCCCCGCCGGGTATCCGACGGCGCTGCGCAGGACCGCTGCCGAGCGCTGGTACGGCCAGGCCACCGCCACCCTCGCGTACGCCGCGGCCGGCCATGCGCCCTACGGCGCGGTCGCGCAGGTCGCGGGCGCGGTCGCCCTGGCCGCGACGCAGACGGCGCACGCGGTGCTGGCCGCGCGAGGGGAGTGGGTCACCAACGAGAAGCACCTCGTCGCGAACGCCGGGCTGAGTGAAGTGGACGCCGTCGTAGGCGAGTTGACGCCGGATCCGAAGGCGCTGGCGCGGGCGGTCGCGGAGGCGGGAAGGGTCTTCGAACGTGCCGTCGGGGCCGGTGCGGCGCCCTCCCGGCGCGGGTAGGGGGCAGTGTGGCGGTCCCCTGGCGACAGGCGGGGGCCAGTGCGGCGGCTGGCCTGGTGATAGGTTCCGAGGGTGCGTTTTCACGCTGACCTGCACATCCATTCGAAGTACTCGCGCGCCTGTAGCAAGGACTGCGACCTGGAGCACCTGACCTGGTGGGCCCGGCGCAAGGGCATCACGCTCGTCGGTACGGGCGACTTCACTCATCCGGCCTGGTTCGAGCACCTGCGGGAGAACCTGGTCGCGGCCGAGCCCGGGCTCTTCCGGCTGCGGCCCGAACTGGACCGGGACATCGCGCGCCTGCTGCCGTCCCAACTCGGCGCCGCCGACGTCCGGTTCATGCTGTCGGTGGAGATCTCCACGATCTACAAACGCGGCGACAAGACCCGCAAGGTCCACCACCTCGTCTACATGCCGGACTTCGTGGCCGCCGCCGAGTTCAACCGCCGTCTCGGCGCCATCGGCAACATCCGCTCCGACGGCCGCCCCATCCTCGGCCTGGACTCGCGCGACCTGCTCGAAATCGCCCTGGAATGCAGCCCGGACGCCTACCTCGTACCGGCCCACGTGTGGACGCCGTGGTTCGCCGTGTTCGGCTCCAAGTCCGGCTTCGACGCGATCGAGGACTGCTATCTCGACCTCGCGGACCACATCTTCGCCCTGGAAACCGGCCTGTCCAGCGACCCGGCCATGAACTGGCGGATCTCGGCGCTCGACAAGTACCGCATGGTCAGCAACTCCGACGCCCACTCCCCGCCGATGCTCGGCCGCGAGACGACCGTCTTCGACACCGACCTCGACTACTACGCCGTACGCCGCGCCCTGGAGACCGGCCAAGGGCACGCGGGCAGCGTGGAGTTCTTCCCCGAGGAGGGCAAGTACCACGTCGACGGGCACCGCAAGTGCGGTGTGCGGATGGAGCCTTGGGAGACGCGTGAGGTCGGCGGAGTCTGCCCCGAGTGCGGAAAGCCGCTCACGGTGGGCGTGTTGAGCCGCGTGGAGGAACTCGCCGACCGCGCCGAGGGGTTCCGCCCCGACGGCACGCCGGACTTCCTCAGCTTCGTGCCGCTGCCGGAGATCATGGGCGAGATCCTGAACGTCGGCCCGAAGAGCAAGAAGGTGCGTGGCGAACTCGACCGTCTGACGGCCGCGTTGGGGCCGGAGCTGGCCATCCTCGAACGCGTACCCGCCGACGACCGGGCCCGCCACTCCCCGCTGCTCGCCGAGGCCGTCACCCGGCTGCGGCGCGGCGAGGTGATCCGCGACGCCGGGTACGACGGCGAGTACGGCGTCATCCGCCTTTTCGAACCGGGGGAGTTGAAGCGCACCCGGACGGTCGCGATGCCCGCACTGTTCGAGGACGAGGGCCTGTTCGCGGTGGAAGCCGTGGAAGCTGTGGAAGCCGTGGAAACGGCAGAAGCGGTGGAGGCAGTAGAGGCGGTGGACCCGCCCGGGGGAGAAGCCGGACCGTCACCCGTGGTACGCACCACCTCCGCACCAAGCCCCGCCGACGCTAAGGCAGTTGCCCCGATCCCCGCGCCACGACCGGCCCCCGACGCCACACGTCGGCCGCCCTCAACCGGATCCCTCCTCGACGGCCTTGACCCCGAACAGCGCGCCGCCGCCGAGTCGTTGGCCGGACCCCTGCTGATCGTGGCAGGCCCCGGCACCGGCAAGACCCGTACGCTCACGCACCGCATCGCGCACCTGGTGACCGCGCACGGTGTGGCGCCCGAAGAGGTGCTGGCGATCACGTTCACGCGGCGGGCGGCCGAGGAGATGGCGGAGCGGCTGGCCGCCCTCGTGCCGGAGCAGGCGTCGCGGCTGACGACGGCCACGTTCCACTCCCTCGGCCGGAGCATCCTGCGCGAGCAGCACCAACGGGCCGGTCTCGGCGCGGACTTCGGCATCGCGGACCCGGCGCGGCAGCTGGCCGTGGCCACCGAACTCACCGACGGCGACGCCCGCCAGGCGAAGCGGCTGGTGGCGGAGCGACCCGAGAGCTACACGGCGGCCCTGCGTGCCCACGACCTCGTCGACTTCGACGACCTGATCGCGCTCCCCCTCGAACTGCTGGAGTCCGACCCGGAGTTGGCCGCCGCGTACCGCGACCGGTACCGGTGGATCTGCGTGGACGAGTACCAGGACGTGGACGAACGCCAGTACCGGCTGCTGCGCCAACTCGCCCCGCCCGACGGCAATGTGACCGCGATCGGCGACCCCGACCAGGCCATCTACCGCTTCCGCGGCGCCGATGTCGGCTTCTTCCTCCGCTTCCGGGAGGACTTCCCGACGGCCCGCTCGGTCCACCTCACCCGCAACTACCGTTCCGCGCCGCCGATTCTCACGGCCGCGCTGGAGGTCGTACGGCCGACGACACTCGTCCCCGACCGCGAACTGCGGCCGGTGGGTGCCCACGGCCGGGCCCGGGTCGGGGTCCACCGGGCGGCGGGCGAACGGGCCGAGGCGGCCTTCGTGGCCCGTACGGTCGAGCAGTTGCTCGGCGGTGCCTCTTTCCACTCCTTCGACAGTGGGCGGGCGGACGGCCACGCGGGCGACACAGGACACGACGGCGACGACGGCCAACACGCCCTGAGCTTCGGGGACTTCGCGGTGCTGTACCGCACGGACCGGCAGTCCGAGGCCCTGTCCGACGCGTTCACGAAGACGGGCCTGCCGTTCCAGAAACGCTCGCACGACCGGCTCTCCGACCGCCCGGGAGTGACCGAACTCCTGGCGGAACTGGCCCACGGGAAAGCGGAACTGCCCGACGGGAAAGCGGAGTTGGCCGACAGGGCAAACACCCCGCTGCGCCACCTGCTGTCCCGCACCGCCGACACGCTGGCCACCCGTCTGACGCCGGGCGCCACGGCCGACGTACGTGCCGCCGTCGACCTGCTCACCCCGCTGGCCGACCGCTGCGGGGCCGATCTGCACCGATTCCGCGACGAGTTGGCGCTCGGCGTCGAGGCCGACACCTGGGATCCGCGCGCCGAACGCGTCTCCCTGCTGACCCTGCACGCCTCCAAGGGCCTTGAGTTCCCAGTGGTGTTCGTCGTCGGCTGTGAGGAGGGGCTCCTGCCCCTGCGCCATCCGGGCACCGCCCCGGACCCCGAAGAGGAAGCAGAGGAACGCCGCCTCCTCTTCGTCGGCCTCACCCGCGCCCAGCGCCGCCTCTACATCACCCACGCCTCCGAACGCCTCCGCCACGGCACCGTACGCCCGACCGGACCGTCCCCGTTCCTCACCGCCCTGGAGGGCCTGAACGGCCCGGACGGCGTGTGGGAACACACCGGGGTGACGATCCCGCGCCAGCAGGCCCGCAAGAAGAACGAGGACACGCAACTTCGGTTGATGTGACGGGGGTTGGCCTTCTCGTCGAAGCAGCAGACACAACACCCCTTCCCGTAATCACCGCTTCACTCACCGCAGCGATCACCGTAGAATTCCCCGTTCAGGGGGGATCAGCGGGACTTGCGCTACCACCGGGACGTCTGGATGCCCGTGGTCGGTCTGTGCGCCGGCGGTGGGTGTTCCGTCGCGGACGGGCGCGCTCCGTTGGCCCAGAGGCGACGACCGGCGGGGACCAGCGTGACGAATCGGGGCGGCTTAGGCGATGGCGGGGACCTTCAGCGGCTCAAGACGATCCTCGCGGGATGGCGAACTTCCCTGGTGGACCTGAGCGGACGCAACCGTCTGCTCAACTTCCGCCACACCAGGGCGGCGACCCTGGAGATCTCCGCTCCCTCCGCGGCAAGGCTCCTCGAAGGCATGGACCGGGGCTGGGACTTCGCGCCCCTCCCGGACGAGGAGCCCGAGCCCACCGAGGAACCGGGGAGTGACGACGCCGCGCCCGCGCCCGCCGTACGAGACGATGCCGCGCCCGTCGTACGCGACGCCGCCGTCCCCGCCGTACGCGACGACGCCGTACGCGACGACGACGACGCCCCCACCGTACGAGGCCCCCGCGCCCCCGGCATCGTCACCCAGAAGACCACCGCCCCCGCCCTCCTCCGCGCACTGAACAACCTGCGCGCCAAGTCGACCCAGTTGTTCAACGACTACGGGCTCTGGACCCTCAACCTCGGTGTCGGCATGCTTCATTGGCGTGAGGACGGCGCCGAGAGCGGCAGTGACGCCCCGCTGGTCCTGCTGCCGGTCGTCATCGAGCGCATGGCGAACGGGCGGATCCGGCTCCGGACCAACGACGAGGAGGAGCCGCGGTTCAACCCGGCTCTGAAGGTGAAGCTGGAGCAGTTCCACCTGGACTGGGCGCCGGTCACCGAACAGGAGCCCCTCGACCTGGGCGCGGTCCTGTCCGCGGCGGCGCGTGCCGTGGCGGGCAAGAGCGGCTGGCAGGTCTCCGACCGCATGGTGGTGGCGCTCTTCGCCTCCCACAAGGAGTCGATGTACCAGGACCTCCTCGACAACGAACAGCGCGTCCTGGACAGCGATCTCGTACGGGCGGTCGCGCTCGGCCCCGATTCCGGTCTCGCCCCCGACCACTTCGACTTCGAGGAGATCGAACTCGACCGGATCGACGAGCTGAGCCCGCCGGAGGACACCCCGCTGGTCCTCGACGCCGACGCCTCCCAGCGGCAGGCCGTCGCCGCCGCGGTGGCGGGGAAGTCGTTCGTCCTCGACGGTCCGCCCGGCACCGGCAAGAGCCAGACGATCGCCAACATGATCGCCGGGCTGATGCACGAGGGCCGCAGCGTGCTCTTCGTCAGCGAGAAGGCCGCGGCCCTCGACGTCGTCCTCGACCGGCTGCGTTCGGTCGGGCTCGACTCCTACGCCCTCGCCCTGCACAGCCACAACACGAGCCGGAAATCCGTTGCCCAGGAACTTGGCCGCGCCCTCGCGGAAGAGCCGCAGGCACCGCAGTTGTCGCAGCAGACCCTGGCACAGGCCCGCCGGCTGCGGCTCGCGCTGAGCGCCTATGCCGAGGCCATGAACGAGGTCCGGGAGCCGCTCGGACGGACACTGCACGACGTCATCGGACAGGTCGGACGCCTGTCCGAGGCACCGGTGGCGTTCCTGCCGCAGGCGGAGGGCGGCGCAGGCGCTGGCGCCAGCGCCGTGGACGGGTCCGACGGTTCCAACGGGGGCGACGGCGCCGCGGTCTTCCGGCCGGAAGGGCTCGGCGGGGCGGACCTGACCCGGATCGTCCAGGCGACGAAGACCATCTCCGGGGCCTGGGAGGCCGTCGCCGACCCCTCCTTCCCCTGGCGTGACCTGCGCACCGGGATGCCCCATCCGCGCCCCGCACTCGACCAGGCCCGCGCCGCACGGAACGGAATCGCCGCGGCCGTCGACCGATACCGCGACCTCCTCGCACACAGAGACCTCGCCCCCGACACAACCCCCACCTCCACCCCCGATGATCAGGCAACCATCAACCGCCTGACCGCCCTCCTCCGCCTGCTCGACACCCGCAGCGCCGTACTGGAGACCTGGCTGACGACCGACGACTTCGCGGACGACGTGGCCGACCCCGCCGACACCTTCGTGGCGGAGCTGCGCAAGGTGAACCGGGCGCGGGCGAAGGCCCGTACGGCGGTCGGTGCGAGCTGGTCCGAGCTGTCCACCAGGCTGACGGCCGAGCCGGGGGCGGCCGAACGCGGGCTCGCGGCGATGTCGCCGCCCGGACTCGAACCCGCCGGTCTCTCCGAGGAGCGCGCCCGTGCCCTGGCCGAGGAGTTCGACCGGACGGCGGGCGTGCTGGAGCACACCCACCACACCCTCGTGGACATCAGCCGCACCACGGGTCTCACCGTCCCCGGGGGCCTCCAGGAAGCGGGCAGGCTGTGCGACGTGGTCGCCGTGGCCGGGGCCGAGCACCGGCCGTCGGCGCACTGGCTGACCCCCGAGGGCGCGGAACAGGCCGAGGACGCGGCGGTTCGCGTCGTCGCCGACGCGTTGGGCGCGTTCTTCGGCCGCCGGGACGAGGTGCTGTCGGCGCAGGCACTGGCGGTGTCCCACGCGGGTCCCGGCTGGGCGGAGCTGCGGGCGGAGCTGAACGCCGAGCGGCCGGCCAACGAGCTGGCGCTCGCGGAACTGAAGCCGCCCGGTGCCGACATCGCGTCCCTGACGGCCAGAGAGGCCATGGAACTGGCGGGCTGGTTCGAGCCCCTCGCCGACACCCTCGAAGCCGCCGGCCGGCACGCCGACGCGGTCGCCACCCTGCTCGGTTGCGGCCGCCCGAGGTCGACGTCCGAGGCCGAGGACCTGGCCGCGCTCGTCGAGTCGGCCCGTGACGCGGACCGCGCGCTCCAGGCATGGTTGGATCCCGAGGCACTGCCCCAACTCCGGTCGGCCGTGGCCGAGATCTCCCAGGCCGCCGAAGAACTGGAAGCCGCGCGGCAGGCCGCCCAGGACACCTTCCGCCCCGAACTCGTCTCGGCGCCGGGCCTCCCCGAGGCCGTGGACCGCCTTGTCGCGGGTCGGCAGGGGCTCGTCGGGGCGCTCTCCAGCGGTGTCCGGAGCGACCGCAAGCTCGTCGCCGGGCTCACTCACGGCGGCTCGTGGCGCGGCGAGCTGTACGACAAGCTGCCGCTGGCCGCCGCCTGGTACGCGGCCCACCGGACGCTGCGGTCGGCGGCCGACCGCCACGCCGAGCTGATCGGCCGTTACCGGGGCACCGAGTTGCCCGACGTCCCGGCCCTGCGGAAGGCGCTGGCCCACGCCGACACCGTCCACAGGCTCGCGGCGGACACGCTCGCCGACCCGTACCGCAGGGGCACCCTGGCCGCCCAACTGGTCGACGGCCGTGAGCCCTTGGCCGAACTCCTCGAACACGGGACGGCGTTGCGAGCCGGACTCGCCGCATGGCGGCAGGATCTGACGCGACCTCAGACAGCGCCCTACGCACCCGAGTTGACGAAACAGTCGCTGGCCGACGTCGCCCGCTGGCTGCGCGCACACCTCGTTCCCCTGCGCCAGGCCGTCGCGTTGCTGGAAACCGTCGCGGCGACCGGGCGGCGCGACGACTTCCCGGGCGCCGAGCACACCCTCGCCGCCGCGCGCACGGCGGTCGAGACCGCCCACGCGGCCCAGCGCGAAACCACCGCGTTCGCGGCCCGGGCCGTGGCCGACCGGCTGCTCCTCGGCCCCTGGTACCGCGGCCTCGACACGGCCCCGGGCGACCTGGCCGAAGGCGCCCCCAACGGAGTGACGGGCTACGAGTCCACGGGCGAACTCCTGCGCCGGGCCCTGGACCTGACCCGTCAGCGGCCGGGCCCGTACGCGGACGGCACCCAGCGGGACCTGCTCGGTACGCATGCGGCACCCGGCGGCCCCGACACCGGGGCGCTGTGCGGTGCGCTGGAGTCCGCGAGGCTGGTCACCCGTCTCGCGCCGGACGCGACGGCGGACCCCGAACGCCGCGCCCGCCTCGCCCGCGTACTCGCCGACGGCGGGCCCGTACCGCACGACCTGCTCGAACGGGCGGGACAGGTCCGCGGCGAGTTGGACCGTTGGCGCGCGTACCTCCGGCAGCCGCTGCTGGAGCCTGTCGCTTCCCAACTATCCGTCAGTTCCCTTGAAGCAGCGGCGAGTTGGCTCCGTGCGCACACCGAACCCTTCGAGGACGCGGCGGACCTCGTGCACGCGGTCGCACGTGTCATGGACGACGGCGCGGGCCTGACGCTCTCCGGGGCCAGGGACGCGGTGGCCGCCGTCGTCTCCGCGCGTACAGCCGAGGCGGAATTCGCCGGGCGCGAGACCGGGGACAGAGAACTCCTCGGCGCCCTCTACCAAGGCACGGGAACCGACCGGGACGCGGTCCTGGACGCCGTCGACTGGGCCCAGAAAGTCCGCCGCACCGCCCACCAGGGCAGCTCCGGGCCCCTGCCGACGGCCGCCGCCCGGCTGATGCTGACCGCGCCCGCCGACCCGTCCGTCGCGGCGCGCGACGAGGACTGGCGCCGTCAACGCGACGTCCTCGTAGGGTACTTCGAGCCCGAGCGGGCCGAGGAACTGCGGCGCGAACTCGCCGACTCGCTGTCCGCGGCCGAGTCCGCCCTGGCCCGGCTGGACGAGGACTCCTTCGGCCCGGAGGCATGGACGAACTGTGCCGAAGCGCTGACCCTGCTGCGCCGCTACCACCTCGACGGCCTGCCCGACCAACTCGCCCGCCGAGAGGTCTCCGCGGACGAGTTCCCCGCCGCGGTGGAACGCGCGGTGCTGACCGCCTGGGTCGAGCACCAACTCGCCGTCGACACCCGGCTGAAGCCGGTGCGGGCGGCCGAACGCGACCAGCTGGTGCAGCAGTTCCGGTCCGCGGACCGGGACCTGGTGGCCGCGGCCCACGCCGAGGTGATCGCCGCGTGCAACTCCCGCCGCCCGCGCCGCGCGGCGGTGGGGCAGGCCGCCGTCATCCGCCGCGAGGCCGAGAAGCAGCGCCGCCACATGCCCGTACGGCACTTGCTCAACCAGACCCGTGGCATCGTGCGGCTGGTCAAACCCTGCTTCATGATGAGCCCCCTGACGGTCAGTCAATTCCTGCCGCCGGACTTCGTGTTCGACGTCGTCGTCTTCGACGAGGCGTCCCAGGTGCTGCCGCAGGACGCGGTGAACTCCGTCTACCGCGGCAGGGCGCTCATCGTCGCGGGCGACCAGAAACAGCTGCCGCCGACCTCCTTCTTCAGCGCGGGAACCGACAGCGACGATGACGACGAGTGGGACGAGGACGGCACCGACGGCTTCGAGTCCATCCTCGACATGTGCAAGGCCACCGGCGTCCTGCGCGGCCTGCCGCTGCGCTGGCACTACCGCAGCCGGCACGAGAACCTGATCGCCTTCAGCAACCACGACTTCTACGACAACGGCATGGTGACGTTCCCGGGCGCGCTGGAGGAAGGCCCGGACATCGGCGTCGAGTTCATCAAGGCGGACGGCGTCTACGACCGCGGCGGCCACAGCGACAACCCCGGCGAGGCCGCGCAGGTGGCCCGGCGCGTCATCCACCACTTCGACACCCGCCCCGGGCTCACGCTGGGCGTGGTCGCGCTGTCGAAGGCCCAGGCCGAGGCCATCGAGGAGGCGGTCCGCCAGGCCAGGGCGGCCCGCCCGGACCTCGACGGCTGCTTCACGGAGGACCGGCTCGGCGGGTTCTTCGTCAAGAACCTCGAAACCGTCCAGGGCGACGAACGGGACGTCATCATCCTGTCCATCGGCTACGGCCCCGACCAACAGGGCAAACTGCGCTCGACGTTCGGCCCGATCAACAAGGAGGGCGGCTGGCGCCGGCTCAACGTGGCGGTCACGCGCGCCCGGCGCCGGATGGAGGTCGTCGCGTCCTTCCACGGCGGCGACCTGCCCGACAGCGCCAACAAGAGCGTCCAGCACCTGAAGCGCTACCTCCAGTACGCCCAGCACGGCCCCGGGATCCTCCAGACCCGGGCCGCCGACCCGGACGCGGAGCCGGAGAGCCCCTTCGAGGAGGAGGTCCTCGAAGTCCTGCGCGGCTGGGGCTACTTGATGCAACCGCAGGTGGGGGTCGCCGGGTTCCGCATCGACATGGCCGTACGGCACCCGGACGCGCCCGGCACCTACGCGCTCGGCATCGAGTGCGACGGCGCCATGTACCACTCCTCCCGCGCCGCCCGTGACCGCGACCGGCTGCGCGAAGCGGTCCTGCGCGACCTCGGCTGGAAGTTGCACCGTATCTGGGGCACGGACTGGTACCGCAACCGCCGGGACGCGACGGCCCGGCTGCGGTCCGCGGTGGAGGCGGCCTGTGCGGAGGATCCACACGCGGTGCGGGTCTCTTCGGTCTCTTCGGCGGAGCCGGGCGGCGACGGGCCGTCGTCAACTGAAGCCGAACCAACGGCCGTTGACACCGCCGGGGAGACGGCCGACGGCGGGTCCGCGAAGGTGCGATTCGTGGCGGTGGACAGCGGCCCCTCGCTGTGGAGCCGCGCGTACCAGGAGGTCGACCCGGACCTGCTGGTGGACGTACGCCGCAGGTCGAGCCGCCAACGCGGCCTGCCGGACGTCGAGTTGCAGGACCCCGACGCCCTCCACGTGGTGGCCGACGTGGCCCTGTGCGTCGTCGAGGTCGAAGGGCCGGTGGAGGAAGAGGTCGTCTTCACCCGGGTCCGGCTGGCGTGGGGGGTCGGCCGGGCCGGCGCGGTCGTGCGACAGCAGATCGGCTGGGCGCTGCGGAGCCTGCTGCGGGAGGGCAAGATCGTCCGCGAGGGCACCACTTACGACCGGCCCGGCCGGGAGGAGTTGGAGTTCGCCCGTACGCCGACGGCCCGGTACAGCCGGAAGGTGGGCGAAGTCCCGGCGGCGGAACGGCAGTTCGTGCTGCGGAACGTGGTCGAGGAGGGACCGGGCGTACACCGCGAGGAACTGTTGCGGGAGGCGGCTCGCTTCTTCGGGTGGGGGCGGCTCGGGTCCGAGATCAGGGAGGCGCTGACCGGTGACATCGATGCGTTGATCGCCGGTGCGCAAGTGGTCGAGACCGAGGGCGGGTTGATGCCTGCGGAGGCGGACTGACTCGCAAGGGGCTCGCAAGGGGGCGGCATTCGCAGGGAGGCTTCTTCGCGATTGCGTTCATAAAGAAACCGCTCACAGGGCGCTCCTTCACATATCTGAAACGCCCGCGTTCCACTCTCTCCGGGTCTTCCCCCTACCGTGGGCGGAGCGCGTCCCCGTCCCCCTCCCCGTTCGTCCCGCCCCGCCCCGGCCGCTGTCGCCCGAAGGCACACCCCGCCCTCGTAGGACAGGAGTTCCGTGAGCCGTTCGGTTCGTCGTCCCGTGTTTGCTCTGCCGCCCTGGATCGCGCATGCGTTGCGTGCGCAGCGGGGGCCCGTGCCCTGGAGCGCGGTGGTCAGAGGAGCGTTGGCCGCCGGGCCGTTGCTGTTCGTGGCCGTGGCGGGCGGGCGGACCTCCCTCGGGGTGGTCGCCGCGCTCGGGGCCATGCTCGCCGGGGTCAACGACCGGCCCGGCAGCCGTCGGGCGTCCGTACGGCGGCTCGGGGTGCCCGCGCTCGCCGGGGCCGCGGGGCTGCTCGTGGGCACGTACGCCGGGCAGCACACCGGGGCCGTCGTACTGACGCTGCTGCTCACCGTGCTCGGGCTGTTCGCCGGGGGTGTCAGCGCCGTCGGGCCGGTCGCCTCCGGGGCCGGGACGCAGCTGCTGGTCGCCGCCGCGATCGGTGCCGGTATGCCGGTGTCCGAACCCGGTTGGGCCCGTGCCCTGTGCTACCTCGCCGGGGCCGGGTGGCTGGTCGCGCTGCGGCTGGTGCTGCCCAGCCCGGGCGGCCTCGCCGGTGACTTCCGCTTCGACGGCGAACGGACCGCCGTGGCCGCGGTGTACGACGCCGTCGCCGAACTCCTCCGCGCCGTCGGAACCGACGCGGCCGGCAGCCATCGGGCCGCCCTCACCGCCGCCCTCGACCACGCCCAGGACGCCCTCGCCGGGCCCCGCCTGCGCCGGTACGCCTCCTCCGCGGCCGAACGACGGCTGCACGCGCAGTACGCCGCCGCCCTCCCGCTCGCCGAGGCCGCCACCGCGCTCGCCTGGGCCGGAGCGCCCCTGTCCGCGCGGGCCGCCGAGGGACCGCGCCGGCTCGCCGCCGCCGGCCCCGACAACACGCCCACCGGGCCGCTGCCCGCGCCCGGCCGCCGGGCCCCCGCGCTGCGCGCCCTCGACGACGCCCTCCTGCACGCCGCGGACGTCTTCGACCACGGCCACACCCCGCACGTGCACACCCGGCGGCGTAGCATCCGCGAACTCGTCCGCACCGCCCTCGGTGCGGGCGGGCGCGAGTACGGCATCCGGGTCGCGCTCTGCTACGGCGTCGGCGTGGCCGTCGCGCAGGCCCTGCACCACGCGCGCTGGTACGGGCAGCACCAGCACTGGTACTGGCTGCCCGCCACCATCGTCTTCCTGGTCAAGCCCGACCTCGGGCCGCTCGTCTCGCGGGTGCTGTGCCGGGCGGCCGGGACCGTGCTCGGGGCGGTCGTCTTCGCCGCGTTCGCCGTCGTCGTGCCGCGGCCCGCCGGACTCGTCGTGCTCGTCGCGCTCAGCGGGGCGCTGATACCCGTCGCCACGCGGCACTTCGCCGCGCAGACCGCGACCGTCACCGTGCTCGTCCTCGCGCTCGTGATGGTCGGGGGCGAACCGCAGGCGTCCCTCAGCCGTATCGGGGAGACCCTGCTGGCCTGCGCGATCGTGCTCGTCGTCGGGCACCTGCCGGTGCTCGGGCAGCGCGGGGGAGGGGTGCGGGCGCGGCTCGCCCGGGCGACGGATGCCGCGCACGCGTATCTCGCGCACGTGCTGGGGGCGGGGGGCGACGCCCGGGGCGACCGTGCGGCTCGGTGGGTCCTGCGGCGGGAGGCTTACCGGGCGCTCGCCGAAGCCCGTACGGCCATCGATCTCGCCGCCGCGGAGCTGCCCGCGCTGGCCCGGCACAGCGCGGGGACGGGGGAGGTCGCGGCCACGTTGGAGCGACTTGTCGACATCACTACCGCGTGCGCGGTGCAGCTCGACGACGGGGGGCGGTTGGCGCCGGGGCAGCGGGAGCGGCTGGGGCAGTTGCTCGATGAGCTGGTGGAGCGGGGGGCGCTGCGCGCGGCTGGGTGAGGGGGGTTCGGGGGGCCTCGGGGTGTTTCTTCGGGCGCGGGTTCGATGTGGTTGCTCGCGCCGTTCCCCGCGCCCCTTACGGGGCGCCGCCCAACGTCGAAGGCTTACCCCTCCAAGCGCACCCAGACCGGCGCGTGGTCCGACCCCGGTGCCCCGCGGCGCTCGCCCGGGGTCTCCGGGATCGACGGCAGGTCCGGTGCCGTGGCGGTGGGGCCGCCCGTGCCCGCGGCCGTGACGCGGTGGATCAGGTGGTGGCTGGCCAGGATGTGGTCGATCAGTTCGCGGCGGCCGGAGTTGATGCGGGAGTAGCGCTGGTCCGCGGGGATCAGGGGAGCCACGTCCCAGAGGCGGACCTCGTCGCCCTTGTCCGGGGTCTTGTAGCCGGTCGTGCCGATCTCCGAGCCGGGCGGGCCCAGCAGGATCTGCGTGGTCGCGGCCTGGACCTCGTCGTTCATGTCGCCGAGCACCACCACGTCCCGGGTCTTGCCCGCGCCCGCCAGCAGGTCGTCGGCGAGGGCGCGCAGGGCCGTCGCCTCCGCGGCGCGGCGGTAGAGCGCGTAGGCGCCGAACCGGGCCCGTTCGCCCTCGTCACGCGGCTGGAAACGGCCGCCCGGGTACGACAGCAGCTTCGACTTCAGGTGGGCCACCGCGGCCGTCAGGGTCCCACCCGCGGTCGTCACCTCCACGGCCAGGAAGCCGCGGCCGGTGTGCGTGGACTCGGCGGTGCCGTCGTCGCTCTGCACCGGGTGCACCTTGGGCGGGAAGGCGTTCGTGTCGGCCACGACCCGCGGTTCGGTACGGCTGAGGAAACCGACGCGGATGCCGCGCTCGTCGGGGTAGGCGGACAGCGCGACGTGCCAGTCGCCGTCCAGCAGCCCGGCCAGGTCGGCCAGGGCCTCGGGGTCGCCGACCTCCTGGACGCCGAGCAGCGCCGGGTCCAGTTCGGTGATGACGGCGGCCAGGGCGGCGAGCTTGGTGTCGTACGCGGCCTTGTCCTTGGGCCCGTAGGGGCTGCCGGGCCGGTACAGGTTCTCCAGGTTCCAGGTGCCGAGAAGCATGCCGGGCTCTTTTCGGACGGCGACCGCATCGAGTGGGCCGGGTGTCGGGTCGGGGTGCTGCTGTCAGGGTGCCCGCGGAACCCCTGCCTCGGCAGGGCGCGACACCGTCGTACCTGTGGCCGTACGGTGACGGCATGACGACCTCGCCCGTCGCCCCCGCCGACCTCATCATCGCCCCGTGCACCGTCCTCACGCACGACGATCCCGCAACCCAGGACGGCCACGACGGCCACGACACCTACGCCGGTACCTACGCCGGTCACGAGCGCGTCGGATTCCGGGAGGACGCCGCGATCGTCGTGCGCGACGGGGTCGTCGTCGCGGTCACCGGTGCGGCCGAGGCGCGTGCGCTGCCCGCCGTCGAGCGGATCGACGCGCGCGGGCAGGTCGCGATGCCCGGGTTCGTCAACTGCCACACCCACTCCCCGATGGTCGCGCTGCGCGGCATCGCCGAAGACCTGTCCACCGAGGAGTGGTTCAACGACGTCGTGTGGCCCGTCGAGTCCAACCTCACCGAAAAGGACGTGGAGTTGGGGGCGCGGCTCGCCTGCGCCGAGATGATCCGCGGTGGCGTCACCTGCTTCGCGGACCACTACTTCGCCATGGACGCGGTCGCCGCCGTCGTCGACGAGTGCGGGTTGCGTGCCCACCTGGCCGAGGCGTACTTCTCCTCGCAGGGTCCCCAAGGCCGGGAGAAATCCCTGGAGTTCGCGCTACGGCAGCGGGGCGCGGCCGGCGGCCGGATCACCACCGCGCTCGGGCCGCACGCGCCGTACACCGTGACCGACGCAGATCTCGCCGCCACCGCCCGACTCGCCCGGGAACACGGGCTTCCGGTGCACCTGCACGCCGCCGAGAACCGCGACCAGACCGACACCAGCCTCGCCCGGCACGGCCGTACGCCCGTCGAAGTCCTCGGCGGGGCAGGGCTGTTGGACGGTGACATCGACCTGCTCATCGCGCACGGCACCGGCATCGTCGAACGCGACCTGCCGCTCCTGGAACGGGCCGCCGGACGCGTCGCCGTCGCCACCTCGCCCCGCGGCTACCTCAAGTTCGGCTGGCCGACGACCACGCCGATCAGGCAACTCGCCGCCATCGGCGTGCCGGTCGGACTCGCCACCGACGGCGCCGCCTCCAACAACTCCCTCGACGTGTGGGAGTCCATGGCACTCACCTCCCTCGCACAGAAGTTCACCGAGGGCGACCCGCGGTGGCTGACATCCCGTCAGGCCCTGCACCACGCCACGGTGCAGAGCGCCCGGGCCGTCGGGCTCGCCGGGCGCGTCGGCCGCATCGCCCCCGGTCACCGGGCCGACCTCGTCCTCGTCGACCTCACCGGGCCGCACACCCAGCCCGTGCACGACCTCGCCGCCACCCTCGTGCACAGCGCCCGCTCCGCCGACGTCCGCACCACCATCGTCGACGGCCGCGTCCTGATGCGCGAACGGGAGCTGCTGACCATCGATCTGCCGTCCACCGTACGGGAGTTGGGGGAGCGGTTGCCCGCCCTCGTCGAGCGCGGGCACGGGCGGCGCATCCAGGAGTACGACACATGAGGGCATCCGGCAGGGCCCCATGAGCGGACCCGGAAAAAAATCTCGCGCCCCACCGATGAGTTCCGCCCGCACCTCCGGTCCACCCCAAGGACACCAAGAACACGGACCGTTCCAGGGGAAGGACCGACAGGGGCCATGACGCTTCCGGAGATCGTCTCGCGCGACGAGTGGCGTGCCGCGCGTGAGGAACTGCTGGCCAAGGAGAAGGCGGTGGAGCGTGCGCACGACGCGCTGGCCGCCGAGCGGCGGCGGCTGCCGATGGTCGAGGTCGACGCGGAGGAGTACTTCTTCGAGGGCCGCGACGGAAAGGCCACGCTCCTCGACCTCTTCGCCGGGCGCGGCCAACTCGTCGTCTACCACTTCATGTTCGCGCCCGAGTGGGACGCGGGCTGCCCCAACTGCTCAGCTTTCCTGGACCAGGTCGGCCATCTCGCCCATCTGCACGCGCGCGGCACGGAGTTCGTCGCCGTGTCCCGGGCGCCCTACACCAAGATCCTGCCGTTCCAGGCGCGGATGGGCTGGACGCTGCCCTGGTACTCGTCGTTCGGCAGCGACTTCAACCACGACTTCCTGGTGACCTTCGAACGCTTCGGCGAGGCCGTCGACCGTCCTGGCCTGAGCTGTTTCCTCCGCGACCGCGACCGGGTGTTCCACACCTACTCGGCGTACGGGAGCGGCCTCGACGGCATCGGGTCCACGACCAGCCTGCTCGACCTCACCGCGCTGGGACGTCAGGAGGCGACCGTGTCCACCCGGTACCACGACGAGTACGACGACTGAGCGACGGCCGGGCGCCGACTGGGCGCGACTCAGGGGCACTTGGGGCTGGCTCAGGGCCACTTGGGCGGACTGAGGGGTCACTTGGGCTGACTGAGGGGTCGCTTGGGCTGATGTGCGGGAGTCGGGGTATTCGAGTACAGGGGTCTCGAATACCGGGGGTTTCCTCACACAGTGCGGTGAACGAGTGTCAGCTACGTCTCAGTACGGTCATTTCGAGGCGCTTTCGGCCTCCTTCGGCGTTTAACTCTACGAGTCCCCGTGGCATGAGCCGTAGGGCCCCGGGAGTACGGGCGCGACATGGAGGTACAGGGTGAACAGGCGAACGGTGCTTGAGCGGTTCCCCGCCGGCGGGCCGCGCGGCTCCTGGCCGGCGGAGGAGTTCGCGCGGGAGTGCCGCCTCGAAGGGCAGGCCGCGGAGGTCGTCATGGACCTCGCCACCGACACGTTCCTGGTGATCGTGCGGGGAGTTGAGGTCGGCGTCGAGTGACGGGTGGCCAACGATGACGGTCGGCCAACGATGACGGTCGGCCGTTGCGGCCAACTGGCCGTAGCCGTGAACCGGCCGTAGCCGTGAGCCAGCCGTTGGGGCCAACCGGCCGTAGCGGCCAACTACCCTTGGCCGCCCGCCGGTTGGTCCGGTTGGTCAGTCCGCCGTAGGCACCCGCGCCCCGAACTGATCCGCCTGGAGCGCGTACAACTCCGCGTAGATCCCGCCCGTGGCCAGCAGTTCGTCCGGAGTGCCGGACTCCGCGAGGCGGCCCTGGTCCAGGACGTGCACCAGGTCGGCGTGGCGGACCGAGGCCAGCCGGTGGGTGATGAGGACAACCGTCTGGCCGGTGCCCGCCAGCGACCGGATCTTCTCGAAGACCTCCAGTTCGGCGCGGGCGTCCAGCGCCGCCGTCGGTTCGTCCACGATCAGGATGTGCCCGCGCCGGTGCGCCGCCCGCGCGATGCCGAGGCGCTGCCACTGGCCGCCGGACAGTTCGTGTCCGCCGCTGAAGCCGCGCCCGAGGAGCGTGTCCAGCCCCCGCGGCAGATCGGCGATGACCTCCTCCGCCCCGGCCCGGTCGACCGCCTCGCCCACGCGTTCGTCGGTGACCGGCGCCGACGGCCGCCCGATGGCCACGTTCACGCGGGCCGTGAACGGCCACCGCTTGAAGTCCTGCGCCACCATCGCGATACGTTCGGCGAGTTGACGCCGGTCGGCGCCCGCCGCGTCGACGTCGTCCCACAGGATCCGGCCGCCGTCGGGCGCGTAGAGCCCGGCGAGCAGCTTCACCAGCGTCGTCTTGCCGGAGCCGTTCTCGCCGACGAGGGCCACGATCTTCCCGAGCGGCAGCGTGAGCGTGACGTCCTTGAGGGCGGGGCGACTTGAGGTGCCAGGGTAGGTGAACGTGACGTTCTCGAACCGGATCTCGCGCGGTTCGGCGGGCAGCGGAGCACCCCCCTCCGGGATCGCGCGCTCGGCCGCCTCGACGTACAGCCGCTGGAGATCGCCCACGAACAGGGCTTCCTCGTGCAGGGAGTTGAGTTCGAGGACGAGCGTGTCGAGGTTCGCGGAACCGGTCCGGATCGCGATGACCGCGGTGCCCGCCACCGACAGGGCCATCGAGCCGGTCAGCAGCAGCGCGCCGAGCGTCGCGTACGTCGCCACCGTCGCGAGCCCCGTCCAGGCCGCCGCGAACAGGCCGGTACGGGCCGCGAGTTTGGCCAGCCGGGCCTGTTCCAGCTCGGCCGTCTCCGCCATCGCGTGGAAGTGGTGCAGCAGGAAGGGCCCCACCCCGTGCACCCGGATCTCCGGGGCCGCCGCCGGTTCGATGAGCAGGCTGCCGAGCAGGTGGCCGGCCCGGGCGTGCTGCACCCAGGCGTGGTACGACTCGTAGCGGCGCCGGGCGATCGTCAGCGAACTCCACGCGCTCGGCAGGGTCATCGTCACGAGCAGGGGCAGCAGCGCCGGGTGCAGCACGGTGAGCACACCGGCCGCCGCGGTCAGCGAGATCATCGCGTTCACGACCCGGGTGGCGATCGCGATCATGCGGCGCGCCGAGGAGGCGCCGTACTGCGCGGTGTCGAGCAGCTTGTGGAAGGCGTCGTCCTCGATCGCGGAGAGTTCGACGGCCGCCGCCCGCTCCAGGTACAGCTCGGTCGCCACCCGCTCCACCTTCGGTTCGAGGCGCCCGGTGGCGTACGTCGACGCGGCCCGCAGCAGCGCGGTCAGCAGCATCACGGCGGCCACCGTCACCAGCGCCGGGACCGCGTCGCGCAGCCGGTCCTGGACGGTGCCGCCCGCGATCAGCCGCGTCAGCACGGAGTTGACGGCGAGCAGGCTCACCGCCTGGGCCACGCCCCGCGTGATCTCGGAGGTCAGGACGATCCGGGCGGCGGACCGGTCCGCCTGCCAGGCCAGCCGGAAGCTGGACGCGAGGAGCGCGGGCAGCCGGGTGACCATGGCGCGGAAACCCATCTCCAGGAACGCGCCGGAGTGCCGGGACCAGCCCATGTCGTAGCGGAGGGGGCCGCCGAAGAGGAGGGATTCGGAGGGGGACTCTGTTGCCTCGTCGTTGGTTGCTTTGCCGTTGGCTGTCTTGTCGTTGACTGCTTTGTTGTTGACTGCTTTGTCGTTGGTGCCCGCCGCCTTGGCGCCGGCGCTGTCTGCCCGACCGCCGTCCGCCGCAGCGGACCGGTGCTTCCTCGCCAACGCCGACCTCCCCCGAACTCCGAACTCCGAACTCCGAACTCCGCACGCCGAACGTCGCATGTCGCACGCCGAACACCCCATACCGGCCTGGGAGTTCGGCATGTGACGGTGGACGACGGCCACTATCGCGGGAACCGCGCCGACCGGGCAGGGCGCACGGAGGGACGGCGCCGCGTACGCGGGCGCACCACCCCCGATACCGTCGCGCGACCACCCTCGTCCGCGCGCCGTCACGCGTCGGAGCGCCCCCTCACGCGCGCCCTACGCGCTGACCGGCCGCGACCACGTGGGCGTCGTCCCCGTCGCCCGGCACAGCGCCAGGTAGAGGGGGATCGGCGGGGTGTACGGCAGCGTGCCGTCGGGACGGTGCACGAGCCGGAGGGCGCCGGGCGCGCGCAGCCCGGCGGGTACCACCACCGCGCCCGGAACGTACCGGGCGGGTTCCGGCCACTCCAGGGCGACGTCGGAGTCGGCGGGCACGATCCACCACCAGTGCGTCCGGTCGGTGTACACACAGCCCGTGCGCGGCAGCCGCGGCATCAGCAGCGGGCCGAGGCGGGCGGGCACCTCCACGGCGTCGCAGCCGAGGGGGAGGGTCATGTCCTCGGGTATGGGGAGCCGACCGCGGGTGCGCAGCCGGCGTTCGACGCGGGCCAGGGTGTCCAGGGTCAGGGTGCTGGGACCACCGGGCCCCGGCGGCGCCGTACGCCTTACGGTTCCGCCCGCGTCCGAAGAGCTCCTGCCCGCGCCCGAAGCGCTCCGGCTCGTACCCGAAGCGCTCCTGCCCGCACCCGAAGGGATCCGGCTCATATCCGAACGCCCCCAGGTCCCCCAGGTCCCCCAGGTCCCCCAGGTCCCCCAGGTCCCCCGCGTCGCTCCCCGTGGTCCCGGCGTCCCTTGCGGACCGCCGTCGTCCGTCACACCCATTCGGCCCCCGTCCCCCGTAGCGCTTCGATTCCCGTGAGTGCTCTCGTGGTGCCCCGGTCGCGGACGGCCGACGGCTTCACGACCGGTGGCTTCTTCGTACCCCAGCCGGGGTCGGCGCTCCACGCGCGCCCGGTGTTCTCCAGCGGGCTGCGGTCGTGCTGCCCGTCGTAGGACCTGTCGCCGGAACGCGACAGGTCCCCGGCGCGGGCGGTGGGACCCAAGGGGTCCGCGGCCCGTTCCGGAGCGGCCGGAACCGGCCCCCCGCCCCGTTCCCGTTCCCCTTCACCGCGGTGCAGTTCCGCCCATACCAGCAGCCCGGGTCCCGCCTCGTGCGCACCCCAGGCGCGGCACAGGGCGTCGACGAGGAGCAGTCCCCTCCCGCGCTCCTCCGCCGACCGCCGCCGCGCCGGGTGCCCGTCGCCGGGGGTGGCACCGGAGGCGCAGCCCTCGTCGTGCACGGCTATGCGCACCAGTTCGGTCTCTTCGCTGTCGTGCAGCTCGCACACGACGTGTTCGCTCGCGGTGTGCACGATCGCGTTGGTGACCAGCTCGGACACGACGAGTTCGGCCGAGTCGCGGGTGTCCGGGCAGACCTGCCAGTGCGCGAGCCGGTCGCGGGTCACCTGCCGGGCCCGGGCCACGGACGCGGGGTGCGCGGCCAGCTCGAAGCGGAACCGGCGTCCGGGCGCCGCGCCGGAGCCCGCCCCGGGGGCGGCACACAGGCCGGGCCGGTCCTCGGCATCTGTTCCACGTGGCGCGGGCGGCGGAGTCACGCTTGCCACTATCTCCCCGGCGTGAACACTTGGCAAGAGTCACTCTGAAAAATGCAGAGTGCTGTGTGACTATGCCAGGGCGCGTGGCACACTGCTCGCAACAGCACACCGGGCGACGCCGGTCGGGAACCCCCCCGAGTCTCCGTACGCCCGCGAACAGGCGCCGACCGTGCGCGAGTTCGCGGACGGGCGGGGTACCCGGGAGGGAGCCCGGACGGCGCCGCGCATGCTGCTGTCCGGACAGTCCAGGTGGAGGTGCGAGTGAGCGAGCCGCGGTCCGCGCCGACGGTCGGCCAGGTCGTTCTCGGCCGACGCCTCTACGACCTGCGCGAGCACGCCGGTCTCAAGCGCGAGGAGGCCGCCCGCATCCTGCGCGTCGCCCCCGCCACCGTCCGCCGGATGGAGATGGCCGAGGTCGCGCTCAAGATCCCGTACCTCCAACTGCTGTTGCGGGCCTACGGCGTGAGCGACGAGGAGGGCGAGGCGTTCGTCCGGCTCGCCGAGGAGGCCAACAAGCCCGGCTGGTGGCAGCGTTTCCACGACGTGCTGCCGGGCTGGTTCTCGATGCACGTCAGCCTGGAGGGCGCGGCCGTCCTCATCCGTTCCTACGAACCGCACTTCGTCCCCGGACTGCTCCAGACCGAGGAGTACGCCCGGGGTGTGCTCAGATCGGGCGCCGTCGGGCGGACCAGACCCGAGGACATCGAGCGCTACGTCGACCTGCGCATGCGGCGCCAGGAACTGCTCACCCGCCCGGACGCGCCGACGTTCTGGGCGGTGGTGGACGAGACCGCGCTGCGCCGCCACGTCGGTGGCGACAACAGCGCCGCGGTGATGCGCGGGCAGCTCGACAAGCTGCTCCAGATGACCGAACTGCCCAACGTGACCTTCCAGTTGCTCCCGTTCTCGATGGGACCGCACCCGGGTACGTACGGGCCGTTCGTCATCTTCCGATTCCCCATGCCGGAACTCCCCGACATGGTTTACAGCGAGTACCTGACCGGCGCCGTCTATCTGGACGCACGCACCGAGGTGGCCACTCATCTCGAGGTCATGGACCGCATGGCGGCTCAGGCCGCTACGGCACAACGCACGAAGGAGATCCTCCGGGATCTTCGCAAGGAGCTGTGAATGGAACGCATTCAACTCGGCCTTACGGACCGCGCGGAGCGCTCGGACCGGATGGCCTCACGCATGCGCGTGTACAACGGCATGCCCGCCCGCGAACTGGGCAGCGAAGGCTGGCACAAGCCGTGGAGCGGAGGCAACGGCGGCAACTGCCTGGAGGCGATGAAACTCGCCGACGGTCGCATAGCCGTACGCCAGTCCACCGACCCGGACGGGCCCGCACTGATCTACACCACTGATGAGATGACCGCGTTCATCGAAGGGGCCAAGGCGGGTGAGGCGGACTTCCTGCTGTCCTGAGCGTGCCCGTGTCGGCCCGAGCCGACCGGTTGTTTTAGCTTCACCGGCTTTTGGCTTTTTGGCTTTTGCCCCGGTCTTAATGTTCCAGTCTGAAGATATTCCAGTCTGAAGGTGATCGCGGCTGTGGCCCGGGTGCCGTTATGGCGGACCCGGGCCACTCGCATGTCCGTTCCCGCGGGTCCGAATGGTGTTCCCGTGGATGCGGGTTGATGCGGGCTGGTGTGGGCTGGTCCTACAACCAACTCATCATCCGGCGCGGCGCGTCCACCAGGCGGCTGATCGCGACCACCACGATCGGCGGCTGGTCCGCGTCGGTGCGCCGCAGCGACAGGCCGTAGTAGATCTGCTCGATCGACGGCGGCCCCACCGCGAGGTTGCGCCACACCGCGCTCTGGGGCGACACCCGCTGCGTCTGCACGAGATACGCCGCCGCCATCGTCCCCGTACGCCCCACACCGGCACCGCAGTGCACGAACACCGGCCCGGGGGCGTCCGCGACCACGGACAGGAAGCGCTGGACCTGCGCCTCGGTGGGCGTCTGCCCGTCCCGGATCGGCAGCCGTACGACGGTGAGCCCGGCCTTCACGGGCTCGGCGAGCTGCGCCGCGCTCAGGTCCTCGGCGCGCAGGTCCACGACCGTGGTGAAGCCGAGCCGGGCCAGCTCCCGGTACCCCTGCGGCGAGGGCGCCGCGCCTCGCGACAGCTTGCCGCGGTCGCCCACGGCCTCGAAGTGGCTGATGCCCGTCACGTTCTGCGGGTGCACCGACGTCGGGGTGTCCTCCCGGGCCGCGTACGACAGCGCCAGCACGCCGAGCGAACCGGTCGCCCAGAGGGCGAGATAGCCGATGGTGACGCCGAGCACGACACGCAGCATCCGCACCCGCCATCTGCGGCCGGGCGGGAGGGCGAGTGGGGGCGTCGGCAGGGGAGCTGCGAGAGACATGGGCGACCCGGGGGTTGGGGACTGCGGGGGCAAGGGCGCTTGTGGATCGTAACCCGGGTTCGGGGAGGGCGTCTTGTCCGTGTACTGGGGGATTGAGGCTGACCAGGGGCTTTCCGTTTCGGTTGTGGGCGGGATCTCGGAGGTCGGTGGGTTTTCGTGCCGACGGGGGCGGTGTGCGAGGCGGGCCAGTCGGCGCAGTCGGGCGGGGGAGAGGGGGTGGGTTCTGTGCGCGGGGGTGCGGTTTTCACGAGGGGGAGGTGGCCTCCGGGGGTTCCGTCCGCAGGACCCGTCCCCGTCGGCTCGGTCGGTAACTCGTCCCCGGCTGCTCGCCGCTGACCAGCGTGTCCGGACCGCCCCGCACCGCGTTCACCTACAACGGGTCGGTCCGCCCCGCCACGGGATCCGCGCCGAACATCACTCCGCCGAACATCACCCCGCCGGACCGCGACACCAGCATCGGCTGGACGAGCACGGCCATCGGCGCCGTCGTACCGGCGGTCGGGCCGCCGCGCCGAGTCGAGCACCGTCCGTACCGCCCGGCGGAACTCCGGCCAGCCGCGTACGTCGAGCACCGAGTCGAACTGCCCCGCCGGCGACGACTCCGCCGTGTCCTCCCGCGGCGAGGAGGACCGGACGACGAGCGGCCGTACCCCGTCGTCGGACAGCTCCGCCCAGGCCCGGCGCAGACCGGCCGGAGGAGGGAACTCTCCGGCCGCCTCGACGCCGGCCGTTGTCTTCCTCGCGGCCGTCTTCCCGAGGACGGGACCGGCAGAGAGGGCGAGAACCAGTCCCCCAGGCGGTGGTGGGTGGGTGGCTGGTCGCACCGTCAGTCGAGGGAGGGCCAGGTCAGGCGGTGAGCGGCCGGTCGTACGGCCCTATCGGCGCCGGCAGCCGCGACGCCTCCCCCGTCAGATGCCGGTCCACCGCCGCCGCCACGGCCCGGCCCTCGGCGATTGCCCACACGACGAGCGACTGCCCGCGCGCCGCGTCCCCCGCGGCGAAGACCCTGGGAACGTTGGTCGCGAAGTGCGCGTCCCGCGTGATCGTGCCGCGGTCGTCGAGGGCGAGCCCGAGCTGGTCGATCAGCCCGTCACCGCGGTCGGGTCCGGAGAAACCGAGCGCGATCAGCACCATGTCGGCGGGCAGCACCCGCTCGGACCCCGACACCGGCTGCCGCCGCGCGTCCACCTCGACCAGGTGCAACTCCCGTACGTGCCCGACGTGCCCGCCGTGTCCGTCCGCCGTGTCTCCGGTGAAGCGCAGCGTCGACGCCGCGAACAGCCGGGCGTCCGCGTCCGCCGCGGGTGCCGACTCCAGGTCGCGGGCCTCCTCGTGCGCGGCCGAGAGACGGTAGAGCCGCGGGTACGTCGGCCACGGGTCGCTGTCCTCGTCCCGCTCCGCCTCCGGCAGGGGGTAGATGTCGAGCTGGGTCACGGATGCGGCCCCCTCGCGCACCGCGGTCCCCAGACAGTCCGCCCCGGTGTCCCCGCCCCCGACGATCACGACGTGCTTCCCGGCCGCCGACAGCGGCGAGACCTCCAGATCCCCCTCGCAGACCCGGTCGGCCATCGGCAGGTACTCCATCGCCTGGTGCACCCCGGCCAACTCCCGCCCCGGAACGTCGAGTTCGCGCCACGCCGTGGCACCTGTGGCGATGACGACGGCGTCGTAACGCGCCCGCAGGCCCTCCGCCCCGATGTCCCGGCCTATCCCCGTGGACGTACGGAACCTGGTGCCCTCCGCCCGCATCTGTTCGAGCCGCCGGTCGAGATGGCGCTTCTCCATCTTGAACGCCGGTATCCCGTACCGCAGCAGCCCGCCGATCCGGTCCGCCCGCTCGTACACCACCACCGTGTGCCCGGCCCGGGTGAGCTGTTGCGCGGCGGCGAGCCCGGTGGGTCCCGAGCCGACCACGGCGACGGTCCGCCCGGAGAGCCGCTCCGGCGGCCGCGGCGGCACGAACCCGTCCGCCCAGGCCCGGTCGGCGACGGCCACCTCGACGTTCTTGATGGTCACCGCGGGCTGGTTGATCGCGAGCACGCACCCCGCCTCGCACGGCGCCGGGCACAACCGCCCGGTGAACTCGGGGAAGTTGTTCGTGGCGTGCAGCCGGTCGCTCGCCGCCCGCCAGTCCTCGCGCGAGACCAGGTCGTTCCACTCGGGGATCAGGTTGCCGAGCGGGCAGGCGTCGTGGCAGAACGGGATCCCGCAGTCCATGCACCGGTCCGCCTGCCGGCTGATGATCGGCAGCAGTGCACCCGGAACATACACCTCGTCCCAGTCGCGAACCCGTTCCTCGACGGGCCTGCGCGGCCAGTCCTCGCGGGGCGTGGTGAGAAATCCCTTGGGGTCGGCCATGGTCGTCGTCCTCGTGGAAGCGTGTGGCCGGATTCGTACGGCCACGATACGACGCCAGGGCCCCGCCCGCCGCCGGGGGAAGACCCGGAAAGAACCCGGAAACCGAACCCGTACCCGCGTTCCGGTACCCCGGTGGCTGCCGGTGTGTCCGCCGAGGAATCAGGTGAGGGCGAGCAGGTAGGACACCGCGGCCCCGGCCGACGCGACCGTGCGGACGTGGTTCCACATCGTCCACTCGCGCACGTACGCACTCCAGTACGTGGCGGCCTCCCGGGAGCCGGGCTCCATCCCGAGGAGCCGGGCGTTGCGGGGCACGTTGGCCACGACCGTCACCCCGAACGCCCCCAGCAGGTACAGCGAGCTGCCGACCAGCAGCGCCGCGGCCCCGTCCGACGGCATCAGCACGAACGTGACCACGGCGAGCACCGTGCACAGCACCGTCGACCCGACGAACAGGCCCATGAACGCCGGGGTCGTCGCGGCGGTGTTGACCGCGTTCATCGCGGCGACTCCCTGCGCGGGCGGCAGTGCGCCCAGCCCCTTCATCACCAGCACCGAGAAACCGCAGAACACCCCCGCCATCAGCGCGGTCCCGAGCACCCCGAGCACGGTCAGCACGAAATACGGCCCTTCGATGCGCGACCCATCGATCATGCACCCACCCCTCCCCTGTCCGCCCCGCCGGACCTGCCGGCCCGTCCCGCCCGGCGCCGTCCCGACCCCGAGATCCTTCCCCCCCCCCCCCCCCCGACCCACCCTTCACCCACGACCCCCCTCCGGACCGCCTGCCCCCGTCCCGCCCGCCGTATCCCGTCACAAC